>CAZQUI010000001.1:0-117336 GCA_964596595.1 uncultured Candidatus Saccharibacteria bacterium
TCTCCGGATCAAAGGTTGCTTAGCACCTCCCCGAAGCGTATCGCCGCTACGCTGCGTCCTTCATCGCTTTTTCTAGCCAAGGCATCCACCATACGCCCTTATAATTCCTGTCAGGAATTCTAAAAACCGCTTACGTACCCACTATTACTCCTACAAGCAATAGTGAGTTTTACTTACCTACTTGCTTATCCTGTATGTTCGACCCGAACATACAGGACGGCTTATATAGACTTGCCGCCTATATAAGCTTGCCTCATCGTCCTCCTTACTCAGGATAACAATGGGCCTAATTTGAGATATTAGATTTTCAAATTACAATCGTGTATTCATTCAATAAAAAACCGCTTTATTAAGCGGCTCTGAGCTACGTCCCGACTCAAGTCGGAATATGGCTATGGCCGCAAGAGTAAGTGGTTAAAATTGATATACATTCAGGAGTAATCAGTAGTATACTCGGGACTGTTTATATGTCAATAGATAAAGCTTTCTGGGGAGAAGGTGGGGATAAATATAGTATATAATTAAAAAGGAATAGGAATAATATGAACAATGTCATACCATCTAGATCTAGTTTTGGAAAAAAATTGGCCCAATATCCAGAATTAAAAAAGGTTTATGAACAACTAGCTCAGAAATTACGCAAAATTGCAAAAGAAGAAGCTGAACCTACAATTCTAGACCCAGAAAAATTGCCGCCAATACTTTGGATCCTGTAAATTACAATTCATCAAGACAAAAAAGCCTCGAAGATTTTTCGAGGCTTTTTCATTATATTTTACCTTTAGAAAAAATTAATCTCTTTCTATAACATGACTAGTTGTCTTCTCAATCCACTTCTGTGCAGCATCCTTACCACCGAGACCAAAAGCAAGACCAAGAGCCAAGGCAATTCCGGCAAATACCGCAGTGAGAAGCATTTGGATAAGACCTGGTGCAATACCAAGAGTAACCAGAGCAGTCAAAAGAGCAAAAATCCAGATTGACCACTTTGTAATACGACCGAGTAATTCAGCAGAACGAACGTGTCCAGCCCGAGCACTTGCGACAACAACTCTTTGCATTGCACTAGCAATCACAATAGCGACCATCAAAATAAGAACCGCAACGATAACATGAGGAAGATACGCTACAACCTGTCGAAGGAAATCATTTACTTCTGTTAAACCGAGAACATCGAAAGATGCCATTAGGAAAACTACTACAACAAACCATTTAACTAATATTCCAACAAAGTATCCAGAATCCAGATCATGGCCAGCACGCTTTACAACATCTTCAAAGCCGGCGCTTTTTAGAGCGGCGTCAATTTTTAATGATCTGAAAAGAGCTTCAACTAACTTTTCGATAAGTGAAGCCAGGATCCAACCTATAGCAAATATTATTAGAGCTATAATAAGATTCGGTACAAAATTTACTACCCCATACCATACTCCCTGAAGTGAACGTGTAAACATTTCTCCCCACGTATCTATAAACATCATAAAATTAAACTTTAGATTATTAATTAATGTTCCTAATACTAATTATTATAACACCACACAAAGTAATGAGCTGTGGATATGTTTATTGATTTGAGTCAATTCCCATCCTATCAACAAGAGTGGTATGAGGATAATCTAGGATATCTCTTACCAGACGATCATGTATACCTAAACGATACTCAAAATCCTGTGTCTCAAAAGCTGAATAAGTTATTTCTTTTCCAATTTCTGACTCTATAACCTTAATTATTGATTCAATTTTTTCCAAATTTAACTCATCACCTACTATCAATAAGTCAACGCGTGAATTCCAATCCTGAATAAATACACCCGAAACTATAAATAAACGAATTCGACCCGTAGCAGCAAATCTCTTAGCCAAAGTTTCATCTGCATGAAGACTAGCAATGGTAAGCAAATTTCTAAGTGATTCCAAATAAGGAAATTTGTCACTCAAGACGTAACCCATACCTGAAACCTTTTTCATCACAATTTGTTCATTCTTTTTTGTTTCGATCTCTTTAGTAAAAAGTCTCTTCTTTATTATATTGGCCTTTATCAAAACTGAAAGCTCTTTTTTTACAGCAGCAGAAGGAGATTTCGTTCTTTCTGCTATTTCTTTTAACAAAAATGGTGTTCCTTGGTTAAAAAGAAACATGCGCAATATCTTTACTTTAACCAAACTACCAAATAAAGCGGTTAGTATTTCCATAGTCGTGTACCTTTCGATGTAGCGCGTATTCTAACAGAAAGTAGAAAACGATGATAGCGGATACATAATAAAACTATAAAAACCTTGTCTTTTACTCATTTCAATGTAATATATCAATCAAGGCTCAAGACAGAAGGCATTGGTAAGCAAATTCAATAGAATTTACTGCCATTCAAGACCTTCCGAGGTAAAAATACCTATTTCCTTAGCCGGGTCGAACTTAACAGAAGTTGTTTATAACTTAAAAACATGGCACGAACCAAAGATCAGAAAAAAGAGATCGTTGAAAAACTAAAGACCTTAATGGATGGAGCGTCATCATTAGTTTTTGTAAATATGCACAAGCTCAATGTGGCCGACAGTACCACTATGCGCCGCAAACTACGTGAGGATAAAGTTGGATTCTTTGTAGCAAAGAAAACTCTAACCAAACTCGCTCTAAGTGCTAAAAAATACTCTGGTACTCAACCTGAGCTTACTGGAGAGTTTGGAATGGCGTACGGCAGTGACTTGATCGCTCCAGCTCGTGATATATATGAATTTCAAAAAAAATTCAAAGACCAATTAACAATAGTTGGCGGAGTCTTCGAAAATCGCTTCATGAGTAAAGATGAAATGATCGCTATTGCATCTATACCTTCTCAAGAAGCTCTGTATGGAATGTTCGTCAATGTTATCAATTCCCCTATCCAAGGCCTCGTTATCGCTTTGGACCAGATCGCAAAAAAGAAAGCTTAATATATTAATCATTATTATCATGGAAAACACACCTGTAGAAATCCCAGCAAAATTTAAATCTATCGTAGAATCAATCGAAAACATGTCTGTTATGGACCTTAATGAACTTGTAAAACTCTTCGAAAAGAAATTCGGAGTTTCAGCTCAAGCAACAGCAGTAGCCGCACCGGCAGCCACTGGACCAGCCGCTGATGAAAAGAGTTCATTCGCTATACACTTAGCTGATGCTGGTGCCCAAAAGATTGCTGTTATCAAGATCGTAAAGGAAGTTTTGGGCCTTGGTCTCAAAGAAGCCAAAGATCTTGTTGATAGTGCCCCAGCCCTCATCAAAGATGCCGTAAAGAAAGATGATGCGGAAAATATCAAGAAACAAATCGAAGCCGCTGGCGGAAAAGTAGAATTAAAATAAATTCACTTTTAAAACAACCCAAATAATAAAGCCTCCAATTGGAGGCTTTATTATTTGGGTTAAATTCTAACTTTTGATAAATAAACCCGTAACAAACAACAAACTAAAGCTAGCCAGTAAAACTAGAGTAAAAGCAATAAAAAACTTAAAAAAATTATGATCGAAAGGATTAACCATAGTTTAATTATATAACATAAATAACTAAGGTCTAAATGCTATATTTGCCTAAAAAAGAACAAGTCTATACTAGGAAAAGTTTTGATTGATTTTTCAACATAATTAACAACATTTTTACTTTGAACAATCTTTGGATTTAACTCCAATCCTCTTTGTGCATATTCACGAGCCAAATCAAACTTTCTCATGTAGACATAAGCCACGGCTTTCATCCAATACGGCTGAGGACTTTCTGGAACTAGATTTATAGCCTCATCAAGAACATTTTGTGCTTCTTTAAGATTATCAACTCCAAACAACCTTTGATATATGAGAATATCGGCAAGATTAAGATGCGCTCGAAAATGATCAGGATGACTTTTAACATAATTTCTATATTCTTGAGCAAATATTTCTGATTCTTTTTTCAAACCTTTAATCTTTTCAGAATTATCTAATACGTTAGGATTTTGACCGATGCCTCTTTGAAAATCAGTTACCGTTCTCCACAAAAAAGAATGCTCATCAACTGGTGAATTAAACATTATTTTATAAAAAGGAATGCGAGCTTCACTATTGCCAACCTTACGAATCGAACCATTTGCCAATTGTGCCCTAACAAAAGGAATCCAACCCCAAAAAAATGACCAGAATACAAAAATTCCCGACACACTAATTAACACGTACTTGATGCTTGGTTTAAAAATAATACTATTTTGTTTTCCTGATGTGTATTGGTAAGTTCGATGAAAAACAACTGCAGCTAAAGAAATCATTAAAGCAACTATTGTATAAGAAATACTGGTATCAAAAGCAGTCTGCAACTCAAGTAAATGAAAACTAAAATAAACAATGAGAATAGAAGCCAACGCCCGATCATTCTTATTTGAAGATTTGAGTGCAGCATATATCAAACACAAAATAACAACAACATAAATTGTAAGGTAAAAAAATAGGCCCAATATTCCCCCATCCACCAACTGATCCATAAAGACATTATGAGCACGATCTAGCCAAGCTTCATTGCCAAATTCAGTTTGTAAAAAACGATTATCATATTTTTTTTCAAAAAGTCTTTCAAAATTATCTGCCCCCCACCCCAATATTGGACGCTCTGCAATCAAACCCTCAGACAATTCCCACAAAAGTGGACGTATCGCGGTAGATTGACTAAGGTAAAAATTTCGAACAAAACCGTTATTCGAAAAAAGAGATATCGCAAAAATAATAACTGCCACTATTCCGAGTCCAAAAGCACCATAAGCGACTGTGCTACGCAACTTTAGATCTTTTATTTTTGATACAGCCCAAATACACAATAAAGCTAAGACTGACAATAAAATTACATACGTTGTTGTGCGGGCGTCACCCAAAAAGCCTTCTGAAAAATCACCAAACCATAATTCTTTGCGTATAATTTCTGGACTCATAAGAATCACAAAAGGTAAAAAATACATCCACCATTTTCGCAATTGAACTTGATATAGGTAATATATAGAAAGCAAAAAAGCTCCAAATATGTACATTGCCGCAAAAGTTGAATTTCCAAAAGTAAATCCATCAGATTTAAAATCAAAGAATAGTAGATTGACTCCTTCCGGACTTAAAAATGCCAGAAAAGAATACAGAGCTGTCGAAAACACTACTATCTTTATAATCTTATTTTGAACAGATTGATCTTCCATGAATCCAACCAAAAACCAGACCATTATAGCTAGACAAATTAGATACCATATACCTGTTGTACGAGTAGCCATGGACCAAAAAGTATTTTCAAAACTTACTCCGGCTATACCTGAAATAATAATAGATACTAGGTAAATCAATCCGACCAAAAGTATCGGAGACTTCGGTACAACAAGTTGATTATTTTTACGTAAGTAGTAAAAAAGACTAATTATAAAAATTAATGAGCTTACTCCTATAAGGACTACCGAGCGCAAAGATGTACCCCAATAAAGAAAACTATTGAAATACATAAATGGAAATAGCGCCATAAAGCCATAAATTATATACAAGACCACTTCACCAACTTTTGTTTTATTAGGTAGTAAAAACATATTATTTTACAAGATTTTAAATGTTTGAACTGATTTCAAAATATTTTCACCAACTTTAGCCCAATCATCTGTATAAACATCGACACCGATACGATAGTAATATAAGTCTGTAAAAACAAAATACATATGCTGTGTAACTTCTTTTTTACTTCCCTTCCCAACATAGGTTGAATAGATATGAACAAAAGTCTTATTTCCTATTTTTACGGTCTCATTTTTCTTTATATCTAAACCAAGATCCACCCATAAACTCTCTATTAGTCCCTGTACGAAAGGTCCGGTACCAAATTTATCAATAATTTTATTCATATCGGGAGTTCTTTTGAAACGTTCAACCGCAAATTGAAAAGAGGTTGTTGATGCATTACCAAAAGATGATTCTTTAAACCAGGTACTGGAAACCGTATCACTAATTTCTTTTGAAGCAACCTCCCAACCTTTTGGTAAATCTATCGAGAACCCAATTTCCTTATCTTCATACGTATTAAAAATCTCTGAAGAAGATGCGGACAATCCAACGTAAACCAATATCACCAAGACCAATAATAAAGCAGCTGCAATTTTAATATTAAATAATTTCATTCCACGCATTGTATCACTTGTATATAAAAATAAAATATCCAACGCAAAACCGCCCCGATTTGCATCGGGGCGGTTTTGTTTAACTCTACACAAGAGTATCGTCTATACCGTTAGGTATTAGTTTAATACTACGTAGTCAGTTACGAAGGAATCGAGATCTGATGAGTATGTATTGTCCATACTTGTATCATCAGTTGTATCCCACTTCAAACCGGTAAGAGCTGCACGATATTGACCTGTTGTGCCACCTGTACCAAGAGGAACTGAAACAGAGAGTGTGAAGTCTTCTGAATCACCTTCTTCGATAAGGAAGTTACCAACTGAAGTCTTCGTGTTGTCTGTGTTATTAACAATAGCAGCTGTGATAGTGTTGGCTGTTGTAGCTGTTCCACCCTTATCAACTGCGTAAGTAACACCAGCTGAAGTTGAGAGTGATGAGATATAAATTGCATCACCGATAGCAGTGACCTTGAACTTAATGGTGAATAGACCTGTATCATCATTACTTGAGTTACCTGATGTTATAGTCTCGTTAGTAGAGATGAGAGTCAAGCCAATACCGTTTGTGCGGAATTCTTGAGCTTCACCGTTAACTGTACCTGACTTTTCAGTTGAATCTGAAAGTTGATCGCCTTCTGAGTTCTCAGCATCAACATAGTTTCTGTTTGTTGATGTGAATGAGATCTTCAAATCATCACCAGCATCGAAGTCAGTAGCTGTAACACCTGTGTTCTCGATATCGTTGATATCAGCATAGACCATGAACTTGTAGGTCTTACCTGCATCAAGAGTAAGATCGAGGTTATCGAATGTTACTGAACCTGTTTGAGCAGCTGAGATTGTAACTGATTTTGAATATTCTTCGCCATCAATCTTTAGAGTAACTGAGTTTGCAATAGCAGCAACACTGTCTCCAAGTACTGTTGTAAGAGTAACTGGGATTTCATCGACAACAACGTCTGATGTTCCCTCTACTTCAACTTTACCAACAAGCATAAGAACATTGTCTGTATTGTCTGAATCGTCAACTACGACAATTGAACTTTCTGGGCTTGAACTGTCTGTAGAGAACTTGAGTTCAGTATCAGCAGCAGATGAGAAACTGACGAATGCAATAGGAACATCCATACCGTCAATATCACCTGTTGTTGTATCAGATGTTGTAACGCCTGATCCATCTTCGAAACGGATAGCATCTACATCAACTGTCCAAGCATCTCCTGAGATATCTCCGGAGTCAAGGTTACTAACTGAGTCAACTGCAACATAGAACTTCTCTCTCTTGTCTGCACGAATGACAGCTGAACTAGAAAGAGTGATTGTTTTTGACCAGATAGATGAACCATCATCGTTGAATGATGAAACATCAGCAGATCCAACCTTTGTTGAACCCATCCAAACACTGACACCGTCGATGTAATCATCGAGATTGTCAGATCCTGTGTTTGAAGCACCGTTAAAAACAACTTTAAGAGACTTGATACGAACATCGCCATCGTTAGATGCTTCGACTTCCATACCAAGAACCTTTACATCACTCTGACCATCGCCAACTTCTTCATTGTTATATGAAGAGAGTTCGTCAACGTCTGAGATAGTACCATCTGTTCCAGAAAGTCCTCCTGTTGAAGGAACTGAAGGATTGGTATTACCTGGAGCGATACATTGATATCCTGGAGGGCAAACGAAACCAGGGTTTGTAGTAACAGCAGAAGAACCTCCGTTCAAAGCTGTGCGAGTAAGAGGACCAACGAAACCGGTATTTGGAATACCACGTGAAGATTGATACAACTTAACAGCGGCAGCTGTTTGAGCACCGAAATAACCCTTAGCAGCAGCACCCGATGCAATTGCTGGGATGTTGAAGCCATTTCCAATAAGCCATGACTGGAGAGCAGAGACATCAGCACCTGTTGAACCAACCATAAGATTGGTATTGAACATGTAGCCTTGTGCTCCTGCAACTGAAGCGAAAGCTAAAACAGCTACGCCTGTTGCAATAAGAACTTTTTTCATACGTATATTTTTGTAATTAATTAAAACATGACCTTCCTGTTTTACTTGTAAGATTCAGGAAGAATCAAGTTCGGATAAGTCTAACCTGATAATATATTCCACATTTTTCCGTTCGTACTATCGACAGATCAAACGGAAAATTTCGTGGCCAACAAACGAACTTGGACTATACGCTCATATGTATTTGTCAAAGTTCATCCTACGTATTTACCAAGTGGTAAAGGGTAGGCCCCAGATTATACGTCTTCATTTTTAAACGAAAACAAATGCACTGGTGCGAATGCGTAATTATGGGATTCACAATCACGCACTCGATGCAAGGCATTATAACGTATAATAGCTACATATACACAAAAATCTTGTGGATAACCGCTTTTTTCACGACACAACGTCATATTAAGCCAAATATGGCCCAAAGTCAATATATTAATTCAATGAGTACCTACTCCATCTCCTCTCCCCTTGTTTCTTAATAACACCTTTTTCTACGAGTTCCAAAAGCTCTCTTTGGACCGTCTTTTCGCTACAGTCTTTTATAACCTGAGTAAAGTCTTTAACAGACAAATCTGATCGTTCTTTTAGTAGATTTAGTATGTCTTCTTGTCGTTTATTTTTCTTTTCATTTGAATCATTTCTATTATTCAAAGATGATTCAATATGGGCTTTTTTAATAATTTTATAATTCTTTTGTCCTTTTGATGTTAACCCCCCAAAAGATTGTGACTTTGAGGTCTCGTTAGAAGATTCGGAATCCAAAACATCAGATGTCCTAAAAAAAGATTCCGAAAGGACATAACCAGCATTTTCCGCACTTTTAGATAGACGATCACGTAATATATCTATCAAAAAATTAATCTCCTTAACTATTAAAAAATGATTCATTTCTGAAATTAGCCCTGAAGTCCTGGCAATATCAAACAAAGAGGTTAATTCTTGAGCGGCTGTGAACAACGACTGAACTAAAACATTTTTATCCCCTGACAATAAATTTGAAGCACTAAAAGACGCAGAAAGCATATCTAAACCACGACTCCGGAGTTCCCACTTAATTGGATCTTCGTCCTTTATTAGTCCTGAAACTAAATATAAAGCTGAAACTATTTTTTCTGTCTTTTTAAAAACAAAATTCAAATAATTGTCTTTAACAGAAAAACCAATTGATCTCCAACTTAATGGATCATTTTCAGGTTGGTTGTTTTGTAATTTATTTTTGTCCATTAGAATAATTCTGTCTTATATATACGAGTTTTGTCCTAAATAATGTCTCTTAATTTATTTGGGACATTAAATTTTAGTTAATGTCTTTTTTTGACTTTACATGTCCATTATAGATAGGTTTTACTTCAATGCAAGTATACGTCTTTTATATTTTATGCTCCGATGAAATTCATACTCACCATGTTATGATTAGAGAATATCTATATATAAAAATTTAATAATATTTACCAGAAAAATATGGCTAAGAAAAAAACAGACTCCACTGAAAAAATGAAATTTTGGGATGAATTGCGCGATGAAACAGCACAAGCTGTTTTGGCTATATTTTCTTTTCTTGTAACCCTCTTAAGTCTGCTAGCAGCATTTGGTAAAGCTGGAGTTATCGGTGAATACAGTTATACCTTTTTAGTACGTCTTTTCGGTATCGGTTATTTTTTGATTCCAGTAGTTTTTATTTTTATTGGCATAGCTTGTATAAGAGGAATGAAAAAACGTTTTGAAGTATCAAAAGCAGTAGCAGCTTTTGTATTTTTTATTTCTGGTTTAGGTATTATTCACATAGCCCGTACTGATGCTGGAGGAATAATTGGACACTGGATAGCTTACCCTCTCTTGCGCATCATGGATATATTGGCTACGAGTGTTTTCTTGATAGCACTAATAATTGTCTCGATATTTATCATCTTTGAAGCACAGATAACTATACCTAATCTCGCCTTTTGGAAAAAGAAAAACGAAAAAGAAGACCAAGAAAAACCAAATACCGAAATGGATGCAACCGAAGTTGCTTTGATAAACAAAGCGGTTGCCGGTGTAACAGAAAATGCTAAAGCTAATGACCAAACAAAAGAAAAAATTAATCGTGGAAAACAACTAAAATTTAGTGATGCTGAAGAAAAATCATTCATACCATCTATAGTCAATTCTCAAGCAAAACCTTTCAATCCACCACCTCTTACCCTTTTAGAAAAAGACCGTGGTAAAGCTGAGACTGGAGACATAAAAGCAAGTGCAAATATCATCAAAAGAACATTACAAAATTTCAACATCACAGTTGAAATGGATGAAGTCTCTATTGGACCATCTGTTACTCGTTACGCCTTAAAGCCTGCAGAAGGTGTAAAACTTTCAAAAATAGTTGCTCTAAACAACGATTTGGCTTTAGCTCTCGCTGCTCACCCTATCCGTATTGAAGCTCCGATACCAGGAAAATCACTTGTGGGTATTGAGGTTCCAAATACGGCCAAAACTACCGTCGGTCTAGCGACATTACTTTCATCGAATACATATCAAGAATCAGACAAACCATTACTCATGTCACTTGGTAAAGATATCACCGGCAATGCCCATTTTACAAACCTTGCCAAAGCTCCCCACATGCTTATCGCAGGAGCAACTGGTTCTGGTAAATCGGTAACTATTCACGCCTTAATAACTTCTCTTCTGTATAGAAATTCACCAGAAAGTTTGAAGTTTATAATGATCGATCCAAAACGTGTGGAACTGACTCTATATAACAAAACACCTCACCTTTTAACTCCAGTTATTACTGATCCCAAAAAAGCCATATTGGCTCTAAAGTGGGCAGCTAAAGAAATGAGTCGTCGTTATGACATCCTTGAGCAAAATGCCATTCGTGATATCGACTCCTATCACAAAACAATCCTAACCCCAGCTCTAGCATCATTTAAAGCCAAGGGTTCAAATGAGGAAGATGCTGCCAAATTACCAGAAACGATGCCTTATATAGTAATCATAATCGATGAATTGGCAGATATTATGCAAACTTACCCACGCGAATTGGAATCCGCAATTGTTCGTCTGGCTCAAATGAGTCGCGCTGTTGGTATACATTTAGTCCTTTCAACTCAAAGACCGAGTGTAAATGTTATCACCGGACTAATAAAAGCTAACGTACCGACACGTGTTGCTTTGCAGGTAGCATCTCAAATAGACTCTCGTACCATCCTTGACCAACAAGGTGCCGAAAAACTATTAGGTGCCGGAGACATGCTTTATCTAGGTGCAGAAATGTCTAAACCAGTACGTCTCCAATCTGCATACATATCAGAATCTGAAGTCAAACGTGTCGTTAAATACTTAGCAGATGAATATAAAGATGAAATTATGGGTGAAATAAGTCTAACTACCCCTGAAGTTGGCTCAAGTGCTGCTTTTGATTCGATGATGAATTCTGATTCTCTGGAAGAAGAAGATGAACTCTATGAGGCCGCCCGAGAATCAGTTGTGGCTGCAAACAAGGCTTCAACTTCATATCTACAGCGCAAGCTTGGCGTAGGATATTCACGAGCTGCAAAACTAATGGATCTTCTAGAACAAAAAGGTGTTATTGGACCAGCCAATGGTTCAAAACCTCGTGAAATAATTGGCGGAATAGGTGGAGGAACGGAACAATTAAACTCACCTCTCGATGTAACTGAACAGAAAGAGATCTAATTGTTAAAAACTCAAACCCATGAACATAACCCGATCGATGACTTTAAGAATCATAAAGCTAATTACCATTGGTTTTATTGTCTCTATAGTTATAGGATATGCTATCTGGCGCTCTTTAAATTATTTTCGAGGTCCTGAAATTGTAGTATTTGAACCAATAAACGGATCATCAATTGCAACTTCAACAGCCATAATAAGAGGTCAGGCAGAAAGAATAAATAATATTTTATTAAATGGTAGTCCAATTGTTATCGATGAACAAGGAAATTTTGGTCAAATAATAACAATATTTCCTGGAATAAATATTCTGACTTTTAACGCTAGCGATCAATTTGATCGTAAAACTAATTTAGAGTTACGGCTTTTAGGAACTGTCGATCTTCCAAAAACACCTTCGATAAAAAGTACGAGTAGTACCGCCACTACTACTACACCTTAATTAAATTAACCATTCAAAATGACAGATAAATTAGACTTGCAGAAGTTTTTAATATGCTAAAATACACGCACGCCTGCCGGCTTATCAGATAATCTTTTATTTCATGGCTATCAAAAAGAATAAATCGAGCGTAAAAGAAACGTCCACCGTTACAAACGAAGAAACAGAAACTATAGAATCAAAATCACCTTCTTCAAAAAAGCTAGCATCTGGTATTAGCGATGCTTTAGATGCTATCCGTACAAAATTTGGTGAAGATTCAATAATGAAACTGGGTGAAAAACCTAAAGTAAACATAAATGCTGTTCCCACAGGTTCCATAGGATTAGATGCCGCTTTGGGAATTGGAGGAATGCCCCGTGGTCGTATTATAGAAATATACGGACCAGAATCTTCTGGAAAGACAACCTTGGCACTCCATGTCGTCGCTGAAGCCCAAAAATTGGGTGGTGTATGTGCCTATATCGATGCTGAACATGCTATGGATCCAGAATATGCCAAGCGTTTAGGAGTAAATATCGACGATCTACTCATTTCCCAACCAGATGCTGGTGAACAAGCCTTAGAGATCGTAGATAGTCTCATTCGTACCGGCAAAATGGATGTGGTGGTCATAGACTCGGTAGCGGCTCTCACCCCGCGTGCTGAGATCGAAGGTGACATGGGAGCTCACCATGTAGGAACACAAGCTCGTCTCATGTCACAAGCATTGCGCAAGCTCACGGCTATTGTGGCCAAATCAAAAACTATCGTAATTTTTATTAACCAGATTCGTATGCAAATAGGAGTAATGTTCGGCAATCCTGAAACTACCCCAGGTGGTAAAGCGTTGAAATTCTATGCTTCTGTTCGTCTCGATATTCGTCGTATTGCTCAAATCAAAAAAGGTGAAGAGATTATGGGAGGTCGCGTCAGAGTAAAAGTAGTCAAGAACAAAGTAGCTGCTCCATTCAAACAGACCGAATTTGATCTTATGTACAATGAAGGTATTTCTCAAGAAGGTGAAATCATTGCCTTGGGAGAAAAAATGGATCTCATATCCAAATCCGGCGCTTCTTATTCTTATGGCGATACCAAGCTCGGTCGTGGCTACGATGCAACTCGACAATTCCTCAAAGAAAAAACTGATGTCAGAAATGAAATTTTGAGCAAGATACGAGAAAAGCTTAAGGAGTAAATAAACTTACACAAAAATAAACCAACATTTTTATATGTTGGTTTATTTTTGTATTAAAAACCGCTGCTTCTGGGTGAAACAGCGGGGTGAAACGCGAGACCTACTTGATTTCGATGTCTGCATGATAAGAACATCGTGGTAACTCAGAAACCATACCGAGAGTGTAAACTCCCCCTGAAGGACACTTGGGTTCGGTTTTGATGTAGGCAGTGGGACCATACAGGTCCCGACCTGTCGGCTCACTTCGACTCTCTTTCCGATTTTCCATGGCCCAATTATCTTTGGCACCATTTATCTGTTTAAGATTGACCGCACAATCCATCCTCTGCGAATCTCGCCGAACTTTACTGTACTCCATGGTCAAAATAGTTCCCAACAGCACCAGGATTGCCACCACGATCATGATTTCCAGAGCAGTAAAACCCTGATTACGATTTACCTTCATTTCTTGTATCTTTCTTGGTTGATTTTTGATCTTTTTGAACTGTAAAACAGCACTACTCGTTACATTATTACACAAAATATAGCTATTTGTCAATATCCTTCTCATGTCCCCCAAAAAAGCTCAAATACACAAAAAATAGGGCTTTCTTGCCTTATCCTTCAAAAACCTATAGAATGCCCAGATTAAAAGCTATACAGTCTAATGGGATTTTATTTTCCATTTTGAATTTTTAATTCTTCACCTTGCCGAAGCTTTAGCAGAGGAAGGCCCACTTTTTTATGTCTTTACTTGAATACAACGAAATAACCGAAAAAAAATATATTGTTCTTGATGGTGCTCCTTACGAAGTTATATCGTCTCATGTGTTTCGTAAACAACAGCGTAAACCAGTAAATGCCACCAAACTTAAAAACCTTATCAGTGGTAAAGTCACCGAATATTCTTTCCATCAATCCGAAAAGATCGAAGAAGCCGAGATCGATGAACGAGAAGTAAAATATCTCTATAATAACCGTGGCGAATGGTGGTTCTCTGAAGTTGATGATCCTTCTAAACGTTTCAAGGTCACAGAAGAACAAGTTGGACCTCAAGGGCGTTTTCTAAAAGCAAATGCTGTGGTCACTCAACTAATATTTGATGAAAAACCAATGGGATTCAAAATACCGATATCTGTTGAACTCAAAGTAACCGAAGCTCCCCCAAACGTTAAAGGTGATACAGCTACCGGAGGAAATAAAGTCGTCACTCTAGAAAATGGTACAACGATACATGTTCCCCTTTTCGTAAATGAGGGTGATACTATCAGAATAAACACTGAGACCGGAGAATATCGAGAGAGGGTCTAAAAAAATAAAAACCCCGTTCTTGTGAACAGGGTTTTTATTTTTTACATCGAACAAACAACTACCTAACAACATATGGTAACAATCCGATAAATCTTGCGCGTTTTATGGCTGTGGCCAACTGACGCTGATATTTAGCTGTAACACCAGTACGTTTACGATTTATCATGCGACCATGAGGATTGATAAACTTCTTCAAGATTTCTGTATCTTTGTAGTCTATATGTTTTATATTATGCTGACTAAAATAACATTGTTTTTTCATAGTAATTCTTTATTGTGATTAAATCTTTGATTTTTTATATTTGATCTTAAAATGGTATGTCTTCTGGGTTAATTTCTTCACTTGGATAATCTATAGTCTCAGAAGGCGTGGCCGGAGCATCTGACTTTGTATCTACAGGACTCGATGCAACACCAGGAGTGTTACCTGTAGGACGATTTCCAAACTGAACACTCTCTGCAACAATTTCGGTACGATATTTCTTTTCTCCCTCTTTACTATCCCAAGAACGTGTTTGAATACGACCTTCAACATATACCTGAGAACCTTTTTTCATATACTGAGATACCGTCTCGGCCATACGAGCAAATACTACAATATTATGAAATTCTGATGAAGTCTGGCGATTTCCATCTTTGTCTTTATAGACACGATTTGTAGCTAAACCAAAAGTAGCAACTTTTGTACCTGATGGAAGAGCTTTTAATTGAGGGTCTTGAGTTAAGTTACCGATAAGAAATACTTTGTTGAGATACATATGATTTTAATTTTGGATTTAAAATTTTAAATTTTAAATTAATTAATGGTAATTACGCCTCCTTAACCATTGCATCTATACTTTTGTCCATTTCTTCAATAGAAACTGGTTCTACAATATCTTTTTTATCTTCAATTTCACCTTCTTCTGCTTTTTTGGATAAAACTGTTGCAATAGCACTTGCCCTCTTACCAAGATATGTGTTTTCTTTAACTGTGGTAGTAAGCAACATACGAATAATTGAAGGGTGTACTTCAATGGCATTTTTTATAGCCTCTATTTTATTGGATCCAACCTCAAATTTGATCCAACCAAAATAAGCAGTATCGTATTTATCATACAATCCTGATACCATTTTTTTACGAATGGTATAAGCTAATTGCAAAAGCTCTGGAGCACCTTCAGAAATAACTGAAGAGCCAGCATCAGTGATAATTTTCTTTAGGGATTCTGCTTCAGCCGGAACTTTTTCTTCAGGAACCGAAGAAGCGATGAGGTACCCTATCTCATAGACCGATAAACGGTCATCTTGAATATCATTCATGATTTTTGTTGTGCAGTCAGTGATTCACGAGGAATATAGTATGAGATATTCTTTGTGAAACCCCCTACGAACCCGTTGAGGGACTTACTGCGATTATTATAATACAATTATGAGACTACCACAGGATTTTATATGTAGCAATAGATGGCAAAGTTCGGGGCCTTTATACAATATATAAACCCAAAATGAATTCTTTATGAATTTTGTCTAAATTTATAATGAAATCAATCAATAAACTATAAACCAAAGAAATTTTTAGCGTTTTCCACAAGCTTTTCACAAGTTACTAACAGGTTTTCCCCTTTTATATCAGATATTCTTTTAGCAACTTCAATAACATAACTCGGCTCATTCCTCTTCCCTCTATATGGAACAGGTGAAACAAAGGGGCAATCTGTCTCTGACATAATATTGCTCATTGGTATAAATTTAACCAGCTCATCATAATCTGAAGTAAAAGTTAAAACTCCCGTAAAAGACATTGTGCCATTTATTTCTAAAATAGATTTAGCATCATCTAGGGT
Organism: uncultured Candidatus Saccharibacteria bacterium; assembly: GCA_964596595.1. Lineage (GTDB taxonomy): Bacteria > Patescibacteriota > Minisyncoccia > Phycocordibacterales > PALSA-1337 > C7867-002. The sequence goes on from CAZQUI010000001.1 coordinate 16,562, forward strand.
ACCCACAAAAAAATGAAAATTAGCTCTAACTTTTGAATATTGTTTTAATAATTCCACCACTTCTTGATACGCTGCTGTATTATTTTTTCCATTTCTCACATGAAGCATCAATGGTTTATTGAGTTGATTAGCTACTAAAATATGTTCTATAAAAACTCTTTTTTGTTCAATAATCTCTTCTGGTTTTGAGTGAAAATAATCCAGGCCACACTCTCCTAAAGCTACTACTTTAGGGTGCTGCGCAAGTTCTAGAAGTTGATGCTTAAACTTTCCCATCTCTACTGATGTAAGAGCCGACTGACTTCCCGCTTCTACAGGATGCATACCAACTGCGGTCCATACATTTTCATATTTCTCTGCTAATTTTATAGCCTGTTGTGAAGAGTGTAGGTCTGTTCCCACTATAATCATTCCGATTTCTGCATCTGCCGCTCTTTGAAAAACTTCCTCCCTATCCAAATCATAATCAGAAAAATTTATATGCCCATGAATATCTATGTATTTCATAATTTAACAGTATAACAAAAGTCCCGTCACTATTTCCCATTAGGTGACGGGACTATTGATCATTATTTGCTAGTATCGATGTTTAGTCCCAATTCGTCTCAAGACATCAATCGATTGCGCAACCAATCTTGATTTAAGACAGGCCACCAGGAAACTAGCTTTTTTATTTTGAGCGCTCTATTTCCCAATAACAGGATGTCATATTCATTAAAGTTAATCAACTCTGACCTAAAAACTACCTTCTCATGAACAATGGTTTCTCTGGCATTTTATTTTCTTTGATGAGATTTTGAATTGTTACAGCCGTCTCAGGTAAAAATGGTTCAAGTTTTACAGCGATTTTAAATAAACTACTCAACATAGAATGAAGATCTTTTTTCGCCTCTTCAGGATCGGTCTTTATTTTCTTAAAGGGTTCAGTGCGTTGAATATGTTCATCTAACATTGAAATATCTTTCCAGATTTCATCTATTATCTTGGACAAATCGAAAGATTCAAAAGTTTTCTCTACTTTTGTAGCATCAGAATAATAATTTGCTATTTTTTCTTCATCGTTAAGAGTAATACCGTTGGTTGTAGACATTTTCAGTATCCTACTAGTGAGATTACCGATACCATTTGCCAAATGGGCATTGTAAGCATCTTTAAATTTATCTAAAGTAAATGGACTATCCTCAAAAGCCGTAAGTTCTCGTAAAAGATAATACCTCAAGGCATCAGTTCCATATTCTTTAACGAGCTCAAAAGGATCGACGGTATTACCCAAAGACTTTGACATCTTTATGCCACCTTCTCCTGTAATAAAGCCATTGATGATAATAGTTTTAGTAGGAGGTAAATCAGCAGCCATGAGCATTGCTTGCCACATAGCTGATTGTTGACGAAGATTATCTTTGCCACAATATTGAACAATACCTCCTTGTTCTTTAGAATTTGTATTCCAATATTTTTTAAACTGAGTTTCATTTTCTGGCCAACCAAGTGTCGAAACGTAATTTACCAAAGCATCAAACCAAACATACATAACCTGAGTAGGATCACCTGGCACAGAAACTCCCCACGGCATCTTTGAGGCTAAACGTGAGATACTAAAATCTTCCAAACCACGAGCCACAAAAGCTTTTATTTCATTAAAACGAAAATCCGGAATAACAAGTGTTGGATTTTTTTCATAAAGATCCAAAAGTTTATCTTTAAAACTACTAAACTTAAAAAAATAATTCTCTTCATCAATTATCTCTAACTGTTGCAATGGATGTAATGGACAATGATCCTCAACAAGTTCTGATTCTGTTTTTTCAAGCTCACAACCAACACAATATTTTATGGAATATGTTTTTTTATAAATATAACCGTTTTTCTCTACCCTTTTCCAAAATTCAGCCGCAGCTTGTTTATGATGTGCATCTGAAGTTCGAATAAAATTTATATCTGAACTAATACCAAGTACAGGTAAAAGTTCTTTGTATTTTAGAGCTAGACTATCGACGTACACCTGAGTATCCAAACCTTGTTCCTTGGCTTTACGATAGATCTTGAGACCATGTTCATCAGTTCCAGTATTAAAAAACACATCATAACCAGCCAGCTTATGAACTCGAGCAATAGCATCAGCACGAATAATTTCCATAGCAAAGCCAATATGAGGTTCAGCGTTTACATAAGGAAGGGTCGTTGTGATATAGAATGTCTTGGACATACAAAAAACAGTCTAGCGCAGAAAGCCAAAAAACGGAAACGGCTGATGTATGCAAAACAATACTTACAAAATTGTTTTATAAGATATTTATAGTTATGATAATAGGATGAAAAATAAATATATAACTTTATGTACAATTTCTTACATAGCAGCTATTATCTGGTTCTATTCGGCTAATGAATCTTTGCTTTATCATTACCCACGATCAGTAATAGGTCTTAGTATTTTATTAATATTGGTCGGCATTATTTTAGGTGTTAAGAGTGTTAACAAAAAAGAAACTGGATGGATTGGTCGCATTGATATAATCATTGGGATAATTCTTTTACTTATCTTTATTTTTTATCTCACCCTCGGCTTATCCTCTATATAAAAAGAGCCCCCTATTTAGAATAACTGCCCTGCTCAAATTGTTTTGTTGGATGTTTATAGGTATGATTAAGGAATGAAGAAATATAATAAAATACTTATCTCATTGACCTTATATATAATTACCATACTATGGTTCTTTTACTCTCTGCAATGGAATTATTACAATCCATGGTTATCAGACGGTCTTAACATTTTATTATTACTAATTGGCATTACTTTGAGCGTGAAGAGTGTTAACAGCAAAGAAACATCATGGGGTGGTCGTATCGTTATTGTTATTGGTTTAATCCTACTTCTTCTTTCAACTATTGCTTTGCAACTAGAACTTTCTCTTTAATAGTATTAAAAAAATAATCTAATAATATTTAATAAAAATGGTCCACCATTCAGCATACCTACCATAACCAAATTGTTTTATTGGATGTTTATAGTTATGATTAAGGAATGAAGAAATATTTATTAATAACTATATCCTTTTATATTGCTACGGTTTTTTTATTTTTGACACCTACTAAAAATTTTATTCTTAAATACCCATTTTTAGATAAAACAATTGTCATATTTAGCATTTTACTTACTTTAATGGGAATTTCCTTTGGAATTAAAAGTGTTAACATCAAGGAATCAGAAGGATGGGGCAAAATCCTGATAATAACTGGCACCTTAATGCTTCTACCATTATTACTTTTGCTTATGTTGGCGAGAATATAATAAATAAAAAGAGCCCACCGAAGTGAGCTCTGTGAGAACTATAAAGAACTAATTTGGAGCTACTACTCGATAGAACCGCCGAACATTGTTTGTTGAATTCTTGTCATAGAACCGCACTGTACCGTTCGTATTGAGCAAGGATGCGATAGTTATCCAGTCAATGAAGTTAGTGGTGGCTTGAACATTGTATTCAAAACCTGATTGACCACTTAACTCATACGTATGTAATCCATTTGTTACACCAATCATCGCCAAAGAGAATGGTTGTGTTACCCCGCTTGCCGTTACGGTAACATTTGTCACGACTACAACTGACTGAATTTCACTAAATGGATCAAGTCGGAATCCAAGACCGTGCATGGTGTCACTTGAAGCGGTCGGGAATTTAAACGAATAGCGCTGTAATCCATCTTGCACAGCTTGTTCATCTATCGAGCCAATGTTGTCTCCATCCCAATAAACTGATAGCAACCCCACAGCAGCATTATTGGTACTTTGGAAGTCTGCTTCAAAAGAAACTATGTTGGCAACATTACTAACCGTAACAAATGTAACTAACCATACAGGAGAACCAGTTACGGCTTTGATACTTCCATTTGGATACTTATCAATTGTGCCTGTAGTACTTTGTGCTGCCGGACTATTAAACAGATCTAGTGGAGATGAAGGATATGTTGGCACAGGAATATCCAAGAAACATTTCAAATCAGGGACACCGAGCTCTTTTAATGGAACAGGATTTCCAACTCTTCCATTTCCGACTAAGTAATTAGCCGTAGCATTAGCATAGTTTCCTCCAATCTTACTTAATGGAAAACCGTAACCTTGATAATCCAAGGTTGCTGTTCCAACGATTGTGTTCTGATAGAAAGTAATTGGCCAATCATGTTTAGATTTTGTCTGGTAACATGGTGTATCACTTCCAGTTACAAAATGATCTTGTTTGACTTTGTTTAGGTCAAGTTGAGTAACATCTACATTGTAAGTATGAGGCATTATAAATTGGGTAAAAGGTAAACCCTTACCGAATCCTGTATCCCCATCATCTTGTGTAAAGTAATTATCAGACCAATCAGCCCCTTTTCCATACACAGCTGCTCCTGAACCAGTTACTCCAACGTAAGGATCCAGGAAAGTCTCATGGATAACAACTGATGGATTGTTAGCCTTTATCAGGTCAGTGGCTGTCTGGATCAAGGCTGAACCTGCACTATGTGCGATGAAGTGTATATTGGTATATCCCTGGGCAATAATTTGACGACCAAGTTTTACACCTTGCTGTTTTGCGTTTCTTAATGCAGTTTGAGGTCCACCTTTAATCAAAGGAATATTTGCCCCTTCAATCCACATATACCCCAACACTTGCCAATTATTTATATTACCAGAATTCAAATAATCAGCTATTGCAGTAGTCATGGTATTAACCCATGCAGTAGAAACATTAGGATCATCACCAGTAGGTATCCGACCATGCGTCACAACCACCAAACTATCCTTACTATCCTCTTTGATCAGAACATTTCCATACACCGGTTGAGTTGGCTCTACTTTGATAGCGGCAAGTGATTCGGTAAAAGGAACAGGATTTAACAAAACCGCCCTTTGTTGACCAAACGGACTAGTGCCCCAACCGACAATTTGACCACTGTTATTGATCGCATTGGCAAAACTGATGACCCATCCTGAATTGGTAACAACAAGTAGATCATTTAAGTCTTTCATGGAACCATTTGAATACAAGAAAGCTCTCAAGATCGGAGAGCCACTAGAATGAGCGTTGCCTACAATTTCTCCACTGTCATTTATACCCAATGCACTACTATTATTACCTCCCAGTGTGCCTAGGTCTTTGATTTCCCCTGCTGAGTAAAGAAAAGCATGCATAAAACCATTATTTGGTAATTGCGATCTCCCTACTACTTGCCCATGACTATTTAGAGCATTGGCTGTACTAAAGTTTCCACCCAAAGTACCGAGATCACGCATACTTCCATTTTCATATAGAAATGCATGATATTCTCGAGAATTTAAGGCAGCAAATCCAACGATTTGTCCGTTATTGTTTATCGCACTGGCTTCACTTGTAACTCCACCAAAAGTTCCAAGATCTTTGATCGTTCCTGATTGAGACAAAAAAGAACGAGTGTACTGACTGCCACTAGGTATAAATTTACCAACTATCTCTCCTTGATTATTTATTCCTGCAGCTTGAGAATAAAGATTCTCTAACGTATCAACATACTGCATACTCCCTCCTGAGGATAGAAATGCAGTAATAAATCCGTTAAAAGGGTGTCGCCCATAACCAACAATTTCACTCTTATCATTTAGACCCAAGACAACAGTGTTATCACTTCCACAACAAAATGTACCGATATCTCTTATCGAACCTTTGGAATAAAGAAAAGAGCGAATACTATCACCCGTTCCGGAGTAATATCCAACAACTTCACCTTTACTGTTAATTGCGACTGCGCTACTACCAGAGTCCCCCAATATACCCAGGTCGATAACATGGTATCTTCTCTCTAGCTGTTGTCCTTGAACAAGAAAATTAATTGCAAAAAAGATACACACAACGAATGCAACCAACTTAATAACTTTTTTCATACTTACACCTTTCTTTTTTTATTTGATTGTCAAAAATAATACAACAAACGTATTACCGAACAATAAGTTCTATTCGGAGTGTATACTATAGTTGGCAGATGGTCAATTATACCTTGACCTCTTTTTTACCTTTTTCTATATCGTTTACGTACTCCATAAAAGCAGCAGAAAGTGGTACGGCTATTAGAGCCCCAAGTACCCCTGCAAGTTTGGCGCCAATTACCAAAGCTAAAATAACAATAATTGGTGATATGCCGACAATTTTACGAACCACTAAAGGATAGAAGAAATGATTTTCTATTTGCTGAATAAGAACATACAATCCAATAACCAAAAGACCTGTTCCTGTACCTGCAGATGTAAAAGCCACCAAAGCAGCTGGTACCGCTGCAATAAAAGGTCCGAAAAGTGGAATTATTTCTAAAACGGCAGCAAATATAGCCAAGAGTAAAGCATGCTTTATACCAACAATAACCAACATAAGATAGACCAAGACGCCTACGATAAGACCCAGAATAACCTGTCCTTGCAACCAAAGACCGATCTTACGGCGTGAACGTTTCCAAAGTCCAATGATATATTCATGCCTATGAATAGGCGTGATAATACGCAAAAAATCATCAACACCTTCACCTTTTGCAGCCAAGTAAAAAGAGAGAGCGAGAATTAAAATAAATGACAATATTCCTCCAGATACAATACTGACAGTCTGAAAAGCATCAGCTCTGTTGCCTACAAAAAATGATTGTATTCCCGTAATAAAATCTGATATAGCAATCGTATGTCCACCCAAAGTACCGGTACCACCACCAATATCACCCAGAGGACTCCAGAGCTGTTGCAAAGAAATTGTTTGAGGTAAGTTACTTATAAAACCAGCAACTTCTTCCAAAACTTTTGGTACAAAAAATATTGTTGCTCCTGCTAAAATAATAGCAATAATAGCGTACATTATAATTACACTAACAATACGATTTAAACCGAATCTATTGAAACGTCTAACTACCGGCTCTAATGCTGATGCAATTACTATAGCTGCCAATACTGCCAATACAATATCAAAAAGAAAATACAAACTAACAATTAGAACTGCGACAGCAAAAAAACGAACGATTGTGCCAGTGGAGATTGAAATAGTGGAATTATTCATAAATATAATTTACGTAACCTCTGCAAAAAATATTCAAAATTAACGTTAAACTATTTGCAGTATAACTTAGTGGCCACTAAGAACCAAGAGTAAAATATTCTTTAAATCGATTCTCATCTTTTATTTTACCTACTATGGCCATGTTTAAATTTTTATCAACAAATATTTCCTGAGCTAATTTTTGTATATCTAAAGCGGTTACTTTACGAATCTTGGCTAAAATTTCCTCCAAAGAATCCACCTTCCCTTTTATAACTTCTTGAGAACCAAAAAATTCCGATCGAGCTTCTGAAGTTTCTAATTCCAACATACTAGTCCCCGCGATATTATCCTTGGCTTTTTGTAATTCAACCTCCGAAACCAATTCATCTTTAAATCTTCGACATTCCTCTAAAATACCCTTTATAGCTTCATCTATGCGAGAAACATCAACACCAGCAGAGATTGAAAGATCGCCATGATCGGTAGATAAGTTTGCTCCAGCATTTATATAATAACAAATACCTAACTGATCCCTCATTTTAGAAAACAAACGTGAACTCATACCCTTACCCAAAATAGTAGATAGAACATTTAAAGTTGGTGCCCTCTGATCAAAAATAGAAAAAGTTCTAACAGCCATAGCTATGTGCGTTTGATCTGTTTCTTTAAATTTTAATTTGATAGCGGAAACACTTTGATTTTCAATAACAGGCTTTTTATTTTGTTTAGGTGAAATTTTTATATTTCCAAAATATTTTTCTATTTTTGAAGTAATAGTATTTTCATCAAAGGACCCCGAGACTACTACAGTAGTAGCATTACTAACATAGTGAGCATTACGATAAGATATCAACTGTTCACGCGTAAACGAACGCACATTTGATTCTGTTCCGGCTATATTCCATCCCGCTGGTTGATCACCGTGCATGAGCGTGTTTAATACATCTTGTACATCACGATTTGGCATATCTTGATACATACGAATTTCTTCGACGATCACCCCTTTTTCTTTTTCGATCTCAGTAGTTTCAAAAAGAGGATTGAGGTATAAATCAGATACAATATCCAAAACTTCATCAAGTTTATTTGATGATACTTTTGCGTAATACCCAGTAAGTTCTTGACCGGTAAAAGCATTGTAATGCGCCCCAAAAGAATCGAGCTCTCGAGAAATATCAATTGCTTTTGGTCGCTTTGGTGTACCCTTGAAAACCATGTGTTCCAAAAAATGAGACAAGCCACTAATCTCTTTGGTTTCGTATTTGGAACCAGCTTCAACCATAACCAAAACCGTCACCGAGGGATTATCGATCATTGGTACTGTAATCAGGCGTAGACCATTGGCAAGAATAGTTTTATTAAATTTCATAAGTTTAATCTAACAGAAAAGGAGGAATTGATCTAATTATTTCACCTCAACACTCTCTCCATCCTCCAAAGTAATAAAGTTAATACCATTTTCAGAAAGAATCTTTTCTGGCAACAAATGTTGAGATGGTATTGAAACAGCATCATGAACTGGAAAAACAATTTTTGGTTTTATTTCCAAAGCATAATCAATCGCTTCGGAAATTTTCATCCATGGGCCAGCTACCGGAAGTGCCAATGCATCTATCTTTTTACCCGGAACCGTAAAAGCATCTCCTGGATAGAAAAATTTATCTTGAATTAAAAAACCCACATTAGAGATAGTTGGAACTGAACTATGAAAAGAAGCATGGTGTTTACCATAAACTTCAATTCTTACCCCTTTCACTTCTACTTGATTACCATGACTCATCACACGATGAATAACACCCTCTTCTGATAACATTTCTCCGACGACATCATTTGTTATAACTACTGCGTCTGGAGAACGTTTTACTAATTCTTTAACTGAAGCTACATGAAAATGATCTGCATGTTCATGCGTTATCAGAATGATATCGATATGCTTAATCTTGCTATGCTCTTCTACACTATAAGAACCAGGGTCAACTAAAATCTTTATTTTATTTATATCAATAAGCAAACAACAGTGTGAAAGTTTTTTTATTTTCATAAAATCAACTTAAGATCTTTTTGTTGAGATATTCAATAAGGTCAGTTTCTTTGATTCTTTCTTGCTTGCCCGTATCACGATCTCTCACGGTAACACCCTCTCCTTTTTCAATAGTTTCAAAATCGACGGTGATACAAAACGGCGTACCAATCTCATCCTGACGTCGATAACGTTTACCGATATTGCCATTGTCGTCGAAAACAATAGCCGGAATTACTTTTTTTATTTGAGTAAAAATATCTTGAGCTTTTTTAACAAGTTCTGGTTTATTGCGCAAAAGTGGAAATACCGCCACTTTATATGGAGCAATCGATGGAGCTAATTTTAGATAAGTACGCTTTTCTCCACCTAAATCATCTTCAGTATAAGAATCTGTAAGTATCGCCAATACTGTGCGATCAACTCCAAATGATGGTTCTATGCAATGAGGAATAAAACGCTCTTTTGTTTCTTCATCATAATAAGAAAGATCTACTTTGCTAAATTCTGAATGCTGCTTTAGGTCGAAATCAGTACGATAAGCAAGACCATAAAGCTCTTTTTTTCCAAAAGGATAATCAAACTCAAAATCAATAGTACGTTTAGAATAATGTGCCCTATCAGTATCAGCAACTTCTAATTCGTGTACTTTTGATTTACTAATACCAACATCAGCAATAAAAGAATGAACTTCATTGCGAAAATGTTCAAAGACTTTTTCCCAATCTTTCGGATTAACAAAATATTCTATTTCCATTTGCTCAAATTCACGAGCTCTAAAAAGAAAATCTCTTGGTGCAATTTCATTACGAAAAGCTTTACCAATTTGAGCCATACCAAACGGTAGTTTTGGATGAAGTGAATCGAGGATGTTTTTAAAATTAACAAACATACCTTGCGCTGTCTCAGGACGTAGATATGAAATATTGGCGGTCTCTTCTCCAGCTCCGACATGAGTTTTAAACATCATGTTAAATTGTTTTGCTGCGCCAAGTTCCCCGCTACAATCTGGACATTTTTTTTGATCCGAAAGCTGATCGGCCCGAAAACGATGTTTACATTTTTTGCATTCAACCAACGGATCGGCAAAACCAGAGACGTGGCCCGAGGCTTCCCAGGTCTTTTGATTCATGAGTATAGCTGCATCTACTCCGTAGATATCACTGCGGTTGTCTACAAATCTTTTCCACCAAGCATTCTTAACATTATTTTTAAGCATCAAACCCAAAGGCCCATAATCCCAGGTACCAGCCAAACCACCATAAATTTCTGATCCTTGAAAAATAAAGCCCCTTCTTTTGCAAAGCGAGACTAGAGACTCCATAACATCTTCATGTTTATTCATCTGGCCATTATATATAGGCTTTTACTATCTTACAACCTTCTCATTACCCTCTTTATATGTAGGATCGGTACTAAAACGTGTAGTAATATAATCTTGCATACTCTCCAAAGTAACTCCCGTAAATTCATCCGTAGCAACCAAATGTGCTTCTTCAACTATATTTGGAGCTTGATCTACAAGATTAGCTCCTGGTTCAAAAGAAACCTGAAAAGCTACTTCTTTGCGACGATTTGAACCTGCAGTATTAGCACCGACACTACCGATGTCCCAAGTAACCACTCCGGTATTATTATCATAAGTAACATTTTCAGTCGAAGGACTAACTTTTCCTAACCAGTCTACATTGTCAGGTAATGACGCTGTAACTTGAGCATTATTTATCGCATTATAAGCATTATCTACAGTCCAAATAACTGTATAAGTAGTTTTTTGATCAACTTTTGGTGGAATAGGTCCAGTATTTGCAAATGGTCCAACAGTTCGAACCAGTCTTCCTGAGAGACTAATAGCTGACGCAACTTTAATATTTTTGACTGCAGCCGAAGCTAAAGTTTCAGGAACATTTGATTCTTGAGTACGATTGCCGGAAATACCAACTTTAAGATTTATAAATGGATTTGTATTTGAATTTGGATTTTTATTTGTCGGAACAACAGTAAACGATACGCGTCCACTTTTGCCAGCACCAACCGAAGCTAACTCAGGAATGGTAATTTGATTCCAAACAATCTCATCGTTGGATGAACGATACGTGCCCAAATCTGGCTGAATTGTTTCCCTGTCATAAGCTGTACCAGAAAGCTTCGCCGTGATTTGCATATTAGAAATTGGTACGGATAAATTATTGAACCATTCAACATTTATCCTTACAGATTCACCAAAACGAGCAGCGTACTCTTTTTCAGGCTCATCATTATTTGCAGATATTTGCACAGATACAAATGGTTTTTCTATAGCTAACTCCCTATCTATAGAGGCATACTCTGTACCGATCTCATCATTACTCTTTGAACTCTGGGCACCGACTTTAAAATGAAAAACTCTAATGTCTGTATTTTCACCCTCAACTACTCCTTTGATTGTAACCTTTCTAGTACCTCCAGGTGGAATATCACCTATCTTCCAAACTGCGTTATCTGATAACGGTTTTGGATCGGATGAGCGGAAAGTAAATCCAAAAGGATATTCACTACGTAGTAAAACATTTTTAAGAGTTTCCGAAGAATTCGATTTGAGTTCAATTTTAAATTCAAAATCTTGTCCAGAAGTTACTTCTGTAAAAGAAGAAACTTCCATACTTATCGGTGAAGAACTTATTAAAACATCGTAACTTCTAGTCTTTGTAAAAACTGACGAGGAACCTTTTACGGAATAAGTAACCGTTACTTCTATTTGTTTTTGAATGTTTTCTTCTCCGAAAATAATAGCGCTAACTTTTTTATCTGCAGATTTACCCGCTGGTATATCTCCCACTAATTCTCTATAAGATCTCATCTCTTTATTTTGATCAGAAGGATCTACAGTTCCATCTGGAAATTCCAATGAAAGATCGACCGCTTCTAAATCGATGTTATTTTTATTTGAAACTCTAACATCAAAATTAATTGGTTCCCCGCCAGAAACTGAAACCGGTCCATTGATTACTATGTCTATATTGTCTGCTGAAATTAGATTTGCTCCACGGAAAAATAAAAATGCTCCTAAACTAATAGACAATAAACAAAAGATAGCAGATGCTACTAAAAATTTACTAAAAAAAGACATTGGTAAATATTCTTTATATTCTTCATTTAAAGTAACAGGCTCTATAGGTTCTTCTTCTTTACGATCCCAAGACTTTTTGATATCAGAACTTTTCTCAAAAAAACGTAATTTGCGGCGCGTTCGAACATCAGGCGCTGATCTAGAGTATAGCGACTTTTGAAGCTCATCAATGCGACTTTCATCATCAGATGGCATTAGCATTAGTTTAACATATTATAAATGTGAAGCCTGCAAAGAAGAATTAATAATCCCGTTAATTTTTAATCTCGAAACTGACATACTTGCCAAAATTTCTTCGGAAAGATTATTAGAGATTACAAACGGTCGAACTATTTCACTATCTCCAACATATCCTAAAAGATTTAAAATTCGTAAAGCGGTCAACGACTCTAATTCTGGTAATTTTTCTTTTGAAAGATTGCTTATATATTTAAATGTTGAATACAAACAATCAAAAAGTTCCGGATGCGGCTCTTCCCCATGAAGTAAGCGCCTTAATAAATTTGCCATTCTGATATTTAATAAAATTTCCTGTTTAAAATTATCATTAGGCTGCGAATATTCTAAAGCTTGAGCATTTGTGAGTCGCCAAAACTCCTTACCTTTAACCAAAGAAAATATTCCAAAAGCATAATCTTTTACATGATAACGAAGTTTTGATTTTTCAAAACGTATACCCTGCGCCACAACAGTTACTAAACCCAGATCACGAGTAAATACAGACAGGATTTTTCCTGCTTCAGCAAATGGGCGTGAACTGATAATAAAACCTGATGTAGTGGTGATGCTGTACATAGGTATAAGTAATAGCTAGACCTACCCTAGCTATTAACATCAAAAGTATCACCAAAATTAATAGCTGATAGCCCGGTGGTCTTCTTTATTTCTGCTTCAAATTTTGAGGCTAGATTTTTCATATCTACCGGTAAGGTCAATACTGCAACATCCTGAACTGATAAGTTTTTTTCCTTACGCATATCTTGAATTTTTCTCATAAGTTCACGCAGATCACCCTCTTCTTTTAATTCAGGTGTGATATTCGTATCAAGTAAAACATCTGTTGAAATAAGAATATCTGAAACAACATTTTTAACATTTACTTCATCTTGAATAAGTTTTATCAACTCAATATTATTAATTTTCATTTCTCTGACTTTCAAGGTTGCCAAAGGTTGCCTAACATTTATTTTTACTTTCATACGAGCCTCCAAGCCAAGTGAGGCTATTTTTCTAACACTTTCCATATCTTTTAATAATTCCTGATCTACAACGCCTCCTTTTGGCCAATCTTCAAGATGCACACTCTCCTTTTCACCACCAACTTCTTTGTATAAATATTCAGCAAAAAATGGTACAAATGGTGCCAAAATTTTTGCTAATGTAACTAAAACATATTTAGTAGTTATCATTGCATCCACAGAATCTTCCGCACCGACTTTAAATCTATCTCTTGAACGACGCAAATACCACTGAGAGAGATCTGCAACAAAATCTCTTATTGCTCTTGTTGGTTCTAACAAATTATAAGAATCAAGTCCTTTTTTTACATCTTCATTGAGTTGATTAAGTTTGGATATAATCCATTGATCAAGAACATGTTGTGATTCGGTGTTTGATTTTTGATTTTTAATTTTTGACGTATCTTCATATGTCTTATAAAAAGAATTTACGTTCACAATTAAATTGAAAACTTTTTTAACTACTTCATCAACTGTTTTCTCATCGAAGTTTTTAGATTCTCCTGGCTGATTAACCGAATACATCCAAAACCTAAGAGCATCAGCACCGTATTTGTCCATCATGTTCCAAGGATTAACGACATTACCAATAGATTTACTCATCTTCTTGCCTTCAGCATCCAAAATATGACCAAGGCAAATAACATTTTTATAAGCTTTACCTTTGCCCATAAGTACACCAATTGCATGTAACGTATAAAACCAACCTCTCGTTTGATCTATAGCCTCGGAAATAAAATCAGCTGGATAATGAGTAGCTTTTGTAAGCAGACCACCATCTATCTCTTTTTTATTTTCAAAAGGATAATGATCTTGTGCAAAAGGCATGGCTCCACTATCAAACCAAACATCCATAACTTCCTTTACACGTTTCATCTCTCCTCCACATTTACAAGGAAGTTTTACATCATCTATATAAGGACGATGAAGGTCTAGCTCATATTCATGATTATGAGGAATAATTGAAAAATCCAACTCTCGAATCTGAGCATTTTTGATAAAGTCCACATCATCACGCATGTGCATAGACTGGGAACGATTCCAACCTTTTGCTGCTGCAAAAAGAAGAAAGGCTGGAGTTTCGTGAGTAACTATCAGAATAGTTTTATCTTGATATTTTTGTTCAATGTCATACAGAAAATCTCCCATGCGCTTCTTGATATCAGAAAATGTTTCTCCTCCACCTTCTGGAGCCAGCGTAAAACGATCGTGACCTTTGAAGCCTTTTACAAAATCAGTAACTGGACGACCGTCCCAAGTACCAGTACCAAGTTCACTAATACGCGCATCTACGTGAACCAATTCTTGAGGAATAGATAATTTTTCCGTCAAAATTGCTGCTGTTTCTTTTGTTCGAACAAATGGCGAAACAAAAACTAGATCAAATTTTTGTTTACGTAAAGATTCTGCGGCCAAAGCAACTTGCTCTCGACCTTTATCCGTAAGATGGTGTGGAACCTCAGGTTTTCCAGACAATATACCTTTTACATTATTTTCTGCTTCACCATGACGAATGACAAAATACTTATTACGTGGACTCTTGGAAACATCAGCTACCGAACCGACTACTTTTTTGTTTTTACAAACTTCACAAACCCATACCGGCAAAGGTGTTCCCCAATATCGTTCACGCGATATAGCCCAGTCTTTGACCTCACGTAACCATTCTCCAAAACGACCTTCTTTAATATGAAATGGTTCCCAATTGATAGTCTCATTTTCTTTGACTAACTTATGTCTCAAATCTGACATCTTGATATACCAAGAATCTCGAGCAAAATAAATAAGTGGGGTTTTGCAGCGCCAACAATGCGGATAACTATGTTCATGTTTTTCTTTATGAAAAAGCAAACTACCCTGCGGACGATTGGCTAAATCTTTTATGACTTCTACTGAAACTGCTTCATCTTTAACAAATTTTCCAGCTAAAAAACCGGCTTCTTGTTTGAAAGTTCCATCATCATTTACTAAATGATATTTTGGTAAGCCAACTTTTGTTCCCAGGGTAAAATCGTCTTGACCATACATAGGGGCAATATGAACAATCCCTGTACCGTCAGCAGTATTTACAAAGTCTGCGGCATAAACCTTGAAAGCTTGTGCCAGCTTTTCTTTTTCTGAACCACTAACATTATCTTTCAAAAATGGATACAGGGGTTCATATTCGAGACCGACAAGGTCTTCCCCTATAACATCCTTCCATTCGGGACCTGGATATTTATGTGATAAATCCTTAGCTACGATTATATTTTCCCCCGCCCATTTCGAAATTCTATATTCAATTTTCGGATTAATTGCAAGCGCAGCATTCCCTGGTAATGTCCAAGGTGTAGTTGTCCATGCAAGTAAAAATACATCTCCTGCCACCCCGATTTTTTCGGAATTTTTAACTTTGAATTTTACATAAACAGAGAGATCTTTGACTGTCTGATAACCTTGAGCCAATTCATGAGAAGATAGACCGGTGCCACATCTCGGACACCACGGTACTACTTTGTAATCTTTGTACAAAAGACCATCGTTATCGACTTTGTGAATAATATGCCAAAGAGATTCAATGTAATCTGGTTTATAAGTTACATAAGGATCCTTGAGATCTACCCAATAACCCATACGACCTGTAAATTTTTCCCACTCTTTTACATATTTCCAAACACTGTCTTTGCATTTTTCATTGAATTTCTCTATGCCATAAACTTCAATTTCTTTTTTAGATTTAAGACCGAGCTCTTTCTCTACCTGCAGCTCAACAGGCAAACCATGAGTATCCCAACCTCCCTTTCGACTTACATGAAATCCTTGCATGGTTTTGTAACGAGGAATAGCATCTTTGAAGGCGCGAGCTTCGAGATGGTGAATACCTGGTAAACCATTGGCAGTTGGAGGTCCTTCATAAAACACAAACTCTTTACCAGTATCAGCATTTTTGTGTAGGGTTTTTTTGAAAATACCCTCTTTATTCCAATACTCCAAAATAACCTCCTCACGTAGAGCATGAGAAGACTTATCTATCTTTTTTTCATTTAAATCCTTTTGATCAGCCATTTATATAAAGTAGAGCTATTTTAGCATATTGGCAAGGTTGTACCTCCCTGAAGCTTTTTTACATCTTTTGAGGAATTTTTATTCCCAACACCCACAAACCATTATTCATAACAGTAACAAATGATTGAGTAACTGCTACTCGATACAAAGACAGAGGATCATTTTTATCAACAATAACCTGTGCAGCGTAGAAACTATTAAAAGCTCCCGCCAAAGCAATCAGATAACTAGCCAAGTGCTGTGGAGCAAATTCTCGACGAGCACGAGTAACCATATCAGGAAAACGAGATATTAATTTTTCCAGCTGAGATATAGAAGCCTGACCTTCAAAATAAGAATTCAAAATCGAAGCGTCTATAATCAAACCTTCAGCTTTTGCTTTTTCCAAAACAGCCTTGGCTCGCACCACTGCATATTGAAGGTAAGGACCAGAATCCCCTTCAAAAGATATAGACTTGGCCGAATCAAAGATAACATCACTACCAATAGACTGACGTAAGATTGTATATTTAATTGCCCCAATAGCAATTATGTCTGATATTTCTTCCACTTCTTCTGAAGTAAAGTCCCGCGTAGCAATTTTTTCTTTAACTAAATTTTTTATCTCCGCAATCAAAGATTCTGCTGAAACAATATTTCCTTTTCGAGAAGACATTTTACCGTCAGTTCTCCTTAGAATTCCATGACTCATATGCTTCGTCTTATCTCCCACTAAAGGATTAATCAAAGAAAAAACTTTAAGTAAAACTTTAAAATAATCACTTTGCTCATTGGCAGTGACTATAATTGAGCGATCGAGCTTTGGATATAATTTGAACTTTTCAGTATTGAGACCGAGTTCTTTGGTCTCATAAGTAGGTAAACCATTTGAGGTAATAAAGACACGGGTATGCACACCATGATCATCACCTTTAAAAATAACTGCTCCTTCACTTTCCTGAAACACACCCTTAGGTAAAAATTCTTTAACTATCTTTACACCAACATCAGCAACTTCACTTTCAAAAAAGAAATTGTTAAATTTTGTGCCGAGAAGTCTATAGATTTCATCAAAATATTCCAAACTCCATTTTCTTCCTTCTTCATATATCAAATTTATCTCTGGGTCTGATTTCTCAAAGACTTTCTTATTAATAACATTTATTTCTTTTTGAGCCTCAGGATTTTCTTCATAAGCATTTGATCCTACAACATACATTTCCCCCAAATAATTCACCCCTTCTTTTGTTGTATTAAATTTTTGATCCTTGATTTTTGATCCTTGATCTTGTGTTATGGCCCAGATCGTTTTTGCCACATGTAAACCAACATCACCCTGATAACAAGCTCTTACGACATCTGCTCCACCCGATTGAACTAACCTGGAAATAGATTCACCTACCGTGTTAGCCATGAGGTGACCGATATGAAAAACTTTAAAAGGATTTGGGTCGGTATACTCAACCATCACCTGTTTACCTTTATCTTCATCTACCCAACCATATTCCCCATCACTGCCAGCAACATCCACAATCTTTTTTACAAAGATAAAATTTTTTATTTTGAAATTGATAAAACCAGGACCAGCAACACTGACTGATTCAATAAATTGAGGTAAATCTTTTTTAAATTCTTCAACAATATTTTCGGCCAAAGCTTTTGGATTACTACCGACCTGTTTGGCATATATAAGAGCCACGTTGGTAGAATAATCTCCATGCTCAGGATTTTCTGGGTATTCAAGGCGAATAGACAAAGGATCCAGTGCAAGTCCTACTCTTGTCACAACAGAAATAATATTTTTATTTAATTCTTCAATAAGATTCATAATTTTATTTTCTCAAGACCTTGTCTATCATCTGGGCAATTTTTCTAAAATCTTTTTCTTTTTTACCTCTCGTAGTTTCGGCTGCTGTACCCAAACGAATACCTGACGGATCTACAGCGCTTCTTGTATCTCCTGGAATAGCGTTTTTATTAACAATAATTCCAACTTTTTCCAGACGATCACTCGCTTCTTTACCAGAAATACCTTGCCCATTCATCCACGTATCCATAAGTATGAGATGACTATCAGTACCACCGGAAATAATTTTCCAACCTAATTTTTTAAGTTCATCTGCAAACGCTGCTGCATTTTTTATAACCTGATGGGCGTATTTTTTGAAAGCCGGAGTCGCCGCTTCCTTGAGCGCCACCGCTACTGCTGCAATCTGATTGATATGCGGACCACCTTGTAAACCAGGAAATACCGCTTTGTCTATCAATTCTCCGAAAGTTTGTTCCACCCCTTTGGTATTGGTAACTTTTTTATCATTTCGAGAAAAAATAAGTGCACTCCGTGGACCACGAAGAGTTTTGTGTACAGTGGTAGTCACAACGTCTGCATATTCAAATGGTGAAGGATAAACTTTTCCTGCAACTAAGCCTGCAATGTGAGACATATCTACCATAAATATTGCTCCGCAAGCATGAGCAATTTCACTTAATTTTTTAAAATCTACTTTTCTCGGATATGCCGTAAATCCACCAACGATGATATTTGGTTTTTCGGCTAGAGCTTTTATTTTTAAATTTTCATAATCGATAATCTCTGATTTTGAATCAACTCCAAAAGGTACTTGTACCCAAGCCTTACCAGTCATGGAAACTTTGTGACCGTGAGTAAGATGGCCACCATGATCCAAAGACATACCCATAATCTTTCCCCCCAGAGGAACGAGAGCTAAATAAACTGCTAAGTTTGCAGGTGATCCAGAAAGTGCTTGGACATTTACGTGCCACCTTGAAGAATTTAAATTGAAAAGTTTTAATGCCCTCTCGATAGTCAAAGACTCGATTTTATCAACCATTTCGTTTCCACCATAGTATCTCTTTTTCGGATAACCTTCAGCGTATTTATTGGTTAATTCTGAACCAAGAGCCTCTAAAACATCTTTAGAAACAATATTTTCTGAAGCAATTAAATTTATAACCTTTTTTTGACGCTTATTTTCGGCCTCTATAAGTTTTTTGATTTGCACGTCTTTCATAAGATCGATTGTATCATAATTATGAGCAGCATGACCTATTTTATATAAAAATCCCGCCACACCATAAAATGATGTGACGGGATCGCGCATGGGACCGAAAATGCACAATCGGTCTCAAAAAAGAAAGAGATAGGGACAAAAAAGCACCTAGTTGGTTTTTGTCATCAGGGCCAGCCGGTTAGCTCTTAAGACCCTATCTCAAACTCAAAGAACAAATATAAATGGAGGCCGAAGCCTTTGGTGATAGATATCATCATCAATCGCCTCTTCAATACAAGGAAGGAGCTTGAACCTCCGAGACGGGGACAATGAACCCTCACGAGACTCCGACCTCCAAAATTTAAACTAAAGTGAAATATAGTACACAATACACATAAAGTCAACAGATTATGCACAGTTTTATGCACATATAATAAAATTAGGTCTAGGCCTACCCTTGTAATTGTACAAGAATAAGCCTCGCCCCTTAGCTCTTATTTACCGGTGCTACCGAAACCACTTTGACCTCTAGAAGTGTCTGAAAGTTCTTGTGACTCAATTATTTCAAAATTTTCAATTTTTTGGATAAGAATTTGAGCTACTTTATGTCCCGGTTCAAAGGTATATTCCTGATTACTCAGATTTATCACTCCAATTAAAATTTCACCTCTATAACCAGCATCAATTACCCCGCCCAAGGTTTTAATACCCTCTTTTATGGCAATGCCGCTTTTGTCCCAAATAAGCCCGACATAACCTAGTGGTATTTCTAAACAAATACCTGTAGCAATAGTCGTACGTTCCAATGGTTTGAGAGTTACCGTATTTAAAGCATAGAGGTCAATACCAGCATCCCCCACATGAGCACGAGATGGTAGTTTGGCAGAGAGATGAAGTTTTTTGATATTGATTTTCAAGATATGTAAATAATATCACGACAATAAATTTTAAAAATGATATATTTGTGCCATGAAACCAATAAGCCAAAGAACGCCCGATAACCAATACCAAAGACTTTTACGAGACATTTTAGAAAAAGGAGAAAGATCAACCAGTCAACAAGGAGTAGACACCATTAGTTTAATTGCCCCACAACCTATGCGTTTTCGTTTTGATAATGGTTTTCCGATCATCAATGAACGAAATATGTCCCCCAAAGAATCTGATCGATTACCAGTCACCGTATGGCAACAGGCCATCGGAGAAATTTGCGCATTTGCAAATGGTGTTCGTACACAAAAAGGCTTAGAAGAATTTGGCTGTCATTGGTGGAGTTCCTGGGTAACTGAAGAAAAATGCAAAAAACGCGGCCTGGAAACTGGTGATTTAGGGCCTGGTTCCTACGGTGCAGCATTTCATGATTTTCCTACAGCCGAAGGAGAAACCTACAATCAATTTAAAAATATAATTGAACAAATTATCGAATTTCCTCATCTGAAAACTCATTTTATCTCTCCTTGGATTCCTCAATACATTATTCGTGGAACAGGAAAACAACAAAAAGTAGTCGTCTGCCCTTGTCATGGCTGGATACACCTTCGAGTTCTCGATAACAAATTAACTCTACACATGTTTCAACGATCAGGTGATGTTCCGGTAGGAGTCCCTTCAAACATGGTCCAGTACGGAGCTTTACTTATGATGATTGCCCAAGTAACTAACACTATCCCGTATGAATTTGTTCACAGTTTTTCTGATGCTCATATATTCGTAGATCAAATTCCTGCCGTAGAAACCATGCTTTCTCGAGAACCTAAAACTTTTGCAACCATGAAGATAGACACCTCAATTAAAAATTTTTTCGATTTCAGAAAAGAACATTTTACCCTCGAAGATTACAATCCTCACCCTGGCATCAAAGGTATCCCGGTAGCCATATAACACCATGACTGAAGACCCAAAAAACAGATTCATTAATATTTCAAGTATCCGCCGCGAAGATCAACGTGCGGTTATGGAAAAAATCAGAGAAGAAGGTCATTGCCCTTTTTGTCGTGAAAATTTAGCTAAATATCATAAAAATCCTATTTTAAAAGAAGGTAAATTTTGGTTACTTACTGACAACCAGTGGCCGTATGAAAAAGTAAAACATCAGATGCTAGCAATTTACAAAACTCACGTTGAACATATTTCAGAAATAGATCCTGAGGCAGGAAAAGAGCTTGTTGAAATGTTTGCTCAAGCCGCCCGAGAAAGAAAAATATCCGGAGGAGGAATGGCAATGCGTTTTGGCTCATCAGAACATGGTAATTATGGATCGAGTGTTTTACACATTCACGCCCATCTTATAGAACCTGATCTTGCGGCTCTTGATCAAGACGAAGCTTGGAAATTTAAATTCGGACAACCAAAAAATTACAAAAAGAAAACAGGACAGGAACAATAAATAAAAAATTATTTATTGTTATTTACAAATATAATCTCTACACCCTGACTTCTTAAAATACTTTCCCCGTCCAAAACTTTATACCCTACTCTATAAAATAACCTTTTTATACCAGCGTAGGCGAGCTGTTTTGCACACGGTGGACACGGAAAAGCTTCAGAATAAACATCGACACCTTTTAGAGAAATTCCTTCTTTAGCGGCTTGAGCCACCAGACCCGCTTCTGCATGTAATGCCAGAGATGATTCAAGATGAACTCCGCTTTTAAAATTGCTCCGGGGATCCCCTTGATCATAAGCAATTTGATCAGAAGGAACATACCGATTATGTGTTTTAATTATCACTTTTCCATCTTTTACCGCAATAGCCCCTAACCTTCGCCACCAATCTTTTGCCGTAAGACCTTCCTCTTCAACCAGAGTCATCATTTTTTTATCAAAATCACGTTCACTTATTGTAACATCTGCTGAAACGGGCAATGATTCTATAGAAGTCTTTTTATCCCAACGAAGGAAAATAGTATCCATTTCAATAGATCTGGTAATGTCTTTAAAATGCGTCTCTATAAGTGCTGTCGTTAGATCATCATTGGATACAATAAACGTGTCATTACTTTTTTTAAGTTCTTCAATTTTTTTAAGATCTAAAATTTCTACCCTTTTAAATATTCCCCATGACTCAATGGCTTTGCAAACCAAATCAGGCGAAAGCTTTCTGATATCTTTTATTAAATGTTCATATGTAGCACAAACCTCTTCTCCAAAAATATATAAACCCTTTACATCTTTATGTTTTTCAAAAAAAGTCCGATATCCTTCATGTAAAACTGGCACGTATGCAATAATTATTTTATCGACATTTTCTTGTCGGTTTTTTTTCATGCTATTTTTTCTTTGAGCCCGAATGTCCAACCAAAGCATCATTAATCATATCTGCAAATTTAGGAATAATGGCTTTTTCAAAACGTTTAGCTAATTTGAGTTGCATGAGACGAATCTTGGCACTCGTAGAAGTAGTGGCCCGAGGTTGTAAAATCTTTACCTTACCACACAGCTTACTCATTTCTGCCATCTTAGCCTTACCATATTTTTTTACAGTTTCTTCGGTAACAATAAGAACATCAGGATTCACCATTTTTATGAGTGCCCATTGTGGCATATCGACATCTTTAATGGTGACAATATCTACTGGTCGTAAGTGTGTAACCATCTCCAATCTTTCCTTTTCTGGAACAAGTGGTCGATCGGGACCTTTACGAGCACGGACTTTTTTATCACTATCAACTCCTACCACCAAGAGATCACCGTGCTTTTTTGCCTCTTCAAAATAACGAGCATGACCAATATGAACCATATCGTATGTACCCTGAGTAAGAACTATTTTAAGACCAATACCTTTACAGTGATCAACCACTTCTTTGAGACGCTTATAATCAGGTATAAAACGATCTTCAAAATTGGAACCATGACCGAATATTCCTCCATTAGTAAAAAAGCTTTTATTTGTCATATTGGTTATTGTTGTGCACTTTAACTTATCATATTGTTGCACATGCTACAATAATCCCATGAAAACTTTCATCATTGCTGCTTTATCAGCCGATGGATTCATTGCTAAAGATGAAAATCATTCAGCTTTATGGACCAGCAAAGAAGATAAACGCCGTTTTGTCGAATTGACCAAGAGAGCTGGGGTCGTTGTGATGGGTGCCAAAACTTTCAAAACCTTGCCACGCCCACTCAAAGAACGAGTAAACATCGTCTATTCACGATCACAAAATTTTGAAGGTGCAGAAATTACCCAGAAAAGTCCGCATGATTTATTGGCCGAATTAGAAAGTCGTGGATTCAAAGAAGTAGCAATCTGTGGAGGTTCACAAATATATAACATGTTCATGAAAGCTAAATTGGTAGATCGTATATACCTAACTATTGAACCTTTGGTGTTCGGTAAAGGCATTAATTTATTCAGCGAAGACATGTTAGCTCAGCTCAAACTAGAGACTTGTGGACAGACGGAGAATGGAGCGATTCTCCTCGAATACAGTGTTCAAAAATAAAAAGCGGTTTTAGCCGCTTTTTATTTTAAGAATCAAAAAGTGAGTTTCTTTACTTTATCTCAACACCCATCTGTCTTGCAGTACCAGCGACAATCTTCATAGCTCCTTCAATACTATTTGCATTGAGATCTGGCATCTTCTTTTCTGCGATTTCTTTGACTTGCGCTTTGGTCAGTGTACCAACCTTTACAAGATTTGGCTTACCAGAACCCTTCTCTTTCTTGAGAGCCTTAAGGATAAGACTAGAAGTTGGTGGGGTCTTGAGGACAAAATCATAAGATCGATCTTCATAGACACTAATGACCACTGGGATCATATCCCCAATCATATTCTTGGTCGCATCGTTGAACTTCTTGGTGAAGTCACCGATATTAACGCCGGCCTGACCCAAAGTTGGACCAAGTGGTGGAGCTGGAGTAGCCTTACCTGCTGGAGCAATTACTTTTACTTTTTTTACGATTTTTTTAGCCATGATATTGTTACGGGGATATTACATTAAACTTTCTTTACCTGCAAGAAATCCAATTCGACTGGAGTTTCGCGACCGAACATAGATACCAAAACTTTTACCTTACCACGCTGTGTATCTATTTCACTAACTTTACCTTCAAAATCTTTAAATGGACCGTCGCTGATCTTTACTAGGTCTCCCATAGAAAGATCAATTGCATGTTCAGCGTTACCATTTGACATGCGAGAGAACAATGACTCTAAATCTTTTGGATCAATAGGAACCGGTGAAACCCCTGCCCCTACGAAACCTGTAACTCGAGGAGTATTGCGTACTACGTACCAAGAATCATCTGTTACAACCATTTCTACAAGTACATAACCAGGATAAATCTTTTCTTCCTCTTCAACACGCTTTCCTGCTTTGATTTTAATCTTTTTTTCAGTTGGAACTATGACATTAAAAATTCGATCTTCCATACCAAGAGATTCTATACGCTGTTTAAGATTGCGCGCTACAGCGTTTTCATATCCAGCATAGGTATGTATAGCATACCAATTTCTTTCTCCTGTTGAATGCTGTTTAGACATAATAATAAAATAAATTAAATAGACAAAAAATTAGAATAAAAGAGTTAGAAGTTTAGAAAATACAAAATCAGATACACCAAGAAGTACAGCTGTAAGCACTGACACAGCTATAACCATTAGAGTAAAACTAATGGTCTGATTGCGACTAGGCCATACAACATGACTCATTTCTACCTTAGTTTGTTTGATATATTCAGCAAATTTCATGTGTTCTTTTATTAAAAAACCCCTTGAGGGGATTTACATTTACATATTAACGTATCTTAGGAGAAAGTCAATGCTATAAACAAAAACAAAATACCCCCTGACGATAAAATCATCAGGGGGTATTTTAAGAATTAACTACTCAAAATTTATAGATATAAAAATTTGAGTATACATTAACTAACGAATCTCGTAAGTTATGGAGACTCTAGCCTCTATCTTTTGTTCACCAACAGGAATTTGTGGTGCTGCTGGAGCGATAGCTTCACTCTTTACAGCCGACATGGCCATATCACCACCACGACCATAATAATAGTAATCATCAGTCATATCGTAATAACCAGTGATACGAACCAATTTTACGCCAAGTTGTTTTGCAAGTTCATTTGCTTTATTTTGAGCATCAGCAATAGCCTTTGTGCGAGCTTTTGCTTTGACTTTTTCAATTTCATCAACTGAGAACTGGATACTATTTACATTATCAACATCCAAGGAACCAATTGTTGTGAATAGTGAACCTACTTTTTTTGTATCACGAACTTTTACCTCTACGTTTTGACTAACATCATAACCAGTAAGAACATTTTTTCCTGGCATACAACGAAGGGCTGTACATATACCCTGTTCGTATTCGTAATGAGGATTAATGCTATAAGAAGTTGTCTTGATATCTTTTTCTTCGACACCTGCTTCTTTTATAGCAGCCAAAGCAGCGTTAAATTTTTTTGTTGCTTTTTCTTGGGCCACAGAAACATCTTTATTAGTTTCGGTGATACCAAAAGTAAATGTTGCCACATCCGGAATAGCAACTTCTTCGCCTTTACCGTTAACAGAAATACTGTTCATGATTGGTGTATCTTTACCAACATAAGCAATAGACTTTAATTGCTTTATGGATATAACGGCAAGAAATACAGCGAGGAGAACTCCGACCCACACTCCTATTTTCCAAAGTTTTTCTTTATTATTCATAATTTTTTTAAACTAATTTATATTTATAATAAATATATTATACCTCACAAAGATCTAATATATTCTCAAACAATGCTGTAACTGTCATTGGTCCTACTCCACCTGGAACTGGAGTAATAGCGCTAACTATATCTTTTACAGCATTAAAATCAACATCCCCAATAAAACTTTTATCTAAAGTTGAATTTATACCAACATCTACAACAACCTGCCCCTCTCTAATATGTTTTTCTCCAATGAGATTAGCAGAGCCTGCTGCCACAATTACAATATCTGCCTCTTTGACTTCTTTTACCAAATCTACTGTGCCACGATGACAAATAGTCACAATTGCACCTTCTTTTTGAAACATATTTGCCACCGGTTTGCCAACCAAAATAGAACGCCCGATAACACACACTTTCTTTTTATTAAAATCAATATTGTAATATTTTAACAACTCCTTAATACCCCGAGCAGTAGCCGGCATAACTTTTGTATTTTTAGTCAGACCATCAGCATCTTTTTTGGGGTCTATAGCTTCAATAACAACATCCCGATTTATATTGATAGGCAAAGGAAGTTGAACAATAATAGCATTTATAAGATTATCATTATTACACTCTTTTATCTTAGAAATTAGATCTTTTTCTGAAATTAATTTTGGTAATTGAATATGTTTTACAGAAATTCCAATTTTTTTAGCAAATAATTTTTTTGCACCAATATAAGAATTTGAATCCAACCTTTCACCAACCTGAATAATTGCTAAAGTTGGTGTGTATGAAAGTTGCTTCACTCTATCTATCAAATCAGGGATGATAGAATCACGGACAATTTTTCCAGAAAGAATAGTGGCTGACATAGCAAATAGGAGCATAACATAAATACGGAGGTCGGACCTCCCTCACCTCTCACTTTGACCATCGAGCAAATATGCCACAAGGTAACAATCTACCATTTTTTGAACTTTCTTTTATTGTCAATTCTCCGACTTCAATTTCTCCACCCATTTTTTCCTTTAGAGAAAGAAGGTTATTTTCATAAGCAATCGCAGAGTAACCAGCCGAATATCCATTGATCAAAAAGAACAAAGGATCTGGTTTTAAAAGTTTTTTACAATTTTCCATAAGAGCCAAAAAATGTTCTTCAATTTTCCAAATTTCACTATCTGGTCCGTGACCAAAAGCGGGAGGATCCATGATAATAGCATCGTATGTCTTACCGCGACGGATTTCGCGTTCAACAAAAACACGAGCATCTTCGATGATCCAACGAACTGGTTTATCGGCTAAACCAGATGATTCAGCATTTTCTCTTGCCCAAGTAATTGCAGCTTTTGAACTGTCGATATGAACAACTTTTGCCCCTGCCTTTGCGGCTGTAAGTGTTGCTCCCCCTGTATATCCAAAAAGATTTAATACCTCTACCTCATCTTGAGTTTTTTTATCTTTGATTTTTAATATCTGATCTTTAATCTTGCTCTCTATCCATTTCCAATTCGCTAATTGCTCTGGAAATATTCCAGTATGCTTAAAAGCTGTAGGCTTTATCCATAATTTCAAACCACCAAAATTTATGCTCCATTTTTCAAGATTTTTACCATCTTTATATGTCCATTCTGCACCACTACTATCACGAGTAAAATAAGCTTCTGCTTTTTTCCACTCAATAACCGGAAGTTTTTTTGACCATAAGGCTTGAGGATCTGGACGAGAAAGAATGTGATTACCAAATCGTTCCAACTTTTCCCCTTCCCCAGAATCAAGTAACTCATAATCCAAAGAATCTGGAACTACCAATATTTTAGAAAATTTATCCATAAAGATTTATTTACACTACATCTTGCTGATTTATACGATATTTGGCAAACACATAAATAGTCAGGGCAAACAAAGCAGTAGAAGTAGCAGCTGAACCTAGACAATAGAAACAGAAGGCTTTAATTACAATGGCTTGTAAATAAAACAGGTACAAAGACATAAGGAATCCAATAATAGTCAGAGCCAGAGTTGTCCTAATATATAATTCTTTTTTACTTTCAAAATAAATCAGAGATCCAACCAAGATAATTAAATAGTAAAAAGCTCCGCCAAGAGCAAGCGGTATCCCCCAAATAATCGAGTATTCACTAGTCAAAACTTGTTCGCAACCACCTACAGTACAAGGCGGTATAACTCCAGAATAATGCTCAATAGTTAAGTAAGTAGCATCAGCAAAACCAATTAGAGCCAAAAGTACAATAGCGATAATTAATTTATTTGGTAACGGAAGTAATGGCGTCTTCAATAATTTTTTTAAATTCTGCATAACTTGTAGGATTAGCAATTGCTTTTCCGTTTAAAAAGAATGTTGGGGTTCCTTTGATGCCAACTTTTAGACCATCAGCTCGATCGCCTTCGATCTTATTTTTAATTGACTCATCGATAAAATCTGCCTCGTATTTTGAAATATCTAATTTCAAACGTTCCGCATAACCTTTGAAAATAGATTTTGCTTGAGCATCAGCAAGGGTCTCCCAAGACTTTTGATTATCATAAAGCAGCCCAGCCATATCCCAGTACTTTCCTTGTTTACCAGCAGCCTCAGCAGCCTGAGCAGCTATAATAGCATTGCGATGTTGAGGTAAAGGAAAATGTCTAGCAACAAATCGTAGAGTCGTAGAAGCATCTGAAATCAAACGTTCGACTACCGGATAATAAGATGCACAAGCCGGACACTGATAATCTGCATATTCTATAAGAGTAATTGAAGCATTTTCCGGACCGCGCACGTTGTCTGTCGAAGTAATGTCCGCGGGTACACCACGAGCCAACGAACTGCCCGGTTCACGATAAGAAGCAACGATAAGGCCCCAAATAATAAGACTAATGATAACGATAAAAACTAACCAAAAAATTATACGTTTGATATTCATATGAATTTGATTCTATAGTAATCCTGCTGCCCAGACAAGTCCATATATACCGAGCATATTCATCACAAAAGAAATAGGCATGAGTATCGCAACTCTAATTTTTGATAAACCCAAAAGAGCCAATCCAAACTCATCAGGTAAAGGTGAGGCAATTATAAATGCTCCGATGATTGGAGACAGCCATCTCATAAAACCTAAATGAAAAGATGCCAAAATACGACGCACGCTAGATGGACGAAGAGTACCAATAAGATGATCGGCAAAATGATCCCGAATAAAAAAGAATAATAGCAAATCACCACACATTGCACCTAAAGCACCCCAAATTGCAACCTCTGGTATTGGTGCATTTTTAGCAATATTAGCCAAAGCAATAGAAGCTGGGCCAAGAGTAAAAATAGAGGTAAAGAAAATTCCCGCAGCAAAACTAGCAACTGCAGTATTGCCTATTGAATCTATAATTGTATCCAGTACACCTGAAGTACTCAGAAACAACATAAATGCAAAACCAACAATAATCAATAAAAAATCTTTTATTAACTCTTGGCGAGCTCGAGAACGTCTCATGACATTTATTATAACCTAAAATATTTTTTTCTCGATGATTTTTGGTAACTTATCATTTTCAACATATTCTACAGAAAATAATACTCTACCGATAACCTGACCCCTAACCGTCTCAACGTCTACAGACCAGTCACCTTCCATCAAATTACTTTTAAGAGAGTATCCTCGGTGACCCCTATCAGAACCACCAGAAATAACATATGGTATACGACTGACTGAAACCCATCTCTGAATTGATTTATCAAAATATTTCCAATTGTGTACCACTTCAATACTAATACCACGTGGAGCAAAAATTGCACTATAAACATATACCGGTTCACCTTCTACAACATGAACATCTTGAAAGATCTTTAGCCAATCAAATTTAGAACGCACCTCTTCTCTGCCAAAATAATTATCATCTTGTTTAGAAATATAATGATAAACACCCGCTTGCTTAAGCGACAATGGTATCGGTGGAATAAGATTTAAAAAATAAAGAATATTAATCAATAAAAACACAGTACCGATAGAATAAACTAAAGGCTTGGTACTTTCTCTGACTCTTATTGGTATCGATAAAAATAAAACGTAAATAAAAATTGCCGTTATAACTAAAGCAGCTATTCCACTTAAAATAAATACCCACGCACCCATCCGAGAAATTAATACTGGAATAAAGAATATTGTAAAGAAAAAAAGCGCTGTAAAAAATGTTGTGACTTGAAAAACTAAACGAACATAGTGTTTTCGTAAAAATTCGTTACCCAAAAGCAGTCCGACAAGCAGTATAATAAAAGGCCAACTAGCAGACAAAGAACCGCTACGAAAATAAAATATTACAAAACCACTAAACAATCCACCAAAAGCAAACTGAATAATTATCGGTAATATATGAGGTAAATTTTCAGCAAATGGACCTCGATACATTCGAGAATCAGAAAGATTAAGTAAAAATATACCAACAGCAATTAGTAGAAAATAACCAATTAATACAATATTTTCAAAAGGTAAATCAACTCGACGCAAAGTAAAAGCGTCGACCACAAATCCTCCCAAAAGCGCCGCTGAGGAAAGATGCGACTCGTGTTTTTTTAGCCAATTTTTAACCTCATCAAAATATTTTTTCACTCTCTAAGAATAGCAGAAACGGGTACTACAATGCATCTACCGCATCCTCGAAAAGATTCTCTGCTTCTTTTGCTAATTTTTCAGCCTTATCATAATTTTCATCGTCATATTCTTCACGAGCATCATCGTATTTATTTTTTGCTTTATCGTATAAATTTCTAGAGTCGTCGGTATCATCGTCATTATCCTCAGCCTTATTGATAGCCTTACGAGCATCACTCATTGCATCTTTTGCATCATTTATTGCATCTAAAGCATCTTCATTGCTACCACTAATATCTTTTATAGAATCTTTGACATAATCTTTTGACTTATTTATTAATTCTTCAGATTTATCATATTCAGCATCAAAATAAGCATAGACTGCATCTAGAAATTTATCTTCTGCACGAGTAATCATTTTTTCTGGTTGAGCAATGTCTTTTCCATCATCTTTTGCATTATCGATATCTCTTTTTGCTGATTTGATTGCATCACGAACTTCTTTAATCAACTTCTTGAGTTTTTTATCTTTTGAACTTTCATTTGTAGAAACATTTGTACTTACAGATGCTGTTGGTACAGGATTTATTGGGATCATTGTGACATTTGATGGGACTACAACTGGAGGTTGTGTGGTCGCACCAGAACCAGACGAAGCCGCAAATTCGGCTTCATAAGTACTTCTAGAAAGTGGTCCAAAATAACCCGTAGCTGGTAGAATATTTTTTGCAATCTGCCATTTTACTAAAGCCTCTTTTGTTTTTTCACGAAACGTATCAGTCTCTTTACCTGGAGAACCTACACCTTCATTGGAGATAGTAAATCCAGAAGAATTTAGAAACTTTTGAAGACATCGTACTTCTTCTCCAGTAGAACCAATCTCTAAGTATCCATTAAAATTACATTTTTCTTTAGCATCAACTGAGACTGGAACAATAAAAAAACTAGTGACAACGAGAGCGGCTGTAAAGCCAGATAAATATATATTTTTCATACCCCGTAGTATATCAAATCTAAATTTTGAACAAAACCCAGATATTCTAGTTATTGAACAAACCTCTATCCCGTTCTTCCAACATATCCCTAGCATTTTGTGCCCTATCAATTGGACTAACCAGATTTTGATCTGATTCAATATTTTGATTTTTTGGATCACCTTTACTGGCAATATTTGTATATTGCTGAACCATTAAAAATATAATGATGATAATTCCAATAAACAAAAATAAGATCGCAATATAACCTCTCGAGAATTTGCTATTCATTTAAATATAATATCACGCAATTTATTTTTGACTTAAAGATATTTTAAATACTTCACTTAAAGAAAGCAGAATTCCTGCAATCAAAATAAAAATACCGAGACTGTAGATAATATTTGAAATCAAAGAGGTGTATTTTAAAAGATGAGTAGTGGAAAGCAACCAATTCCAATCATGAATAACACCATCCCCTCCCAATAATTGTAAACGTTGAAAAACAGCATCTCCAGCATACCGAGAAACTTCTACAAAATTTTGTCCTACCCACATCGATACAATTCCTCCAGAAAAAATATCTCTCTGTAGAAAAAAATATCCAGCAAAAATTATTGGAATTAATATCTGAGTCAAAGAACCGCCCAATACATGCATAAACTCACCCAAAAACATAAAAATAAAATGCCCGGCTTCGTGAATAACCAGATTCACGCTACCAATGATATGAAAATTTTCGGGAGTTCGAATGCAGTATATGAAATAAAAGCCCACTAAAGCCAAGAAAATTGACTTACTATTTTTTGAATACATGCAACAATTATATATTAATTGCAATTAGAAAACTGTTAGCTAAAAATTAATTTTTTAGAAAAATCTTAAAATAGTGCCGTCGTAGAGGATGTTATTTATTCTGAGCTTGTCGAGGAAGAACTGTGTTTGAGAAAAGGAATGATGCGACGATTTATATTCCTAGATTTATCAAATGACTATAAATTTAAATAAATGTATCTCAACGCAAGTGTAAGAAAAAAAGCGCCAACTGGTACGACAAAAAGCCACGTAGCAAGACGCCGCATTTTCTTTTTTTGTTCAACTTCTTTTTGAAGATACGAAGCGATCAAACACCCAACTGATACAGGAACTCCAACAGCCATTGCTAATGCAATAACAGAAGTGAGAATTGTAAATAAAGCACTCATAACAAAACTATATCAAGTTGGAACTAAAAAGTCACTGTCCTGATTCGTACTTTAGAAATCTTAAAATAGGTACCTAATGGGATTCGAAGCTTACAGCTTCAGTACACCTTTCGTCCCGATGTGCATCGGGATACTCAAGGTCTTCGAATCCCATCCGCAAGGTGCGCAGGCACCTTGCTTAGTCACCCCTACGCAAAAATTCCCATGCTGGAATTTTGCTACGGGGTGAGGTCGTAGAGGATGTTAGAACTGTTTTTGAAAAGTTAAATGATCCGACAATTCATATTCCAAATCTAAACTAAACAGAACCGCTCATTATCTTTTGCTTTTCTTCATCCTTAATTTGTAGGCTTGAAAATATAGATTGGTTGAATTCGTCGTCATTGTTAATGATCTCAATATTATTTTGATTTTTTTCAGCTTTTTCAAATAAATCTAGATTTGGTGCAATTAAATCAGTTAACATTTTAAAATGCATATCTATGGAAAAAATATGTCTAGCTTTACCATCTTCATTTGTATATTTGGATTGATAAATGTATAGAAGTGTCCCAATCGCTTTTTTACAAAACACTGTTTCATTCTTATTTAGCCTAAGTTTATTATGTACAATATCGCCTCTAACATTATAAACAAATGAAATATTATCCCTGACAATAGACAAATCCCTCTCCTTAAAAGGATAAACTTTCTCGCTGATATGGTCTCTGATTTTTCGTAAAAATTTACTATCCGGTGGCTTCTGCCCCGGTTCTAACTTGTAATAAATAAAATAATTTTCAAGTGAGGTTATTACCTTGCGAATACATTCATCCAAATTAAAATAAAAATACTCAGACATAGCATCAATCAAATCTCTTACGAAAACAACATTTATTTCCTCTGGAATATTCTCGAGATTCGGCAAGGTTAACGGCCAAAGAACAGCACATGGACTTTTTTTATCATCAAAGACAAACAGATCATGAACATCAAAAATAGATATATTCCTTAAAATTAAATGACCCTCCCTATATCTTAAGTTAGAAATTCGGTCATTTATATACGGTAGGGTGTCTTTAACGAAACCGACTATATATTGTGAGGGATTTCTTTGAATCAAATCCTTGTCCGTTTCTCTATTCCGTCTAAAATCTGAGAAATGCTTCTGAAGATCAAATAACAGCTTGCTTGAAATCATTCTATTAAAAAGTACAGTAACGTTTGACCCTTGCTGTTTAACTTTGAAGTATTTTGTATCAAAGTTAAAGTTTTGAACTCTTGATGGAATAGTAAAAGAATATCGAATTACCACTCGAACTTTATTAGCGTCCGTATAATATTCATGCCAACTGGCAATAGGGCTTTTATTGTTTCTACTTACATTCAGTTTTCTTAAAATTTTATTTATAAACCCTAACATCTTTATATACTTGGTTAGAACTGATTTTACCAAGCTGGCAAAAGCTATTTTCGTAAAATCTAATTTTGGGTGCCTAATGGGATTCGAACCCATGCTGCGGCTTTCACAGAGCCGAGTGCTAACCATTACACCATAGGCACCATATATCTTTAGATTCAAGACAGTAAATCTAAATTTCAGACTCTATTTTATCTGAGCCTGATATGCTCATTTATAACAGATTTATGCTATAAGTACAGCTATGAATAAGTCGCTTCCCTCTTCTTTTTTCAACAGATCAACTCTAACTGTAGCTCGCGAACTTATTGGTTGCTATTTAGTACGTGAACAAAAAGGAAAAATTGAACGATACATGATCACGGAAACAGAAGCATATGATGGTCCAAAAGATCTTGCTTCCCACGCTTCGAAAGGTCGAACAAAAAGAACCGAAATAATGTTTGGCCATCCTGGTAATATTTATATCTATCTCGTCTATGGAATGCACTGGATGTTCAACATTGTAACTGGACCAAAAGATTATCCTGCAGCTGTCCTTATTCGTGGTCTCGAAGGCCTAAAGGGTCCAGGAATTTTGACAAAAAAGCTCAATATTACTGGAAAAATTAATAATAAAATTCTTTCACCGAAAAATAAAATCTGGATTGAAAGACCGGAAACACTTACTCGACCCCACAAAATAAAAAGAACTCCCCGTATTGGTGTAGACTATTCGGGACCAATCTGGAGTAAGAAAAAATGGCGATTCATCTTAATAAAAAATGATTGAAAAAATGACACATTTCCGTTATAGTGCAACCACGCACGGGTGGCGAAATTGGTAGACGCACTACCTTGAGGTGGTAGCGCCCATTAGGGCATGGAGGTTCGAGTCCTCTCCCGTGCACAGAACGAACGAATTTATTTCAAAGGTTCGATATAAAATAAACCGCTTATCGCGGTTTATTTTATGCTGTCTTTAATTCTTCTTTTGGAGCTTCTGCAGGTGTCGCTGCTGGAGCTTCTTCTTCTGCATAAGAAGCATTCATAGTACGTCTCATCTTATTGCGAATTTCCTTTGCAGCCTTACGACGAATAAAATAGAGTTTTGCACGACGAACTTTTGCACGACGAACCATTTCAATCTCATCGATCATAGGAGAATATAGTGGGAAGATACGTTCTACACCAATACCATCTATAACTTTACGAACAGTAAAAGTTGCCCCTGCTTCACTGCCGTGTTTACGAGCCATTACGATACCCTCAAATGCTTGAAGACGAAACTTGCCTTTTGCTTCTTCGATTTTTTGCCAAACACGAATAGTATCGCCCGGACGAATGTCCAGTTTTTTCCTAAATTCAACGTTGGCCGGAGAAATAATTGCTGTTGCCATTAGGACAATACCTTAACACAAGCTATATTTTTATTCAAGACACCAAAAAACATGCTACAATTAAACAGATAAATTTATGAAAAAAACAAAAAATTTCTTCTTCAAACACCCAGTAATATACTCCCTAATTATAGTAATAATTTTGGGCATTATCGGCTTTACAACATTTAGCAAAAACACTGGCGAAGTGGCAACAATAATCGTAAATAAAGGTCAATTTAAACGCCAAGTATCCGTTTCTGGAAAAGTAGTAGCGGCCCAAAGTGCAGATCTCGGATTTGAACAAGGCGGACGATTAGGTTCAATCCAATCCCCTGTTGGTACTTTTGTTAAAAAAGGATCAATCATAGCAAGTTTAGAAAATGGAGATATTCGAGCTGAATTACTCCAAAAAGAAGCTGCGCTAGAGCGTGAACAGGCAAAACTAAACTCACTAATCCAAGGCACCAGACCAGAACAATTAACCATAGATAAACAAGCTTACCGAGACGCCACCAGTGCACTCATAACCGCAATTCGTTCAACCATCCTCGATACAGAATTGGCTCTACTTTCAGACATAGATAGCAACTTCTTTGAAAATGGATCCAGTGTAAATCCTAACTTCCTTATTACACTCTCATCATATGCAGAAGAAAAATCAATCGAAAATAAAAGAGCTGCTATCAGTGAAAAAATAGCCTTTCTAAAAAACAACTTAACAAAAATTACCGAACCATATACAAACTCTTCAATTCAATCTATAAATGACGAAGGCTTGACCGTAATCACATCTATAAATAACTTTATCGACGATTTATCCCGAATAATAGACAACAAAAACCTTTCGCAAACAGAAAAAGATTCTTATCAAACTACAATCAATAGTGCTGCCCAGACAATTGCAACAACTCTAAAAACATTCCAAACAGCAAATGCAAATTGGAGTAGTAAAAGAGATTCACTTAGTCTTTCTGAGGCTGGCACAAACTCTTTAGATATAAACGCTCAGATGGCCAACGTCAAAGCGAGTCGTGCCGATGTTGAAAGTGCCCAAGCTAAACTAAGAAAGACCCTGATAATCGCACCTTTTGATGGAACAGTCACTCGAATGAATATAAAAGTTGGAGAAATAATTTCCTCAAATTCAGCAGAAATATCTCTCATGAGTACAAACTCATTTAATATCGAAAGTTATGTCCCTGAAATTCACATAGCAAATATTCAACTAGGAAATAAAGCTTCTGTTACATTGGATGCTTACGAAAACGAATCTCCTTTCGAAGCTAGAGTTACCATCATCGATCCGGCTGAAACAATAAAAGACGGTGTTTCTACCTACAAAGTAACTTTGGCCTTTACTCAAAATGATCCTCGTATAAAATCAGGAATGACCGGAAGTATTTCTATAGTTACTCTAGAAAAAGAAAACAGTATTGTAGTGCCGCAAAGTTCTATATCAAAACGTGATGGCAAAGCTTTCGTATACAAAATAAACCAAGGTGTATTAACGGAAACAGAGGTCGAACTTGGTAGTTCTACATCGCTTGGTCAAGTCGAAATAGTTAACGGACTTTCTCAAGGTGATGAAATTGCTGTCACTGCCCCTACAAAATAATCATGTTTTCAGCACTAAATTTTCGAATCGCTTTTTTCTTGGCGTTACGTCAACTACGACGCTCCAGCAAATGGACAAATGGTCTCATTATTTTCGTAATGATCTTAACATTTCTAAACCTCGTAATTGTCTCCGGAATACTAGTAGGATTGATACAAGGTGCAATAGAAGCCGTGAGAGCACAGTACACAAGTGATGTAATCGTCTCAAACCTAAAAACAAAAACCTATATCGAATATAGTCCAGAAATTATAAAAACGATCAACTCCCTACCTCAAGTAAAAGCAATCACTTCACGTTACGTTAGCGGAGGTACACTTGAGGCAAATTATAAATCACGCACTGATCCCGACGAAAAACCAAACACTGCCAGTAGTCAGATAGTAGGTATTGACCCCGTAGCTGAAAATGCCGTTACCGGATTGGCAAACTGGGTTATTGAAGGTCAATATTTGGAACCAGGAGACTATGATCAAATATTACTTGGTTCATATTTATTAAAAAAATACGTACCTGTAGATAGTCCAGGTTTTAGCGCTTTGGATAATGTTGGTCCTGGCTCAAAAATAAGGTTAACCATTGGCGATGTTGAACGCGAAGTTACAGTCAAAGGCATAATAAAAACTAAAGTTGATGAAGTTAGTTTTCGTGCCTATATGGTAGAAAATCAACTTCGAAGCATGATCGGTCGGAACGACTTCAACGTAGATGAAATCTCAATTCAATTAAAACCAGGCTCAGATCCAGCTGAGGTACGAGATACATTAATCCAAAATGGAGTAGACAAATTTGCCAAAGTTCAAACTTCAGCTGATGCTCAACCAAAATTTATTAAAGATATCAAAGATACATTTGCTCTTCTGGGAAACATGATTAGCTCTATTGGTCTAGTTGTAGCTTCAATTACAATATTTATTGTTATATTCATAAATGCTCTTACCCGTCGCAAATTCATAGGTATTCTAAAAGGTATCGGCATTAGTGGTCATGCCATAGAACTTTCATACGTAATGCAATCGATCTTTTACGCTGTAATTGGATCAGCAATTGGTTTTGTTCTTCTTTACGCTTTTCTCCAACCATTTGTTGCTCGACACCCAATAAACTTCCCTTTTAGTGATGGTATCCTTGTTGCTCCCTTAACCGGAACACTGTTACGTATTAGTCTTCTGGTGATCGCAACAATAATTGCCGGTTATATTCCAGCCCGAATGATTGTAAGAAAAAATACTCTTGATTCGATACTCGGAAGAAAGTAATCAAATAATACAAAAACATGATTGAAGTTAAAAATTTACACAAAACATTTATGAATGGACAGGTCGAAACATCTGTCCTCAAAGGTTTGGACTTCAAAATAGAAGAGGGTGAATTTATTGCTATCATGGGACGATCTGGTGCTGGTAAAAGTACTTTTATGTACCAAATAAGTCTTTTAGATGAACCGACGCGTGGAGAAATAATCATCGACGGAATAAATACTCAAACCATGAGCACCGAACAAAAAACATCCTTTCGTCTTGCTCGTCTCGGCTATGTTTTTCAAGATTACGCTTTGATCCCAGAGCTTACTGCAATAGAAAATGTATCCTTACCACTTCTCATGCAGAATATTCCCAAAGAAAAAGCTATGCTTATAGCTAAAAATGCCTTGAAAACCGTCGGACTTGGTGAACACATCAACCAACTTCCGAGCCAACTATCTGGAGGTGAACAACAGCGTGTCAGTATCTCTCGAGCAATAGCCCATGAACCTGACATACTATTTGCCGATGAACCAACTGCCAACCTCGACAATGAATCATCGAAAGTAATTATGGATATATTCAAAAAACTTCACAAAGAAGGTCAGACTATAATCATGGTGACCCACGAGGAACAATACGGAGAAATGGCTGAAAAAATAGTTTACTTAGATGATGGAAAAATCGTGAAAGTGAAAAAGAACAATTAACTATTTCAGCACAATTCCCAAATCCTTCACCGCATTTTCAAAATCTTTTGGTAAAGGTGCCTGAATCTTTATTCTTTTACCTTCCAAACTATCGAACTCCAAGACTCTAGAATGAAGAGCTAATCTATCAAACCCTAAAACAAAAGGTCGTTTTGGAGCATATAGATTATCCCCAACCACAGGATGATTGATAGCATTAAAATGAACACGAATTTGATGTGTTCGACCTGTTTTTGGTTCTGCTTCAAGTAAAGAAAATTTATTGGCTATACCCTCTCTAACATTCTTACCAGCAATATCTTTTTCAAAAGTTGGAGAAATTCCAGTCCACAACCTCGTCCAATAAGTTTCAGCTTCTCTTATCTCACCACGTGTACCTCGCTGAGCAGACCATTTTCGAAAATCATTACCACTACGACCAATTGGACGATTGATTGTTCCAAAGTCTTCTTTTATATCACCCCAAACAAAAGCCAGATACTTTTTTAAAATTGTTCTTTCTTGAAATTGATTTTTTAATGACAAATAACCTTCTTGAGTCTTCGCAACAATCAAAGCTCCGGAAGTTTCACGATCCAATCTGTGCACGATTCCAGATCGGTTAATATCTTCGCCTTTCTCGGTTCGTCCTGGTTCTCCGACTCCAGTAATATTTGGAAACTTATTAGTTATCCAATCAGTCAAAAAAGGACCATCGTTTCGACCATCAGAATGAACCATTAGACCAGCTGGCTTAGAAACCACCAGACAATTATCATCTTCATATAAAACCTCAATTTCTGGTACTTTGTTGCTCATATTATGAATATACGCTAATCTATGAACTAGTGCAAAATAAAGCTTATGTCTTATTTTACATTTTAAATTACTACGCGCCCTTAGCTCAGTTGGTAGAGCAACCCGTTTACACCGGGTAGGTCCAAGGTTCGAGTCCTTGAGGGCGCACCAACTTATTTTTATATTTAACTGTGCCCTCGGTTGGAATCGAACCAACATTGACGGCTTAGAAGTCCGCAGTACTATCCATTGAAATACGAGGGCAAAAACACAAAATTAAAAATCCAGACCTATACATGCAGGAAACATCAAAGTTCAAAAAGGATCATACAACAAAAAGACTATCATACAGATAGGTAATCTCAAACCTGTAATTTTCCCTACTTGATATTTCTTGCATGTGCAGACATGGATTTTTTGTTTTTGATCTACTTTGCTGGGTCGCCGAAACCACCATAACCTTTTAATAAAATATCCCTTTCAGCAGAACGAACCTTGTACCTATCAATTATAATGCTTAAATTTTTTTCATTTACTGTCTCAGGCTTTTTGGCAGTATTCAAAGTAGAAGCATTTATCAAACGAGATTCAATATTTACATACACATAAACTCCCCAAGCAACAAACAAAACAACCATAACCATAGTTACAATAAACATGATTCCCCAATCAAAATAATGATCTCTACCAAGACGGTGAAGCGTCGTGCCTTGTAATTTTGGCACAATCGATGATTGTTTTTTATTTTTATTTAAAAAATTAAAATTCATGTTATTTGTTTGAAGATGACATCGGCTCAGATAATACAACCTCAACAACAAAAGAGGCTTTCCAATTATAAGAACCACTTGTTCCTGTCTGCAAAGACAGACGAGTTTGACTTACAGAAACAGCATAAGGAAAGTTTTCAGCCAACGAAAGAGCCCTCATTACAGAAATCCAAGATCCGATAATTTCAACATTGGCCCGAGCCAAACCATGTTTACCATCTTCTGAATCCTTAGCATCAACAGTATCTATATTCAAAGTCACCTTACTCCCCGTTTGAGGTCCTAAAGCCTCTATCGCCTCAATAAAATCAACAACTCTATCTGCTGGAATAAAAAAGTTTACCAATGAATCACGGTCGTTTTTTGTCCTATCATAAAGTGCTCTGACGTCACTCTCACGATCTTTGTTTGCTTTTTCTAGAGAAACAATATCGCGAGCATTAGCTGCACGAACAATAGAAAAACGAACAACGTAATACATGTAACCGTAAACAACACCGACTAACATTGTTACGGAAATCGCTAAGACCAAAAGAAATGTGTGATGATGAAATCGCTTCATGGAAATGTTTGGGTAATTCTCATAGAGAATTGGATATCTTTACTCTTTGCCAAATCTGACACAGGTAATTCTACCCCACCACCGGGAACCAATTCCTCTAATCGTTTCTTAAAGGACAAAAGAGTATCTCTGTTAGGAGCAATCCCTTGAATAATAATTGAGAGCGAATCTTTTACAGGAGTATCTACTGAAATTGAATGTAATTTAATCGGACCCCGAACACCAACTATACTCTGAATGGTATTTGATGGTTGTGGAATTTTTCTTTCCTGAGAAAGAATCTTGATAAGTTCATTATTTTTTTGAAATTCTAATTCCAACTTAACAACTCCCCCATCATTTTCTGATTTCTTAATCATTTTCAAAGTTTCAAGCTGTGTCTTTTCTTCATTTAAAGCAAATAAAAATGAAGGAAATAATGCTGCTGCACCTATAAGGCCCGCAACAGATAACAGAAAGCAAAAAATTATTACAGCTCGAATACGATACTCGCGACGAAGAATATTTCTCTCTTTTAATGGTAAAAGTGTATGCTGCATATTTATGAATCTAAAGCTAAACCTGCCGCCACTATATATTCAAGCGAATCATCTTTTGAAATTGGAGGCAAATATTTATTCAAATCAAGCGTATTCTGCCAAGCATTCGCTACTGTTACAGGAACGGAAGCACCTTGTATGCAGCCGTTTAACGGCATCTCATAAGTAGCTGAGCCACTCCCGATCAATAAAACTTGGCTGACCAATGAACTATTACCTTCGCGTGATTCCCAATAAGAATAGACTCTGTTGACTTCTTTTGATAAAAGTTCAACATACGTTGGTTTACCAACTTCTTCTGGTGTACGGCTACCCCAACTAATCGTTGAAGTAAAACAAACCACTCCACCCGAAACAACATATATACCTGTCTTAAAATTCATGACATGTAAAACAATTACTGTCTTATCTAAATCCGGAGGAACAACAGCTCGAGCAACAGCTTTTGGTACAACTTCAAAAGCCACCGGAAAAAGCTCCGCTTGAGAAATAAGTTCCATAAATTTTTCTATATACGTTCGAGGAACAACAGAAACACTAGCCTTTAACGATCCGGCGGTGACGGACAAAGGCATTAAATCATAATAAAATACAGCATCCGGGGCGGCCAAGGGAACATTTTCTTCTAATTTAAATTCAATATTTTGACGAATCTCATTTATAGTACTACCAGAAATATCTGTTTGAAACAGGTAGGCTTTTTCTTCGGGTACAGAAACTTTTACATAAGAAAGACCATTTTTCTTTCCGATACTCCTGAGCAAATCTATAAATTTTTTTTCATCTTTAATGTCCCCTCCTTGAATTATGTTTTCCAATATTTCATTTTTAGAGAATTTACTGATGGTATTTTTTCCACCATGATAGGCGGAAGATCCACTATATTCAAGACAATAAATAGCGTCATCAGAAACGTCCAGACCTGAGTGTTTCATTGCTAAAAATTTTGGTGGTGGAAAAAGTCTAAAGAACGCAGAGGTGTGCATGCCTTTATTATAGCAAATTTCTATTTTTCCATATTTCTCTTATAGCTGGACTAGCCGAAACTAAAATAATCACAACAACTACTGGTATTACATATTTATCTGGATTTGGAATTAATGAACCTAAACCAAAACCTAACCACAACATTCCCCACGTCCAAATAAAACCACCGATAACATTAAAAATTAAAAAGGTTCGATAATTCATATTACCTATTCCCGCAACAATAGGAGCAAACGTTCTGATTATCGGCATAAACCGTGCTAAGATGATGGTTTTTTTGCCATGTTTTTCATAAAAATACTGTGCTCTTTCGATGTGTTTTTTGTTAAAAAAAACTGAATCTTCTTTTTTAAAAAGAGACGGACCAATCTTTTTTCCAAAAGCATAACCAATACTATCCCCCACTACAGCCGCAATAAAAGTTCCGACTAATAACCATGGTAAAGAAACATACCCTTGTGACGCAAAAAATCCAGCGGTAAATAACAAAGAATCTCCTGGCAAAAAGAACCCGAAGAACAAACCAGTTTCAGCAAAGATAATCGCAATCACTCCCAAGGTTCCAACGATTGGTATTATAATTCTCGGATCTAAAAGTGTATGAATAAATTCAATCATTTTTTAAAATTAAGCAGCCAGTGACCCTGGAGTAATCGATGAATTTGGCTCTAGTAATGAAAACCCTCCATTTGTTCCAGATACCGCAAATATCATTCCCTGACTTTCATAACCTTTGATTGTTCTTGGTTCTAAATTAGTTACAAACATACATGTTTTACCAACTAATACCGCTGGGTCAGGAAAATAAAGAGCAATACCAGAAACTATTTGTCGAGGTTTTTCAATAAAAGATTTTGTCCCATCTTCACCCACAACTTCATTTTTTTCTCCAAAATCAACTACCAATTTTAAGAGTTTGTCAGTATCAGGTATTTTATCAGCTGAAATTATTTTACCCGCCCGAACTTCTATTTTTTTAAATTCATCGTAAGAAATCATGAGTATAGTATACGTTATTTTTTATCTAAATAGCTCTGTAAAATGAGTGCTGCAGCCGAAGCGTCTGTTAATTCTGTTTTACCCTGAAACCTTTCTGCCTGCACACTGGTCATAAACTCTGGTTCCCAATGAACTGTAAATCCAACTTTTTCTAATTGCGATTTCAGTTCTGTCGCTGCGGGCAAGATAGCATTAGCCTGACCTTTATAATCTTTTGACTCACCTATCACAATCTCTTTTACTTCATTTAATTTTGCGATTGATTTTATTTCATCTAACAAA
This sequence comes from uncultured Candidatus Saccharibacteria bacterium, assembly GCA_964596595.1. GTDB lineage: Bacteria > Patescibacteriota > Minisyncoccia > Phycocordibacterales > PALSA-1337 > C7867-002. The sequence goes on from CAZQUI010000001.1 coordinate 60,639, forward strand.
TCTTTGTTATTTGGAATTACTGAAACAGGAAAAGCAAACTTTGCTTCTTCGTCAGAAACAGCAATACCTACCCGTTTGGTTCCATAATCTATGCCCAAAAGTTTCATAATGTATAAAATCGTTAGCGGATCTTGTCCGCCGTAGCTCGCCGCTTTAGCGAGCGAAGGCGGACGGGGTGAGATTCGAACTCACGGTCCCCTTGCGAGGACGACAGTTTTCAAGACTGTTGCCTTAAACCGCTCAGCCACCCGTCCCTGTAATAAGCCATCATGTCACATGTTCACAGTTTTTTCAATTATTTTACCTAACGGTGTTATAATAACATTATGGCTCTTGAAGCTCTAATTACCTGGGAAGCACCAACTCACGTTCATGTCGAGAAAAAAACCGACTGGTATTGGGCTGTGGGCATTATCACTTTATCCCTCGCAACCGTATCTTTTATGTTCGGTGAAGTAATCACGGGAGTATTCATAGTAGTTGCAGCTGTTGCTTTAGTGTTACATGCTTCCCATCCACCCCATGTTATAAAATATGAAATAAATGATCGTGGATTAGTTGTCGGAGATACACTCTATCCATTTCTTACTCTTGATTCTTTTTTCATTCCACACGATCGAATTCCACCGAGACTCATCATCAAATCTCGTAAAGTGTTAATGCCTCTTATTATCATCTACATCGATGAAGTTGATCCAGATGAGGTGCGCGAAGTTATGCTCAAATACATTGCAGAGACCGAACACCGTGAACCATTTTTGACTCAAATCTTAGAACGATTTGGCTTCTAATTTCTCTTTTTTCTTTCTTTAGAAATGAAATTGACAACTTTTTTTTCGTATAGTAATTTCAAAATAGAAACTGCATAGGACGCAGGTATTGAGAACACTCATGTTTTCAATAAAAATCCAAAACGGGAGAAAAAGATGAAAAATCCATTCTATTTTTTATGGAAACTATGGGACCAAACCGACGAATGGCTCTGTATCAATTTACCTTGCCCTCTTCGAGTATGGTGGGCACGGTTATGGATCCGAAAGGAAGAATTCCATGCATCTCTTGATTTTGACTCGCAATATGCTTGTAGTCTATCCCGAGAACAAATAGAGGCTTATAGACGAGATTTAGCGCGCCGTCGATATGTAGCTCACGAGCGTACTCTGGATAGTTAAGATACTTACAACCGCTATGCCTTTGGCCCCTGGCGGTTTTTTATTTTTCCAGTAAGGGTGCCCTCGGTAGGAATCTCGCCTTACAGACGCAGTACAGTCTTCGCGCCGTACTCGCTCCGCTCCGTGCGGCATACTCAGACTTTTCGATTCCTACACGCACGGCGTGTAGGCGCCGTGCTCTCGGTCACACAACTCACTTCGTTCGTTTGGTGCCCTCGGTAGGAATCGGTCACCAGTCCTCGCCTGCTGGCTCGGCTGTCGACCCCGCCTCCTTCGCCTTCGCTCAGTCCGGCTTTCGATTCCCACCGACACTCCCAGCAAATAAAAAATACCGAGCAGAATTCGGTATTTTTTATTCGGGTGCCCTCGGTAGGAATCGAACCTACATTGCAGGATCCGCAATCCTGCGTCCTATCCATTGAACGACGAGGGCAAAGTACACAATCAAAGATAGATTACATTCCAAGAATACCACGGAAAATACGTGGTTCAAATCTTTTTGATCTTTAATTTTTAATCTTACTCAAAGCTGCCATTGCACGAGATTTGGTGCGGGCTGATGCATTGGCTTTGATGTAACCAGTTTTAACAGCTTTATCGAGCACTTGATAGAGAGAAGGAATAAGCTTTTCGGCTTCTCCAGCGTTTTTGGCTGCAATCAGCTTACGAAATTCCTTCATTTTCTTATCAATATCATTTTTACGACGAAGATTGAAAATGCGCTTCTTTTTTGATGCGCGAAGTGCTTTTTTAGCGGATGAGGTAATTGCCATATGTGTAGAAGAAATTAACACATACCCATAAAAAAGTAAAGCGGCTCACCCTCCGTAGCTTGAGCGTAGGAGGGTGACTTTTTCATTTTCCAATTATTTGCCTTATACTACCCATATGATTTCCAGGCTACAGGGACAAATAATAGAATCGGGCAATAATTACGTCGTTATCAATGTTGGTGGCATGGGTTATAAAGCGTTTGTAACCGACGATACACTCCACACTCTCTCTACGAAAACCGAGACTTCCCTCTGGACATACCTGGCAGTACGAGAAAATGCCTTAGATCTGTATGGTTTCATTTCTAAAAAAGAAAAAGATTTTTTTGAATTATTAATTTCTATTTCCGGTATCGGTCCTAAATCTGCTCTGAATATTCTTACCTTGGTAGATGCAGACACATTAGCGAGTGCTATCCAATCGGGTTCAACTTCTCATCTGGTAAAAGTCTCTGGCATTGGCAGAAAAACCGCCGAAAAAATCGTCTTGGAACTCAAAGATAAACTCGGAGGAATCAGTCATGATGAGCAAGGTGAATTTGCTGCAGGGATGTCGAGTGATGCAGACACTATTGCTGCTCTCAAGGCCTTGGGTTATGACAATGATGAAGCACGTGAAGCACTCAAGAAAATAGATAAAAATATTACGGACACCGGTGCAAAAGTAAAAGCGGCATTAAAGTTACTGATGTAAAATAACAAATCATGATCGACAACATCCTAACCAAAATCAAACGCTACCTTCCAGTAAAGTTCTTCCGCGCCTTGCAACCGATCTATCATTGGTCACTCTCTTTTATGGCAGCTCTGTGGTATCGCTTTCCTTCTCGGAAGATTAAAATTATCGGTGTTACCGGTACCAAAGGCAAAAGTTCTACCGTAGAAATTTTAAATGCTATTCTCGAAGAAGCCGGGTACCGAACAGCTCTGTCCAACACCATTCGTTTCAAAGTGAGCAATGAATCTTCGGAAAATAAGTACAAGATGAGTATGCCGGGCAGGTTTTTCGTACAACGTTTTTTACGAAAAGCAGCAAAAGCCAAATGTGATTATGTAATTCTCGAAATGACGTCTCAAGGAGCACTACTGTACCGTCACAAATTTATAGAGTTGAATGCCATGATCTTTACCAATCTCTCTCCTGAACACATAGAAGCACACGGTTCATATGAGAATTACCGCCAATCCAAGCTCAACATTTTTCACAGCCTCAAAAATTCCCACAAACCCAATCGTACTATTATTGCCAACAAAGACGATCCAGAAAGTCATATATTCCTCGAATGTGAAGCTGATAGAAAAATAACCTTTAGTGCGGAAGATGCAAAGCCCTATGAAATCAAAAAAAGTGGCATCGATTTTACGTACAATAACAAAAAGATTTCCTCCCCTCTTTCAGGCATATTTAATCTCTACAATATTCTCGCAGCCACTACAGCAGCAAAATCTCAAGAAGTATCAGACGAAATCATCGTGCGAGCGATCGAGAAATTTAACGGTATACCCGGAAGAGTTCAAAAGATTGAGGTGGGCCAGGACTTTGGCGTAATCGTTGACTATGCTCATACCACTGACTCACTCGAAAAGCTCTATCAAGTTTTCGAATCAACCAGAAAAATCTGTATCCTCGGTGGTACTGGTGGCGGAAGAGATACCTGGAAATATGCCGAACTCGGAAAAATCGCTGATGCCTATTGCAATGAAATTATTTTAACCAATGAAGACCCGTACGATGATGATCCAAAGAAAATTGTGGAAGCTGTAGCAAAAGGTATCACTAATCAAAGTCCAATGATTATCATGGATCGTCGTGAAGCCATTCGTGAAGCTATTCATCGTGCCAAAACTGGTGACACCATCATTATTACCGGCAAAGGCACTGATCCGTACATCATGGGACCACAAGGCACAAAACAAGAATGGAGTGATGCTCGGGTTACAAAAGAAGAATTAGAAAAATTTTTAAACAAATAATTTCATCCAGGAATTTATTTGTTCAGAATTTATAGTATAAGCCCTAATAAAAGAATCATCGACATGAGCGTACAAGATACCTTCTCCTTTTTTTGTTTCGACAAATTGACTAGCAAAAGTAACCGTTTTAGCCTCAGTATCTCGAATAAAAGGTTTAGGTGAAACCCAATCTATTTTTCCATTTTCATAATCATATATAAATAAGCCGACCGAAAACATTCCGTATGTTATATTCTCATCGAGAATTTTATTTGCTTCACGACCATTAATAAAACCCAATAATTTACCTTCTCCAACATCAATAAAATTTTTAGACAGAAGTGGACCCGGTGAAGCATGGCCAGCAATCCAAGAAATATTATGTTCTTTTGGATGAAAAATTATTTTTCCAAATTCCCATAAACTTCCCATATCGTGAGCAATAGCTGTTCTAATTACTGAATAATTAAAATCACTTTCTTTTTTTGATGATTCAACCAAATTAAATCTAAATCCCCTTTTGTTTACGGGTGCTATAGATAATTCTTTGGATCCACCGATGCTGTCAGCCCTAAGGACAGGATCAGTCATTTCTAAACTATATAGATCTTTACCTACAGCATGACCAAGATGAATCTTATTTTTAGAATGTTCAACTCGACTTATTAGCGGTAAAGTAAAATATAAATGTAACAATTTACTACTTTGATCAACCCAAATATCAGGATCTTCTAGACCAATAAAATCAAACTCAATATTTTCCAAATTATCAATTATTTTATTGTCATCTTGAATATTTAATTTTTCTCCAATCTCAAAATTCTCTAAAGAATTACCCTTTATCAAATATAGTTCACTTCTATCGAGGTAACCATTAACAGAAATATCACCTTGGCGACTGGTAATACACCTGACAACCCCTTCCTTAAACTGAGTTGTCGGATCCAGAGCGACAGCCATCACATGACTAAAACGGGAGTTTGTAATAATAACTTTACCTTGGTGTTGAGTATAATAATTATTCACATTAATTACCGTAATTTTTATTAAGCAATTCAACGGTCTTCTTTCCTACTAACCCAGTTTCATCGACAATACCATGTTTATTTTGAAAAATATTCAGAGCCTTCTTGGTACAAGGTCCCAATAAACCACTGCGAGGGCAATCATTTTTTGTTTTATCTTCAGGAGGATATACACCATCTAAAATAAGAGCCGTCTGTAAAGCAAAAACATCTGGACTTTCCATACTTTTTACAGTAATAGGATTTTTCCACTCATAAGGTAAAGTGACGGTATCATAGTAACGAGTTAAATTTTTAGCATTTTCTGAATCGAAAAAATCCATCAACCCCATATAGGTCTGAAAAGCAAGATCTTTTACAGCCACCTTACGAATATCAGGGTTCACAAATTGGGTTTCGTATATATAACCATATTCAATAAGCATACTGGCGGCATCAAGAGTGTTGTACGAACCAACAGCAATTAATTCTTGATCTTCAACTATACCTTCACTTTCTGGAGGGTAATTACTAATCGGATTATATTTAGCTAATCTGTTAAAAATAGTATTTGCTAAAACTTGAGTAGTAACACTATTCTGATACTGATTTTCTGGAACATAAATAGAAAAACCAGAATATTCACCCGCTTGAGATCTTTGATTTCGAGGATAGTCATTTAAATGTAGATGAATAGCAATATCTACATCATTTTCTCCAGCCCATTTGTTGATTCCGTAAAGTCTCAGAGCAATTTCAGTAAGAGCAGTTACATGTTTTATCGTTGGAACTTCTACTTTATATTGCCCGACACGAACCATTTCTGCTGTTTCCTTTTTGTGAGCATCTTTCCAAGTGATTATGTCATCCCAATGTTTTTGAAAATATTCAGAAAATTCTGGTCTCCAATCGTTGGAATCTCTTGTTACAAAAACTTCAAAACGAGAATTATTTTTTAATAATTTTTCTAATTCCTCGGCCAAAGAAACCACGATTTCATGCTCCTTAGCCGATCCAAACTGAGTCCCACCAAAATTAGGCTCATGCCCCGGAACAAGCAAAATCCGAACCTTCTTTTTTTTAGATTCTGGTCTTTTTGCAATATATTTTGCCCTAATCTCTTCAACAGTTTTTGCTGGTCTAGACGATATAAGTGAAGCTGCTTGTTCAGTTAAATGATCTGCGGTAATAAGTGTATTGATAAGTAAAGTGTGCGTTTGATTGGGATATTGCATAGCAATCCACGGTACACCAAAAAATAAAAGTGCTAATAAAGTAGCCAATAGATAACGCATATGTAATATTATAACTCATATGCCCGAATTACCCGAAGTACAAACTACTGTAACTGGCCTAAAACAAACCGTAATAGGACTATCTATTCTGGATGTATGGTCAAATTACAACAGCAAATATTTTAAAGGGTCAAAAACTATCAAAGATCCAAGCTATTTTGCTATCTTCAAAAAAACCATAATTGGCAGAAAAATAATCGCCGTTGAAAGAAGAGCCAAAAATATACTAATTCGTTTAGATAACAATCACACCATCCTCATTCACATGAAAATGACTGGTCACATACTTTATGGAAAATATAAATTTGATGCTTCAAATAAAAAAGATCCCTGGAGAGCAATTGAACCAGAGAGTCTCAAAGATCCTTTTAACCACCATATTCGTTTTATGATTTCTTTTTCTAATGGAAAATTTCTTGCCCTTTCTGATGTACGTAAATTCGCCAAAGTAACAGTTCAAGAATCATCTACCCTGCACAACTCTCATCACTTACATAACCTTGGACCAGAACCGCTGGAAAAAGAATTTACTTTTAAAAAGTTTAACGAACGAATTAACTTAAAATCGAATGGTAAAATAAAACAAGTTTTAATGGATCAATCTATCATTGCCGGCATCGGAAATATCTATGCCGATGAATCATTGTGGCGAACCGATATACATCCAGCCAAAATAGTAAAAAATATTTCACCAAAACAAAGAAAAGATCTTTATGATGCGATATTAAAAAATCTTGCTCGTGGTATAAACTTTGGCGGCGACTCAATGTCAGATTATAGAAATGTTCATGGTGAAAAAGGAAAATTTCAAGAACAACATAATGCTTATCGCAAAACTGGTACCAAGTGTCAAAAGAAAGGTTGCAAAGGTTCAATTGTTAAAATAGTTTTAGGAACCAGAAGTACACATTTTTGCAATGTGCACCAGGTTTAAGAGAATCCTACGACAAACCATAAACCCATCAGATGTCAAACAGTCTATACAAAAATATTCCAGCAGCAACAGAAACATTTAAAGACTCTTTCTTTCCTTGAAGTGGTATTTCCGCAACCTCATCAGTTAAATTCAAAATTTCTTTTGAAACACCTTCGACTTCATTACCCAAAATTATGACAACCCTATTTGATGATTTAACTTTTTTATAATCAATAGAATCCCCTGTTTGCTCGAGAGCAATAATTTTAAATTTTTCTTTTTTCAGATTTTTAATTAAAACTTTTGCATTTTCAAAATATTCCCAACTAATTATTTCTTCGCTACCCAAGGCTACTTTGGCAAAATCTTTTCTTTTCTGACCAAATCTATCCAGTGGCACAGGAGTAGTACCAATACAATAGATACGCTTAATACCCAATGTTTCAGCTGTCCGAAATATAGAACCAACGTTATGAACACTACGTATATTGTCCAAAACCAGGCGAATGTCTTGAATATTTGATATCATTAAGACTACATTAACCAACAATAAAAAATACTTCAATGCTCTCTATATTTCCTTCACTATTAGCCTGGGAACAATTATCACCATTTATTATTCGAATTGCACTAGGAGCAGTTTTTTTATACTGGTCACATAAAGCAATAAAAAATAAAAAACTTTCATCAATAGAAAAAATTTTTGGCTACCTCGAAGGAGTAGCAGGAATATTACTCATAGTCGGTATCTGGACCCAAGCCGCTGCCCTTTTTGCTTGTATTAAACTTGCAGGTTGTCTCTTTGGCAAAATTCGCCACAGACAATTTCTCACCGATGGAGTTAATTATTACCTAATATTATTAGTAATGGCCATTTCATTACTTCTAACTGGCGCCGGATTCTTTGCTTTTGATATTCCATTGTAAACTCTCGGTCCAGCCTTTCAGTTTAGATCTAATAGTTGACTAAAGACGCAAAATACTAGTATATTGTGTGATGTTACCTGCAGCAAATAGGTATATGAGTACTTTTATTTTTGACGTTGCGCCCATATATTCATATGTGCGCTTCGTTCGGACCAAAACCAAATGAGCTTTGCTCATTTGGTCTGGATCCTCACTTGCGCCCATAGCTCAGCCCGGTAGAGCACCTCCCTTTTAAGGAGTGGGTCCTTGGTTCGAATCCAAGTGGGCGCACAATGATATAAATCATCATTATTTTTAATTATAGAAAAAGATTCAATAGAAAATCGCTTGAGCTGCTCAAGCGATTTTTGTAACCAAAACTAATCAGCACAGTGCGCGACTTCAAAAGGACCAAAAGATACACAGTCTTCAACTTGATCAAAAAAAGAATACATTGCCTTGTTTAAAGACGCAACCTGTTTTCTACCCAACTCAATCTCAATAGCAAAATGATAGGAATTTCTACCACAATAAACAGAGTGGACTTGGGATACGTTGAGGTTTTCTCTTGCAAATGGACTCAGAGCATTAACCAATGCATATGGTGTATGTTTCAATTTGAAAATTACCAAAATGCGATTATTTCTTCCAATTGAAACCTTATGCCATTCTGGTCCAATCAGAAAAAATGTTGTAAAAGCATCTTCATCTTCAAAAGAACTGTTAAGCACCTTCAATCCATATTTTTGTGCAGCAGATTTGGGACCAAGAGCAGCACTGCGCGAATATTTATCTTCCAAGGAAACAAGTCTGGCCGCTTCACCATTACTTGGAACATTCAAGGTCCGAAAATGCCCTGTTAGAATCCTGTTCTTGCAGGCCTCCAAAGCTTTTGGGTGAGCAATTATTTCAGAGACTTGCTTTTCCTCAACATGAATCTGGGCCATGAGACAGAAACTAATTTTTAATTTAACAGCCCCAATAACACGAAAACCAAAATCCTTGGAACGACGTTGATCATTAAGAAGACAGATAAATGTTTCCAAGGATTCATTGAGTCTGCCACCCGCCAAGGTTTCCATGGCCAACGCACCAAACCCGCCATGTTCTTCAATTAGACGCAAAACTTCACTATTTGAACTTGCTGCCACATAATTGCCTTCAGTTACTGTCGGAGCTCGGTATTTTTTTGCCAAAATAGTATACGCATCATGAGAAAAAGTTGCCCCATAAGGACCAAGAAATACTATCTTATTCATTTGATTCCTTGTGCTTGATATTGTTTTCAAATCTCCCTGCATCCTACAATACAAAAAACTGAAGTCAAATTTTTATTTCCTTTTGAGATAAGAAGTCTACTTACCCGAGACACACTTAAGTATTTATGCTATAAATGAATTAAAGATTGTTCGTTGAAAAAAGGAAACGTATGCAACTACCACACGTCTCTGATGCACCCACCGATCAACAGGGTATCAAGCGCCTCAAGGAAGAGATTCAGACTTTACAAAAAAACATCGAGGAAATCCTTAAACACTCCAATAAGCACGTGTTAATTATTGGAAAAAACATTAGCTACTTCACATCTTATTCTGATGCTCTCGAAGAGGGTTACCGTCTTTGTGGTCTTGGAGATTTCATGGTCCAGGAAGTAAACGATCTTACCAAAACCTATTGGTATTAAATGAGTATCACCTCTTAATTCCAATCACCAAGCAACCTACGGTTGCTTGGTGATTTTTATATACTTCAAGTATTGTAAATAATTTTATACCTCCCCTTTTCTTTTCTAATAAATCCTTCTTTTTCGAGATCAGTGAGATTCTTCATGAGTTGACCGGATGGGTACGTAATAAACTCCTGAGAAAGGTTTTTTAAGGTTACAGATTTTTGCAAAAGAAATCGTAAAATTTTACCTCGCATTTCTCGATTGGATCCTTTGAAAGTTGTTTGTTTGGTATGATGCTTACTTTTACGTGAAGGATTAGCAGTTGTCGCTTTAAGATATGAACCATAATCCATAAGAGTGTAATAAGTATTTACTTCCCCACTCCCAACATCAATCGCTCCAAGGATAACTCCAAATTGACCAGACCTCGATGTCCATCATGATAAAGAGTCATTAATTTTTCCAAAAATATATTGAGCTCTTGTTCTGAATAATTCCCGGCGTATTTTTTGGATTTACTAAACACAAAGGGATTGAGCCCTGTTTCACTGGCACTTCCTCCTTTCTGAACTAAGATCATAGACTTCACCTGCCAGAAGAGGGTGCCGATAATATTTTCTGGTTCTAAACCTGTCTCAACCGCTTGTCGATATACCGTCCACGATTTAAAACTGTTTCGTTCACCTACCGCATCTCCCAGTAAAAAAATATTAAAGTCTGCTCTACGATTTTCTTTGTGAGCAGTTGATGGGACTTCACATTCCACCACCTTTTCTGCATAGGTATCAAAAGCTTTTTTGAGTTCAGTGAGTACTTTTCCTTCTAAGATAATAAAAATGTTGGGAGAATCTTTCATGAGTGGAACATAGTCCACTAATTCTTCCTTGGCCAGCCGATTTTCGGTAACCCGATCGAGAAATACAATATACTTATTGGAAAATAATCCCTGACCTCCAGCATGTTCTTCGATACTATTACCACTCCAACTATCTCCATCAATTTTTACAAAAGTAGCATCTGGTCTTTTGTTACGTAAAGATGTCACGAGACTACTCGCTTTCTCTCGTGCTTTATCTGTATCTGTTCCATGGATGACGTATAACATATTTATTTAAGATCTCCCCAATTATTACCGATAGCACTTTCTGCTTTAAGTATAATACCTTTTATTTTCTCTGGAAGTATTACGGACTCCATAATCGCTACGATATCTTCGGCTATTTCTTTTGCTTTATCTTCCCTCACCTCATAAACCAACTCATCATGAACTTGAAGTAAAGGAAAAACATCATTTTCCAATTTTTCTTTAACAATCCACTGATCGATCTTAATTAGTGCCAACTTAATAATATCAGCCTCTGTACCTTGAATAGGTGCATTAAAAGCCATACGTTCAGCGGCCGCTCGAATATAAGGAATTTTAGAATCTAAACCTTGAAAATATCTTCTTCTTCCAAAATAAGTTTCTGTATATCCTTTTCGGGCCCCTTCGGCTTTAACCTGATCTATATATTTTGCCAAAGTAGAAAATGTTTGAAAATAATCATTCAAAAATCTCTGAGCTTCTTCTCTAGTAGTATCGAGATTTTGTCTCAGAGCAACAACGCCCATGCCATATAAAATACCAAAATTTATAACCTTAGCCTGACGACGCATATTGGAAGTTACATCTTCTGGAGCAACATGGAACATATAAGCTGCCACAGTAGTATGAACATCTTCACCATCACGGAAAATTTGGATTAATTTTTCATCACCCGAAAGAAAAGCTGCGATACGCAATTCTATCTGAGAATAATCTATAGAGACCAACTTAAATCCTTTTTCTGCCACAAAAGCGTATCTGATCGCCTTACCTAAATCAGATTTTATAGGAATATTTTGAAGATTTGGATTTTGCGAAGCCATACGACCAGTAGTAGAACCAGCCGAAATAAAATCTGTATGCAAACGATCGTTACTATCCAAAAGTGGTGGTATAGCGTCGATATAAGTAGAAAGTAATTTTTGTAACTCTCGATGCTCAAATATCAAAGGAACAATTGGATGAAGATCTTTTAATTTTTCCAATTCTGATTCACGAGTCGAGCGAGCTCCTCCGCCGGTCTTTTTCATATTTTTCCCAACTAGACCCAATTTATCAAACAAAATTTCACCTAACTGTTTTGGTGAATTAATATTAAATTCTGAGCCTGCAAGTTCATGAATTTTCTTTTCTAAAATAGAAAGTTCCTTGTGATACTTTTTAGCTAAATTATTCAAAAAATCTTTGTCTATCTTTATGCCCCGTTTTTCCATTTTTGAAAGAATTGGTATAAGCGGCAATTCAATAGTTTCAAATATCTTTTTTACATCACGACGATCCATTTCTTCAAAAATTGCCTTTTTAGCAACTTCAAAATCATCAGTATTTGCAAAATTTAAAATATCTTCTAGTTTTGGATTTGTCACATCAGAATTTACTAACCACAAAGCCAGACCAACCTTCTCCAATTCTTCTTTTGAAACAGGACTGCCAAAAGACATACTAAGCGTGTTATTAACCGGCAAATCTGAATCTGTTTTTTTATCTTTAGTTTGATTGGTAATCACAAGATTCTTTTTACCTGTTATGTAGTTATCCAATTTTTGACCCAAAGTCCGAAATTCCAATTCGTGCCAGAGAGCTTTAACTTTTTTAATATCCAAACTTTCTTTAAAAGTTTTTTCAGGCAAAACAAAATCAATCGCCACATCACGACGAATCGTAGCTAAAGTCTTACTAAATTCTGCCTCTTCTTTATTATCTTTAAGTAACTGAACAATACGTGGAGTAATTCCAGCCTTGATGAACTTTTCTTCATGACCAGCTTCAAGTTCTTTGTACATATTTTCTATTGTTCCAAAAGTAGTGATTAGAATTGTCGCTGTTTTTTCTCCAATTCCTTTTATGCCCGGAATATTATCAGACGGATCTCCACGCAGACCTTTATAGTCCGGAATAAGTTCGGGACCAAAACCGTATCTTTCTATAACTGCTTTTTCATTATAAATAATAGTATCTTTTATACCCTTCTTTAAAGTATAAACTCGCACCTTATCATCTGATATCAATTGCATCGTATCCATATCGCCCGATGCAATAATAATCTCTATGTCCTCATCTTTGATCTTTGATTTTTGATTTTTAATCTTCTCTACGATCGTCCCCAAAATATCGTCAGCTTCAAAACCTTCTTTATCGTATATTGGTATATCTAGCGCTTCATAAACTTTTCTAGAAGAAATAATTTGTTGCACCAAAGCATCATCGGTTTTTTGACGACCCGCTTTGTATTCTTTAAAAACCTCATGTCTATATGTTGGCCCAGCCAAATCATAAGCAGCGACAACATAGTCTGGTTTAAGATCTTCAAAAATCTTTATAAGCATAGTAGATAAACCATATAAAGCTCCTGTTGGTTGACCTTTTGAGGTCGAAAAATCTGGCAAAGCGTGATAAGCGCGATGCAAAATAGCGTGTGAATCTAAAAGAATGAGTCTTTTCATAGCAACATTGTACCCTTATTTTTTGGTTTATCCAGCAAAATCCAATTAGACCAATTTATATATAAAATAAAAATTACTTAATTTCTATGTGATGAATTTTCTCGTTAGCCAAAAAACTCAAATGACACAACCCACCAAAATCCCTCAAAGAAACGTTTTCTGGCCACTCTATCAAAACCAAATTGTTACGATCAGCAATAATATTTTCCCAATCCAGAACTTCTAACTCTTCCCTTTTCTCCAATCTATAAGCATCTATATGAACCAATCTTTTCCAATTTGGATGTTTTATTGGATAAATTTTCATGATCACAAAAGTTGGACTGGTGATCTCTTCTGTAATTCCTAAACTTTTTCCTAACACTTTTACAAAAGCTGTTTTACCAGAACCTAAATGTCCAGAAAGACCGACCAGAGCAGCTTCGTCACTATCGGCATATTTAACAGCTAAATCCTTGAGCCAATTTAGAGCTATTTCTTTTGTCTCATCCAGAGAATGTGATGTATAGGATTTCATAAAATAAATATACCATATAAAAATCAGCCGCTTTTCCGAAGATAAGCGGCTGAGGTGAAAGGATTGCTCCTTTATTTTTTATTTTTGTGGTTGTAAACCATGAGGCCTACCTGATCCTCCATTTCCTCCTTGGTAATTTTGAGGATGAGTCGGATTCGGCCCCACCGGCGGTTGAGGACGATTCGGTGCTACCGGAGGCTGAAGGCCGTGGCGCCGATGGCCGGAGTTGCCAGGATCTCCAAAGTACTGAAATTTCGTTTCCCTTTGGAAATGCAATTCCATCTCAGTGGATGAAGGTCCCGTAATCACTGGCTGGTCAATCCACCATCCAACATTTGGAGTCGTGTGTGGAGGTGGAACAAATGGCGAACCACCTGGATGAACATCAGAGCCATACCACGGTCCGCGACCGAACTGACCAGGATACGAGACTGACCTGTGAACATAGATAGGATAACCTGACCCCGTCCACACATTAATCTCGCCACCCACCACAATCCGACTGGTGGTTTTTCGAGTTACCGTCGTATTGCCCACTTGCTGTGAGCAGACTTTAGTATTCGTCACCGACGCGCATCCCCCTCCGACGAAAACCAAACTGAGGAGACAAACCAACAAAACAATATTTTTCATATTTCACTTGTGCTCCCCTAACACCATGTCAGGGATTCTGGTCATATTATATCATTTTTATGGCTATATTGTCAATATGGCTATAAAAAATATTAAGCTATAATACTATAAAATAATACATGGGATATAATCTCACACTTCATAACGTAGGTTTTATTTCAGGTGCCATTATTGCTCTAGCTTTTGCCTTATTCGTATACCTTAAAGATAAAAATTCTAAACCAAACATTATGTTTGGACTCGCTTTTTTAGGTATTGTTTTATTTTGCGGATCACACGTTATCGGTGTTAACATCAAAGATCCTTATTTATCTCGTAATGTTCTAATGTGGAATTTATCTGTGATTTGGATCGCTTGTTTCTTGACCCATTGTTCATTTGCCATGATTGGTGCGGTAAAAAAGCAACGTATATTCATGACCATTATGTATGCTCTTGCCTTTATTTTGACCACTTTTTACATTTTACAACCAAATGCTTTTCTCCTCCCATCTGTACCAAAGATGTACTTTCCCAACTATTATGTGGCTGGTAATCTCCAGTGGATTATGCGTATATTTTTTTCAATAGGTGTACCAATTTATTTTCTTTCATACTTATTCTATTCATACAATCACGCAGATATCATAATGCGTAATCGTCTTAAATATTTCTTTCTATCATTAACTCTTGGTTACAGCATTGGTTCATTAGCAATTCCTTTAGTTTACAATATTGCTATTGATCCTATATATGCTTCAGTTGCGGTCCCGGTGTTAGCTATTCCAATGGCCTATGCACTAGTTCGATACAATCTTATGGATATTAGGCTGATTACAAAACGTGCACTTTTATTTGCAACGATAGTAGCTATTAGTAGTTTTGGGATTTTTTCTGTAGGTTATATTAATTTCACTTTGATTTCAAAATTCTCAGATTTTCCTGGATGGATACTTCCTATTATTGCCAGTTGTATAGCCACTGGTCTTGGAATTATAGTTTGGTATAAATTCCGTGAGTCCGACATCCTAAAATACGAATTTATCACAATTGTAACCCATAAACTTCGCACTCCTCTTACTGCCATAAAATGGTCTGCTGAAAACTTGACATCATTTGTTTCAACTGAGGGACAAAAAGATCTAAATAATATAAAATCTGGAACTGAAAGATTGGTTGAATTGTCTAATATAATAGCAAACGTATCTTCTGAAGACCAAGAACAATATGCTTACCACTACACAACAACAGACTTAGTAGAAATGTGTACTTCGATTATAAAAGAACACAAGGATCAAGCAAAATCAAAAAATATCAATCTTCTAATTAAAAAAATACCCTCAACACCAACATATATACAAGCAGACAAGATAAAATTACGTATTTGTTTTCAAACACTTATTGATAATGCTCTTACTTATACCCCACAAAATGGCTTGGTATCTTTAGACATAAACAAAAATGGAAATATGGTATTAATATCTATTAATGACACAGGGATAGGACTTTCAAAAGAAGAACTGCGTATGATATTCTCCCGTCTTTACCGTACTGATACTGCTCGTAATATTTCAACGGAAGGAATGGGAGTTGGCTTATTTGTTGCAAAAAAAATCATTGAGAGACACAATGGCCGCATTTATGCTCGGTCTGATGGTAAAAATACCGGTTCAACATTTATTATATCTTTACCGGTGTTAAAATCTTAACACCTGCTATACTTATATACATGATCCTCAAATTCGATGAAGATAAACAAAATAGAAAGCTCAACGATCTCCTCCACAAAGAAGAAGAGGATCTCGTCCAAGTCTTAGCTGGCAAATACAATGTCGAATATGTCAGTCTTCTCGCCACCCCTATAAATACCGATGCATTGCGCCTCGCTGAACAAAAAGTTGCCATCGAAGCACAACTTGCTCCTTATGCTATCATTGATAAGAAAGTCAAAATTGCCGCGCGCAATCCGCAAGACCCTCGAGTCCTCTCATTTGTCGAATCCTTAAAAACCAAAGGTTACATTCCTGAATTACATATCACTTCTACCCAAAGTCTCCAAAAAGCCTGGAAGATGTACAACGATCTTTCTTTTGCCTATGAGAGTAAAGCTGGTTCTCTCGAAATTTCCAGTAGCGATATCAATTCCATTGTTGAGCAAGCCAAAAGTCTCCCCGATATCATTAAAATTCTCGAAGATACTATTGCAGCCAAGAAGAGTTATCGCGTCTCTCGTATTTTGGAAACCATCGTAGCCGGAGCTCTGGCTGTTGGTGCTTCTGACGTACACCTTGAGCCAGAAGAATCTTACATTCGATTAAGATATCGTTTGGATGGTGTGCTTCAAAAAGTTGTCGATTTTGACAAAGATACTTATGCTCTACTTTTGTCACGATTGAAACTAATCTCCGGAATGAAACTTAATATTAAAAAAGATTCTCAGGATGGGCGTTTTAGTATCAAACTTGGTATTGGAGATATAGAAGTTCGTGCATCGGTATTACCTGGTGCATACAATGAATCAGTGGTACTACGTTTACTCAATCCAAAATCTATAGATGTCCCTCTGGAATCTTTGGGTATAAACGAAAAACTTCTCAAAATTATTTTAGCCGAAATCAATCGCCCCGATGGTATGTTGCTAACCACTGGCCCAACCGGCTCGGGTAAAACTACCACTTTGTATTCATTCCTCAAAAAAGTTCATTCACCTGACGTCAAAATTATTACTATTGAGGATCCGATCGAATATCATTTACCTGGCATTGTCCAAACGCAGGTTAATGACAAAGGCTATAGTTTCCTCGAGGGATTGCGTGCAGCTGTTCGACAAGACCCTGACATTATCATGGTTGGTGAAATACGTGATCATGAAACTGCAGAGATCGCTATAAATTCTGCTTTGACAGGACACTTGGTTTTCTCGACCTTACACACCAATGATGCAGCGGGTACCTTCCCTCGTTTAGCAGAACTCGGTGTTAATCCGGGCATCACCCCATCAGCTGTGCGCGTCTCTATGGCCCAACGTCTCTTACGCAGGCTCTGTGAACACTGCAAAGAAGAAATCCCTCTCGAGGGTGAAAATAAGAAAAATATGGATGAAATTTTAGCTACTATTGTAGACCCAACGCTCGTACCAAAAGAATATAATAAAATTTGGACTGCCGAAGGTTGCGATGTTTGTAATCATACCGGCTACAAAGGTCGTATCGGTATTTACGAAGCTATTCTCATGGATGAAAATATAGAAAAAGCTGTTAAAACAAATTCCAGTGATCATGAAATTTGGGAAATTGCCAAAGCTCAAGGAATTCTTACCATGAAACAAGATGGTGCATTAAAAATCTTACAAGGTATCACTTCTCTCGAAGAACTTGAGCGTGTTATTTCTATTCAAGATTAAATACGCCGGCTTTATGATCGACTGTCAATTGATTTTTAGCTGTGTATAGCGCTAGGATTAACAGTAGTAGAGTAAATGAAGTTTTCTTCATTTCAAGTCCATGGATCTCTAAGCAATATCTTATTGCGTGATGCATTAAGCGAGGCAGAGTCCCGAGGATAATTTCAGTACGAGTCGCCGAAGCGAAACAACCAACATGTCCTTAGCACTTTGCCCAAACCTGGGAAGGCCATTGCTTAGAGGTTCGTGAACTCGAAGGTACAAGACAGGATTTAAAATTCAGACTCAAGATTTAACACCAATCGCAGTTTTCTGCAATTTCACATAAATATTTGGTCTGAAAACTCTAAATCATCTATACCTTATCATATATTAAATCGCATGTCAAGCGAATCATTACACTCACCTGCCGAAGAAAAAGAAGCTGGGTTTTTAGATCAAACCTTGCGTCCCTCACGATGGGATGAATATATTGGACAAAAAACAATCAAAGACAACTTACACATTCTTTTAACTGCTGCAAAAGAGCGAAAACACCCCCCTGAACATATACTTTTTTATGGTCCACCAGGCCTCGGCAAAACCACTCTCGCCCACCTTATTGCCAAAGAGACTGGTGCGCAGATGAAAGTCACTTCCGGACCAGCTATCCTAAAAGTTGGAGACCTAGCTTCAATCCTCACCAACCTCTCCCCTGGTGATATTCTTTTTGTAGACGAAATTCATCGCCTCAATAAAGCAATCGAGGAAGTTCTCTACCCCGCCATGGAATCTGGAGTACTCGACATCATTATTGGTAAAGGACCGTCAGCTCGGACCATCCAACTCGACCTTCCACCTTTTACACTTATTGCTGCTACCACACGTATTGCCATGATCTCTTCACCATTACGATCTCGTTTCTCTGGTGGCGTATTTAAACTTGAGTTTTATACCAACAAAGAGATCGCTAGTATCGTAAAACGTTCGGCAAAAATATTGGGGATCGAAGCTCATGATGACGCTTTAGATGAAATAGCCATTCGTTCCCGATTTACACCCCGTACCGCAAACTATCACCTAAAACGCTGCCGTGATTATGCTCAAATAAACAAAACTTCTCTTTCAAAAGAGATTGTGAACAAAGCCTTAGAGATGTTGGGAGTAGACACTATTGGTCTGACTGCTGCTGACAGAGATATTTTGAAAACTATTATCACCAAATTTGGTGGTGGCCCTGTTGGACTCAATACCATCGCCGCTGCGCTCTCCGAAGAACAAGCTACTGTCGAAGAAGTCTATGAACCATATCTCATACAGCTTGGTCTCTTAGAGCGAACTCCTCGCGGAAGAATTGCTACTGATAAGGCGTACACGCATTTAGGAGAAAAAGGTAGTGCGAAGTTATTATAAAACCTTTCAATTTTTAAATCTAAACGGTAAACTAAATTTATATGGCCGGTCATAATAAATATTCCAAAATCAAACATATTAAAGCCAAGAATGATGCTCAGAAGAGTAAAGCATTTGGTAAGCTTGTTCGTCTCATCTTCGTTGAAGCCAAAAAATCTGGCGGCAACCTCTCTTCCCCAGGACTAGCTACTGCCATCGAAAAGGCTCGCAAAGAAAACATGCCCAATGATACCATCGATCGTGCCATCAAAAAGGCGACCACTGATAATAGTGCAGCCATGGAAAGTGTACTATACGAAGCATATGGTCCTGGTGGTGTAGCAATTCTGATCAGCGCTCTTACCGATAACCGCAACAAAGCTGCCCAAGAAATCAAACATATTCTCTCGCTCAATGAAACCGCTCTCGCAGCCCAAGGGAGTGCAGCGTGGGCCTTCCAAAAAACCAATGAAGGCTGGGAACCTACGGCTACCATGCCTCTCGAAGAAGCTGACATAGAAAAACTCACCAAACTCGTTGAGGATCTCGAAAATCACGATGATGTACAAGATGTGTACACCAACGCTGAGTAACATGATTATTTTAGGTATTGATCCTGGCTATGACCGACTTGGATTAGCCGTAATAGAAAAACCTGTTAAAGGTAAAGAAAAAGTTATTTATTCCCATTGCCTCCAAACCTCATCGACTGATGATATATACACACGTTTTCGTGAAGTAGGTGCTGAAATGGAAAGAGTGCTAGATGAATATAAACCTAATATGGTAGCCCTAGAAACTCTTTTTATAAGTAAAAATCAAAAAACTGGAATGCGAGTAGCTGAAGCTCGTGGCATTATTATTTATGAAGCACTAAAAAGAAATATTCCCATAAGTGAATACAGCCCTGGACAAATAAAAATGGCTATAACTGGCGACGGTACGAGCGACAAACAACGAATGATAAAAATGGTCCACATATTAGTCTCATTACCTATCAAAAAAACAGTTGACGATGAATACGATGCAATTGCTGTGGGACTAACATGTGCAGCACATCAAAAAACTAAATAAATAATTTATAAATTTTATTTTAGTTGTCCACAATCTTGCAAAAAATATCCGGCTTTGTTACAACTGTGCCATATAGTTATTAATAATTTTTTGAGCATGCCGAAAACAAAAGCAATCGACACCGAAAAATCGAAGAAAGTTTCTGATGAAGAAAAAATAATAAATACAGACGACATGGACGTCTCAACAGAAATCGACGAGAAACCTGAAGCTATTATTCCAATAATAGAAGAGGAAGAAGATGAGTTAATAGAAGACGACCCTCTATTGGATTCAGAAGAAATTGACCCATTTGGAGACACATGGGAACAGTAAAGATAGAGTGTTATAATACACCCATATGAAACATAGGCGGTTCAAGACGCGCTATTTGCGCACCGCTATTGTGGTGGCAATATCGACAATACTTATTCTCATAGGAATTGGAGCGCTATGGGTTGGCACTTTGGCAATGCCTGATTTACATTCTCTTGAAAACAGGAAGTTAGCTGAATCAACAAAAATATACGATCGTACAGGAACAATTCTTCTGTATGATACGGGAAAAAATGCCCGTCGAACAGCTGTTCCCCTTTCAGAAATTTCACCATTAATTCAACAGGCAACGGTAGCTATCGAAGATTCAAATTTCTATACAAATATCGGCATTGAACCAATGTCTATTATCCGAGCGGTGCTTGCCGATATTCTTTCGGCGGGATTTGAGCAAGGAGCTTCAACGATAACTCAACAAGTTGTAAAAAATTCTCTTTTAACAAAAGATAAGACCATTACACGTAAAATAAAGGAATGGGTTTTAGCGATCAAACTTACTCGTGTAATAAGTAAAGATGAAATTCTAGAGACCTATCTCAACGAAACTCCTTATGGTGGAACAATATACAGTGTAGAAGAAGCTAGTCGCGCTTTTTTTGGTCGTTCTGCAAAAGATGTAACTCTTGCTCAGGCGGCTTACTTGGCCGCAATTCCTCAGGCTCCAACTTATTATTCACCTTATGGAACTCACCGTGAAGATTTAGACAAAAGAAAAAACCTCGTTCTATCAAGAATGAAGATCCTCGGAATGATAAACGATGAACAATATGATATCGCTTTAAAAGAAGAAGTTACGTTTCTTTCTAAAAACGAGGGAATAAGAGCTCCTCACTTTGTCATGATGGTTCGTGATTACCTTACTCAAAAATACGGCGAGGAACTCGTCAACTTTGGAGGTCTACGCGTTATCACAACACTTGATTACGCTATGCAAGAAAAAGCTCAAAGTACCATACTAAAATTTTCCCCTTCAATTGAATCAAGTTTCAATGCCAGCAATACCGCAATGGTTGCAATTGATCCAAAAAATGGCGACATACTAACTCTTGTCGGTTCTCGCGATTATTTTGATTCCGCAATTGATGGAAATTTCAACGTTGCTTTAGCAAAAAGACAGCCAGGATCGACATTTAAACCTTTTGTCTACGCTGGTTTATTCGAAAAAGGTTACACTCCAGAAACAATTCTCTTTGATGTAAAAACCGAGTTCTCCACAGAATGTACCGTTGAAGGTAAACCAAAAAATCCAAACGATGACCAAAAAATTTGTTACTCTCCTGTAGAATTCGACAACGAATTTCCTGGCCCAATGTCTGTACGTAAAGCTCTGGCTCAATCACGTAACGTGCCTGCTGTTAAGGCTCTATATCTTACTGGTATTAACAATGCCCTTAGAATCGCTCGCGACACTGGCATTTCAACATTAACCGATCCAGATAGATATGGTTTAACTTTAGTTCTTGGAGGTGGTGAAGTATCTCTTTTGGAACTTACGAGTGCTTACGGAGTCTTTGCAAATGATGGTATACGCAACCCCTACAGATCAGTTCTTGAGGTTTGGGATGGTGATAAAAAACTAGAACAAGCTACAACCAGAACTTCTCAAGCTCTCCCAAGTGAAGTGACCAGGCAAATTTCAGATATTTTATCTGACAACAGTGTTCGTATGGACAGTCTCAAACCTATTGCAGATAGTATCGGCCGCCCAGTAGCAATAAAAACCGGTACAACCAATGATTTTCGTGATGTTTGGACCCTTGGTTACACACCGAACTTAGTAGTAGGTGCTTGGGCTGGAAAAAATGATAACACTCCAATGCAACACAATGTTGCCGGTCTTATCATCTCTCCTGTTTGGGGAGCATTTATGTCACAAGCTGTAAAAGATATGCCCCGAGAAAATTTTAAAGCACCTCCGACACCAAACAAAAACAATAAACCAGTTCTTCATGGTATATGGCAAGGTGGTGTTTCGTATTGGATGGATAAAATTTCCGGCAAATTGGCGACTGAATACACCCCAGAAGAAACTCGTCAGGAAGTAGTTGCGAACGGCGTACACAGCATTTTACATTGGCTAAACAAAGACGACCCGAATGGTCCTGCACCAAAAGATCCAAAAGAAGATCCTCAGTATGAATATTGGGAATATGGTGTACGTAAATGGTTTGAAGAATGGAAAAAGAGCAATCCTGGCTTTATAGAAACAACAACTTTCATGATACCGACAGCAAAAGATGACGTGCACGGACCTGGAAAATTACCCGAAGTTAAATTCAAATCCCCTTTAGAAAATACTCTTGTGGACAAACATTCTTTACTCAATATTTCATTACAAGTCTCAAAGAGTCAGAAACCACTCAAAACTGAAGTTTATTTAAACGGAAAATTTGTTTTAACAGCCGAAAAAGATCCCCTTAATTTCTCTTTTGTGCCAAATGATGTTGGTGGTTTACTAGAAAAAAACACGTTACTAGTTACCTACTATGATAGTGCCTACAATAAAACACAGGCGAGTATAGAGTTTGAAATAAAATAAAAAAACCAGACTATTTTATATCTGTAATTTTTTTTATATCTTGCTTAGAATTAATTTCATCTAAAAGAAGTTGTTTTTTTATAAACACTTCACTACGCACAATAGAGCTTATTCCTTTTAGAGTCGCTACCGTTGAAGAAATAATGATGTCTTCTGGTTTCATCGGATATGACACGATCTTCTGAACAGCTTCGGCCACAACATTCTGAACTAACACACCCTTCATTCGGACGTTTTGTACCCTCTTAAAGAAATCTCCAATGTTAAACATGAATTTAAAAAAGCTATTTACTCTATCTATTCATCGGCATAGCCAAGTACATAAAGTTTTGATCACCCGAAACTGGACGTATAATCATCGGTTTATTTGGACCACTAATTTGAAAAGAAACACTATCCGAATCTATAGACTGAAAGCAATCTGCTAAATACTTACCATTAAAATTTATTTCTACCCTATCTCCTGTTAAGGCGGCATCAATTTGCGTACTATTTTCCCCAACATCACTATTTTTTGTTTGGATTTCAAATAATTTCTTTTTAGGATCAACGATTAATCTAATCTGGTTAAATTTATCGGAGAAAATATTAGAAATCTTTAAACTATTAAGAATATCTTGTTTTAAGGCCACAACTTCACACATAAAACTCTTAGGTATTATTTGACGATAATCAGGAAAAACTCCATCTGTTAACCGAGACACCACATACACACCATTTGATTCAAAAGATATGAGATTCTTATTAACCCTCATCTTGACCGGACTACCCATAGCTTCCAGTGTCCGAACAAGATCTGAAATATTTTTTGAAGGAACCAATATATCAGCAGAAGCTGAACCCGTGGCTTTAATTTTTCTTTCAGCCAAACGGAATGAGTCTGTCGCCACAAACACTAGGCTCTCTTCGTCTCTATATACATAAATACTAGAAAGTTCTGGTTTTACGGTAGAAACGGAAGAACTATAACCAACTGCGCGTAAACCTTTAACAAAAGTATCATTTGAAACTGAAATTGAATCGTCTGTAATACGTGGAATGCTAGGAAAATCATCGTGTGGAATTGTTTTTATAACACCTTTGGATTTTGCCGATGTTACAACAATGTTTCCAGAACTCATTTCCAGATGAACAGTAGGATTTTGTTCAGGCAACTGAGAAACAAGGGCCGATATAATACTTGAAGGAATTGCTACTGTGCCCTGTTCCTCAATCTTGGCTGGTATTGAAACTTCGATACCCATATCCAAATTTGTTGAACGTAAAACGAGTTCATTGTCTTTAGCTTCAAACAAGATGCCAGAAAGAACAGGTAACGTGAGATGTTTACCAGAAATCTTTTCTGCGATCCCAACAGCCTCTTTAAGTTTTTTTGTTTGAACGTCTGCTTTCATAGAAGTTTTTTAATTAAATTTAAATAATCGCTCTTATTATAGGTGAGGATATGTGGAAAAGATGCAAATAGACGGTAATTTATGGGTATTTTTACCAACACCGTAGCTAATAATATCTGAATCCTGAGCTTTGTGTTGTGGGTTAAAATTTAAGTTCATTTTACTTTAAAAAGTTATCTTCAATTTCTCAACATGCTTTATGTTATATTCCCCATATTAATCCCCAGTTATATCATAGATCGAAGTTGGGTGACCTCTTGGGTTAAAACACTGTCTGTTTTAAGCTCTTCTTTGATTTTTTCATAGGAATGAATGACTGTTGTGTGGTCTCTTCCCCCCAGCTTTTCCCCAATAGACGGAAATGATATACCAAAATCTTCTCGTAAGATATACATTACCATTTGCCTCGGTCTAACTATCTCTTTGCGGCGAGTTTTGTTGTATATACTCTCCTCGTCTATGTTATAAAAGTCTGAAACGATCTTAACTACTTCTTTTACAGATATTGTTTTCTTTGGGCGGGTGTTATTTTTGAGGATATTTTTTATTTCATTGAGATTTAGTTCTCGATTTTTGAGTTGTGTTTGGCAGGCAACAATATTAACGACTCCTTCGATTTCACGAATATTGTCTTCTATTGCTGAAGCAAGAAACTCCATTAATTCTGGAGAAAGAGTGATATTGTGTATTGCACACTTGGTCCGAACTATGGCCATCCTTGATTCTTGGTCTGGCTCAGGTATATCAACCGACATTCCGGCGTTAAAACGGCTACGTACACGTTCTTCTAGGCCAGGAATGACATTTGGATGTTTGTCTGAAGAAAATATCAATTGGCGTCCAGTGTCTTTGAAAGTGTTGAATAAGTGAAAAAATTCTTCTTGGAATTTTTCCTTACTAGAAAAGAACTGAACGTCATCCATGATGACAACATCATATTTACGGTATTTTTCTTTGAAAGCCTGAGCTTTACCTTCCTGGAGTGCGTGTAGAAATTCTGAACCAAATCTTTCAGATGTGAGATAGAAAATCTTTTTTTCAGGGAAAGTTACCTTAATCTCATTACCTATAGCTTGAATTAGATGAGTTTTGCCTCGGCCTGGTCCGCCGTAAACAAGTAATGGATTGTACATCTGGCCAGGACTTTTGATGACGGTTTGAGAGGCGGCATGGGCAAGTTCGTTAAATGGCCCAACAACAAAGTTTTCAAAAGTATATCGTGGATTGAGATTGTCTTCTTTATTTATATAGAAATCTTGCAGTGGCATAGCCATTGTTGGGGCAGAATTCATCTTCTTGCTTCTACTAGAATCCCCTTTTCCATTGCTGTCTTTTTCGATTACGTATTCTAGGGCACGAACCTGTTCGTTTGATTGACGTAATATTCTAAGAATAGAGTTGTGGAATTTTTTAAAGAGCCATTCTTGAGTAAATGAATTTGGAACACCTAAATATACAACACCTTCTTCTTCTTTTATTATGCGGGTTTCTTTGAACCAGGTTGAAAAGTTAGCTTGAGATACGGCGGTTTCTATTTCCACCAGAGCCGTTTGCCACATTTTTGTATAGTCATGCATAAATAGTAGAAAATTTTCTATAAGTATATACCTGTTTATAATTCTGCAAACTTGTGGATGCTTAAAAATTATGTTGATAAGTTGTGGACATTATATTTTTCTATTAAAAATCAAGTTTTAAGTATATTAATTCAGAAATTAAACAAAAAATAAAAACAAAAGACTAAATATTTTTTTTAATACTTATATTTTTAGTGTGTGAGCTTGAATATTTTGTATTATCCGCGTTTCCTTGCCTTTTTTGATAAAAAATGTAATATTTTGTACATGTCTATTACGTATCAACCAAAAAAGAGAAAGCGGGCACGTACTCATGGTTACCGCGTTCGTATGAAAACCACTTCGGGACGCAAGGTAGTTGCTCGTCGACGAGCAAAAGGCCGCAAGAAACTTTCAGTTTAGTTCTACGGATTTATATATCCGACTTCACATGCTTAAAAGCTCACACCGGCTTTCAACCACAGATGTTTCGGAGATTATGCAAAAGGGGCGTTTTTATCATAGCCCCCTTTTTGCTATACGTTTTGTAGAAAGCGAAGGTCATTCTTACATTGGGGCTATTGTACCTGGAAAAGTAGCTAAAACTGCTGTATTGCGCAATAAACTTCGCCGCTCAATATACCAAGGGGTAAGAAAAATCTATTCCCGCATAAAACCCAATCTCAAGATTGCTATTATGGCTAAAAATGGAATTCTCACTGAAAACCAGGAAACTATCGATGTTTCTCTCGAAGAGACTTTTCTAAAAGCAAAATTACTTAATTAATTGATTGTGCGAGATTTTTTCTCGCTATTTTCCCTCTTTTGGGATATATTTATTCGTATATGTATCAAGAATTTATTTTTCGTCCTCTTTACAACGGTTTGGTGGGTATAATGGACTTAATTCCTTGGATTGATGTCGGTATAGCGGTTATTATTTTCACTATTTTGGTAAAAATTGTTCTCTATCCCCTTTCTCGCTCTTCTATTCTTACTCAAATTCGGATGAAAGATGTTGAACCGGAAATGAATAAGATTAAAAATCAATACAAAGACGATAGGCAGGCTCAAGCTTTGCGTATCATGGAGCTTTATAAAACAAAAAACATTCGCCCTTTTGCTGGGATATTGCTTTTGTTTATTCAACTTCCGATACTTTTGGCACTTATTTCCGTCTTTTATAAGATAGTTCCAAATATTCACCCGGAATTTCTTTATAGTTTTATTTCAGTTCCCGTTATTAAAACTTATTTTTTAGGCTTAATCGATCTTTCGCATAAGAGTTTAATACTCTCTCTTCTTACGGGTATAATTCAATTTTTACAAATTCATTATTCCCCTGCAATGCGTCAACAAAAGAAATTAGCTGCAGAGGCTGGTAATAATAATGATTTTTCAAATCAATTAGCTAATTCCATGAGTTCTCAAATGAAATTTATGCTTCCGGTAGTTGCCTTTGCTTCTACTTATTGGCTTATCCCACTTCAATTTCCTCAAGCTGCAGCGATTATCGCTATTTATTGGTCTACAAGTACTCTTTTTACACTCGCTCAAGAAATATATATTCGTAGAAAATATCAGAAAGTGTAAAAAGAGATCTTGTATTGAAAAAGTGTATGACCTATTTTATCTATTAGAAACCAAATCTAATGACCAAAATGACAGATCATCTTTATTCATAAAGTATAAATAGTTGTCTCTGTCATCTACAGATAGGTTGAATACGTCAATAACACGTTTTGCTTTGTCCGAAAGAGAGGATAACAAATTAACTTCTCCAGTTGAGGCGTTTACTTGCCAAAGTTTGTCACTGGTTGATATATATCCTCTGTACCAGTCATCGGGATATGCTGCTTCGATGTTTTGAGAAGGAACACCGCAATAGACCATATTTTTATAAAACGACCCCCAGGTGCATTTTTCGGCCAAAGTTCTTATTGCTGGATCGCTAGATTCCCCTGTTGTAACAGAGTATATACTCGTTAGGAGATTTTTTTCATTAGCCGGAAATGAGGCTAAGACATATTTTGCATCTCGACTAGTTTTTGTGCTTAATCCAGCTATGGGACCAAGTATTTTTTTCCAGGTTCCAGTTTTTGGATTTACAAAGTATAAGAACCCATCTTGGTCAAAACTCCCTTTTGTGGTCAGTGTTATTGTGTTTTCTTCCGGCCATTCTGCGTTAAATTGAGTTGCTGGTGTTTCGAATATTTTAGTTACAGTAGCTCCTTCAAAAGTTGATACGTAACCTACACCTTTTCCAGATTCGTTTATAAGCATAAAAAGCTTGTCTTTTTTTGGTGAAACGGCATAAGTCACAATATTTTCAGGTAAGTTTTTACCTTTTAGCTCAAAAGGAGTAACTTCTAGATCATTTGTTGTGCTTGCTGGTTTCCCTGTATATGCACGGAGGCCCGCAAATAACGTTGAAGACTTGTGGGCTTCTTCGTTTATGGTTGAACTTATAAAAGCGGTAAGATTTTTATTCCAGATACTTTGGTATATTCGGGGAACTAAAGTGTTCGATAGAGTCTTTATTTCCAAAGAAAGATTGTTAGTTTCATAAATATTTCCTCTTCCCCTATCAATCCAACGAGTTATAGTTGTTGATGCTGTGGTATTTACTCCGTATCCTCCAACTGGAACATCACTAAGTAATCTGAGAGTTGGTACATTAACGACTGGGCTTGAAGTTGAGTTGGTATTAGTGGGATTATTATTGTTAGGTGTTACTTGCCCAGAATTATTACCTTGAGTATTGTTGGAAGGGCGATCTAGCGGTTGAAATCCGGTTGGCGCATTATCTGCAACGTTTTGGGCTGTACCACTATCTTTTGTCGAAATATAGATATATGCCAAAGCTCCAACAATAAGGATCAATATTCCGAAAACTATAAATAAAATTGTTTTTTTACCTGATTGCATAAGATTATTTTATCCTAATTTCATTTAACATGGCTTTAAGTTCAGTTTCTCTTTCGGTAATTTTTTGATAAAGATTTGGATCGTAAATTTTTATTGCGGCGCTTTTTATTTCAATAATATTTTTTAACTCTATTTCTGCCGCTTTTTGTTTTTCTACAATTTCTTTATTAACAGCTAAGTCTGTTTTGAGCGGTGTGTATGATCCATCATAGTTAACTTTTATTTGAGCGACTTTTGCTACAACCTCATTCATGTCAATAATTATTTTTGAGTAGACTTTATATCTTTCAAATTCTTGTATCTGATCGGGTTCCGCTTTTGCAGCTTTTAGTTTTTCAAGCTGAAGAGTGTAAACTCTACTTAAATTTTCCCTCAAGTTTGTAAAATTGTTTGGTCCTGAGTTCCCTAACAGTGGATTTACACCATATATAGTATTATCTAAACTACTTTTTGCTAAAATTAACGTTGCTCCAGCTTCTTCTTTTTTTATTTCGTTTACCAGTGTGTCTATTTTTGCCCCAAGAGCTTTTACATCAGGGTCATCATTGGTTGCACCTAGGTCTTTTAGATCAGCAATCTCTTCTAAAGTTGAGTCTATTTCTTCCTGTCGTCTTTGGTTACGAGCTTCTGATTCTTCCAGTTTTGTTCTAGTTTGAACGGTATCAATTTTTAATTTTTCTGAGTCACGCTTTAGCGATTCGAATAATGATTTATTGGTTGCATCGTATTTTATATTGAGTGGCGGTACCAATGTCGTTGGTATTGCTACAAGTCTAGGGTCGATTGTTCGGAGAATTATGTAGGAACTTAGTACTAGCACTAGGCCATATAAAGCATTTTTCATTTTTTCTATACCATCAGCTTTCCCTCCCCAAGAATCAGTACTCATGTATTTTAGCCCACCGTAAACAATCATAAATACGGCCGCTCCAGCTGCGATGGCAATAAATAAATTAAACATATATTGCACATAAAATTTAAAATTAACTGTATTTTGTGTAGCGCCTGCTGTCGTGCAAGTAACTTCACTGCCGGGTATAACGTTACCATTGATATCTTTTGCTGCTGGACTTGGTATACAAGGTAAAGGTTCCAAAAGAGTATAATTAGGTAAGGGATTGTTTTGGGTAGGATTATTTGAAGGTGAAATTTGTGCCAAGACTGATGATCCTGTGAATAGTAGAAAAGTTGTCAATATGAGTGTTTTTTTCATAATTTAAAATGTAACTTCTGGTTTATTTTGTCCTCTGGCTGGACTAAATGAAACATTAAATCCACCTATAGCAGTTTGTAGTATATTGCGAGAATTTTTTACTTTCAATGAAATATTTGAACTTCCGGTTGTTCCTTCTGGGGATCTTATAATTATAGATTGATTTTTTAGTAAGTCCGAACGAATGCTTCCATTTATTGTCCATTCATAAGAAACATTACCGGTTGGTGAAACGTTGAAACCATAAGGCGTTGCGATTACTGCACTTTCTCTCTGACTACCAAGATTTATTTGATTGATAATGGCTTTGTTAAATAAAGGCCCATATAACGGGTCGTCTACATACATACCCAACGAAGATTGTTCTGGTGATATGGTTATCAAACCATTAACAAAATTTTCACCACTTCTATTTTTTACCGTAACCGATACTGTAAAAACTCTTGGAATCAAAGAACCTTCCAATGTTAATGAACTTTTTCCATAGCCAGACTGGTTTTCTAAAATAGTTTCATTTTTACGCCATTCATATATAAGTGTGTTGGGATCATATTCTGTTCCATTTGTTTGAGTCATATGTGGAATAGCAATTACTTTTATTTTATTTTCATAAGTTGGATGAACTTTTCCTAAAAATAAAGCTGGAACATAGCCGTCTGACTCTATAATTAAATCTACTGATCCAGAGCCCAGAGAAAGAGAGCCAGTAAGCCTTGTTCCGTCTAGTGCTATGGCTGTAACGGATACATTGTTTATTTTTCCGGCTAATGGTGCAGTTGTATTTAATGTTGTTGCCCCTACTCCCCGTTTTATTTCTGTGCCGTTAATAGACCAGATTAGAGTTGTTGAATTTAGATCGGTATTATAACTTTTTGCTGAGATTGTAATATTTTGTCCAGGAGAAGGACTTTGTATTGAAGAAGACAGGTCTATACCAGGAGTTACTGGTACTCCTTGTGCTGAAACAGGTGGCGTTAACACCATAAAAAACATCAAGACTACGCAGATATGAAAAATATACTGACGCATTATGCACTACATTGTAACATGTTAGAGATTTGTCATCTGTTTATTTCTGTGGAGCACGAACACCATTATTTATTAGAGGTTTAGCGCTTGCATTACGAGTTGATTCTGGTAATGGTGGTGGCGCTGGTCTACGAGTGCCGTCTTGAACAAGTGGATAATTGCTTTGAACTTTTGTTTGATTGGTGACCGAGATATTTTCGAAGTCCTCTTTTTTTACTGAATGTTGTAAATACCACACATCTAAGACCCAAAAAGGTGCAATACCACCAGTTGCTGCATCGAGGCCGGTGATTCCCAGAATTGAAACTAAGCGTACAGGATATTGAAGCAATGAAATTTTCATTAATAGTAGGCTACCTATTAATAAAAAAGGCATAAAAAGTTCCAATCCTTCACTTATTATTGTTCCAATTCCGGTCCAACCAATTAGTAACTGGATAATATCTACTGTTCCAGTGATAAAGTATAAAATCCACCATTTCCATCCGGATCCTTTGTTTTCATAAGGTTGCATGGAGTAAGTATAACTCTTTGTGTCATCTCCGCGAAGGTGGGTGGCATAAAGTTTCTTATCCAGCCTGTTCTAAATCTTTTTTGGCTTGCTGGATCTGCATAACTTGAGCAGGATTTGTAGTAATAATTTGATCTTCTGTATACGAGGCAACTATTTTTATGGCAACATGCTTTAGTCCAACGAAGAATATTCCCTCTCCCACATCGGATTCTAGTAATAAATATTTTTCCTCATCAGTAAGATTGAATGTTTTCTGAATACTATCGATAACCGCCGGAGATTGTTTGAGGAGGATTTGGATGGAAGAGTTGGTAACAATCGGTAATCCGTAAGGAGAGTTTAAGAAGTCTCCTACATCTTGAGTTATGGTCATGAGCCCCAAGAAATACTTACGACCGCGTTTTGCTAATCCAAATAAGAATGAAGCGGTATCTTCTGATTTCATCATCCACCAAGCCTCATCGATAACCAGAAGTCTTTTTTTGAGATTTTTTCGAATAGCATTCCAAATATAGTGAGTAACGATATACATAGCTACAGGTTTTAATTCGTCTTCCATGTCTCGAAGAGAAAAGACTACGAATTTTTTGTTGATATCTACGTTTGAGGGTCGATTGATAAATCCTGACCATGTACCTTTTGTATATTTTGTTAATCTTTCAACAAGTGATTCTGCACCTTCCATGCCAGCGAGAACGAGTTCAAAATCAGAAAGTAATGGTGGTTCTACGTTACGAAAGTCTGATTCAGGTGAAATGTCTTTTAGGGCGTATGTTTCGGTGATGGCGCGGTCTATCAGCGCGTCTTCTTCTTGCGTAAGACCCCCCAACATAATACGAAATAGCCCGACTAGATTGATGGTATTGGAGCGCAAAACATCTGCAGCGGATTCATCTTCTCGAGGAATAGGAAGATCGAAAGGGTTTATGTGATGTTCGGAATTAAGAGAAATATTAAAGTATTTGCCGCCAGTTGCTTCGGCCATATATTCGTATTCTTTTTCTGGGTCAATAACGATAACATCGGTGTCGAACATTAGAGTACGCAATATTTCCAACTTGGTACAGTATGACTTACCTGCTCCAGCAACTGCAAAGGTTACAGAGTTATAATTACCAAGCAAAAAACGATCAAACAAAACCAAGGATGAATTGTGGCGATTTATACCATACAAAATACCTTTATCCGAAGTTAGGTCGAAGGAGACAAAAGGAAAAAGACTTGAAAGTGGTGAGGAGTTTAGTTTGGAATGAACATGTAACTGATCGTCACCAATAGGCATGACGCTCTTGAAGCCAGATTCTTGCTGAAAAAGGGCCGGTTTTACATATACAAGTTTTGATTCAAGGATTGATTTGATTTCAGATTCAAGTTTATCGAGCTCCCCTTCATTGTCAGCAAAGATTGTTATGTAAACTCCAACATCAAAAAGATGCTCCTGTGCCTGCATAAGTTGGTCACGTAAAGTCTCGAGATCTTGGTAAGCTGTATCCAAGGCAGGGTCACGAACTAGACCTTTTTCTTCTCGACGAGAGATTTGACTTTGAACCTCAGCAACTTTTTTTTGGAAGTGGCGCAAGACTTTTGCAGTATCAACCGGATGAATAAAGATTGAAACATTAAAGACTTTATCTAAATTAATTATTGGAGCAAACCAACTTTCGTCTAAAAATCGAGGATAAGATATGACGAATAACGTTCTGCCTACTTTTTCGCCTAAGTTTACATCCTTAGGTGTAACTTTTAGAGCAGATGGTGCAATAACATCTTTAAGTTCCAAGACACCAGCTTGGTAAATTTCTTCCGGTAGCACAGAAACAACTGGTGAGGCCTCTTTTTTTCCTAGTAATTTTGAAAATAAACTCATGTGATTTGAATAGGCTTCTCCATTTCCCCTGGATTAAATATTTTATAAAATAATTCTACCACTTCTTCAGTTCCAAGTTCTGCTGCGCGTACCCCGCAACGGACCAATCCTTGTTCGACTACAGATACTCTTTGCTCCAATTGACTTCGATATTCTTGAAATTTTTCATTTGCCGCAGTACTGTCAACGGCGTTTTTGTTTCCAGACATAACATTCGCCAAAGGATTCTTGCTGTTGGTGAGTATTGGTGGATCGTAAGGTATAACAACAAAAAAACTTTTGGACATTATGTTTGTGCTTTCTACAAAAGTACGAATAAACTCTATGTATTCTCGAACCTGTATTTTCATTAGTTCACTTAGTTGTTCTTTGTACTGCCCTTCTAGTAAAGCGATATATGGTCGGATATCTAGTTTTTTTGATTGAACAAAAATCTGAATAGAAAAATCTAGGGAATTAAGAAAATTTTGGAACTGCATCATTATGGAATTTTGTTCGTCTGATGATTTTAGTGCAAAGTTTAGAGAAGAAGCCAAGATGATAGCTCGCATGCCACCATTTTTAAGTATGACAATACCATCCCGTATTTCTTGGATTGGTACAAAAGCTTGAGTTGATTGAGGTGAAGAGGCCATTATTTTTGATTTTTATTTGAATACATACTTTCTTTTATATCTAAACTCCAAGTAAGGTCTTTTAGTTTACTATTGGAAATCTTTGGAACCATGACTGAAGCGTAGGTTTTTGCTTCAGCGACAGCTTTTTGTATATCAGAAGCTTTGGTTTTTTCTTCTTTTCTCCAGATGTATAGTTTTGAGCTAAGGTAGTATTTGAAAGCTGATTCGGCAACAGATACAAAAGGTATACGTTTGTATAGTTTAAAGAAAGCAAATGAAGCAGATATTCCCATAATTAGAAGAATAGGAATAATAGCCAAGGTAAAATTGTCTAACAATAAATATGTTAAGAATGACAGACCTCCCCCTCCAGCTAAATATATAAACTGTTTGAGTGTCAGTGGGCCGAAGATTTTATCCTCGACTTCGATAAATTGAGGAACTTGGAATCTCATCGATAATATTATACCTCACAGTCAATTGTTATTCTATTTGAGGATAAACAACTATTCTATTGGTTCGTGATACATGTCTGGTCCAGTTGGAATATTGTTTGGAACAGGCGCTGATTTTTTAGGCATTTCTGCTATTTGTTGAGAAGATTTTTCTAGAGGGATAGAGGTTGTTTTGGTTAACAAGTGGTCAACTAAAGGTTCAACATGTTGTTCATTATCTTTTTCCCATGAAGATTTTACAGGAGATGAAATTGGGACAGAGTTTGAAGTTGGAGGATTTGTGACTTTTTGTGGTGTTAAGACTGGAGTAACTAATGGTGCCGGTTTCGGTGTAGTTGTTGATATAGGTGTAAGTGTAGTGTTTGCTGACTTTGTTGGAAGTTTATGTTCTTCTATGTGTCGTAGGATTTCTTCTGGCAGTTCAATCTCACCTTCTTCGGGCATTTTCCAGGCCCCATCCGGTCGAGTCTTTTTTGGATCAATTTTTTCTTTTTCTATACTAAAACCGCCAGCTTGTTCTATAGAAGAGATGGTGGATTGGGATGCATCCTCAGGTTTTTCTTGGTATTTTTCATTTTCAAAATCTTCTATTTGATGCATGGATTCACGAATCTTATCAAAAACATTTTGATTGATATCTGTAGCTATAAGTTGGGATTTTTTATCGTCAATTTGAGTTTCTTGCGAAAATTCTTGAGCAAAGCTCTTTGAAGGTAGTAATCCTAGCATTACATATGCAGTATGATCAAAAAGAATTCCCTCTTGGTCGATTTTTAAATCATATTTTTTACTGATATCCTGAATTACCTGACTTATTTCGACCGAAGTCAAAGCGCTCTGCATTTCGGGAGAAAGCTGACTCATCTTTTCTTCAAGTATTTTGTAGTCGAAATTCATGTTTTGTTATTTTATGAGTATTTTTCTAGTCTGGCTTCAAGTTCGTTAATTTTTTCCAATGACTTACTTTCTTTGTCATGCATTGCTGGGATTTCTTTTTCTAAATTATTAATTGAATCTTTTGCTTTAGCCTCATCTCTAGTTATGCCAGAATCAATACTTTGTTTAATTGAATCAATCTTTTTTCGGGTGTCATTAATTTTTTCTTGAACTTTATCAAAATCTTTTTTAGCTGATTCCAATTGTTTTTTGATGATTTCACCTTCAATTTTTGATGCAGCAGTTTTGTTTTTTCTTGCAACTTTAGTCCATATTGTATCAACTTGAGGTGTATTAATGTCTTCAGCGTAATTAAGCTGTCGAACATTTTTAGTTTCCTCAATTTTAGCTTTTATTTGTGAGATTTTTGAATCTAGACTCTTTGCCCCATCACTATCTCCTC
Source organism: uncultured Candidatus Saccharibacteria bacterium (assembly GCA_964596595.1). Classification (GTDB taxonomy): domain Bacteria; phylum Patescibacteriota; class Minisyncoccia; order Phycocordibacterales; family PALSA-1337; genus C7867-002. The sequence goes on from CAZQUI010000001.1 coordinate 96,598, forward strand.
TAGATCGTAGTATTGATTGTTGTCGTTGTAAGTCACGTAATTCGATCTCATGAAAAGCTACTTGTTTTTTGTTATATCCTAATGAACCAGCAAATTCAGTTCTTTCTTTTACTTGATTGGCTAGTTTAGCCTCATAAGGTGTGGCAACACCTCTGATGCTTCTTAGAGTTGCTCCAGCAAGAGAATTTTTACTAGCAACATTTTTTAGACTTTCTGAACGCGCTATAGCACTAGCTCCACGACCGATTGTATTTTGGTAAGAAAGGCCGGCAACTCTTTTTGCTCCGCCCAAGACTCCCCAAGCCCCAATCTTATCTACATTTATAAACTTCAGTACCCCGCCACTTACACTTATAGCTGCAATTAAAGGAACATTTATAAGGACGATAACAATAATTGCATTTATTAAAACCGCAATAATACTGGAGTACCAGTTTGCAGTATCCCCCGCTGCGGCTGCGGTTGTGGCGGCCGCAATACTACCACCAGAAAGTATGGGTGTAGTCGTCATTACATTTAGGGCTAAATACATTAGTAATAGATAGACTGGCATAAAGACAAGCATTCCTTTGTAGACCTCCGTAAACTTTTTAGCGTAGCTCCCTATTTCTGGAATAATATGTGAAGCAAACCAAATTGGAGAAAAGGCTAATAAGAATATCAAAACAACAAATCGAACAATAAATGCTATTGCTGCCGCGGCAAAACTAAGCGTGGCCGTAAGCATCACAATAATAGAAGCAAAACCTACGAGTAGTATTTTTATTGGGGCTGTCCAGGCACCTCCGGCCGCTGCGGTTTCTCCGGCTGGAGACACTTTACCGTTTGTGTCATATAGGGCTGGGATCTTTAAGGATTTCATGAAGATATCAGAGAGACCACCATCTTGTGTACCGGCTACCGTTCGGTTGACTAGACCATCTGGTTGTAAGTTACCAATATTTAATGAGTTGGCTGGAGCAATAGCATTGTAAAGTTGAATAGAAACAATGTTCGAAGCGTCTATTCCTAGTCCAGCAAAGAAAAAGCTGAAGTTTATGAGTACTCCTGCGATGACAATGTTTTTTATTAAATCTCCAAATTTTGTACCTAGACCCAAAATTAATTTTAAGGCCGCAAATAATAAGAAGAAAATAATAAATAATCCTGATATGTCGCGTATAGCTTTCCAAGTAGTAAATATTGCTGGAGTTTGATCAAGAAAAGCTTTTAATTGCAGAGTTAAATTTATTGAGTAATTTAGTAAAAATCCAGATAAGGCCAATATCCAACTTACTATCATCTGGACATTATTTAGTATGTTAGCCAATCCTTCGGCAATAAAAATCGACAAAGATTCGTAGCCAAGTAGCTTTATCACACTTTGTGCGTGAGCGGTTTTGGTGCTCAAAATAAGTCCAATACCTAAGACTAAAAATAGCGCGTAAATTTTTGGTATTAGTTTCTTCATGGGGTTATATATGCTTTACATTCACTCAAAGATTCTCTGGCTTGAGCTGATATACCTTCAACCTGATTCTTTACTTCGTCGAGGTTGTCTTGAGCAACTTGGAGATCTGATGCTGTTCGCAGTGTTTGTGTTTGTAGTAGTTGGTTAAATTCGTCACTAACTGGTTGGAATTGAGCTGTAGTTGTTGCAACCAAAGCAACTCGGCGAATCCTTATTAGGGTTTGAATTGTTGTGGATGCTGTAGTTAATTTTTCCTGAGAATCTTGAACTAGAGGGTTTATTTTGGTTGAAAGAACCTCATCTATTTCTGATATTTGACTTGAAACATTTTTTTGTACCCAGCATGCTCGTGCTTCATTTAATGAAGTTTGTAATTTTTTTGTAATATCGAATGCTTGCTTGTAGGTATTAATAACTTTTTCGTCTCGAGTAAGGTAAGGAGCAATTTTGTCAGCCAAAACTTTACCAAGTTTGCGTATCTGTTCAGCTCCCTGTTGTTGTTCCCCAAGAATTTGTTGAACAGCTGAAGGCCTGTTGCTAGATCCGCTACTTGCAGCATTTAGACCTTTGGTAACAATTTGAATCACTAACTGGTTTACTAATGCTCCGACTATTTCATCTATTTCATCAGCCAATTCCAACTGTCTTACTCCAGAGCCAAGTTGAGTACTAAGTGTTCCCTCTATGACTGAACCAGGGGTTTGAACTTTGCAACGTTCGATTTTTTCCGTGCCAGCTTCGTAATCAACAGTTTTTCTAATACTGGTTTTTTCTGGATCCATTTCTTGGATATTACGATTGCCGGGCTGCTGAATCTGATTTATTTGCTCACCAGTTAAACCGGAATTATAAAGATTTGAAGTTATATCTTCACATTTTGTATAGGATAAAAATCCTCGACCTCGATTTAGGTCTACGTTTATCGAGGCTTCTTTTTGAGCGATACGGGAAAGAAGATCGCTGTGTGCGTATAAATAAGCACTTGAGTAACTGTCTTGAGGGTTAGTTGTCAGAGCTATGAATGCTGGCCAACCTCCCTGAGAAAAATCTCCAGCCATAAAACCATTTATAGTCACTCCTCTTTCAACAGCATTTCTCGTATTTTCAATAATTTTACCAAGTGTACAAGTGTAGCGTTTTTTATAACGGCTAGATGCTTGTAGTGCCAGTGTAATACGTAGGTCAAAACTAAAAGGACTACAAAGTGAAGCTAGTGGACCATTTTGATTTAACATGGCACCTGTTACTTGATCAGCAGCATCAAGGAAAAATCCACCCGGATCGGTTATAAATGAAGGGTTACCTTCGAAACCGGAATTGATCCAATTAACAATGCTTGTTGTCATTTGGTTTATGAGTTGTTTTGCCATTATATTTACCAAGGCATCAAGTAAAAATTCCTTATAATTTAGAGAATTTTGTAAAAATGTTTGCGTTGTTCCCTCTGCTACTTGGAGGACTCCTTGAACGGTGTTTCCAGGGTCAGTAACAATATCACCGACACCAAACAAAGCGTGAGCTTTTTGAGTTGAAGCAGAAAACGATATTATAAAAACAAATAAAGTCAGAGTTATTTTATTTAAAATAATTTGTTTAATGTTCATGTTATTTTAAAGAAAATACAGAGTAGGCATCTTCGTTTGGATTGAAGGTTATGCCTGCTTGGTCGAAATAATTTCGTAAATCAACTATTGCATAAAAAACTACACTAACAGTTTCCGGGTATGAAGAAATTGCTTCTAGTGCTTGGAGTGGATCGACAGCAGAGTTTCTTAGGGCAACAGCATTTGCTAAAGCTTTTGCAACACCGTTTACTAGTTTTATGTGGTAAGCAGAAGCACTAAAAGGAACAGGGGTGGTTAAAAGGTCACTTCGTACACGTGCATATGTTGAAATGATTTGATCAATATTTTCTAGCAATTTTAGATCGCCACTTTCTAAAGCTTTTTTAGTGACGAGGACTTCATTGTCGACAGGTTGATCTCTTTTTAAGATATTGGCAACTGTATTTGCGTAAATCTGAAGGGCGGCAGAATCTTCAGATGTAAAAGTGTACAGATCTGCTGCTGTTGAAAACTTTGCTTCATCGGTTATCAGTTGACTGTTATCTAGTATTTGATTTACAAGAGCGTCAGTTGTGTTTGTATCTGAAATCATTCCAGCTTGACGAAGAGTCATAAATTTAGAGAAAAGTTCCCTACCAAAAAGATCGGTGGCAGTTAGTTCTGGTTCGTTATTTGTTTTAGAAATATTTTTTGCGTTTTCCGTTGAATAATTTTTTGCGTTTTTTTCGTTTACACTGAAGAAGGTTTTTTTCCAATCAGCAGTGTCTATATAGGTATCATTTGCTGATGCGATTGTATTTTTAGTGAAAACAGATGAATTTTCCGGGGCATTTGTTGAGATAAATGGGTTGCCATATGTATAAAGACTTGCACCGAGAACTACCACCGTACATACGATGAAAGTTGCGACAGTCTGTGCGCGTGGGTAAGTGGCCATAATACTTGGTAAATTATACCAGTTTTTATTATTAAAAGTGCTCTACTTATGCACAGAATTTAGAATTTCTTGAGCAACTTCTATCCATTTTTCTACTGATATATCTTCAGAACGTATATTTTCTGCTAAACCTGTGTTTTTCCAGGCATTTCTTATATTATTTGAGTCAAAAATTGCCTCTAAGTTACGGATTGCATACTTTCTTTTATGAGCAAAAGCAGTTTTTATGATCTTAAAGAACATTTTTGTATCAAAATTTGAGTTTTTTGTTAAAAGTAGACCTGAGTTTATATTATTTATCTCTAAAATAGCTGATTCTACCGTTGGTGGTGGTGAAAATGCTCCTTTTGGTACATTAGAAACAATTCTTGGTGTACCAAAAGCTTTTACGGAAATAGATAAGATGCTTTCTTTACCGTCTTTGGCCACAATTCTCTCGGCAACTTCTTTTTGAACCAATAAAATCATTCGATTTGGTCTGGGTCCGTATTCTAAAAATAATTCCAAGATTGCTCCGGTTATATAATATGGAATATTTGCAACTAAGGCATAATTCCCTTCACTTAGATTTAGTTGATTGTAGTTTATGTTCAAAACATCCCCATGAATAAGGTTTAGTTTTTTATTTGATATCTGAGTAAAGTATTTTTGTTTCAGTAGTTCGTAGGCTCGATCGTCTTTTTCTATAGCTGTAATATTGGTCTCCTTTTTTAGTAATTCTTCTGTGAGAATACCTGTACCTGGACCAATTTCGAGAATAGTCTCATTGGGTTGAATATTAGCAGCCGAAATTATTTTCGCCAAAACAGTTGGAGAATTTAAGAAATGTTGACCCAAGGATTTTTTTGGTATTAGATGCATAATTAAAAATCAATAAAAATTGCTTTGGCTCCAGTTAGTCCCGATGCTTTTGGGTTATCTTCGTGAATTAAATCCTTTTGAATATCAGCTATAAATTCTGATGGCGTGTTCACTCTTTGTGATCCATATATTGTGCGAACCATTGAGTAACTAAGGAATAATTTTTTTCGGGCTCGAGTAATTGCAACATAAAATATTCGACGTTCTTCCTCTTCTTCAGCTTGGTCAATTTCAGCTTCGTCTAAATGCTTTAGGGGAAAAAGGTCTTGTTCTAGTCCGCTAATAAAAACATAATCAAATTCTAAACCTTTTGCAGCATGAACGGTCATTAGCTTAACAGCATTTTGATCTTTTTGGAGATCGTCCTGGTCGCTAGCTAAAGCTGCATTTGAAAGAAAATTCTCTATACCTTCTTCTGGTTTTAAATGATCGTATTGAGTTGCTACTGAGACCAACTCTTGAACATTTAATATGCGTTCTTCATCTTCGGAATTTCCTTCTCGAAGAGATTTTTCTAAACCAGTATTTGTTAGAACAAAACGAACTGCTTCAGAAGGTTTCTTTTCTTTTAATTCTTTTGCAATGTCGTCAAGTAATTTCCAAAATTGATCAATCTTTGTTTTCATTGCTGGGGGCAAAGTTTCACGTTGCCCGTTTGCTAATTTTGCAATTGTGACTTTACCAATTCCTCTCGTTGGAACATTGATACACCTATTTATATCACCCCAAGCTTCCCTGTTTAAGGCTGCTTTAATGTAAGAGATGACATCTTTTATTTCTTTTCGTTCAAAAAACCTTGTCCCAACTAATTGGTATGGAATATTTTTTTTAATAAAAAATTCTTCGAGAGCGCGAGATTGAAAATTTGTTCTATATAAAATAGCTATTTCACGAGGATCAGCTCCATCCCGGATGATTTCTCTTGTTTTATCTGCCAGCGCTCTCGCTTCATCGGTTTCTGTGTAGTTGACGAGTAGTGAGATTTTTTCACCATGGTCATTGTCCGTGTAGAGAGTTTTTTTACGGCGCATGACATTTTTTTCTATTACATCATTTGCAGCTGTCAGAATGTTTTTTGTTGAGCGATAATTTTTCTCTAGTGTAATTACTGTTGCTTCTGGATAATCTTTTTCAAAATTTAGAATATTTTCTATTGTTGCACCGCGCCAACTGTAGATATTTTGATCTATATCTCCTACCACACATATATTACGATGTTCGTCGGCTAAATATTTGGCTATTCGATATTGTACTTTATTTGTATCTTGGTATTCATCGATATGAACATATTTCCAAATCGACGCGTAGTGTTTTCTGATTTCAGGTTTTGCTGCTAACAATTCAGCTGTTTTGAGAAGCAAATCATCGAAGTCCAATGATTTTTCTTTTAATAATGATGAATCATATTTTTCCCAAACAGAAGCAACGATTTCTTGAAAATATCCTGAGGCATGATCAGAATATCCGAGTTGATTAATACCCTCACCTTTAGCTCTTGATATTGCTCCTAAAATTTTGTTTGGATCAAAATTTTTCGGGTCAAGGGAAAGTTTTTCCAAAGCTTCTTTTATCGCTCTGCGCGAATCTGATCTATCGGCGATAGTAAAATGTCTGGTTAATCCTAGTAAAGAAGCATGTTCTTTTATTATATGTACTCCTAGTGAGTGAAAAGTACTAATAAATGGTTTTTCTTGGAGAGAAATTGGTCTATTAAGATCTCTATCTTCACGCATCAGGTCGTTTACTCTATTCCGCATTTCTTTTGCGGCTTTATTGGTAAAAGTGATGGCTAAAATTGCTGATGGGGCTACGCCGTTTTTTATTAAATTTAATATACGATGAGTTATAACTCTTGTTTTACCTGCTCCGGCTCCAGCGATTATCAATACAGGGCCTTCTGTAGTTTGAACCGCTTGAACTTGCGCATCATTTAGGATAGTCATGATAGTTTATCCTACCATATACCTAAGCTGGGGCATTAATTTTCTTATTAAAAATTATTGAGAAGATTTTTCTGGGCAGTAAGTATGATTATATTCAAAAAACATTTATATAACCTTGATTATTTTAATCAAAAAAATTAAATATTTTTTATCAACATTTATTGACTAGCTGTCAAATAATATTGATGTGCACATCTTAAATTGACAATTAAATCTTAACTGATACCCTAGAAGAGTTGCCTAACAATAAAGTTTAAATATACGGCTTTACAGAGCCACTTGTTGTAGAGTAAACATTTTCAGAATGAAAGAAGTACAGACGCGATAGTATTGCAGAAAGGATAATTTTGTTATGAAATTTATCCACTCCATAAAAAAACAATATTTCAGTTTAAAAAGCAAAATTCTTTATTTTGCAGTAGTTTTTGCTTTACTTTTATTTTTTTCAAGTTTTGTCTTCAAAACCGCTCAGGCCAGTATTTATTCAATAGTAAGTTCTATTTTAGGAGGTGAACCTGTTTCGGCAAAAATTGATCCACTATATTCCAATTCAAATTCACAAAATTTTGCTATTTTACAACCTGCAATAAACTTTGATCCTAATCCTGAAAAAACTGCAGATATTATTCCTGTTGAGTCTGGGGGTACTTTGGTTCCAGACTTGGCTATTGTCAATGCTGATTCTGGAAATTCTGTTGTTAACACTCAAATTAGTACGTATGTTGTTCAGTCGGGTGATACTATTTCTGGTATCAGTAAAATGTTTGGAGTTTCAGTGAATACGATTGCTTGGGCGAACGGTATTACCAAAGCTTCTTCGATAAGACCCGGTCAGACTTTGGTGATACTCCCTGTTTCTGGTATTAGACATACTGTTAAAAGAGGAGATACCATTAGTAGTATTGTTGAACAATATAAAGCAAACTTAGATGAATTTTTGGAATACAATGATCTTACTCTTTCTTCAAAGTTAATAATTGGTCAATCTTTACTTCTTCCTGATGTGGAAATTTCTACTTCTATACCAACTCGTCTTGTAAACGCAGCATCTTCTGGGGCTAATACTAATACGAGTGGATATTATATTCGTCCGGTACCAAAATATGTTGTAAAGTCACAAGGCATTCATGGTTACAATGGCGTTGATTTGGCTGGACCTGTCGGTACACCAGTTTATGCTTCAGCTGATGGTACGGTCATAGTAAGTCGTGGAGATGGTCAATGGAATGGTGGATATGGCAGTTTTATTATAATTTCACATCCAAATGGAACTCAAACACTTTATGCTCATCTTTCAAAAAATCTAGTAAAAGCCGGTGATTATGTTGAACAAGGTGATAAAATTGCTCTAATTGGTAATACTGGTAAGTCTACCGGCTCACATCTTCATTTTGAGATTCGTGGAGCTAAAAATCCATTTTAGTCATTTTTTAAAGCCTATCTCGGTATTGCAGGGCTTCTAATAAGTTTTCTTGTGTAATGGGGTCATCACCTTTTAGATCTGCGATGGTTTGAGCTACTTTTATTATGCGATGAAAAGCTCTACCAGAAAGTCCTAATTTTTCTGCTGAATTTGCTAATAATTCACGAATGTCTTTTTTTAGAATAATGCATTTTTCTATTTCAGCGGCATTCATTTCAGTATTGAAATTTTTTACAATATTATATTTTATAAACCTATCAGTCTGTCTCTTCCTTGCCGCAATTATTCTCCTAAGTATTTTATCGGAAGGTTCAGAATCGGAATTTTCTTGAGAAAGTTTTTTATAGTCGATGTGGTTGATGTTTAACCAAATATCAATACGATCCATGATGGGTCCAGATATTTTACGTCGATAATTTTCTATTTGATATGATTTGCAGGTGCAATTATTGTTCCTGCCTTTACCACAAGGACAAGGATTCATTGAGGCGATGAGAATACATTGTGCTGGAAAATGAACTATTCCTCTAGTCCGGGAGATTGTCACGCTATGTTCTTCTAGCGGTTGTCTCAAGGCTTCAATTACATCACGATCAAATTCTGGAAACTCATCTAAAAATAAAACTCCTCTATGTGCCAAGGTTATTTCTCCAGGTTTTGGTATTGTGCCACCCCCAACAATGGAAGGATACGATGCTGTGTGGTGGGGTGCACGAAATGGTGCTTTAGTAATTAGGTTTTCTTTTACTAATTTTGCTATGGAATGAATCCCCGTCACTTCTACAGATTGTTCATATGTAAGTGGTGGTAAAAGAGATTGAAAAGCTTTAGCTAGCATGGTCTTTCCTGTTCCTGGCGGTCCACACATAATTACATTGTGTCCTCCAGCTGCGGCAATTTCTAATCCTCTTTTTGCACTCTCATTACCTCTGATATCACACATATCTATCAGATGGTTTGGTTTTGTTGGTTGGTTGTATATTTTTTTGGACAAAGGTTTAATTTTTTTGTTATTAAGTAAATGGTCTACTATTTCTTTTAGTGAAGAAACAAGAAAAATATCAATATTATTTGCAAGTGAGGCTTCGATTTCGTTTTCTTTTGGAATATAAGCTGATTTAAAACCGTAAAGTGAAGCTTGGCAAAGCAATGGAAGTAAACCGTTTATTCGACGAACTTGTCCTTCAAGTGATAATTCACCAAAAAATATGCAATTTTCCAGATTAGCTGATATGTCTTTTGAAGCATTTAAGTAAGCTATGGCCATAGCCATATCAAAAGAAGATCCTTCTTTTCTTAAATCAGCTGGAGCCAAAGAAATAACAACTTTTTGATTTTTTTGTTTTGGTGAAACAAAACCAGAATTTTTAATAGCAGCTGATACTCTATCTCGTGATTCTTCTACAGAACGATCGCCTAAACCAACAATAGAAAAAGCATGAAGACCATTTGAAATGTCGACTTCGACTGAAATTACCTCCATCTTTAAACCAATAAGTTGAGCGCTATAAGATTTTGCAATACTCATTATCAAACTCTACTCTTGGCCAATGAATTTTTTATGAATATTCTCTAAAAAAGTAGTGAATTTGATTTTTATAATTAAAAAAACGAGCCCCAGGCTCGTTTTTAATCGGAAAAAATTATTTTAGTGGTTGTGTTTTAGTGATATGCGAGCGGCTGGGTTTGCTTCTAGCCTTTCTTTTTCAATAGCTTTGCCGCAAGTCTCACATTTTCCGTATGTTCCATTATCTATACGTTCCAGCGCGTCTTTTACATCTTTTAACTGAGTTTCAAGTTGGTTTGCTATTCCATTATTACCTTCCAATTCTTCTAGTTTATCAGCGAGTTCGTTTTCATCGGCAACATCTATCTGCATATTTCCTGGTGTAGCTTCCCATCCCCCAGCGGAACTTGGGTCTTTTTTGGCAATAGTATCCAGCTCTTGTTCGAGTTGGTTTTTTTCTTCCGTTAGTTTTTTATTGAAAAACTCAAGATCTTTTTTATTCATGGCTTAATTTTATCTCACAAAAGCCTTCTTTTCAAGCCCGTCTAGAATTCTCGTCAAAGTTTGTTCTTTTGAGGCAACAACCATGGTTTTATTATCAACAAATGAATAGAAGAAAAGAGTTTTGCCTTGGGATGTTCGAAATACCCGCACATCTTTGTTCATTATAGTTCGATCTTCGAACTGTCCACGAAGAGTAAAGAGAGAGTCAGTTGAATTATCGGCCGATGATGCGCCGGTAACTGTAACAGATAAAGTGGGCCCATTTACTGTAATTGTCGATGTTGCGTTCGGTGCATTTACTATTCCTTGGTATTTTCCTGAAGATAAGAAAAGTTTTAGATCATCAGCCATTACGCTTTCCCATTGAAACATTCCGGCAAAAGCGTTTTGGAAAAAATTTGTTGTAGCAATTACGAATATGTCTTTATTTCCGCTTGGATCGGTATTTATACCAAGCATCCAATTGTTTGTGAGTGAACGTTTCAGTATATCTGGCGCATCAATGTTCATAAATTCAACCATTCTTGGGCCAGTAACGCGTGTTTGACCATCAGTTATGATTATTTCTTTGATTGTATTTGGGTTTTGGTCTTTTTCCCATTCATTTTTTATAGCAGCAACTATCATGCTTGGGTTCATGCTGCTTATGTCCAAAGTAACTTTTGAATCAGGTGGGATAATACCTGAATTACTTTGTCCGGTGTTTATACCTAATATTGAAGTTTTTGTGCCAAATATACTTTTGCTATATAAGTAATAGGCTCCACCTATTCCTACGGCGATAAATATTATACTGATAAGCATTAGTATAAATTTTGAAATATTCTTTGGAGAATCAGGTTTTGGTTCAGTTGAAACTTGATTACTCTCCTCCGCTGGTTGTTGAGCTGTTTGAGTATTTATTTGATTTCTCTTATTTTCAGCAATAGCGATAGACGCTGTTGAGATATTTTTGTGTGACATTACATCAGCAACATCGCTTTCATATGTTCGAATTTTTTTTAAAATGGGGTTTTCTGGCACATCAAATTTATTCTCACTATTTGTCGTGGGTATTGCTCCTAGTACTTTAGCTGGTGGATTTGAAGGGGTATTTCTCGATGAAGTATTTTGGGGAGTAATATCTTTTAATGGGATAGATCCTATCGATTTTTCTTTTTTTATTTCTACAGGAGCGGTTGGTGTATTATCTAGAAGATTTTTGGAGGGGGTATCTTTTAATGTTGCATCGATCGTTGTGGTGTTAGGAGTTATTGGTTTGTCTATTTTTGTTTGAGTATCAGGTGATTCAGTTTTTATTTCAGGTTTCTCCTTTATTAAAGGTTTTTCTGAAACATTTGAAATATTAGGATTGGTTTGTATGGTCTGGGCAAGATTATCATCGGTTTTATCTATATTTTGTGGAGTAGTTTTTTGTATAAAAGATTTTGGTTCAAATGATGTTGTTTTTTGATCAAAAGTTCCCTTGAATGCAGGTATTTCAGGTAATTTTTCTGCAGCAAATTTTGAAATATTTGCTGGGACGGTCTCAACTTTTGAGGTGTGTGAAATAGGGTCTTCTGTTTTGGATGTTTTGATTGAAGGGTTTGAATAACTAGGATCAAAAATATTTTTTGAAGGTGGTTCTGTTTTTTGATTTAGATTTGAGCTAATTGGTGAAACGGGAGTTTGGTTTATTGGTGGCAAGTTGGAGTTAACTTGAGGTGTAGTTATTGTGGGTGAAACCGTTGATGTTGCAGGTGTTACATTTTGCAAATCTGTTAATTCTGTATGTGTGTTAACAGACCATCCTGAGTTTGAGATTATCTTTGGTTGAGGTGGTTTTTGGGGTGTGACCTTAGGCAGAACTTTTTTTATTGGAAAGACCTGCATAGAATTGATAGTCTCATCTTTTACTTCAGCAATATTGTCTTCTGAGATATCAAAAACACGATCATAAGAATTTTTTTGCGGATCGTTAGGGTCCGTAGAAATCGGACTACTCATTGTCTCTAAACTTTTTTCAGAAGAAATATCTGCAGTATCGGAACTCCCAGGTTGTAATTCAATAGAATCATCCATGTGGTGAACATTATACTATTTTTTGTCTATCTATGAAATTATTTGTACATCTATCTGAGTTTAAGCTACTATCTTTTGCCATTCCTTAGGATATATTTGTTGGAATTTTGATCTAAATCCATAAAATGATCAGCTGATTCTATTAGTTTAGTTGAAGTTGATTTGCCAAAAGAAACTACTTCTACTTGGCATCCCTGATTCATTTGTAGGTATTCTACTAGTGGTACAAAGTCCCCGTCCCCTGTTAATAAGATTACAGTGTCGAGTTTTGGGGCAAGTTTTACTGCATCAATGGCTAGGCCAACGTCCCAGTCTGCTTTTTTGGCCCCAGAACTAAAAACTTGAAGATCTTTTACTTTTGTTTCTATGCCCATTTTTGTAAGAGCATCAAAAAAACCTGTTTCATCACCGGATTCTGTAGCAATCACATAAGCCACTGCTCTAACTAATTTGCGTCCCTCGAGCGCATCTTTGACTATGGCTCCAAAATTAACTTTTGAGTGGTATAAGTTTTTGCCACTGTGATAAAGATTTTGTGCATCAATGAAAATACCCACACGTTGTTCTTTGTGTTTTATAACTGACATATATTAATTAAAAATAAGGATTCAAAATCGAAAATTATTAAAATGACACGAATTGCTTACCGAATATAAATATTATAGCAAAAATAACACTAAAAAAAGCAAAATTACTTTTTGAGGTCGAGTTTTTTGATTATTGAAGAGTAACGACGAGGGTAGTTTTTCTTGAGATAATTGAGGTGGGTCTGACGATCTGCAACCATGCCTAGTAAACCACGGCGTGAATGGTTGTCTTTCTTGTGTTTTTTGAGGTGATCAGTCAATTCGACAATTCTTTTTGTCAAAATGGCAACCTGGACTTCTGGAGAACCAGTGTCTTTGTCGTGTATGCCGGTATCTTTGATGATTTTAGTTTTTTGTCTAACGGTAAGCATGCAAATATAATGGCATAAATGCTTTTAAAAAGCAATAGGGCCCGGCAGTATCAAGATTAAAAATCTGATACTACCGGGCCGTCAATAAGGGGTGGGGCCGAAGCCCTCGTTTGATTTTTGTTTGTTCGGGCCCTAGAGCTCGAGTGAGGTTGTCTGGTTACAGTTTCCCTCACCGCTTACTAGGGTGCATCGGCTAATTTGAGGTCGGCAGCGTTAGCTACCAACACAGTTGATCGTTGATTACGATTGTACTGGTTTGGTTGCACATAGCACCGGTTACCCAGTGCTCCAGAAAATAATTTATCATAGATATATAATGTGTCAAGTACTTTCTTCTATACTATACCCTGCTACAATTATCTCCATGTCGCACAATATCTCTGCTCTCAAACAACAATTTTTGGAATATGTAGAAATAGAAAAAGGCCGGGCGGTGAAAACGGTGGAAAATTACGATCATTATTTATCGAGATTTATTGAACAATCAAAGGTAAAATCTCCTTCTGACATTACTGAGACCGCTGTTCGTGAATTTCGTCTATGGCTTAATCGCCAAAGTACGGGTAATAATCGTGCAAGTGGTCTTACCCTCAAGAAAAAGACCCAAAATTACTATATGATTGCTTTACGAGCCTTTCTTAAGTATTTAGCACGTCAAAATATTAAAACTTTGAGCCCTGAATACATAGAATTAGCCAAAACCGGAGATCGACATATCGATCTCATCACTACCGATGAATTATCTCGCCTCATGAATGCCCCAAAAGGTGAAAATCTCAAATCATTACGCGATAAAGCTATCCTAGAGCTTCTCTTTTCTACCGGTTTACGTGTATCAGAGCTGGCTTCCCTTTCCCGAGATATCGATATTCGTAGCGATGAATTTTCTGTACGCGGTAAAGGTGACAAAGTTCGGGTAGTTTTTCTTTCTGAAGAAGCCAAAAAGACAATAAAAAAATATCTCGATAAAAGGACAGATACCGAAGATCCCCTTTTTATAAAAATTGACGGTAAAGAAAATAAAGGACAAGAAAAAGGACTGACACGGCGTTCAATCGAAAGAATAGTCAAGGAATACGCCATAAAAGCCGGAATTTCCAAAAAAGTCACTCCCCATGTGATACGTCACTGCTTTGCGACTGATCTTCTCACCAATGGTGCCGATCTCCGTTCTGTACAGATGCTTTTAGGACACGCCAATATCAGTACCACTCAAATATATACCCATATTACTGATAGTGAGCTCAAAAAAGTCCACCAGAAGTTTCATAGAAAAAGAAATTAAATACTATGGCCGGGTATATGCTATGATTTCTTAATGCGCATCATCTCATGGAACGTCAACGGCCTTCGCGCCAATATCAAAAAAGGAGGCTTTGAATGGTTTCTAAACGAATCCCCGGACATGTATTGTATCCAAGAAACCAAATGTCACCCGGAACAACTCGAGGAAGCAGTGAGAAATCCTGCTGGTTATCATGCTTATTTTGATCATTCCAAGGGGCGAAAAGGATACAGTGGTGTAGCCGTATTTAGTAAAATTAAGCCCGAAAAAGTTGATTACGGTTTAGGTGTGGAAAGTCTTGATCAAGAGGGGCGTTTTCTAGCTCTATTTTTCAAAGAATTTGTTCTCATAAATATCTATTTTCCTAACGGTGGTGGTGGTCCTGAAAGATTGGATTTTAAATTGAGATATTATGATGCTTTTTTGAATTATGCAGATGAATTAGTCAAAAAGGGCCATAAAATTATATTTTGTGGTGATATAAACACTGCTCATTCAATTATTGATTTGGCTAGACCGAAAGAAAATGAGAAAAATACAGGATTTTTGCCTATAGAACGTGCTTGGTTAGATAAAGTTGTGAAACATGGATACGTCGATGTTTTTCGTCATTTTTACCCTGAAATTAAAGAAAAATACACTTATTGGGATATGAAAACTTTTGCTCGAGAAAGAAATGTGGGATGGAGAATAGACTATTTTTTTGTAACTAAAGATCTTGTTTCTCAAACTAAAAGTATAACTATTTTCGATCATGTTTTGGGTTCAGATCATTGCCCTGTTGAACTTGTTATGAGGTAGTTTATACTTTGTTGTTTGGCCGTATTAATAAAAAATAAAGATAAAAATTTTACCAATAAAAAACCTCGTTAACTTATTTAGAACTGGCAATAAATTTTACGCGGCTTTTGAAGTCCTTACTTGAGGTTAAAAAGAACAATGATCTATCATCCGAACGATTCCTTGGTTGCAATTTTCAGTATCTTTTGAAAATTTAGTTCTCCCGTTGGGAGACCATTTGGTTGTCTTGAGATACCTTGTGTATCGCTTATGCCAAGCAATTGAAGGATGAGCAGATCTTACGAGCATCCTCATTGACTTCATTAAAAAGGAGAGCAGCCTACCCCGCTGCAACTATTTGTTAAAAGAACATTTCGGACATTCTATTGTGGAGAATTCTTTTCCCCGCAATACCTCGGGAACATCTCGAGGTCTGAACATAGTGTATGTCCTTTATAATAAAGTGTAAAGGACATATATGTGGATAACTTTCTCTCTAAGAGACATGGTACCTTTTTCTTATAGATGTAACATCATTTTGATCCTCTTTTTCTTTTCTTAGTATTCCCGCTTGGCCTAGAGATTTTAAATCACTGTCTGGTAATTTACATAGATCTACGGCCATATTTTTTAAGGTTTCTTCGTTATTTAAATTTGGATTATCAAGGACTTTATCAAATAATGCATGTAAAATATAACCAATTTTTGGTCCAGGTTGGATTTTGCAAAAATCGGTAACTTGTTTACCGTTTATTTTGAGCATTGAAAGTGAAATAGGGTCTCTGAGGGCTTCTTCTACCATGGCTTTATACTTTCTTAGGCGATAAGGATCTTCTTTTGGCCTACCAGTACCAATACGATCACATATTCTTAAATTCATAAGGTCCCAAATGTTTTCTTGTCCAACATTCACAATCATTCTGCGAACAGCTGATAGATTTATTTGTTCGGTATCACTGAAAAACATGTGCCAACGTACCAATTTGGTAACTTTATCTATAGTTACACGTGAAAACTTCATTCTTTCCAGTATTTTCTTTGTTTCACGTGAACCAATCACCTCGTGGCCATAAAAAGTTATAATTCCCGTCTCACGTGAAACACCTTTTGTCTGAGGTTTAGCAATATCATGGAATAAAGCAGCCAATCGTATATCTAAAGGCCAATCTTTATCTGCAGCATGTTGTAAGCTGCGCAAAAGGTGCTCCCATACATCAAACTTATGAGCTTGATTTTGAGTAACACCGATCCCTTTTTCTAATTCAGGGATAAAACGCTTTAGAATTCCAAATTCTTGGAGAGATTCCAAGCCTTTTTTAGGATTTGGTGATAGTAAAATCTTACTAAATTCATCTCTTATCCTTTCTATTGAAACTTCTTTCACGTGAAAATTAAGCTTTTTTATAGCTTCAATCAGAGATTTGTCCCAACCAGGTAGATCTAGTTCACAAACCAAACGAATTGCTCGTATCATTCTCAAGGCATCCTCGTTAAAACGCTCTAAAGCATTCCCTACGGTGCGCAAAGGTTTTTTGGTAAGAATGTCCTTAAAGCCATCATAAGGATCAACTATGTCCTTTATAGAGCCTTTGGATAGGCTTGCAGCGATTGCGTTGATGGTAAAATCACGTCTTTGTAAGTCGTCGTTGAGATTTTTGCTAAATCTCACTTCGTCAGGATGTCTTTTGTCGGAATAACCTGATTCTAGTCGGTATGGGGTTACTTCTATGTTTTTCAAACTTTCAATAGAAGTTTCTTCGTTGATTACTGCAACGGTTCCGTAAGTATTTTCGTATACTGTTTTAGGAAATAAGGCCTGAATTTGTTCAGGGTGAGCATTAGTAGTCACATCCCAATCTTTAGGATTTCGGCCAAGTAATATATCCCGCACACATCCACCGACTAGATATGCCTCAAAACCTCCTTTTTCTAGAGTTTCTACAACAAACACAACTTCTTGAGGAATTGGGTTTTTTTCGGTCATTTTCATAATAATAGTCTACAATATCTTGGGCTTTTTTCCTATTTAAGGTACTATAGGATCACGCCCTCGTAGTGAAATGGATATCATACCGGTCTTCGGAACCGTTGTTGGGGGTTCGAATCCCTCCGAGGGCACAAAATAGATCAAAAATTAAATATCAAATATCAAAAATATGGCTACATCGAGTAATATTTTGATTTTATAGTATAATACGTTATACTCCTCTCAATGTTTGGGTTATTTGCGTGAATTATTTTTGATTTTTGATATTTGATTTAAATACGCGGGTATAGTTTAGTGGTAAAATGTATCGTTGCCAACGATAAGATGGGAGTTCGATTCTCCCTACCCGCACTAGATTTTTTAGATAATTTTTGTTGATAACTGGGGATAACTAAGTGGATTGGTTTATAAAAGACATAAAAAATGGCTTATTTGCGTGTCTGAGAGTCTTTTAAATTGTTTTCTTGTGAAACATTTCATGTGAAAGTTTACGGTTTATAGCCATATAATTAGGTAAATCATGATTATAAATACAAGAGATAAAGGAAAAATTGGGGAAAACATAGCATGTTCTTTTATACAAAAACAAGGTTTTGTTGTATTGGATAGAAATTATCAGAAATCTTGGGGAGAAATTGATATAATTGCAAAATATGGCTCCACTATTCATTTTTTTGAAGTAAAAAGCTTATCAGTTCAATCTTTTGATGCATTAGAAAAAGTATACAGGCCAGAAGAAAATATTCATGGATTAAAAGTCAGAAATATTCGCCGAATGGTTGAGACCTATATGTCTGAGAATTCGTATGATATATCTATTCAGGATTTTTCTTTTCATATATTGTGTGTTTTTAAGAATATAAAGTCTCGAAAAGCGAGAGTAAAATGGATAAAAAATTTGGTTTTGTAATATAATTTTTTATTACACTCCTTACAATCCTTAATATCTATGCTAATATGGCAAAGTAACGGAGCGTGGTGTAACGGCTAACATACCTGTTTTGGGAACAGGTGACTCCGGGTTCGAATCCCGGCGCTCCGACAAGAAACTTGTTTATGAAAATAAATAAATCACCCTGGTTGCATCAACTTGACCATAGTCGTAACTTAGTAAGTCTTAAATCAGACTTAGACACAGATATTTCAATAATTGGCGCGGGTATAGCTGGATTATCAACTGCTTTTTTTGTATTAAAATACACTCAAAACAGAGTTTCTTTGTTTGATCAGGGTAAATTGGCTCATGGGGCTACTGGTCATAATGCTGGACAAGTAGTTGCTCGTTTTGAAAGGCCAATTTATCAGTTAGTTGAAGAATTTGGTCTCCGAAAGACAAAAAATGCTTTGTTGGATTTAAAATCTGGTTGGGCACTGTTAGATGAAATGTATACCGATGCAAATCTTAACATTCTTTTTTCGAGAGTAAATGGTATAAGAGGTTTTTCGGATTTGCATCAAGTTTTGGAGGTATGTAAAGACTTGGAGATTGAAAAAATGGCAGGTTTTTCACCAAACGAGCTGCTTATTAGTCAAGATGCTCCATTTAAAGATCTTTTACCTGTAACATATAAAAGTTTATATAAAATTGTTTCTCGTAATGAAATATTGGAAAAATTAGAAACAGAGGACAGTGAATTTCAAGCTGTTTTGCTTGATCAGGCCGCTTGTATGAATTCGGCATTGTTTTGTCAGGAAATTGCTAATTATTTATTAAAAAAGTATCCAAGCCGTTTTGCGATATATGAAAATACCCACATACTTAAAACAGTTTTAAAGAAAAACCATGTACTTTTGGATGCAGGGAAGTATACAGTTCATTCCCATCGGGTTATTTTGTGTACAAATGGATTTGAAAAAATTGATATTTTAAATGAAGATGGATTGGAAATAGATAAACGTTTTCATCACTCCGTTATTGGTAAAGTTGGCTATATGTCAGGATATTTGGAAGTTATGAATAAACCGGGTGTGGCAATTGCTTATTACTCAAATGGTTCTGATCCTGCCAATGATGATCCTTACTTCTATTTAACTCGCCGAGTACATGAAATTGATGATCAAAAACATAACTTGGTTTGTGTTGGGGGGCCAGAAATTGAGATAGAAGATAGGGAAGATTATCTCAATGATTATGATTATCCTGAAAAAATGCAGGTAGATATTGATACATTTATAAAAAAAGTCTACGATCCAGATCCAAATCGTAAAATTGACTACCAATTTACTTGGCACGGATTGATGGGTTATACCCCAAACAGAGTACGTTTGATAGGTTCAGAGCCAAAAAATCCAGTACTTCTCTACAATCTTGGTTGTAATGGTATTGGTATCATCCCTTCGATTTTTGGCGGACGAAAAATATCTCGCATTATCGCCGGAGAAGCACAAGAACCTTCTATTTTTGATCCACAAGTTGATACAAAAGGCCAGTTAAGGTAGCATAGATAAATCTTCCGAGATAAGCGGGCTTGTCCGCCGAAGCTCCGAAGGAGCGTAGGCGGGATTAGTTAAATGGTATAATAACAGTTTTCCAAACTGTGGTCGGGAGTTCGATTCTCCCATCCCGCACAAAAATATTCATTTTGTATTTTTTAAGGATTGCAATAAAGTTAAATATTAGTTAGATTCAGGTCAGATATGAAAGATGTAACAACTGTGTTTCCGGTTAATAAAAATGGTATTTATCTTGCTCGTAAAAAATTAGCTTACAAATGTCCGGGGTATTACAATGGTTATGGGGGACACAAGGAAAAACGCGATGTGGATATTAGAGATTGTGCCCTGAGAGAATTTTACGAGGAGTCAGGGGCAACAGTACAAAAAAGTTCTCTGCAAATGGTTGCCGTAATAGATTTCTTTGAATTAAACAGAGGGGAATTGTGTCGGAACAATGTTTTCCTGACTCAGGAATGGGAAGGTGATTTTATTGAAACAGAGGAAATGTATTTAGCCGAGTTTTTTCCAAAGAACAGATTACCACTGGATGATATGTGGCCAGGTGATAGGTTGTGGTTGCCGTTGGTTTTGTTTGGTTGTGTTTTTGAAAATTCTTCGATTGTTTACCGAAAGGGAAGAATGAGTGTTCATTACCATGATTTAAGAGCTTTATTTACCAGGAAAATTGTTATTTGAGGCTTCGGCCTCTTTTTTGTTTCATAAATTGTTCTCAAACAAAAAACCGCCATTTTGGCGGTTTTTTGAAGAGTATAAAGTATAAAATACTATTTTACTGCATCTTTTAGAGCCTTTGCTGCACGGAATTTAGGAACTTTCATCGCTGGAACCTTTATTGATTCACCGGTGCGAGGATTACGAGCTTCACGAGCTGCACGCTGCTTTACCGAGAAGATACCCAAACCTGCAATTGATATTTCATCACCTTTTTTGAGGGTATCAATAATACTATTAATCATAGTTTCAACTGCTTGTTCGGCTTGAACTTTTGTTCCGCCGAGAACTCCGTGAACTGCGTCTACAA
>CAZQUI010000002.1:0-46556 GCA_964596595.1 uncultured Candidatus Saccharibacteria bacterium
CAGGATCTAAAGGTCAAGAAACCACCTACTTTGGTCCTGCCACTAAGAGAGCTCTTATTAAGTACCAAGAAGCATATCGATCAGAGATTCTTACTCCTCATGGACTAACTACCGGCACAGGGTACTTTGGACCGAGTACGATGAAGTGGGTGAATGGTGGGTTGTAAATTTAAATCTTAATTTTGCATCAGTATCGGTTTCCTTATACAATAAAGGCATGCTCTTCTCCTCTAAACAAAAATCTGAACTGGCTCTGCTGCTAGATGTTCAGAGTTCTATTGTTAGGGGTTCTTTAGTAAATTTGAAATCAGGAAATAATCCAACATTTATTTTTACACACGCAGTTCCAATATTGTTTAAACCGAATGTTAATAGTGGTTATTTAGTCAAAGTGACACTGAGTGCAATAAATGAAGTAATCGAAAGTGTTTTAAGAGAATTATCTATAAAAAATTCTTCGGGGGTAATAAAAAATTTACCTTTAAAAATTGACCATGTTCATTTTATACTATCTTCACCGTGGATTGTTTCTCAGGCTAAAACTTTAAAATTGTCTTTTCCAAAAAATACCAAAATAACCCCTGATAAACTTCGTCCGTATTTAGAAGAAGAAAGAAATAAGTTAACGGAGGACGATGCTGAGCATTTGGCTGTGATAGAAGAAAAAGTCTTTGATGTTAGATTAAATGGCTATTCTGTACCAAACTGGCACAATAAAATTGTTAAAGACTTAGAAATTTCTTTTGTTATAAGTGTTGCTGGAACTAAACTTATAACAAAATATAGTAGTATAGCCAACAAAGTAGTACCGATGAATAAAATATTTTTTCATTCATGCTTATTACTTCAAAATATGGGTATTCAGAAAATACTAAAAACCCGATCTGATTATTCATTAGTCCATATTCATGGAGAAATAACAGATGTCGTTGTTATCAATAAACATTCATGTACTTTTTTTGGCTCATATCCTTTTGGCATAAATAGTATTATTCGTAAAATTTCATCAGCAACAAAAACAGATATTCAAACAGCGGAGTCATTACTAACACTTTTTACTCATAGGCAATTAGACCCTGTGCATTCTGATGCTACACAAAAAATCATATCCCAAATTTCAGAAGAATGGATAGTTGATCTGTTAAAACTACTACATACCACCCATGTTCCATTATCATCATTAGATGAAGTTATAATTTCCGCCCATTCGCACGATCAATATTTTTTGCAAATTTTCAAGAAATTTAAACCACAATCCATCGTTACATTACTATCAATTGATGATATAAAATTACACGTGGATTTTATTTTACAAACTGAAAAACTTAGAATAATGGGATTGTGTGCTACTGCCATTCACAATAAATAAGGTGAGTGATATAATTTCAATTGTATGCCACGACGAGTTCAAGATATAGTTACATCAGATCGAAGATCAATTCGTAATATACCTCTTCGAAAGGACGAGGTTGTTGAAAAACTAGAACCCGAAAAGACTTCTAATAAATCATCAAAAATTGATGATGCTGGTAAAAAAAGTAGTGGACGAGAAATACCAATTCGTCGTGTATCTCCTCCTAAACAGATTTCGTCTTCAAAAAATCCCATAAAATGGATATTGCTAACTTTCATAATAATATTTGCTGTAATTAGCGCCGCATGGGTTGCTTCAATTTATTTTTCAAAAGCAACTTTTACCATTATTCCTAAAAAATATCCCATATCAGTAAATGGAACTTACATTGCCCAGAGTACAAACGGAACTCTTACGTACGAACTTATCACTCTCTCTTCTAGTGCTAGCACTACCGTTCAGTCTACGAATAGTTCAAGTGTTTCTACAAAAGCTCAGGGAACAGTGACTTTTTATAACGAAAATAGAGAATCTCAGAGACTTGTAGCTGGGACACGTTTATCTACTCCAAACGGAACCATATATCGTATTACAGATTCTGTAACAATCCCAGCAAAAACAACAAAAGCAGGAACTTTAACGGTTTCAGTTATTGCTGATAAAGCAGGAGAAGGTTCAAATCTTCTAAAAAATGACGCAACCTTCGATTTAAGAGCAGTCGGATTTAAAGGTACTGAGAGATACAATACTGTTTATGCAAAAGTAAATTCAGATATCATTGGAGGCTTCGTTGGTTCAAAAAAAATTGTTCCATCTTCAACTTTGGCATCAACGGGTGATTTGCTAAAAAAACAAATAACTCAGGATTTATTGGAACGGGCGAAAAAATCAATTCCGGAAGATCACATCATGTACGATGATGTAAAATCTATCTCATTTACAGAACCAAAAGTTAGCGGCGATAGTTCAGATCAGGCAACCGTCAGTATTCAGGGTACTTTAATTGGGATTTTCTTTAGTAAAAACCAGTTGGTAGAGCGTTTGGCTGGTAAAGAAGTTATAGAAAAATTTGGATCATTCTCTTATGAGAATAATGGTTTGGATGATCTCGAAATTTCAATCGCAAATGTTAAAGATTTTTCTCCTCAAAAAAAGAACAGTTTGATACTAAAAATAAAAGGCGATTTGGAACTAATCGGTTTAATACCAGTCGATGATATACGTAAAAAATTAGCAGGTGCAGAATTAAATAAAACAGATTCAATCTTAAAAGCTTATAGCCCCGTAATTGAAAGCGGATCCGGTGAACTCATACCACCATGGTCAAAAGTGCCGAAAGACATAAATCGTATATCTGTGGTAATCAATAAGAAATAGTTGACTTATATAACTACATTCTGCTATGATATGTTTTCGTGTACTTAGCAATGGATATCGACCCTAAACTTAAAAATTTGGTAACTGGCATTGTTGTTGAAGCTTTGCCAAATACGCTATTTAGAGTTGAGCTCGATGATAATAAAGAGGTCTTGCTAGCTTATCTGGCCGGAAAGATGCGTATGCATCGAATTCGTGTTCTCATAGGTGACAAAGTAGAACTTCTTAAGGATCCATATGGAGGACGTGCACGTATTACTCGTCGCTTTTAGAATAAACAAATGAAGGTCAAAGCCTCGGTCAAGAAAATATGTTCAAAATGCAACGTCGTACGTCGCGGCAGTTACATCTACGTTACGTGTAAATCTAACCCTCGTCACAAACAACGACAAGGATAAAATAATTATTTCAATATTAAAATGCGTATAATCGGTATTACAGTTCCAGAAAACAAGCGCCTAGAATTTGCGCTTACCGCTATATATGGTATCGGACGATCTCGTGCAAAATATATTTTAAATCAAGCTAAAGTTGACGGAGGTATAACTTCAAAAGATTTATCTGTTGAACAAGAAAATACTATTCGTAAATTAGTTGAGAGTTACAAAATTGAAGGCGACCTAAAGCGTGAAGTTGCTTCAAATATCAAACGTCTCAAAGACATAAAGACCTATAGAGGTAGTCGTCACGCTCGTCATCTCCCAGCACGTGGACAAAGAACGAAGACCAATTCACGTACTGTCCGTGGAAATGTTCGTAAGACTATGGGATCTGGTAGACGTAAAGAAGAGAAGAAATAAACAAAAAATAATTTACTAACATGGGAAAAAAGAGAATCGTAACTACAGAAGGAACAGAATCAGCTGACTCAAAAGTCAAAGCGGTTTCATCTTCCAAAAAACGTGTTTTAAATGGTGTACTTCATGTACAATCAACTTACAATAACACCAAGGTTCTTTTAACAGATACAAATGGTAACGCTCTAATGTGGGGATCTAGTGGCTCAAGTGGATTCCGTGGAGCCAAAAAAGGCACCCCGTTTGCTGCGGCAAAAGTTGGTGAAACTTTGGCACTAAAAGCTGCTAATATTGGTTTAAAAGAAATCGATATTATCGTAAAAGGTGTCGGATCTGGTCGTGAATCCGCTATCCGCGGTTTTATTAGCAAAGGTATTGTAATCAATTCTATAAAAGACGAGACTCCAGTACCTCATAATGGCCCTCAACCTAAAAAGCCTCGTCGCGTATAATTAATATGAAAATTGGACCAAGATATAAAAAAGCACGTTACCTAGGAGCGCCTGTCTTTCGAAAGACTCAGACGCAAAAATATGCTATGCGTTCTCAGCGAAAAACCAAAAAAGGTGGAGCTGGACGTTCTGGAGCAAAGAGTGAATACGGTCGTCAGCTTTTAGAAAAACAGAAAGCTCGTTATAGTTACGGAGTATCAGGTGGTCAATTTACCAACTACGTTAAAAAGGCTCTCCAAACTACTGGCGATAATGCAAAAAATCTACTTCATCTTTTAGAAGGTCGTTTAGACAACGTAGTATTACGTGCAGGTTTTACTCAGAGTCGTTCTGCTGCTAGACAAATGGTTGCTCACGGGCATTTGAAGGTAAATGGCACCATAGTTAACATACCTTCATACCAAGTAAAAATCGGTGATGTTATTTCCATCCGTGATGGAAGTAAAAACAAGGTTATTTTTTCAAAGCTTAACGAGGAATTGTCTACCAATACTCCACCAGCTTGGATTAAAATAAACATAGAAAAAAAGGAAATCACAGTCGATGGTGAACCTAATACCGATATGACCAGTCTTTTATTTAATGTAAGATCGGTGTTAGAGTTCTACACCCGTTAGATAAAGTAGTAGACATTTATGATTTTCAGTGTATAATTAATTGCCAACCCTTATTTTAATAAAATTTTATGACATACGAAGTCATTTTGCCATCAAAGCCACGCATAGTTAGTGAAGATTCTTTCCATGGGATATATGAGATCGACGGTCTATATCCAGGTTACGGTCACACACTTGGAAATTCCTTAAGACGCATCATTCTTGCATCTTTACCAGGTGCAGCAGTTACTCGTGTAAAAATCAAAGGAGTTGAACATGAATTTTCAGTTATAAATGGAGTAAAAGAAGATGTAATAAACATTCTTTTAAATCTCAAAAAACTTCGTATACGCTTAAGTACAGATGAACCTCAGACCTTAAGACTAAAATCAAAAGGAGTTTCAGATATTACTGCAAAAGACATAGAGCTTCCTGGTCAAGCTGAAATTTTAAATCCAGAACTTCACATTGCTTCTGTAACAGACAAAAACGCAGAACTTGATATCGAAATTACAGTAGAAAAAGGTCTAGGATATGTTGCTAAAGAAATAATTCAGAAAGATCGTGTTGATATCGGAACTATAACTTTAGATGCTGCGTTTACACCTATTCGTAAAGCTAATTACGAAGTAGAAAATATGCGCGTAGGAGATCGTACAGACTTTAATCGTCTTCGTTTGAATATCGAAACCGATGGAACAATTACTCCTCATGA
Organism: uncultured Candidatus Saccharibacteria bacterium; assembly: GCA_964596595.1. Taxonomy (GTDB): domain Bacteria; phylum Patescibacteriota; class Minisyncoccia; order Phycocordibacterales; family PALSA-1337; genus C7867-002. Next base: position 5,292 of record CAZQUI010000002.1, read on the forward strand.
AGCATTAGAAAAATCTATCATGCTCATGATTAATCAATTAAAATCCATTGTTGGGTTTACAGAAGAAGTAGAAGAAAAAGAAATCGAAAATACAAGTGAAGTAATTCAAGAAGAAGGTTCCGCAAAAGAAATTGATACAGAACTTTTGAAAACCAGAATTGATTCTCTCGGACTTTCATCTCGCACAGCAAAAGCTTTGACTGCAGCCAATATCCGAACTATGGGTGGTCTCGCTCGCAAAAAAGAATCAGATATTATGGACATCGATGGTTTGGGATCAAAAGGTATGCAAGAGATCAAGAAATTATTGGCTCAAAATGGGATTACGCTCAAGCAGTAATCAATGATCAATTTATAATAACCAAACAATCACATGAGGCACGGAAATTCAACAAGAAAATTTGGAAGAGAAAAAAATCAAAGGCACGCTTTGATGCGTTCTTTAGCCTGCAACCTCATTCGTGATAATAGAATTCGTACAACTATTGCTAAAGCAAAAGAATTGCGCCCTTATGTAGAAAAACTTGTAACAAAAGCTAAAATTGGAACAATCGCTTCACGTCGTATTGTAAATTCTCGTATCCACAGTTCAATTGAAACAAAAAAACTTTTTGATACAATCGCTCCAAAATACAAAACTCGTTCAGGAGGTTATATTCGCATTATTCGTTTAGGTAATCGTGATTTAGATGGTAGTCCAATGGCCATGATTGAATTTGTATAAATATATGAAATACACTATTGATGCACAAGGAAAAAAGATTGGTCGTATAGCTAGCCAGGCAGCAGCTGTTCTTATGGGCAAAAACTCAGCATCTTTTGCCAAAAATGTCGTGGTACAAGGTCAGGTAGAGATTATAAATGTTTCTCGTGCAGATATTACTGCTCGTAAGCGAACAGGAGACGTTTATGTTACTTATACAGGTTTCCGTGGCGGTCTTAAGAGTGAAACTCTCGGTGAACTCATTAACCGTCGTGGCATGACTGAAGTTTTCCGTCGCGCTGTTTATCGCATGTTACCAAACAATAAATTACGCGATAAACGTATTCAGAATCTAATTATTAAGGAATAAATAAACCATGTCAGCTATCAAATCAACATCAAAATACTTCGAAGCTGTAGGACGCCGCAAAACTGCAGTTGCTCGTATTCGTCTTTTTCCAGGAGCTAAAGCTGGATATGAAGTAAACGGTCGAACCTTGGAATCTTATTTTCCAGTTCGTGAAATGCAACTTACCGCTATTTCTTCTATCACAAACGGCAAAGCTGCTGAAAAATTCCATGTTACCGCAAAGCTTGTCGGTGGTGGTATTGCGGCTCAAGCCGAAGCAATGCGTCTCGGTATCGCTCGTGCACTCCTTGAATACGATCTCAACCTTCGTCCTGGTCTCAAAAAACTCGGTTACCTAAAACGTGATCCTCGTGCCAAAGAACGTCGCAAATTCGGTCTCAAGAAAGCTCGTAAGAGTCCTCAGTGGAGTAAACGTTAAAAAACAGAGATCCCCGAAAGGGGATTTTTGCTAAATTTTAAAATATCAGTATACTTTCTTATATTATGAATTCTCAAGATAATAAAGAAAATACAGACAACGATATAACCATCGAAGCCGACGAGACTCTCGATGATTCTGTTATAGCCGAAGAAAATATGGCTGAAACCATGAAAAAGCTTCGCGAAAAACTAAAGAAAGCTGAAGCAGAAAAGATGGAATACCTCACTGGCTGGCAACGTGCAAAAGCTGACATGGTTAACGCTCGCAAACGTGAAGAAGAAGAACGTAAGGAATTTATGAAGTTTGCCAATGAACGATTGATCGAAGACCTTCTTCCGGTCTTAGAAAGTTTTGATATGGCTATGGGAAACAAAGAAGCCTGGGAAAAAGCCGATAAAAATTGGCGCATAGGAGTTGAATACATCTATTCACAACTAACCAAAGCGTTGACTGATAATGGTTTGGTAGAAGTTATTCCTGCAAATGAAAAATTTGATCATGCCAAACATGAAGCTGTATCATATGAACCTGTAACAGATGAAAAAATGGATCATATGATTATTGGTGTTATTCAAAAAGGTTATTCTCTTAACGGAAAAATTTTGAAAGTACCGAAGGTAAAAGTAGGAGAGTATAAGAAAAGTGAGTAAACAAAAAACTGCTTTTAAGGCAGTTTTTTGTTTGTCATTTATGTTTTCTACCGGCTCCAGATGTTATGAGTATTTTATACTAAAAACATCAATGCTAATTATAGTGTATTTAATTCAAAGATCAAGACTTTTAATACCATAAGCCGGCAAAGGGTCTCGAGCCCTTGGCAAATTAACCTGACAATGTTACTGCCGCACCATGCTACCGGCCTAAGTATTAATTTACTTGATTGATATAAAATCATTATAAATTTTGTTTTAAGAAACCATGAAGAAACATTGAATTTTCGATGAAATTTTTAAAAATAAAAAACAATTGGAAAAAACCTTGACTACAAGTTTTTTGTACTCTATTATATAAACCTAATGCTTACTCCTTATAAACCACATTTCATAGAACAAATTTTTACTGACCAGAGTGGCCGTCAGTTTAAGCTTGTTTTCTTAGTGTCATTAGTAGAAGGTAAGCTAAAAGGTCAGTTAGTTTCTGCACAACCCCTCTCTCCTAAAGTAAAATCAGCGACAACTCCTATTTGTCTGCCTATTTCATGTGAAGTCAAAAAGACTGTTACCGAATATATTGCTTCTTTTGCTCCAGTTGTTTCGCCTTACAACCAACTTGAATTTTTAATACACAGTCAACCTACGAGGGCACCTTCTAAATAAAAAATCACCAATCACAATGAAGTGATTGGTGAAGATGTGTTCTATCTTTGGAAGTAATTAAATGACAATCCCTGCGCTCCCATCGAAGAACACATCAATACGTTCACGCGATTTGATGCGCAGACTTTTCCGGGAAGACAAAATAGTGAATCGTGCTTTCGGATGATGATTATTTTGAATAACTATTCGTTCTTTGCCCGGTGATCCGTTAAGTAAAATCTTAAACTGAGTGTTTTCGAACAACGTTCTCATAGCTAGTTTGTTAAGGTGAATGTTAGATAACCTTAAACACTATAACAATTAAATTAATAACTGTCAATCATACTTCGCTGAAGCTAGGGGATTGGACTACTAATAAACTAACACTATGTCTAAAATAATCGGTATAGACCTTGGAACGACCTTCTCAGCAGTTTCCGTTATGGAAGCTGGCTCTCCAAGAGTTCTCGAAAATGCAGAAGGTCAACGTACGACTCCTTCCATTGTGGCTCAATCAAAAACTGGTGAGCGCTTGGTGGGATTGCTCGCGAAACGTCAGGCAGTGACAAATCCAAAAAACACAATTTCTCAAATCAAGCGTTTTATTGGTCACACTTTCGACGAAGAAAGTGTTCAGAAAGATGCCAAAAATGTACCTTTCGAAATTCGTAAAGGTAGTAGTGGTGGTGTTGAAGTAAAAATGGGTGATAAATGGCTCCGACCAGAAGAAGTCTCTGCTATGATCCTCCAGAAGCTCAAGGCGGATGCAGAGGCTCGTCTCGGTGAAAAAGTCACCGAAGCGGTGATTACCGTACCAGCATATTTCAACGACTCTCAACGTCAGGCAACCAAAGATGCCGGACAGATTGCGGGACTTGACGTAAAACGTATTATCAATGAACCAACGGCCGCAGCGCTTGCCTATGGCTTTAACAAAAAGAAAGATGAGAAGATTGCGGTCTTTGACTTCGGTGGTGGTACTTTCGATATTTCGGTCCTTGAAGTAGGGGATGATGTGATCGAAGTAAAATCAACTGATGGTGACTCACACCTCGGTGGTCGTGATATTGATGCCAAAATTGTGAATTGGTTGGCTGATAATTTTGCCAAAGAAAATGGTATCGATCTTAAGAAAGATCCATTAGCATTGCAACGCTTGGATGAAGCTGCTGAAAAAGCCAAGATCGAACTTTCGACTGCAGCCCAAACAGAGATCAATATTCCATTCATCTCTTCAGGAGCAGATGGTCCAAAGCATTTACTTGTAAATCTTACTCGCGCACAACTTGAAGTTATGACTCAAGAATTTGTAGATCGTGCAATGGCTATCACAAAGCGTGCAGTCGAAGCTTCACCATTCAAAGTAGGAGAAATCAATGAAGTTATCTTGGTGGGAGGTCAGACCCGTATGCCAGCATTACAAAATGCAGTCAAACAGTTTTTCGGAAAAGATCCTCACATGGGTGTAAATCCCGACGAGGTGGTTGCGGTGGGCGCCGCTATTCAAGGCGGAATATTAGGCGGGGAAGTCAAAGACGTTTTGCTCTTGGACGTTATTCCACTCTCTTTGGGAATTGAAACTATGGGCGGTGTAGCAACAAAGCTTATCGAAAAAAACACCACCGTTCCTACTCAACGCAGTCAAATATTCTCTACCGCAGCCGATAATCAATCATCGGTAGAGATTCATATCACTCAAGGTGAACGTGCTCTAGCAGGTGATAATAAGTCATTAGGAAGGTTTATTCTCGACGGTATCCCACCAGCACCGCGGGGTATGCCTCAGATTGAAGTCAGTTTTGATGTCGATGCAAACGGTATCTTGAATGTTACCGCCAAAGACAAAGCTACGGGCAAAGCCAACTCTATTAAGATCACGGCTTCTTCCGGACTTTCTAAAGAAGAAGTAGAAAAGATGAAACAAGAAGCTGCACAACATGAAGCAGAAGATAAAGCTAAAAAAGAAAATATTGAAATCAAAAATACCGCCGAACAAGTTATCTATACTTCAGAGAAAGCTTTGAAAGAAAATAAAGAAAAGATTCCAGCTGAACTTGTTACTGCTATTGAAGCCAAGATCGCTGCACTTAAAACATCTAAAGAGGGAAATGATATCGCAGCTATCAAGACCGCTTCTGAAGCTCTCTCAACAGAGATTTCGAAGATTGGTGAGCATTTAGCTAAGGCTGGTCAGCAAACTCCTCCTTCAGGTGGTCAGGCAGGTAATGATGGAAAGGGTCCAGAGAACGGTGACAATGTAAAGGATGCCGAGTTTAAAGAGAAGAAGTAAATAAAAAAGACCTCCGTAGTTTCCCTGTCCTGAGCTTGTCGAAGGACGGGGAAGCAAACGGGGGCCTATTCAAATCAAAGATACTGTTGTAATTTACTTAAATATTGATATTCACCATCCACAAATCACATGAAAGACTATTATAAAACTCTCGGCGTAGATAAAAGTGCTAGTAAAGACGAAATCAAAAAAGCATTTCGTAAATTAGCGCACGAGAATCATCCGGACAAAAACAAAGGTAATCCTGATGCTGAGAAAAAGTTCAAAGAAGCCAGTGAAGCGTACTCTGTTCTTTCAGATGATAATAAACGCAAACAGTATGATACGTTTGGCTCGGCAGGACCAGGTAGTGGTGGTTTTGGAGGAGGGTACGGTGGCTTCAATGGTGGCCAAGGCTTTGGTGGTTTTGATTTCTCACAATTTACGCAAGGAGGGAGTTTCAACCAAGGCGGTGTGGAGTTTGATCTTGGTGATATTTTTAGTGAATTTTTTGGCGGTGGCGGTCGCAGACCTCGTAAAGGTAAGAGTATTACTGTCGATGTTGAGATTTCATTCAAAGAATCTATTTTTGGTATCGAAAAAGACATTGCTATCAATAAAGAAAGTTTAACTATAAAAATTCCTCCTGGTATAGAAAACGGACAAGGATTAAGAGTTTCAGGTAAAGGAGAAAACGGTGAAGGAGGTAGGGGAGATCTTATTGTTCGAATTTGGGTTAAAGATCATCCAACTTTACGAAAAGAAGCATTTAATCTTGTGATGGAATTATCAGTAAAACTAACTTCAGCCTTAACTGGTGACACGGTAACTATCGAAACCTTGGACGGTCCAATTGAACTCAAAATTCCCCCTGGTACTACTCACGGAGAAATACTAAGAGTAAAAGGAAAAGGTGTACCATATGAGACCACTGGAAGTATTTTTGGTACAGGAGGCAAAAGAGGTGATCTGCTTATTGTGACTCATGTTGCAATGCCAAAAAAACTTTCTAAAAAAGCAAAAGAAATAATAGAAGAGTTGAAAAAAGAAGGCTTGTAGGGTAACGTAAAGACTCAGAGATGTGTTTGGTACATGGCAAGCGCCATGGAACTCATCAAAACCTCAACAAACAGGGTGTTCAATGATCCGAACCAAAAAAGTTCCTGACTTATACGATCATATTGTCGTTCCAGCTCGTCGACAATTCGATGGTGCTGGCCGTTTTGAAGGAATCAAATTCGGCAAGAAAAACTGGGTCATGATGACTGAGCTCAACGATGCTGTAACAGCAACACTCGTGCGACAAGGATGCGAACAAAAAGCTCAATATGAAACGTTCGACTTCAGGTTGTTACAACCTCAACTCAGATTTCCTTATATCAATCGCGATCCAAATACAAATGCAGCTGCTCGTTTAGTGGTTGCAGATTCACCTCATGAGTGTGCATTCAAAGATCGGTCATTATACGTACTTCATGCATGGGCATCACGTGTCCTCAAGCTCGTTCACGGTGGTGTTATCGCCTTAAAAACCAACAAAGGCTATCCAAGTAAAGTTTCAGGAGTTCACTGGAAAAAAGGTGATGTAGATGAGGGTGAGCTTACAATGATCCTTTTCAAATCTGAAATTTCAGACTAAACCAACGCTGCGCAGCCACTCTGTTACGGGTAACGTAATAGAGTGTTTTTTTACTTCTTTTTTGATATCATAAGTTATTATGTCAAAAAAGATACTTCTCTCTGGCGTTAAACCAACTGGACGCATTCATATTGGAAACTATTTTGGTGCAATTAGAGGATTTCTAAACTTAAGCGAAGATTATGAATCTTATTTAATGATTGCAGATTATCACGCACTAAATCTTATTCAAAACAGAGATGCAATGAAAGAAGTGATACATAATTTAGTTTTAGACTATCTCGCCCTGGAAGCAGATAAAAAAGGAGTGATTATATTTAAACAATCAGACGTATCCGCTCATACCGAGCTCACCTGGATTTTTGATACACTTGTCACAGTTCCTTATCTTCAAAGAGCTCATGCATTTAAAGATGCTGAAGCAAAAAATAAAGAGGTTAGTATGGGTACATTTAATTACCCTGTGCTCATGGCTGCAGATATTCTTTTATATGAAAATTCTGATTCAGTCACCGTTCCTGTAGGACAAGACCAAAAACAACATATCGAATATGCTCGAGATATAGCTCAGAAATTTAATAATACCTTTGGGGAAACATTTAAAATGCCGGAACCTCTTATTATGGAAGGTAATGAAATTATACCGGGTATTGATGGGCGCAAAATGTCTAAAAGTTACGATAATACTATTCCACTTTTCGCTACTCGTGAAGAAATTACCAAAGCCGTAATGAGTATTGTGACCGACTCGAGTGGAGAGGTACCAATCAATGTTTATGCTATTCACAAACTTTTCAAAAATGAGGCGGAATTAAAAACAATATATGAGACCAATAAAGGGAAGTATAAAACCCTTAAAGATATACTCATCGAAGATATCGATGCACACCTCAAACCACTTCGAGAAAAGCGTCAGGAATTAGCTCAGAACCCTGATTTAGTTAGGGAAGTGTTGCAAAAGGGTGGTGAAAGAGCTCAGGCCGTTGCCCAGGCAAAACTGATAGCAATAAAGAAAAAGATTGGGGTTTTATAAAATTCATCAAAATTTTATACTTTTTTCATATAAAATTTATATCTTGCTTGTATAGTAGGTGCATACTATAATTAACATATAAAAATATGGCACTTACTATTTCAGACAAAAAATATATACATGTGGCTATAGCTGATTCATTCGTAAAATTTAAGAATGAATTAGTTCCTTTTTTTGAAGATCTGATGCAGCAAAATCGTGATCATTTAACTGCACTACAACAACAATCTCGAGAAGAATTCAGATTGCTCAATGAAATGATTCAAGAAAAACCGAATCGTAGTGAAGTTAAAGAAATAATACAAGAAGAAATTTTACCTATCAGAAAAGATCTCAATCAAGTGGAAGATAGACTCGATACAATAGAAGAGAAGTTGGATACCATAGAAGATACCTTAGGTCATTTAGTTGTTAGTCATACATAACATGCCATTTACGATTAAAACCCAAACGTTCGAAGGACCATTAGATTTGCTGCTTGACCTTATTGAAAAAAGAAAACTCTTTATCAATGACGTTTCTCTAGCTCAAGTCACTGATGATTTTATTGACCATATCCGTCAATTTGAAAATATGCCCATGGGAGAATCCGCTCATTTTATTTTGGTAGCTTCTACATTATTACTCATAAAATCCAAATCCCTTCTTCCACAACTTAGTTTGACTGAAGAAGAAAAAGGTGACATTCAGAATCTCGAGACGCGTTTGAAAATCTATAAACGCATCAAAGATGCTAGTCATCATATTGAGAAGCTTTTTGGTCATCAAATTATTTTTACTCAATCCCACGTAAAACCAGTAATGCCGGTTTTTACCCCAGATCCTGTTTTTACATTAGATAAGGCTCTGAATTTACTCAAAGACATTATTAGTAAACTCACTAAAAAAGAACCATTACCAAAAGTTGTGGTAAGTAAAGTAATTAGCTTAGAAGAAATGATCGGCACCCTTACCACCCGTATTACCAGTCATTTGCGCATGAGTTTCAAAGAATTTACCAAAGAACACAAAGAAAATCGAGTAAATGTAATTGTCAGTTTCTTAGCCATGTTAGAACTGGTAAAAGAAGGCATTGTACAGGTGACTCAAGAAAACCATTTTGATGATATACACATAGAGACCAAAGAAGTGGGTGTGCCAAGATATTAAAAATATTGTGTATAATAAGAAGATGACTTTAGCTCAACAACTTGAAGCAGTTCTTTTTTGGAAAGCTGAACCTATTTCTCTCAAAAAACTGGCGGATTATTTGCATAGTGACGAAAAAGCAGTAGGAGAAGGGTTGGAGGTATTGGAAAAAGAACTGAAAGAGAGAGGTCTTACCTTAGTAAGAACATCAGAAGATGTTATGTTAGGTACTGCTCCTCAAGTTTCTGCTCTTATACAAGAAATATCCAAAGAAGAATTATCCAAGGATTTGGGTAAAGCTGCTTTGGAAACTTTATCCATTATTTTGTATCAAGGACCTATTTCTCGAACAGATATCGATTATATTCGAGGGGTTAATTCCCAATTTATTATTCGAAATTTACTTATTCGTGGGCTTATCGAGAGAATAGACAATCCACAAGATTCTCGTGGTTTTTTGTACAAAGCAACGGTCGACCTATTATCTCATTTGGGTTTATCCAAACTTACCGATCTTCCCGAATACGAAAGTGTCAGAAAAGATATTGCTGATTTTAAAAATACCGAGGAATTAAAAACTTAGTTTTATTTATGATTATGATAAATAAAACCAAAAATCACATTGATCGTTTTTTCTTAATAGCAGTAACCATATTAACATTGACTGGTTTTGTTATTTTTCTATCTGCCTCTTTAGGGTTATTAGCTCAAGATGGTTTGGATTTTGGTAGAGTAGCCAGTAAACAAGCCATTAGTCTATTTATTGGTATTATCGGATTCTTTTTGATAGCCAAGTTCAATTACACGTACCTTAGACAGTTCGCATTTTTCATTCTTTTAGGATCAATCATAATAAACTTACTCCTTTTTATTCCCGCCTTAGCGCTCCACCACGGAGGAGCCTCTCGTTGGATAGATTTAGGATTTATTTCTTTTCAACCTTCAGAATTTTTGAAAATCGCTTTTATTATTTATTTGGCTGCGTGGATCCAATTTGCCAAAGAGAAGATAAAAACATTTAGACATGGCTTACTTCCATATCTGGTTTTAATGGGTATATTGAGCACCTTACTGCTTATCCAATCTGATACTGATACTTTACTTATTATTGGCTTTACCGGTATGGTCATGCTCATTATTGCTGGATTACCATTTCGCTATATCTTTTTTGCGGGTTTAATGATGATGACGATTGCTATCGGAGTAATCTTGCTTCGACCATATGCATTTCAACGGGTAAAAGTTTTCTTTGATCGTCATTCAGACACTCAGGGTGCGGCTTACCAAATTAACCAATCTTTAATTGCCATAGGATCAGGAGAATTAACAGGAAGAGGATTCGGTCAAAGTGTTCAAAAATTTGGATACCTTCCAGAACCTATTGGAGATTCAATATTTGCTGTCGCTGCTGAAGAATTCGGCTTCATAGGTAGTGTTTTACTGCTATTGTTATATGTATTATTTGCAATTAGTATTTTTCGAGTAGGAACCAGAGTTCCCGATACGTTCGGAGCACTTGTTGCAATCGGTATTGCAGTTTTGGTTATTACTGAATCTTTTTTAAATATTGCTGCCATGTTAGGTTTGGTCCCACTTTTTGGTGTTCCTTTACTTTTTGTGAGTCATGGTGGCACAGCCCTTATTATCGCACTTATGGCTGCTGGTATCGTGGCCAACATATCTAAACACTCTAAAATATAAAATGATATAATAAATTTAAATGAGTTATTTATTACTATCTCCAAATTCTAATTAATACTATAATAATGCCATTATGAAAATTCTATTTACGGGAGGCGGTTCAGGTGGTCATTTTTATCCAATTATCGCAGTTGCACAAGCTGTTCATCAGCGAGCCAAGGAACGCAAGATATTAAATCCATCTCTGTATTATATGGCACCTAGTAAATACAATCCTAGGGCTTTATTTGATAATGATATAGAATTTATTGGTGTACCAGCTGGAAAATTTCGCAGATATTTTTCTTTATTAAATTTTACAGATATATTCAAAACTATATACGGTTGTTTATTAGCCTTAATAAAAATGTACTCACTTTATCCAGACATAGTTTTTGGCAAAGGTGGGTATGCGAGTTTTCCAGCATTATTTGCTGCAAAAATACTACACATCCCTATAATAATTCACGAATCTGATTCAAAACCAGGAAGAGTAAATTTGTGGGCTAGTAAATTTGCTCGTCGTGTTGCTGTTTCTTATCCTGAAGCGGCAACATATTTCAAAAAAACTCAAAAAGATCACATTGCTCATACAGGAAATCCTGTTAGATCTGATATTGTACCAGCCCTATCAAACGGTGCACATAAGTATCTTAATTTAGAAGAGGAAGTACCTGTTGTATTGATCCTTGGTGGGTCCCAAGGATCACAAGTTATTAATGACGTCATACTGGAAGCTTTACCTGAACTTCTAAATAATTATCAGGTGATACATCAAACTGGTAGAAAAAACATCGATGAAATAAAAAGTACTGTAGCAATAATTTTAAAAGACCATCCTCGAGCCAGTCGGTACCATCCGATGGATTATTTAAATGACTTGGCTTTACGTATGTCGGCTGGAGCAGCCGATGTCATAGTTTCTCGAGCAGGTTCGACTATATTTGAAATTGCAGCATGGGCTGTTCCATCCATAATTATCCCTTTGCCAAACTCTATTAGCCACGATCAAACAGCCAATGCTTTTGCTTATAGCAGGACTGGTGCAGCTACCATTATCCAAGAAAACAACCTCAGTGCTCATATTCTTATTGGAGAAATTGATCATATTTACAAAAATGAGGTCATCAAACAGACAATGAAAGAAAAAGCTCAATCATTTGCCAGACTTGATAGCGCCAATATTATTGCTGACGTTTTAATTGATATTGCCCTTGAACACGAGAGATAATGTGCTATAATGAGAATCTAGAAATTAAGTCGATTTAATAGCCTATATAATATATAAAAAATATATGGAGTCTTCAAATGGAATTAAAGCTTGGCAATGGGTAGTGACGGTAGTAGTCATTATCATTCTCGTTATCATAGGAGTCTTCGTTTTTGGAAGTAAAAATACAGAAGTTACCACTGATAATCCAGGAACAATCACAAGTCCTGACACGACAGTTGGTATCAATCGTATTGTTATGTCAGATCAATATCCTGGCAATATAGTCTACCTATCATCAGTACAATTTGAAAATGGTGGATGGGTTGTCATACACAATGACAATGCAGGTAAATTAGGATCAATAATTGGTCAATCATATTTTGAAAAAGGTATAAACCCTGGTCGTATAACTCTTACTCAACCAACCGTTGAAGGGGGAACATACTATGCCGTTTTATACAAAGATGATGGTGATAAAAAGTTTGATGCAACAAAAGATCTTCCTCTCAAAGATAAAGCCGGAAGTGTTATTATGAAGATCTTTAGAGCAGCAGCTTCGGTAGGTGCAGAAATAAAAGGATAAAAATCCTAATAACTTGTCAAGAAAAAACTACCATTAAAAATGGTAGTTTTTTCGTAGAAATAGTAAAAATAAGCTATAATAACAAAATGTCGACAATAACAAGATTTCCACCTAGTCCCACAGGATACTTACATTTAGGTCGTGCTCGTACGGCTCTTTTTAACTATCTTTTTGCGCGTAAAAATAACGGTAAAATGGTCTTTCGTATAGAAGACACAGACAAAGAACGCTCCAAAAAAGAATACGAGGAAAACATCATTGAATGTCTATCTTGGCTTGGTATAAGCTATGACTCTGGTCCATATCGCCAATCAGAAAGAACTGAGATATACAAAAAATACATTCAAAAAATGATCAATACTGGTAGTGCTTATGTTTCAAAAGAAAACCTTGAACTTGAAAAGGTAACCACTGATCAAGATCCGAAACAAGCACACAAAAGAAGTGAGGTTATTCGATTTAAAAACCCAAATAAAAAAATAAAATTTACAGACATTATTCATGGGGAAATAGAATTTGATACAACTGAACTGGGAGATTTTGTTATCGCCAGATCAATCGATGAGCCTCTATACCATCTGACTGTAGTAATAGATGACCATGAAATGGAAATTACTCACATCATAAGAGGTGATGATGGTATTTCCAATACTCCAAGACAAATTCTTATCCAAGAAGGCATTGGAGCAAAACGTCCATTGTATGCCCATGTTCCGCTAATTCTTGCTCCAGACAAATCGAAACTTTCTGGTAGACACGGGGCAGTTTCTGTGAGTGAATACAAAGATACTGGATACTTACCACAAGCCATGATTAACTTCTTGGCTTTATTGGGATGGAATCCTGGAACTAACCAAGAAATATTTAGCATGCAAGAATTAATTGAATCTTTTGATTTAAATAAAATAAACAAGAGTGGTGCAGTTTTTAACGTAGAAAAGCTAAACTGGTTCAACCGAGAATATATAAAAAAATTATCTGATCAAGAATTCATAAGGCACGCTCATGAATTTTTGCCAGTATGGCTAAAAAATAATTCCGAACTTTTTGATAAAACTTTACCATTACTAAAAGATAAAATAACCGTTTTTTCTGATATAAAAAACTTATGTGAAGGAGAATTAAGTTTTATTTCAAAAACACCAGAATACCACAAAGATCTACTACTATGGAAAAAAAATCCTCAATTTGAAATTTCAAAATCACATCTCAATATTACAAAAAATTTATTCGGAAAAATACCAGAAAATCAATTTACCGCCGATAATATAAAATCAGCAATTTGGTCCTATGCCGAAGAAAAGGGAAAAGGAGATGTACTTTGGCCTCTTCGGGTAGCTTTAACTGGTCAAGAAAAATCACCTGACCCATTTATCTCAGCTTATATCTTAGGTAAAGAAGAATCAATTAAGCGTATAGATTCAGCAATTCAAAAACTTTCTTAAAGAAATGCTTATTTATCCCAAAAAAGCCGTGGTCGTAATAATATATGTCCTGGCTCTAGGATTTATTTTTCAATTACCATTTTTACAAGCACAAACAGCAACAGAATTACAAAATAAAATTGAGCAACGTAATTTAGAAATTAAAAATTTAGAAAAAGAAATTGCAGAATTCCAAAAACAAATAAATACTTTATCGGGGCAAGCTTCATCATTATCGTCTACAATAAAATCTTTAGAATTGACACAGAAAAAACTATCTAAAGACATAACTTTAACGGAAACAAAAATCAGCAATAAAAATTTTGAAATTCAAAATTTTTCAAAAGACATTAGCAACAAAGAATCTAAAATTAACGAAGACCGTCGTATAATTCAAAAATCTTTTATTTTAATGAGTGAATTTGATAATAAATCTATTCCTGAATTACTTTTAGCGTCAGCTTCATTATCAAATATCTGGGATTCATCGGAACAACTATCTATTGTACAAAAAGATCTTATTAGTCGTATAAGAGAACTGGAACAAATAAAAGTTGATCTGGAAACCGATAAACGTGATACCGAAAAAGCAAGAGCTGAGTTGTTAATACTAAATCAACAACTTAAAGATCAACGTAAAATTACTGAAAATACCGCTAGCGAAAAAAATAAACTCCTCAAAGAAACCAAACAATCAGAAGCACAATTTCAAAAAATTCTTGCTCAAAAAAAATCTTTAAAAGATGCCTTCGAAAAAGAAGTTCTGGAGTATGAATCTCAACTTCAACTTAGTATTGATATTTCAAAAATTCCAAAAACTGGTTCTGGTATTTTATCTTGGCCACTTGATAATGTTTTTATCACGCAATACTTTGGTAATACAGAATTTGCTACAGCTAACTCACAAATTTATAACGGTAGAGGTCATACTGGTATCGATCTTCGAGCCTCAATTGGAACACCGATAAAAGCTTCTTCTGGTGGCACTGTTATCGGAGTAGGTAACACCGATGCTGTAACATCTTGTTTATCATATGGAAAATGGATTATGATCGCTCATCCAAATGGCCTTTCAACTTTATATGCCCACCTTTCTCTTCAAACAGTTAAAAAAGGGGACGAGGTCTCTTCAGGTCAAATAATTGGTTACAGTGGCAATACCGGATATTCTACTGGACCTCATTTACATTTTGGAGTTTATGCGAGTGATGGTGTCCAAATTAAATCTTTCGATTCAAGTAAAAACTGCAAAGGTGTTCCTATACCATTAGCTGATTTTCGTGCATATTTAAATCCACTTTCCTTTTTATAAAATTTACAAACAAATAGGGAATAAGTTAAAATTACACTAAATACCAATAAACCTATTTACTTATAATAATTAAAATTATGCTCAAAAAAATACCAGCCAATAAAGGTTTGATAAAAATGATACTCGTTATCGTTATCGCACTCCTTATATTGAGTTATTTTGGCTTCAATTTACGCGAGTTAATTGATTCTCCAACTACACAAGAAAACTTTCACACAGCAGCAAATTTTGCCATTGATATTTGGAATAACTATCTCAAAAAACCTGTAATGTATGTTTGGAATGAAATATTTAGAACCCTAATCTGGAATCCAGCAATTGAGGCCTTGAGAGGAAACATGACAGGCGCAACAATCAAATAAGGCTACATTTTAAATCTAAATAATATTAATCTAGTCCGATTTTAATCTTAATACATAATCTGATCACAGATTATGTATATAATTCATTATTCAATAATATTAATATATAGTACCTACCGAAAAGATATATTGTGCGACATCGTATATTTCAAACTTATTTAATATATCGCTGGTTAAAAGTTTCTTATTTAAAACAAACTTCCCCTGTTATATTTTCTCTAGAAAGGATCTGATAAAATGAAAGCTCTAACCACCCTCTTTCGTTAGTATCTCCGAAAACAAAAACTCCCGCGGTTAACGGGAGTTTTTGTTTTTAGATCTTCTAATTATTTTACTGCCAACTCAGATGATGTCTTTGACCAACATTTTTCTGAAGCTGACCAAGGTTTCAATCCAAACTTATTATAGAGATATTTAGCGTATGTTGTATTACCCTCTATAGTATTTAGATCGAGGTTCATTTCTTTTGCCTTATCACCGTGATAGCGAGTATTGATTTGCATTACCCCAACATCATCACTATCTACACGACCTCGAACGACGGTACCGTCTTTATGAAACTGACGGAAGGTTGATTCACAACGAGCAATATCAACCAAGATAGGCGTGTCAGCAAATTCCTTACGGAGATAAGCTTCTATTACTTTTGAGTCTGTGAAAGATCGATTCTGTTCATCGGACGCTTCTGTCGTTTCTACATCTTCTGCAGTTATATCAGCCGGTACGAGATAGGTTTGTGCATTTATATTTCCTGATCCGTACAATGATGACATAAGAAACACAATACCAGTTGTAAGTTCAATCATAATTAAAAAATGAGCTTCGTAAGCATGACGCTCACTTTGCTCATACGTTTATAAGTGTAGCATCTCTACCATAAAAAGTCAAGTGCTTTAGGCCAAAATATGGCTCTGTTTAGCCATATTTTATATCAAAAAGAGCCTTATTTTAAGCCATTTTTTACTTTTCCTTAATTCCCTGGTTTAAAAATATGGCTCTATATAAGTATCAAAACCCTAGATTTGATTTGCACCAAATAAACTATATGCTATACTCATTTCTACTCACATGGCACATAAGAAAGCAGCAGGCACAACAAAAAATGGAAGAGATTCAAATCCAAAATACCTTGGAGTAAAGATGAACCATGGTCAAAAGGCTCTTGTAGGTCAGATTATTCTTCGCCAACGCGGCACAACTTGCCTTCCAGGTAAAAATGTTGGTGTTGGTAAAGATTACACTCTTTTTGCCCTAAAAGATGGCACTGTTCAATTTTCTTCAAAACGCAAGACTGGATTCAATAACGATATAATGAGAAAGAAGATTGTGCACATAATTTAAAGATTAAGTTAAATAAATTCTTACCATAAAACAAATAACTTTCTTACTGAATTCAGTAAGAAAGTTATTTGTTTTATGGTAATTTACCTAGCAAATTTACTTTGCTTCTACAATTAGCTTGAAATTAGCTGATCTGCCTTCTGTTCTAACGTGAATTGTATGTTCACCAACTTCTTTTATAGGATGTTCCAAAGCAATAAAAGAAGGATCAATTTGGATACGGGACTGTTTATTTAACTCATTAGCAATTTCTTCTTTATGTAACCCAGCAAAAAGATGACCTTTAGCATTGGCTTTACCAGAAATGGTAAGAATAACTTGTTCTAACTCTTGTATGTTTTTATTGAGCAGATCTTCTTGGACTTTACGTTCCCCTACTTCTTTCGCCTTTTCTATCTCTACCCGCTTCAATGCCTCTACAGTACCCGCAATAGCTAAACCACGTGGAATAAGAAAATTGAGAGCGTGACCACTATTTACCTCTTTTACATCAAAACGCTTACCCAATTTTGAGACATTTTTTAACAAGATGACTTTCATATTATTTTCTTAATTCATTAAGTAGTTTCTATCATTAATTAGTTAAAAGCTCGACTGCTTTATCCATCTGAGGATCATTTTTGGAAGCTATATCTTTTTCGGTAAACTTAACCTCATAATCCGGTTTAAGACCAGCATGAGAAAGATTGTGCCCTTTTGGAGTTAACCATCTAGCAATTGTAACCTTTAAGGAAGTCTTGTCTGTAATACCGACAAGTTCTTGAACGGAACCTTTACCAAAAGTTTCTGTACCGACTAATTTTGCTACCCCATGTTCCTGTAAAGCTCCCGCCAAAATCTCTGAGGCAGAAGCCGATCCTCCATCCGCTAGAATAATCATTTTAAGTTTATTAGTAAAGATGTTATAACCTTTACTCTTATATACTTTCTGATCAGCATTTTTACCAAAATCTTCGATAATTACAGTTTTGCCTGCTGGCAAAAACCAGGAAGCCATATCCCAAGCGGCATCTAGATAACCACCTGGATTACCACGTAAATCTAAGATCAATTTATGATTACCAGAGAGTACAAACTCTCTCAAAGCCTCACGAAAAGAATTTGCAGATTGAGCCGAAAAACTATAGAGACGTATCACAAAAATTCCACCCGGTTTTGTGCTAGTTTCAATAGTTGGAATATTTATAATTTGACGAATTAATGTTTTTTCAATAGTTTTAGAAGCACCACTTGGTAAGAAAGTTATTACTACGCTGGTGTTTGCTGGGCCTCTGATAGATTTTACAGCTTCATCTACACTCAGATCCTGAGTCGTTTTTTCTCCAATTTTAAGTATTATGTCCCCCGCTTTTACCCCAGCTTTTTCAGCAGGACTACCTTTTATAGGTGTAACTACGGTGAGTTTTCCATCTTTTATACCAATTTCCATTCCAACTCCTTCGAAATTACCTGATATATCTTCTTGAAACATTTTTGATTCAACCGGAGTAAAAAATACTGTGTAAGGATCACCGTAAGATGAAGCTAAGAATTTTATGGCGCCCCAAACTTTTTATTCAGATGTTGTGCTGGCCGATTCTACATATTTTTTATCGAGAACATTCCAAACTTTCCAAAACGCTTCGAATTGCTGAGAATCTACTAAACTGGTATCAGTTATATTGGAATCTGCTAAAACATTTTTACGAATTGCACTATTTTGACCAACATAAGAACCAATCAGAAATGCAAAAATAGTAATAGGAACTACAATAATCAGTATTTGCTGCTTTATCTCTTTTTTATTCATGTTTTTTATAAGTAAAAATATTATCTCATAACTGATTGTTAAAACCAAGAAATCTCACTATAATGTAAAAATGGATATATACTTATACAACACCCTATCTCACAAACGGGATCTATTTACTCCTATAAATCCTGGAAAAGTCAGCATGTATTCTTGTGGACCAACAGTTTATGATACTCCCCATATTGGTAATTATCGAACATTTGTAATGGTCGATCTTTTACGAAGAATGTTTGAATACAATGATTATGAAGTAAATTCCGTCATGAACATAACCGACGTAGATGACAAAACCATTCGCAAAAGCTATGAAGAAAAACTGCCCTTATCTAAAATAACAAAAAAGTATGAAAATTTATTCTTTGATGGTCTATCTTCTTTAAACATTTTAAAACCCAAGCATATTCTTCGCGCAACCGAAAATATTCCATCGATGGTAGACCTCATATCTACCCTTTTAGAAAAAGGAGTTGCATATAAAGCTTCAGATGGAATATACATGAGCATATCAAAAGTTAAAAACTACGGAGAACTTGCTCATATAAAAAATTCAGATAACTTTTTAACAAAAGAGAGGATATCGAACGATGAATACGATAAAGACAGTCCCCACGATTTTGTACTCTGGAAGTTTCATACTCAAAATGATGGCGACGTATCATGGAACGCTCCATTTGGAGACGGGCGACCTGGTTGGCACATAGAATGTTCAGCAATGGCAATGAAAGTTCTTGGTCCAACTTTAGATATTCATACCGGAGCAACAGACCTGATATTCCCCCACCATACAAATGAAATTGCTCAATCAGAATCAGCAACTGATAAAAAATTTGTAAACTACTGGGTCCACGGAGGATTCATGAATATTCACGATGAAAAAATGTCAAAATCAAAAGGAAATTTTACCAAACTTGAAGATCTTGAAAATGAAACTTTATCAGCCCTAACATTCAGATATTGGTTACTGACTGCTCATTACAGATCAGTGGTAAATTTTAGTTTCGAAGCTATAAGAGGTGCTCAGAATGCTTTAATAAGATTACTTAGCACTATTGGCAACTTGCCTGATGGTGGAAAAATAGATCAAGAATATAAAAATCGTTTTCAAATTTTTATTAATGATGATCTCGATATGCCCAAAGCTATAGCATTATCGTGGGAATTAATAAAAGATTCCAAAGTCACTGACGCTGACAAAAAAGCAACTCTTTTAGATTTTGATCGAGTCTTTGGTTTAAACTTAGCATCTATCCCCTTTTCACAAGATGAATCACCTGAAATTATACCCGTGGAAATCAAAGCGTTGGCAGAAGCTCGTGAAGAAGCTCGAAAACAAAAAGATTGGGTCAAAGCTGATGCTCTAAGAACTGAAATAGAATCTCGAGGTTATGGTTTAAAAGATACAGAAAATGGATTAAAAGTTTACGCTCTATAAATAAAAATCTCGCCACCACAATTCTGATGACGAGACTAGTAAAAGTTGAGGCTAATTTTCTCTAACTCGAAAGAACTTTTTTTGATCTTTAATTGATACAAAAAAATCTAATGAATTTATTGCAGTATTAGTTGTAAATTCATCAATCCATGACAACAAATCTTCAGACGATTGCAAAGTGTAAGATGTTTGAGACTTACAAGTTACTTCAATTAATATCTCACCAGTTTCAACATTTTGCTGAAAATTCAACTTTGGAACAAATGCAGCAATATCACTATTTTTGAATCTACTAATTATCTGTGATTTTTCATTCAAAATAAGAAATGAGTATGATTCATCAATATTGTTGACTATTTCAGGATATGACATCGTAAATGAATACATACCAGCATTTGTATTTATAATTACATTGGTAATATTGTATCCATAACTGTAATTATCAAGTGATGAACTTTCAAGAAAAACTTGCAATGATTGATTCTTATCAAATCCATCCCAAGCAACTGTAATAGTACAAGTTTGTCCCGGAAGCCAAGTACTCCTATCATTGGACCATCCTGTAAAGGTAGCTGGGCCCGTAATGAAAACATAATCACTACTCACAATAGTAGATCCCGATGCATCGGTACCTACCAAGCGAACCTTGTACTTGTATCCAGTGGGATAACCTTCCGGACTACTCAAGACAAAACTATTTGTTCCCTCACTTAACAAATGGGAGTAAATATTATTGTTTTCAATCAGTAGATTACTCTCTTGATCATACCAATCGATATATACACTTACTCTCATATCAGCTTTATTGGTCCAAACAATAGTATGTCTACCATTATTTGGGAGCTTCTCACCTCCCAATGGGTACACTATAGACAACTGAGCCTCAATCGTTGACATAAGACTCAAGACCAGCAAACAAACAAACGTTACAGTTTTCATCTATTACCTTTCTTTTTTGTTTTAATGAACCAACCCAACAAAATTTATCATGAATACTATAATTAGCGTAACTAGAAGACCAATGCTAACTATGGTATACTGCAATACATGAAAAAAATCATAATATTTTTAGGAATAGTAATTATTGGGCTTGGCATTTTTGGAGTAAGTACAAAAAATAACCAACTTACTTCAAATTCAGATCTAGCCAAGGTCTTAAATGAAAAAGAGGCGTACATAGAAGAACTCACCTCAACACCTGGGGCAAAGATATACACAACAATTGTTATTCCAGGAGGTCCATATGAAAGATATATTCACACATTTGTCGATTCAAAAGAGCTTGTAGACTTCTCTGAGACAAATACCGCAATTAATACATATCTTGCTTGTAGACTAAGATTTGAATTTTCGACAACTGATAAGTTAACCGTCAATACCCCACCATTAGATTGGCCAGAATTTAATAAACAGGGATACGGTTATGTATTTAAATACCCAAATAGTTGGAAAATCGAGTATACGGGAAAATCCTCAGAAGAAAGCATTCGCATAGTAGCAAATGATGGTTCTTATATTTCTATAAACAAAATTGAAGTAACAGACGAAAATTACCATCAAGGTACAATCGTTTGCGACAAAAGAGATTTCTATGAAATGAACTCTACTTACAAAATAGTATACAGACCAAAAAACGAACTGTTCGATGATTTTGGCGAAAGAAGATACATGCCAATTTGCATTATGGGTACACACGCAGAGGGAAATTGTATAGACAGTGTTCCAATTGGAATGAAGTTTTACAAAATCTATTATGCCAACGAAGAAAAGACTATAGGCTCCACAACAATTTCGATAATGGACTCTATAATACATAGTTTAACCGCATCAAAAGAAAATGGGTACTAATTTCTAGTACCCATTGAATGAACTATTGTCTGTTTGTTGATGGATAATAAATTGGTTCGTATTGAAGTAAGTCGGTTTTCCAATTGGTACTCAATTTATAATCCTTAAGTGCTCGCCCTTCCATTCTCAAGAAGTCCAGATGTAACGAATCACTTTCTGCATTAGGTGGCACCCCTGGTTGATTTTGAAAATAGAATGTCATGTGGAGATGAATACCTTCAGTTTCTCCTGTATCTCCCATAATGCCCAATAGGTCTCCTTGTTTAACAGTATCTCCTTTTTTTAGATGAGATTTATTCTTGAAATGAATGTAGACAGTCTGAAATCCAGTTATATTATTTGTATCATAATCATGATCAATCTTCACATACCACCCATTCTTTGAACCATATTCACTATTTACAACGACTCCACCAGCCGCAGCGTATATCGGCACATCTGTTTCTTCTGTCTCAACTCCCCCACTGATTGGTTTTGAACGAGAACTAAAGTCCAGAGAATAATAAGTGTGGCCAGTATGAAATGGATCACCAACTGCTTCTTGGCTATTATATGCCTTTCCTCCCGTCTCAACTGTCAGTTTCCACTTCTTTCCACCCGGCAGAGGAAGCTTGAAATCAGGCACTTTTTCATAGAAGACCTCGATGTATGGCCTCAAGGATTGAATGTTTTTTGATGATCGAAAATAGTTGAAATAATTATTGGTTTTTTCTGGAACTAAGATAAGTCCATAATTTTCATACCTACTGATTAGCCAGTTAAAATACTCATAACTAATGTCAAAAGTATATTTACCGCTATTAACCGAAGGTGCAGGTACTAGACCGGTCAAACGAGCAGTAAGACCCCAATGATCATCCCACGATGTTTCTGTCCAATCCCTCATCACAATCCCCTTCTTCATAGGAGTGGGATTTTGAGATCCGAATGACTGAAAGTTCATCGTAGCTTTATTGATAATAATTCTAGATGCATCAGGGACGCGAAGATGAACGGGCATTTTTATTAAGGAATAATAATTATCACCCCAACCGCCAACCTTGAGCATCTCATCATTCATTCCATTGGTCACAAAGACATCACCAAACCATTTATCTTCAACAATGTCTTTATCCGGAATTGGGAGAGAATATTTTTTCTCTTCAGCATTCCCGTGACACAGACCAATAATAATACTTGTTACCAACGCCCTTAACAATTGAACTGTTTTCATCTATAACCTTTCTTTTTTTGTTTCAATGAACCAACCCAACAAAATTTATCATGAATACTATAATTAGCGTAACTAGAAGACTAATGCTAACTATGGTATACTTTTAATTACCCGCAACCAACTCGCTTTATTCCCATTCTGATTTCTCACGAATCCGAGCGAAGTCACGGATTTCACTTTTGAGTTCTAATATTTCATCTGCAAATTCGTGCCCCGTAGCTTCAATTTTGTCTTCAATATTAGAAAATCTAGATTGAATACGAGACTCTATTCCATCAAATCTTTTTTCTAATCTTTCAAAACTACGTGAAATTGAAACTGCAACATCGTCACTATTTTGATATGTAATTTTTTCAATTAACTCTAAATCTTTTTGATCTAAAGACATAAAATATTATTTAATTACTACTAATAGTAATCACTTTAGTATGCTTAAATAAAATTTAAGTGAATTTTTACTCAAAAAATGATGAATTCGTTTTAAATATGAAATGAATTTTAGACAAAATTAGCAATTATATATCCCCATCTTTTCCACTAAATGTTTGGATTGTCAGAATATTTTATTGACGTGATACAATATTCCCAATGAGTCCAATCTCCCCTTATATAAAAGCCCGAGATTTAAAAATACCTCCACAAAACATGGAGGCTGAAAAAGCCCTACTCGGTTCAGTGATCATGCGTAGCGAGGTCATGCATGAGATAACTGATATCATCGGTGAAAAATCATTTTATTCAAATCAACACAAGATAATTTGGTCTTCAATCTTTGAACTTCACACAAAAAATACACCGATAGATTTGCTTTCATTATCTTCTCGCCTCAAAGAACACAATCAACTCGATCAAGCAGGAGGAATGGCATATCTTACAGAACTCATCAATACTGTTCCATCTTCAACAAACGCAGAACACTATGCAGACATAGTAGAAAAAAAACACACCCTCCGTGAACTTTTGCGAGCAGCCGAACAAATAAACGGTCTAGGGTATGAAGAAGAATCCGAGTTACATGAAATTTTAGAAAAAGCCGAAAAAGCACTTTATACCGTAACAAACAAAAGTGGTTCTCACAAATTTATAGCACTTAAAGATACCCTTTCCGAAGCCTGGGAACGTTTGGATCATCTGCACAAAACTCGCGATGAATTACGGGGTGTACCTTCCGGCTTTCCAGAAATCGATAATAAACTAGCCGGTTTTCAAAAATCTGATCTGATAATTTTAGCAGCCAGACCTTCAATGGGTAAAACGTCACTCGCCTTAGATATCGCTCGTAAAGCCTCAGTTAATCACAAAGTCCCCGTTGCAATATTTTCTCTGGAAATGAGCTCGCAACAACTCGTAGATCGTATGCTATCAGCAGAATCACAAGTAGATGCTTGGAAGATACGTACGGGCCACAATCTTTCAGCTCAAGACGATTTTAAAGCCATTGGAGAGGCTATTGGAAGGCTATCTGAAGCCCCTATATACATCGATGATCAGCCTGGTAACAATATTTTAAAGATGCGCGCTGTCGCTCGTAGATTAAAAAATGAAAAAGGTTTAGGTCTAATAGTTGTAGATTACCTCCAACTTATGCTACCGACAACCAACAGAAATAGTGACAATGTTGTCCAACAAGTCACCGAAATTTCTCGATCTCTAAAAAATCTCGCTCGAGAACTAGAGGTTCCAGTCTTAGCACTTTCACAATTATCTCGTGCGGTTGAACAGCGCGGAGGAAAACCTCGTCTTTCTGACCTTCGAGACTCGGGTTCAATTGAACAAGATGCTGATGTGGTAATGTTTATTCATCGTGAATCCGACCAAGATATGGGGGGTCGTAAAGAAGAAGCTGAAATCTTAATTGAAAAACATCGTAATGGTCCTACAGGTATAGCAAAACTACACTTTGACACAAAGAAAACAACATTCCTTAGTATTGATAAAGCTGATTTTGGTGACTTTGAAACTAAATAAATAGCATGGATAGTCTACATAAACTTGAAGAACATTTTTCTCACTTCCCTGGAATTGGCCCTCGACAAGCCAAACGTTTTGTCTATTACCTTCTAAATAAACCCTCATCATTTATTTCAGAATTCACTTCACTTATAAACGAAGTAAAAAAATCAACTTTAGAATGTGCAAAGTGTCATCGTTTTTTCTCTCAAAATAACTCGAAGTCTAATATTTCCCAAATTTGTTCAATTTGTTCAGATCCAAATCGTGATCAAACTACAATCATGATACTTGCCCGTGACTCAGATTTTGAAACCGTAGAAAGAAGCCGAGTTTATAATGGTTTGTATTTTATATTAGGAGGAACAATACCATTGATGGACAAAGAACCCGAAAAAAGAATAAGACTAAAAAGTTTATTAGAGTATATTCCAACCTTAGTTTCCCTATCTGAAATAATTCTTTCATTAAACACAACACCCGATGGTGAAAACACTTCCGATATAGTAAATAACGCATTACAAAAAATAATTAACCTGAATAAAACAAAATTAACTTTGTTAGGTCGAGGTCTTTCGACGGGATCAGAGTTAGAATACGTAGATAGCGAAACAATTCGAAACGCTTTGCGAAATCGAGCTTAATATGCTATCCATAGTATGTAGAAAAAAGGTATTTATCCTTTTACACTATAAAAACATATGTCTATTTCAAATAAACAATTTCTTATATTTCTTGGCCAAAAAGTTCGCGAAGAAAGAATTAAAAAAGGTATATCTCAAGAACACCTTGGTCAATTAGCAAAAGTCCACCGAACTTATGTTGGCATGATAGAACGAGGTGAAAAAAATATCACGATATTTAACCTTCGCAAATTTGCTCAAGCTTTAGGGCTGCACGTACGTGATCTTATTGATTTTTAGTGAAAAATTTAACTAATATCTATTTAGTTAAAAGAGTCAATTTTTACTTTGAAAAAAGGTTGACGATGAGTGTTACGTGTCCAACCAGAACGATTCTTTTGTTTGTATTTTATTACTTCAACTTTTGCGGAACGGCCAATTTTAACAATAGTAGCAGCAACAGATGCTTTTGGAATATGAGGGGTACCGATAGTTGTATCCTTGCCATTATCTACAAGCAACACTTTATCAAAAACGACCTTATCGCCCTCTTTGTGTTCACCAGCAAGCTTCTCAATAGTAACAATATCGCCTTTTGAGACGGTATATTGCTTGCCTCCGGTTTCGATTACTGCAAATTCCATAATTCACTCATTTTACATATATTCTAGTTCTTTGCAAGGTGTTTGCTTTTAATTGATATTTATGGGATTATTTAGACCAGTTTAAGCACCTCAACATCAACCTCATAAACAAAGGATTGTATGAAAAAGACATCTGAATCACCCGCTGATCTGTTGGGCAATGAAGTTGTCAAACAGATCATGGAGGCTGTACGAGATATTCACTCGAGTGGGGTAAAATCAGGAACTTTCACCTCAATAGAACACCAACTTTCTTGTCGGATTGAATTCGTAAGAATTACCAGAATCAATACCATCTACCAAATCAAAGGAGAATGTAACGGAAAAGCATTCGATTTTGAAATTAAGATCAGAAAATACCTCCTCGATTTACCTACTCAGATCTTCGTGGAAGCATTTAAAAAGGACGATATTATTCCGATACTGATAGGTAATGATTACATGAACAGTCTTCCAGAAAATTGGCAGAACTAACAACGGCCAGCAAAAGTCGTACAGAACCCGAAATTGTCCTCGGGTTCTTTTTTTATTATTTTATTCTTCTTCTGGTTTTTCAATCATTGAGACTTCGATACTCGGTGAGGAACCCGTGATACGCATAACATCTTTGTCTATTTTTTTGAGCTCTTTGCCTGAAGTATTATAATGATTGACTACTGTAGATAATGATACTCCAAGCTTACCATGGTATTCTTCGTATTTTTTTAGATGAACACCTAATTCATTTACCCTTTTTATAATATCTTTGGCAGTTTCTTCTATTTGTAAAGCCTTGAGGCCTTGGAGTACAGTTTGTAAATAAGCCAAGAAAGAAGTTGGTGAAACAATGATCACTTTATACTTACTCGCAGCTCGCTGAATTAGATTGTCTGTTTCTTCGGCAATCATACCAATTTTGTTTACTAAAAGATCGTAATATATAGCTTCATGTGGGATAAACATGAAAGCAAAATCAAGAGTACCCTCATCTGGACGAACATATTTTGCAGTTTCTTGGATTCTTAACTTTAAATCATTTACAAAAGATTTTTCTAATTTTTCACGTTCAGCAGGATTATTTTCTTCGGCCAGTTTATTGTAATTTTCTAAAGAAAACTTTGAATCTACAGGTATGACTTTATCTTTTACAAAAACCACGGCATCTACAATTTCCCCATTAAGAAAGGGATACTGCATCTGAAACTGACCAGGAGCCAAAACATTTCTCAAAAGCGTCTCAAGATAATATTCACCTAAAATACCACGATGCTTTGGATTTTTAAGAATATCTTGTAAATTTTGTAATTGATCTGCAAAAGATACTACTTGTCTATTGGTTTCGTCTAATTTGGTTAAACCCTCTGTAACTTCTTTAATTAACTTTGATGATTCTGATAATTGAATACGCACAGAATCTTGCATAGAACGAGAAGATTCACTGATTTTTGTATCAACTGTTTTGGTTAGGTCACCAACTTTCCGATCCAATGTCCTAGAAAGTTCGTGCATGTTTGTATTCATTTGTTGTAAAACCAATTTTACAGCTTCAGTTCCATCGCTGTTTTTTTCATTATCACCATCTTTGCGGCGAAAAATCACAGCTACCAAAAAGATATTAGCGATAATGGCCAAGATTACTAAAATAATCAGAGTAGTTTGCATCAATAAAGTGTACAGGGTTAGATAAAATTTTGCTACAATTGTCTTATGCACAAAACATTTGTCTGGTTCAAATTTCTAATCATTTACCCTATTGTAATAGCAGTATCAACTTTACTTATTTCTTACTTTGTTATCAATATTTTAACTACTCCTTCAAATAACCGTAACTGGAGTAATGATCAAGCAGTTCTCCCTTATGCAGACATTCAAAAAAACTTGGTCACGATTCACAATATTCGTAATTTTTCATATACCTCCACAGATAATTACACTTCTTATTACTACGATAAAACTTTCGACATTAATCAACTCAAAAAAGTTTGGTATGTTGTAGAACCGTTTGATGGAATACCCGGGTCAGCTCATACTTTTTTGAGTTTTGAATTTGAAGGCGATCAATTTGTCTCCATATCAGTAGAAATAAGAAAAGAAAAGGGTGAAACTTATAGTCCAATTCTTGGATTATTCAATCAATACGAAATTATGTATGTTATAGCTGATGAAAAAGATGCCATAAAATTGCGATCAAACTATAGAAATGATCCAGTATATGTTTATCCTGCAAAAGGATCTATCGAAAAATCTCAAACTTTATTCTTAGATATGATAAAAAGAGCAAATGATCTCAAACAATCTCCAGAGTTTTATAATACAATTACAAATAATTGCACAACAAATATTGTAAACCACATAAATACAATTACTCCAAATCGTGTTCCTCTGCTTAATATCAGTTTATTACTACCAGAAAATTCAGATAAATTAGCCTACGATCTTGGGCTCATAGATACCGATCTTTTCTTTCAAGAAACCCGCGAAAAATATTATATAAATGAAAGAGCGCATAAATATGCAGATGATATAAATTTTTCAAGAAAAATACGGGAGTAGCGATAATTGTTTTATTAAATGTTTATGGGTATGATTAATGAATGAGGAAATATAAAAATATAAAACTTTCTTTTGGATCATACTTAATAGCTACTATAATAACTTATGTACTTCCACAATTTTTTTGGTCATATAATAATCCCGCTCCAAATAGTATTGGGTACACAATAATAGGGCTTAGTATTATTTTTATAATAACAGGGATATTCTTTGGCTTTAAAAGTAACCACCAAAAAGAATCCCCCTGGCTTGGTTATCTGATGGTACTAATTGGATTTTTAGTTCTTCTTTCACCACTTATCATTTATTACATATCATGGCGCATATAAAAAGAGCCCGCTCATCCAAAGATAAGCAGACTCTGTGACAAAAGAACAATTTAACTGTTACGGTGCAATAGCACGATAGAACCAATATATACAATCCTTCTTTGTATTAAAAAATAATAAAATGTATAATTATAATATGTCATTTTTTAATAAACATAATTTTTTATTAAAAATAATAGGTTTATATTTATCACCAATAGTTTGGTATTTTATTTCAGTATTTTTTATATATTTACTTATAAAAATATACGGATATGAACATATTGATAAGATTGCTTACACTCTAGCAATAATTATACCTATTACCTTAAGTTTTATTTCTCTTCTATACGGAATAGTTAAGGCTTCTACATACAAATACAAGCACTCCAAGATCACAGGGAATATTTTGATTGGCACTGGTTTATTAATATTAGGAGTATGGATAATTATATTATTTAACCTTTTACCTTGGGCTTTTTTAGGATTTTTTAAATAAAAAAAGAGCCCCTCTATCCAAAAAATAATAGAAACTATAAAATAAAATTAACTTATGAAAAAAAAATACAAACTTCTTAGTGTCAATCGGATTATATATTTCAGCTTTTATATTTTCTATTATTTTTCCAGAGGGAATAGACTTGGTTAAAAATTTACTCTTAGTAAAAATTCTTTTAGTCTTTTCCAATATCATTATATTTCTTACATTGTTTATTGGTATATTTTTTGCTCAAAAGAGTACCCGAGCTAGTGAATCTTCATGGAGAGGTATTTTTCTCACAATATTAGGTTTTTTATTGGCTATTTTTTATTTTTTATTTTTGTATACTGGAGGGTTTTTTCTAATTTTTAATTAAAAAGAGCTCACCGAAGTGAGCTCTGTGAAAAACTAAAGAATAAATTTGGAGCTACCATTTATAATATCTACCATGCTCAAATTGTTTTATTGAATGTTTATGGGTATGATTAAGGAATGAAGAAATATAATAAAAATTATTTAATAATAGGAGCGTATTTTATAGCACTTTTATTGCTTATTTGTGGCATGTATTTTCCTGATCCGAACATTACCATAGTTTCAGTAAATCCCTTAATTAGCGGTGTCGCAATTATTTTAATTTTATATGGAATATTTTCATCATATATAAATATAAAGGAATCAAAATTAATTGGATACATTGTTATTCTAGCCGGATTGGTAATGCTATATTTTTTATTGCCTGTTATTGCTAACTTTCTCTTAGCATTTACACCCGTATAATAAAAGAGCCCACCGAAGTGAGCTCTGTGACAAAAGAACAATTTAACTGTTACGGTACAATGGCACGATAGAACTTTGTTTGACCATTGGTTAAACTCTGATCATAGAACCTAACCGTGCCATTCGTGTTGACTAGAACTGCGAAGTCTACCCAATCAAGTAGATTTGTTGAGCTTTGAACATAATATTCAAACCCTGGTTCACCTGTAAGCTCTTGAACTCTTACTCCATTAGTAGTAGTTCCTGTGAATGATAGTGAGAATGGTTCACTGACTCCAATCTGTTGAAGTGTGATGTTTGTAATACTCACTACTGACTGAATATTGGTGAATGGATCTAGACGAAATCCCAAGAAGTGACTACTTCCTAGAACCGCATTTGGAAACCGAAACGTAAAAGAATTTGAGGTTATTACCCTCTCATCAATTGTTCCGATGATTTGATCATCCCACAACACAGACAACAATCCTTCTGCTCCTGTAGCACTTGTAAATTTAGTGCCAAAAGAAACAGTGTTAATCGGATTGGTAATAGTAACAACTGACAATAGCCAAGCGGGTGAACCAGTCGATAAGGTGACAGACGATTCGCTTGTTTTTTCGATAGTACCAGTGTCACTTTGAATAGTGGGTGCCGTAAACACATTCAAAAGTGTAGTTAACTTACTAGGAGCAGGAACACTAAAGCGACAATCACTAGGATCAGGGATGCCTAATGTGTGGCCCGGTGAATCATTGCCAACTTTGTACTGACTTAGAGCATAATTCCAATTCCCTCCAATTTCACTCAAACCAAATCCAAAGCCTTCATACTCTGAAGTAGTATCTCCGATAATTGTATTTAAGTAAAATTGAATGGGCCAATTATGAGTCGACCTTGTAACATAACAAGGTGTAGCATTTTCAGTAACCCAAAGTGGGATTTGTTTTCTATTCTCAAAATCAAGTTGTGTAACATCAACATTGTAAGCATGAGTAAGAATGTTGTAGGTAAATGGCACATATTCATTTCTAGTATCATGATCATTTGATGAATAGTTATCAGTCCAATTTGCACTCTTTCCATATGTTGATGTACCAGAAAATCCTGCTCCAACAAATGGATCTAAGAAGGTCTCATGAACCACTATTGATGAATTGTTAGCCTTAATTACATCAGTTGCAGACTGAATCAGTGCAGCACCTGCGCTATGTGCAATAAAGTGTATGTTGGTGTATCCCTGGTAGACAATTTGACGACCAAGTTTTATGCCTTGCTGTTTTGCGTTTTCTATACACGTTTGAGGCAAGAAGTGATTTGCTCCCTCAATCCACATATACCCCAACACCTGCCAATTATTTATATTACTAGAATTCAAATAATCAGCTATTGCAGTAGTCATGGTATTAACCCATGCAGTAGAAACATTAGGATCATCACCAGTAGGTATCCGACCATGCGTCACAACCACCAAACTATCCTTACCATCCTCTTTGATCAGCACATTTCCATACACCGGTTTTGTGGGTTGTGTTTCAATAGTCTCAATAGTTTTTTTGTAAGGAAGAGGATTAAGCAGAACAGCTCGAAACTTCCCTTCTGGAGTAATACCTCTACCGACAATTTGACCCATATTGTTTATAGCAGCAGCTTCGTAGATATAGAGATCAGGATGAGGAGCCACAAGAAGATCATTTAAGTCTCTCATTACCCCTCCAACGTACAAGAAACCATGACTTGTTGCATTCCCTGTAATCTTAGAAATACCTACCATTTCCCCTGAATCATTTATCGATTGAGCGCGACTAAAGTTTCCACCCAGAGTACCCAGACTTTGCATACTTCCATTTTTATACACGAAAGCATGTGTTTGATCATTACCTATAAGCTGTGATTCGCCCACTATATGCCCTAAATTATTTAACGCACGAGCATCACTCTTTTTTCCACCTAAAGTACCCAGATCTTGCACTTGTCCATTGAAATAAAGAAATGCTCGATAGGTTTGATTATCAAAAGTCACATTGCCTACAATTTGACCCTGATCATTAATTGCATTAGCTGAACTTCCTATTCCCCCCAATGTCCCAAGATCCTTTGTATTTTCATTTTCATAAAGGAAAGCGTGAGGATAAGAATTTTGTCGAGGGACAAAAGTTCCAACTATTTGACCATAGTTATTGATACTCAATGATTGATAAAGAATGGAAGTGAGATTATCAAGATAACGAATACTGCCTTCTGAAAACAAAAAAACATTCATTTCTGGCGTACTAGGATTAGAGCCATAACCAACTATTTGCCCTTTGTCATTTATCGTAAAAGGAAATGTGTTGTTCGCAAAAGCAGGTAGCATGTCTCTCAAAACACCTCGTGAATAAAAGAATGATCGATTGTAACCATTAGTGAAATAATAACCAATGATTTCTCCTTTATTATTAATACCTGTTGCTCCTCTACTAGAATTACCCAGATCGATAAGATGATACTTGATCTCTTCTTCAGAAATCTGACCGCCGATACAATTTTGTACTAGTAAAAATACTAATACAAAGAAACATTTAATCATTTTTTGCATAAACCAGCCTTTCTTTTTTATTTGATTGTCAAAAGTAATACACCAAACGTATTACCGAACAATAAGTTCTATCTAAAGAGTATACTATAGTTGGCAGATGGTCAATAAAATTCACCCTTTCAATTTTGATCTCCTAAATGTAAACTATACTCATGCTACATCAAACTATAAAAGAACAAGTAAAAGAAGCTTTACGTGCCAAAGATACTATCAGATTAGACGTACTAAGAGGTCTAAACGCCCAATTCACAAATGAAATAATAGCTGGTAAAAGTACTGCCGGATCAGAATTTCTCACTGACGATGCTGTTTTAGCTATAATTCGTCGCAATGTAAAACAACGTAAAGATTCTATCGAGCAATTTGAAAAAGGTGGCCGTAATGATTTAGCTACCAAAGAAAAATCAGAACTCAATATTTTAGAGTCATTTTTACCTTCCTTAATGCCCCGTGAAGAAATAATGATTATTGCAAAAACTCGAATGGAATCTTTAAAAGCTCAAGGAAATTTTGATCCAAAAAATGCTGGTAAGTTTATTGGCATGATAATGAAAGAACTTACCGGTAAAGCTGACGGCGCTGAAGTCAAATCAGTCGTAGAAGAAATTATCAAACAATAATTATCTCACTTTCGTGGATAGTAAATTTTTTGGATATATTTTTGAATTAATAACCAAAATTTTAGTTTTTGTTATTATTTTTTATCTTATCGAATGGATCAATATAAAAATCCTTGAGGAATTTGGCTTATTAAAATACTTTCTTTAAATACCAAATATTTAACATTTGACAAAATATAGCCTAAAGTGGTATACTATATGAGTAGTTTCGGACATTAACAATAACAACACAGGAGTATTGAATGAACGAACAAAAAAGAAGGACCTTGCGAGCAAGACATGCCAATGTGTGGGCCAAATTGGCCCATAAAGTGGTTGATGGAAGGATCTCTACACAAATGGCAATCGAAATCAACAGGAGGTTGTGGCCAAAGAGACCACATGGTCGACAGTTGTCCTTAGAGATGTAAAAATCACTCAAACAAGGGTATCCCAAACGGATACCCTTTTTTATTTTTCAAGCTTGATTAAGAGGTTTTAGTTCTACTGTAAATACACTACCCTTTCCTTCACCAGGAGATTCAGCACGAATGGTTCCATGATGAGCATTAATAATTTCTTTAGCCACGTAGAGACCGAGACCAGTACCTTTGATATTTGTTTTATTGGCATTATCCGAACGGCTCCATTTTTGAAACAATTTAGGAAGTATTTGTGAAGATATACCAATACCAGTATCCGAAACTTTAAAAACATAAACATGACTCAAAGTATCATAACTTAGAGACACGACAACTTTTCCTTTTGGTGTGTATTTAACTGAATTATCAACCAAGTTTGCAATTACTTGTTTGAGTTTATCTTTATCAGCAGTAATCAAATAATCGCTAGATTTTTCTATATTAACTGAAAAATTAATATTTATTGATTTATCTATATTTGGTTTCAATTCAGCGATAACATTTTCTACCAAATCTTTTAAATTTATTGTGTCGAAAGTATATCGAATACTCCCCAGTTCAATACGGGTAACATTTAAATAATCATCAACAATTGCAGTCAAAGTATTGGCTGATTCAAATATTCTACCGACAGCTTCCCTTGCCTTTTCTGAAACAGGCTCCATCTCTTTTTCTAAAATTAGGGATGCGTAACCCTTCATTGCAGTAAGTGGTGCCCGTAATTGATGGGTAGCAAATGATACGAATTCGGACTTTTGTTTATCTACTTCTTTTAGTCGATCGTTGGCTTTCTGTAAATCTAGAGCCAGTTTTTCAATTTTTTCTCGTTGATCAACTTCTTTGATTACAGAACGAATAAGGAAGATGCCGATTATCACTAAAACTAAAAATAAGACACTGTTTATTATCAAATCCGTAGTGGTATCAGAAATAATTGTACGAATTAAAATTATTATCCATAATGAAAAAACTAACAATTCTGTTGCAATCACTTTTACATTGAAAAGCTGGTGTTTAAGGATGGCAATTGCCGTAAGACCAACAAAAAACAAGACACTAGGAGGACCAATAACATTTATGTAACTAAATCCAAGAAGTGGGAATATTATGTTTGTCACAACCCCAAGTATAACGGTTACTAATGAACCAGCTATTATAAAACCAGCCTGAGATTTTTTAGAACTTTTAGATTCATTAAAAACTTTAAATAAACCATAAAAACCGAAACTAAAACCAACTATTAATTCAAAGAATAATAAATAATAAAGAATTCCCGGATTATAATTTACTCCACTTTCCTCTAAAACAACTGAATCAATATTAATACTTGTTTGACTAAAAAGTATAATTATAGACAACATTACTATTAGCAAAAGTGAAACTAATTTATATTTTCTAATATAAATATAATCTAACTTAAAATATAAAGCTGATATAAGATAATTAAAAAATATTGGAAGTAGTGCTACCCATATTATAGCTGTCCTACTTAGAAATAAAGCTAAGTTATAGTCTTTAACCATATCAGCTAGGGTATTGTTTGCGATCCATAAGGCGATAGAAAAACTTAGCAATGAAAATAATTTATTTATTTTATTTTTTGGGTCTTCAAACAACACAAAAGAGCTTAGAAGTATAGTTAGAAAAAATGTAAAAATTGACACTATACTATTTAACGTCATCTTGATTTTGTTTAACTTTAGCAATAATTGATTCTCCAGCTCTAACTTTATCTCCGATTTTTACAACCAAACTATCAATAGGAGATACTGGAAAAAGTAAATCAACTTGTGAACCCATTTTTATCATTCCAAATCTTTCACCTTTGCTGACATTATCACTTTCCTTTACCCAACATTCTATCTTATTAACGTAAATATCAGCAATCTGAACAACCCATACAGGAAAAAAACCTTTAATTAACAAAGTATTTCTTTCATTTTGAAATATATGATTACTATATTTTTCATATGGCCTAATACCAAACAAGACTCTCCACCACATCATTGTCATTAGATAATTTTTATTTTTCGTATAAATAATCTATGTTATTACCTAATTTAAAAATTTCGTCCAATTTTATCACTTTTTTATTTTTAATTGATAATGGAACACTACTACCTTCTATTTTTTTGACATACACAACAGTACCATCAGCAGGAGAAACTATATTATTTCCTGAAGGTATTTTTCTTTCTGGATTTCTATAAAAAAATAAAAAACGCCAATATAAATAAATAATTATTAATACAAACAAAAAAATGTAGAAGTAAAACATTTTATTTAATAATATACTTTATGATTGACAATAAATTTATGTGTGCCCTAACCATAAATTCTCTATCTTCACCTTTATGATAATTCAAATAATTTCTGGCGAATACATTTATCTTTTCGTTTTTATCCCACGGCGCACTGTCATTGTTATATATTAACCAAGGCATACTGGCATAAGACGATTTTAAAACCAACCCTTCTCTTAATAATTCCCTATTAGGATTATCACTTCTTTTAAGAAGTTCTCTTGCAATATTCCAAGTTTCATCATCAGCCATTGGTATTCTACCAAAATGATCAGACAAATAAGGATTTGGATAAATAAAACTGGCAATTTTTGCTGTACTACTTAAAACCCTTATGTTTGGAGTTATAAAAAATACTTCTAATGGCTTTCCTAAAAATATTGATAGAATATTTTTAACTATTTCATCTCTCATCATTCTGAATGATAAAAATAATCCGAGTCCAGACCTTTGAAAAGATTTATTTACAAGTAAAAATTCTATGTAATGAATTTTTAAATTTAATAAATTATACAAACTCATTGCACATAAACCTACACATTCATTCTCTACTCGGGCAATTATTAAATTATCAGCACTTAGAATGTGTTTTTCAATAAAGTCATCAGGAAAAATTCCCCAACAATTATTTAATAATGATTTCACTTCATTTTTTAGATTTTCAAATGCAACAACTTCATTTTTTTTAATATTTTTATACTTTTCTAAATATACTTTTTTAGGCTTACCATTAAAAATAAAATTATGTATACTCATGATATTATATTGTACTTATTATAACACTCTGCAAACTTAAATTGTTTACAGTTTATTATTTGTTAAAAAATGATCATAAAAATTACAATTATAATTGCAATATTTATTAACTTAATATTAGGAATTTTTGTTTTGACACAAAATATTAAATCATTTAACAATAAACTATTTGCCATTCTTACTTTTTTATCAGCAACTTGGACATTAACTAATTATATAAGTGGAGTTAATAACTCCATTTTTTGGTTTAATAGTACATTCGCCTTTGGATCTTTAGTGATAGCCGCGGGACTAATATGGACACTCCAATTAACAGATAAGAAAACGGATAACAAAAAAATATTTTTTATACTATTTTTTTCTATACTATTTTTTGTAAGCTCATTTTATCCAGGATTTTTAATTAAGTCTTATGATTTAATTTATTCAGAATATTTAGCTATAAGTAAGCCTGGTTGGGGTTTACCAATTTATTCGATATTCTATTTGATAACAGCTTTTTTAATAATATATAAATTAATTTCTAGTTATAAAAACTGTACAAACCCTGATGAGAAAAAACAATTAAAACTTATAACCAGTGGCGCATTTATAGCATTAACTTTTAGTTCTTCTACAACATTTATTTTTCCATATTTTTTTGGTTTCTCTATATGGGGAATTGATAGTATAGGTTTCCTAATCTTCCTCACTTTTATTGCCTATTCAATAACAAAACATCATTTATTTAACATCAAGGTTATAATGGTAGAAGTTGTAATATTTGGCTTATGGGTAATGATGTTAACTCGATTAATATTAGCAAAAACATGGCAAGATATAGTGATCGAAAGTAGCTTATTAACTATAACAGTGATATTTGGCATAATGCTTATTCGCAGTGTTTTCCATGAAATACACCAGCGTATCCATATAGAAAAATTAGCAAAAGACATAAAAATTGCTTACACCAAAGTAAGAGAAGTAAACGAAAATTTAGAAGAAAAAATATCTGAACAAACAAAACAAATTCGCAGAGCTTATGAAGTAGAAAAAGAAGCTCGAACTAAGCTTGAAAAACTCAATAAAACCAAGGATGAATTTATCACTTCAACTCAACACCATTTACGTACACCATTAACTTCTTTAAAGTGGGAACTGGAATCTATTCGAAAAAATAATGAAAAATTAGCAAACTCAGAATTAGAAAATTCCCTTTCAAATGCTAATGAATCAATTGCCAATATGAGTAATATAATTGAAAATTTTATTAAAATAACAGAAAGAAATTAAATCTAGATAATTTCAGTAGATATTATTGTCCTTACTTTTTCCATCATATACTCTGCTTCTTTTCTATAAATATTATCGTGCACCAAAAATTCATATCTTACAGAAGTATCTAGTTCATCAGAAGTAATTGGTCCACCAAAACTAACAACAATGTGACGGCGACGAAGAAAAAAATCGGAAATGCTCATATTATATGCTCCGAATATACCAACGGGAATAACTGATAAATTAGTACGCCGAGCTAAATATGCCACTCCTCCCCTCGCTTCACCAATCTGGCCATTACGACTAATACGTCCTTCTGGATGAATTAATACACTTTTTCCATTCTCCAAAATGGCAATATGATTTGATAAAGAAATTTCATAATCTTTATATCCGGAACGTACCTGAGGAGCACCAATAAAATTAAATAATAATGAACCATATATATAGCGCCTCCACCCTGAATCAACATAAAAATTTCTTTCTCTTGAAACCGAATACATGGGTAAAAAGCGCGACCAAAATGGTACTGAAGCAGCAACTAAAAATCCGTCTAATTCACTTGTGTGGTTTGAAGCAAAAATAACACCGGATCTTAAATTACAAATATTTTCTAAGCCTCTAATTTCTAAATGGACAAATATTTTCAAACCAAATCTAACAAATGGCCAAACAAATCTTTGAAATAAAATCGGAGTTATATGGAATATTTTCATTTAAACCGTAAAGGATATTGAGTCAATCCGAACATAAACTCTAACACACAACTTACTCTTCTTGATCACTGGCCCCAATGATACGAAGTGTTGCAGGAGCAGCGTGTCTTGTGTCAGGAATCAAAGGATCCGTACACATGAAGTCAAATACATAGGTACCTTTTGGACTAACATCTGTCTGTAAATTAATTATACCTCCACTTGAACTATTTGAAATAATACCTGAATTAATAGTGGCACTCCAATACGTATCTCCATTATTATCAATTTCTATTCCACAATCTGTATAATTAGCTGGAAGATTATTTATCCAACTTACAGCAAATTTTGAACCCCTTCTCAAGGAATGGGATGTTTTTGTACTCACAGAATCTCTACCGATATAAAAACTAATAGTTGTTGGAGCGGAAACGGTAACATTTGGACAAGATACTGTATCTGTTGCCAAATTTGAATCTCTGACGGTTACAGTTGGACCTGAACCAGATGAAGTGTAAATTGAGGATGTTGCATTTACACCAACAAACGGATTACTTATTGCACCCCATCGATAATTATATGGTGGTACACCATTTATACCATTTGCTTGAAAAGTAACTGTTGTGCCCGGAGGAACAGAACTACTTCCGGCGCTAGATGTGCACGAAGAATCCAACGGTAAAGTAACCGCAACATCCGGATCGCCTAATTTTAGATCAAATGATACCCATCCTAGAACCAATGGTTCCCAAGCTGAACCAGTAATTGATTTACTCACCGGATCATAAGTTACCCCACCTCCACCGCGTGATTCGTGATTTGTTCCAGAAAGCTGCAACCAACCAGTGGCTGGATTTTCATTTTTCATAGAAAGTACTCTTGCCCAACCACTAATATGTCCCGTTGAAGTATCAACACGTGGAGTACATTTTTCAGTTATTCCCGTTGGAAGATTTGCACCCTTTCCTCCCTGACTTACTGGAGTGTCATATGTACTATCCAAAGGGCAACCAGTAATATCCCCGGGTTCAAAACTAATCCAGCCGACGTTCGAAGACCAAGCATAACCTCTAAAAGCGGCTACAGTGGGAGAAACTGTAGAAGTGGCAGCATAAACATGATGAATACCACCACCAGCACCAGCATCATTGCCGTTAAAACTAATCCAACCGATATTTGAAGACCAAGACCACCCTCTTAAATCTCCCCACTCATAACCACTACCAACGTGAGCCAGTTGACTAGAAGGTGATACTTGCAATGAAGCTAGTTTAGATGAATTACCAATTGTTCTTAAAATAGACCCAACAAAAACCCCAGAAGCCAAAAGAAAGACTGCAAATAATGCAAGTAGAGGTAAAGTTAATGATTTATTATTCATGAAAAATGAGATAGATATTAAATTACTACCCTAGTTTATCTTATATTTCATTTTTTTAATACAAATTTATGGGGATAAAAAACACTTTACGATTGTGGCCATTTTTCCACCATAAGGAGTGATTGATTTTTGTGAATTATCTGCCAAATTTCTTCTGTAATAAAAGGCATAAACGGATGTAAAGTTTTAAGAATAATATCTAGTGTTTGTAACAAAAACTGTTTGCGAGATTTTTTATCTTCTTCTGAACCTTCTTTTAAAATAACTTTACTTTCTTCAAGAATTAAATCAGCAAACCGATGCCAGATATAATGGTAAAGTTTTTCTGCAACTATATAAAATTTATAATCATTCATTTCTCCTGTTATTTCTTTTATCAAAAGATTGCGTTCGGTAATTAATTTATTATCAATTTCAGAATAATCTCTAAAACTGACTTCTAAAGAACTCCCCTCGGTACTTTCTAAAACAAATCGAGTGATATTCCAAATCTTATTGGCAAATTTTTTATATGCCGAGACTTTATCTTCTGATAGAGCTAACGAGGTTCCTGGTGTATTACCAATGACAAGACCCATACGGAAAGCATCAGTACCATATTTAGCTGTAAAATCGAGAGGATTAATCACATTACCTTTACTTTTTGACATTTTCTGACCCTTAGCATCAAGCACCAAACCGTGAAGATAGATGGTCTTAAATGGTACCTGGCCTGTTCTATAGAGACCAAGCATAATCATGCGAGAAACCCAGAAGAAAATAATCTCCCCAGCTGTTTCCATAACACTAGTTGGGTAAAAATTTTTGAAATCTGAACTATCGACACCACCGAGACTAGCAAAAGGCCACTGACCAGAAGAAAACCATGTATCAAAGGTGTCAGTATCTTTTTTAACTGCCCCACCACAATCACGACACG
>CAZQUI010000002.1:46566-61520 GCA_964596595.1 uncultured Candidatus Saccharibacteria bacterium
AGATCAACAAAACCATGATCACAGACAGTACAAATTTTGGCTGGAATAGGAATTCCCCAAACAATCTGACGGGAAATATTCCAGTCCATAATATTTTCCAACCAATGTAATGAAATTTTTTGATAGTGTTCGGGTATATACATAATCTCACCATTTCTAATTTTTTCTATTGCTTTTTGAGCCAAAGGCTTCATCCTAACAAACCACTGACTCTTTACCTGAGGTTCGATTAGAGTTCCGCACTTGTAGCACGTACGAACAACATGCTTATAAGCAGGATCAATTTTCTCAACCAAACCTTTGGATTTTAATTTTTCTATAATTAATGGTCTGGCTTTTTTAATATGCATACCAGCAAACTCGCCAGCTATCGATAATAACTTACCCTGTTCGTCAATAATCTGTTCTTTGTCTAAAAAGTGTCTTTCGGCGATATCAAAATCTACCGAATCATGCCAGGGTGTAATAGTCATAACACCTGTTCCAAATTCCATATCAACAGCGTCATCTTTTATGATAGTGGCGGTGACGGGACCATTGATCCACTCAAGATCTATTTTTTGTCTATGTTTATATTGTTCATACCTTTTATCGTTAGGATGCATAACGACATATTTGTCACCAAATTTAGTTTCTGGACGAGAAGTCCCAATAACAAATGGGCCGTATTTTAGATAATAAAACTCTTCAGTTCTTTCTTCATCTTTAATTTCCAAATCTGAAAAAGAAGTTTGATGTTTTGGACACCAAGAGACGATACGTTTACCTCGATATAACAGATCATCTTCAGAAAGTTGTTTAAATGTTTTATAAACAATTTTTACAATATCATCATCAAGAGTAAATTTTTGACGTGACCAATCACAAGAAGCACCCATACTCCTTATCTGAGAAGTTATCAAAGAAGAATTTGTTAGAGTAAAATCGAGAATATCTTTGTATAACTGTTTTAATTCAAAATCAAAACGACTCTTACCTTCTTTTTCTAGCTTTTTTTCATATACAACCTGCGTCTCAAAACCAGCATGATCTAGGCCAGGTAACCACAATGTTCGATACCCACACATGCGTTTATAACGAGTCATTATATCTTCTATAGTCATCACTAAACCATGACCAGCATGCAAAGAGCCATTGGCATTAGTTGGAGGCATAATAATCGTAAAAGATGGAGCATCTGAAGAAATAAGGCCTTTTTCTACAGATTTATCTGGATTAAATAATCCGCTATTTTCCCAGATTTTATATATTTTACCCTCTGTAGAAGACGCATCATACGGCTTCAGAAAAACGTCCGGAATATTTGGATAATTTTTATCCTTTTGAGATTCATCATTCATGACGGTCATACTATCAAAAAAATGTTCTTTTTGGTACTCTCTT
Source organism: uncultured Candidatus Saccharibacteria bacterium (assembly GCA_964596595.1). Classification (GTDB taxonomy): domain Bacteria; phylum Patescibacteriota; class Minisyncoccia; order Phycocordibacterales; family PALSA-1337; genus C7867-002. The sequence continues at coordinate 47,950 of CAZQUI010000002.1, forward strand.
CTAGGATTTAAACAAAAAAAATAAACACGCAGAAAACCTTTTTATTTATTTTTTCTTAAAATTTTTTCTGCTTCTTCCCAAGTGATTTGAGAAATATTTTTAATTATATTTTCTAATTCCACAAAATCATTACCTCTCGTCATTACGCAAATAAAATAAGGCTGACCAGGATAATAAACTATTCCACACTCATGTAATTCTCGATATTTAACGATCAGAGGATTTGGATTATTTTTGTTCGCCAAAATAGTACGAACACCAAATTTATGAGAAACCACAACATCACGTGGTACACCGGCAACAATTCCATCTTTAAAATCAGAACGACTGAGTAGTTCTAAAACTTTTTCTGATAATTCCCGAGATAAATAGGTACCGTTATAAAGTGCTCTAAATAAACGTGAATATTGTTTAGTAGTATAACCAGTATCTTCTACAGAATCTGGTTTTGGCAACTCTAAATCTAAATAAATCTTATCAATATTTTCTTTTCCAATTAAATTTGATAAAGCGATATTTGCAATATTGTCAGATTCAATTATCAAATGATCAATAAGCTCTTTGATAGTATATGAATTACCAGATCTTATAGGATTTTTAACACTATATCGTGATTGACTACTTATGGCAGCATTATCATCACCTTCCAAGACAATTCTTTTATTTAAAAAGTTTGGATCATTATCAGCAATCCGTAGAACAGCCATTAATGTAACTACTTTTAGCATACTAGCGGGATAAAAAGTTTCATCTGAATTTATTGAGACCAATTCATTAGAATCTAAGTTACGAAAATAAAAAGACACATCTTTTGCTTTCCCTTCAAAAATTAAATTATCAATGTAATCCGAAACTTTATCTTCTAAATCGGCATATTCTGGAAAAGAAATATCTTCTGGTAATTTAGTAAATAGTAAAGGTTTGATGAAATCATAATGAGCATTTTTTTCTCTAACATTTTGACTAACAAATATTTTTGAATCTTTTGAAAAAATAACACCTACCAAAATTCCCAAGCCAAAAACTAAAATGGGCGTAAAAACATTTAATGGATACTTGTTTAAAGTATTTATTTTCCACATATCATAAAAATCAAACTTTTAGCATATACAATCCCAAAATTGTCAGTGATGGTAACCAATGACAAATGACTGCCACAATAATAAAAATGAAGAGATTTAATAACTTATTTTTCAAAGCCGAAATTCTGTCCACTAAAAACAAAATGAGTCCTACTCCAAGATAAATAAAAATGGACACAAGAGAATTCTCCATATCTAACCAACTTACACTAAATGAAAGTAGACCAAGACCAATGCCTATAATAATAGAAAGACTCAAAGTCCACAATAATTTTAGATTCATATTTTTATAATTTTTATTATAGCACCGGATTTGATATTCTCTAATCATTGCTATACTATTAAACAGTAAACTATACTTTGTTAACATGATTAAATTTTTTGATAAGCTTGAGGATTATATACGCCAAAATCTTTCGCGGTTTCCCATTACTTATTCCATTATCGGTGGCGTTATAGTTGTTCTATTCTGGAGAGCTGTGTGGGAAACAGCCGATATATTAATGTCCGTAAATCCTGCACTAAATTGGTTTTTCTTTGCACCAAATCAAATTATATTTTCTACAATCGCCTTACTTATCACTGGCTTAATGGTCTCAACTTTTATTGGAGATCGAATAATATTATCGGGGCTTCGCCATGAAAAAAAGATCGAAGAAAAAACCGAAGAAATAGTCAAAGAAGAAGCCATTACCCTTCTCCATATCCGCAATGAAATTCATGAGCTTAAGAAAAAGATAGAAGAGTTATCAAAAAAATAGTTTTGAAAAGAAAAAATTAAGTCTTTTTAACAATAACCTGGAACCAAGTAGTATTATCAATCTGAGAACTTTTATCCCACATTAATACCATCCCAAGTTTGGCTATGTAATCCTTGAGCTCAGACATACTGAAATAACTAAAGAATCTTTCGTATACATATCCATAACCACTCTCTTTCTTAATCTCTTCTTCTGGTTGATGTTCTTTCTTTTCTTTTACAGCAAGGTACATGAGACCACCCGGATTCAATTGATCTTTCATTTTGTGTAGCACATGTAAAACATCTTTTTTGGGAATATGAAGCACTGAAGCTTGAGCAAATACAGCATCAAATATATTGTTCACGTGTTCCAAATGGTAAAACAAAATTTGTTGACTAAAAAAATGACCCGCGTATAATCGCGGGTCAATGAAAGTACGATTTAAAAAAATATCTCAATGTTGCCGCAAAATTACAAAGTCGCCCGGATTCCACGCCTGAGCAATAATATATAAGCGATCTTTGATAGTTTTAGCTACAGCATTGTGTACATGCGTAAAGTGAGCCATTTTCAAATCTTCTTTAATCATAAGAGTTGAGACAACCTCTCCTCCTTCGAGGATATATATGGGTGCCCCCTTCTTTTTATCGGGACCTTCGAGACAACCAACAATGGCATATTTACCTTCATAGTAAATATCACACGGTAAACTACCTTTCGGCAGGGCTGTTAATTCTTCATAGTTGCCCTGAAATGAAAATTTCTTTACCAAAGAATTCGGTCGATCTGAGATTGCTAAACCTTTTTTACCATGAAGTGCATTAGTTGAAACCGTAATACCGTGACCAGTACCAAACTTATGGACCTCTTTACCCTTGCCACCAAAAGAAAGATTGTACCACTCGATTTTCATCGGGTTTACACTCACAACTTTGGCGGTGAGAACTTTATCAAGGTCCGAATATCCCGTGGTGATATAAAGAAAGTTATTTGCCATATCCACGTCTGTTGGCACAAATTTCTTTCTCTTATCAAACCAATCCCGAGCAATCTGGTCTCCAAGATCATCTCCTGGTTTAGGTGCACCCAACGTGTGAAGAAATTTTCCATTCAAATCAACAGTAAAAACAGCGTTTCCACTATCAGAAGGAAAGGATAAATAAACCCCCGTCTGAGGATCATCCTTAAAACTCCAAATACATGAATTATGCAAATTAATCCCCTTCATCACCTCTGGTGTTTCGACTAATTCCGCTTCTTCCAAATCAGCACTCAGTTTCACGATACCAGCTTTTGGTAAAGCAAAGTAAACTTCCCCATGACCTTCGCGCCGATCAACAGCGAAACCTCCATGAGCTCTGGGTAATGCTTCTTGTGCCGGTTCAGGAAGCATATTAGAAACTTGATAAACCTCAAAGAGAAGCTTGCCGTTTCCCGTCACCAAAGGAACTTCCATAGGCTCTGAAGCTGAAACTTTAACTTCCCACATCAGACAAACCCATAAGGCAAAGAATGAAGCCAGCCAATTGATTCTGTTCATAGTATTATTTATTTTTTGCAAGGAAAAGCTCCATCGCATCGAAAGATACGATTGTAAAGAAGCAATTCTTGAATAAGATTTCCATAAAAAAAGATTTATGTCAATTTTTTCTACACAGTATTTTTATACTTTTTTATTTGCTTAATGTGGAACATCCTGCAGAAATCCTTTTCAACGCTGAAGATTTGAACAATCGACGTGCTCTCATGAGTCTTTTCTTCAAGGAAGCGCCAATGTATCAGCAAATTCTCAATTGAACACCGAAACTGCAGCCTCTATTCAAACTTTCTGAGGATTTTAAACAAAATAAGGAACCGTTGGTGACCCTCCAGTCCCTAGATTGGAACACCTTACAGTCAGAGGTACTTCGTTGGAACGAAGTACTTTACTGGTGTCCTAGCCTCCAGAGTAAGCTGATGAGGAATATGGAAAGTGTAGCAAACTAAGGCTATTTTATTCAATAACCGTAGCAGAGTTCTAGCACAGAGGTAATAGAACTATAGTAGTGAGTATATAAAAAGAAAGTAGCCGCTGGGCGAACCATACGGCTACTGATTTGGTGCGAGAGCACCTGAGAGGGTCAATACACCTTCTGGTGCACGTCCTTCTCGCCTTTGACGGCCTCGATGTAGAACCAGAGGAACTCCTCCTTCGAGCTGTCCGCACGGAACTTGCTGAGCAGGTCGCCCAGGGTCGCGTCCGTCGGAAGCTGTGCGAGGGCTTCGACCTGGTGGCTGAAGCTGCGCTCGGTGAGCACGGCCTTTGCCTTGTCGCGGTCGAGCGGAAGGTCGGGATATAGAGCGAGGAGCCGCTCCGAAGCCAGAGGAAGCCCTTTGACCTTGTGCGGGTCGAGCTTGCTCCCACCCTTCGGGAAGATGGTGCACGCGCCAAGGAACGGCATCGAGAAGTGCACACGACCATCGCCGATGTCCTGCGGAGGAACTTCCTTGGTGACGACGAAGCTGGACGTGATGTCCCACTTCTCCCATTCGCTTCCGTTCATTCGGGCACACCACGGGGATGTGAACCGAATAGTGTCGCCGTCCGCCTCGACTTTGGCGAGGGGGCCGCGATACGCGACACCGTCTTCGATGGACTCGATGTCGCCGCCGACGAGGTCTTCACGCTTGAGGACGTCGTCCCAGGTGAGTGTTGCGGTTGCTGTCATTTGTCTAATCCTTTCGGTGTAGGGTTTGGAACACCAGGGCTTCCTTTCAAAGCCACTATCCAATGTAAAAGAACATAGTGCCATATTAGCACATAATATTGTTTATGTCAATACTAATCCTGAGTTTTAGTTAGGATAAAATTGATGAATGAATAACCCTTACTGTGCATCATTCGAGAAAGTACGTGACCTCTACGTCACCCACATGAAAGCTCAATCTCGTAAAAACTATGACAGTTGGGCTACCAAGCTCCCTAGAACTGAAATAAAACGTCAGCTCGATACTCAAACAGGTGGTTTGATAGAAGGATTGCTGGTCTTCAATCGGAATTGCGTCAGACATTGGATGCCATCAAGAAAAGCACTTCGGAAGCAGTGAGCAAAGAACTAGAAGTTGACTTTGAGAGATTGGGTGCTGAATTGAAAGATGCTCAAGAGGAACGAAAGAAAATGGAGCTTGGGTATGACGAAATCACGTCATTCCTCGATTACTCAAAAACCCTAATGGAACACCCTACGGAAATGTTCCTAAATGTAGAAACTTACAGTGAACAAATGGCAACCTACCAGCTTCTGTTCTTGGAGTTTCCGACCTATAAAGAAATAGTTAGTGGAACACCAAAAATCTCCTTATTTTTCAAGGTAAGTTCGGAGAATAATAGCGATAAATCGCTGGATGTGACCCTACGGGGAATCGAAGCTTACAGCTTCGGTACAGGTTTCGCATTTTCTCCCCTTCTTCGTTTCACTTCGAAGTGTCGAAAATATGCTCAACCTTTTCGATTCCCCGACGCAAAGCGCGCAGGCGCTTTGCTGAGGGTCACATTTTTCACTCACTTCGTTCGTTCAAAATTGGTGACCCTACGGGGAATCGAACCCCGATTTAAGGCTTGAGAAGCCTTCGTCCTAGCCGTTAGACGATAGGGCCGGAAGTACAAGAACAAAAATTGATATTTATGTACTCTACCACATTATTTTTGACTTGAAAAATTAGTCTGTATCAAATAATGGCCGCTGATAGTAACCAAATTTTTTATATTTAATATTTCCTGCCTGCCGGTAGGAGGAAAACTTTAATCTTTCTCCTGCCACTCCTTCTCTTGTCTTACCAGAAGTTCCGAAGCGGTTTCTGGGTGTTGTAATAAGGCTTTGGTGATCTTTTCCATACGCATAGACTGAGAACCTTTGATCAAGACAACATCGCGAGGTTGTATACGACTCGTCAGAAAATTTACCGCCTCTTCTGAGCGATCAAAAGAAGTAACTTTATCGGCAGAAAGACCATTTTTTATAGCTTCATCAGCAGTAAGACGAGAACGTTGACCGACAGTCACCAGCCAGCTAGCTACCGGAGCCACTTCTTTACCAATATGACGATGTTGTTCACTGGCATATTTACCCAATTCCATCATATCTCCGAGAACTACCACCTTCTTTCCTGTCGTCTCCATATTTTTTACAGCATCTAGAGCAGCTATAACTGCATCAGGAGAAGAGTTATAGGTATCATCGATCAAGACAGAATCATTGATACCCGGTAAGACATTCATACGTCCAGGAGTTACCCGGTACTCCCCTAGAGCTTGCATGATCATTTCTTTACTTATCCCGCGTGAATACGCTACTGCTACAGCCCCCACGAGAGTGTACATATACGAAGTTCCAAGACCTCCTTTGACCACTACCGGAATACTCTCGGTTTGACCTTTAATCTCGATAGTAAACGAAAATCCTACCGGATTTTTTTGATTATTAATTTCTTCGTATATCATCTCTGGTCTGGTACCTCGAATATCAGCCCGTTCAGAAAGTCCGTAAGTAACTACTGATTTACCTGATTGCACCAAACTTTCTTTAACTGAAAAAGTATTATCTTCATCGGCATAGAGAACAACAGTACCCTTATCTTTGACATACTGTGCCAAAAACATTTTTTCTTCGAAGACTTGTTGTGGAGAAGAGAAAAATTCGACATGAACAGGTGTCTGACTGATACGCGTAATCACGGCAATGTCTGGTCGTAACCAATGTGCAATACGTCGAATATCACCCGGATGATCTGCACCCACTTCTAAAACCAAGCCATCGGGATATTCGTGGCGTCGCAAGATAAGACCAAACCCAATCTTAATATTATGAAGCCAACCAGAAAGACTGGTCCAAGCATTTGGTACTCCTATGACAGAGAGAGGTAAACCAATTTCACTATTCAAACTTTTTTCACTTTTTCTGACATAACAGAGGTGTTGATCATTACAGACCATGGGAGATTTGAGGACACAAAAAATAGCATCTTTGGTAGAGGTTTTACCTACCGATCCGGTAACTGCCACGATAAAAGGCTTATATTTTCGTAAAATAAGCCTTGATTGCAAGGTCAGGATCATTATCAGGACTTTCTTCAATATACCCATAATTATCTAGTATACCATTTTGCCCTAACTTTAGAGAAAACAATAAATCTCCCGACTACCTATCTGGTGGAATATTATAGTAAGTAATTAAAAACTTCGTAATTTCTTGAAAAGGAATAGTTAAGGTATCAGAGGCAAACTGGGCGCCCTTTGGATTAATCTGATACAAAAAAACTATAAATTTTGGATCATAAGCTGGGAAATAACCAAAAAATGAATGTAAATACCTATCGGTATAATAACCACCACCATTTGGATTTGGTATCTGTGCTGTCCCCGTCTTAGCAGCAACACTATAATGTTCCATTTTTATCTTTCCTCCCTTTAAGGCCTCATCCACGACTTTTACAAGCATCTTAGTTGTGTCTTCTACCGCTTCTTTATCAAAAATAGGTCCAGTCTTTTTAACTTTAATCACCTCTTTTGAGCCATCAATATAATCAATTTGTTTTACCAAATGGGGTTCTATCAAATATCCATCATTAGCCAAACTTCCCAAAGCTCTAATCATTGCAATCGGTGTCACCGCTAAACCTTGTCCAAAAGCAGCAGTAGCAATTTCGATATCCAAGGCAGAATCCAAATTATCCAAAAGACCCGTAGATTCATTTGGTTGATCGATACCCGTTTTTTCTTTAAAACCTAAAGCTTCAAAATAACGAGTAAAAGTTTTGCTGCCCACTTTCAAAGCAATTGTTGCAACTCCCACATTTAATGATTGACTGAGTATCTCTTGCATTACTGTTATACCTCGAGCCCTACCATCATAATTAGATATTTTTTTATCATCTAATTGTAAAGTGCCCGTATCGTTATATGTTGAAGTTGGAGTTACAACTCCAGAATCCAGGCCGATTGCCATCGTTAGCGGCTTCATAATTGATCCCATCTCATACACATATTCAACAAGCGAATTAGAAAAAACTGAAACATCTTTTACCCCAGACAAATCATCTGCATTAAAAGTTGGTAATGCTGCCATAGCAATAATTTCACCAGTTTTAGGATCCATAACAATGGCTCCAATTCTATCAGGATGCCATTCTGCCTCAGTCTTTTTTAGAACACCTTCAACATGACCTTCTACAGTTGGTTCAATTGTAGTGATTATTTCACCCTTCTTACGTTCCCCTTCACCAAAAACAGTATCGCGAATACCGCCAAATATTTGAGCAAAAATATTTGAATTTGAAGTAACTGGTGTACGCCTCAAAACATCTTCATAACTTCTTTCAAGTCCATACCTACCTTCGATTGTTCCATCTTCTTTTTCACCCACTAAACCTAAAACATGAGCTGAAAGCTGACCACCTGGATAGGAGCGGCGATTGCGTTTTGAAATCCCAATACCAGGCAATCCAAGTTCAGCTATAGCAATTGAATCCTCTTCATTAACTCTATCTGACAATTCTTCGTAACGATCACCAATCTTTGAAACCTGATTAATAAACTTATCATGATCTAATTTAAGATATTCACTTAACGCATCATATGTTGATTGAGGATCTATAACTTTTGATGGATCCATATGAACAATATAACCACGAGCAATAGTAGCAGCGGAAACTTTTGTGCCGTCTTTGGAAGAAAAATAAATTGGACCTCTATCAAATAAAGTCTTTGATGGTCTTTCATACTGCTGATCAGCCTTGGCAGCATACATCTTACCTTTTACTATTTGGACCCAGTATAAAGAAATAACCAAAGCGCAAGCTGCAGTAATAATAAAAAATGCTATTATTCGTGCCCGTAAACGCTGACTAGAGTTCATGACCACCCAATGATATAACGCCTAAAGAAGTTGTGCGAGATATATAACTTGTAACAGTACCTTCTGTCATTCCGCGAGCACGAACTAATTCTGGTGTTATTCTATTTGAAAGCTCAATGTATTTTGAATCTAAACTCTGAACTTCATTTTCTAATTCTGATAAGCGTGTTTCTGCTTGACTTACTGCAACTGAAGTAGCAATTACTTTGTATATATTAAAAACGTAAAACATGACCATCACCATACTCAACATTAATAGTACATAATTAATATATACTTTATATTCATGTGTGTATTTATATGTTTGAGTAACAATCTTAGTCATAAATATTATTAAAATTTTGCTATGTATTTTTTATAATTATCCTTAATTTTGCACTTCGTGAACGAGGATTATTTTCAATTTCTAACGTTGAAGCCACTAAAGGTTTTTTTGTAATAATCGTTGCTCCTTCTTTAGCTTTTTCACGATTAAACTCTTTTACAATTCGATCTTCCAAACTATGAAATGATATAACTGCCATTTTGGCCCCTTGATCCAATTTTTCATATCCTTTTTGAAGTCCAATTTTTAAAGCACTCAATTCATCATTGACGGTAATTCTTAAGGCTTGAAAAGTTCGAGTGGCTGGATGTATACGTGATCTACGATAAACAGGAGGTACAGACATACTAATAATTTCAGAAAGTTCTTTAGTCGTCTCGATAGACTTCTTGGATCGATAATTAACAATTGCACGAGCTATTCTTCGAGAATATCTTTCTTCACCATAACTATAGATAATATCGGCAATTGTACCTTCTTCCCAATTATTAACGATATCTTTTGCCGTAAAAATATAATTAGCAGGATCACCCATTGTCATTAATAATGGTTCATCTTTCAAAAACGAAAATCCTCGTCCAGAATTATCTAGTTCATCAGAAGATATTCCTAAATCCAACAATAAACCATTTATAACAGAAATCTGATACTTATCTAAAACTTTGTCCAGATTTCGAAAATCTTCATTTTCTAAAATAATTCTTTCGGCCTTACCTTTTAGCAATTTTTCTGCTCTTTCAATTGCCTGGGGATCTCTGTCCAAACCCACAATCGTCAATTTGCCATTCAAAGATTCGGCAATTGCCAAACTATGACCAGCGCCACCCAAGGTACAATCCAGAAAAACAAAATGGTTACCGTCTTGAGATTTGAAAGTCTCAACTATCTCATTTAAAAGAACTGGTTTATGGATGCTTGTCATATATTTAAAGCATCCCAGACTGACCTAATTTCTCAGCTAACGCATCGGCTCTACTTTCCACATCACTAACGTATGCATTCCAATTATTTTCATCCCAAATTTCCACACGATCTCTAACTCCTATACAAACAACTTTACTTGTTAATTTGGCTTTCTCACGTAAATGTTCTGGAATCAACATACGACCGGCACTATCAATCTCAACCTCAACTGCTCTTCCTAAAAGATAGCGATTAAGGCTTCGATTGTCTGCTTGCAAAATCGAGTTTCCAGTCACTGACAAGTGCTCTGAGATCTTTTCCCATTCTCCTACAGTAAAAATGAAGAGACAGGAATCTAAACCTGGAGTAATAACCACCTTATTGCCCATTTCCTGACGAAATTTTGCAGGAAGTGAAAGGCGATTCTTGCCATCGATAGTGTGTCTGTATTCCCCGATGAGCATATTTGGTAGGAAAAGTAATAAATTACACTAACTAAATTAATATTTTATACCACTTCTTCCCACTTGATGGATATTTTACCCCACTTTTAGCCAAAAATAAAGAAATTATCTGTGGATAAACTAAAAAATTACCCCTTCTTTAATAAAGTGAATCTATAAAAGTAAAATTTTTAAGAGTAATTTCTTAAAGACTAACAACTTCTTTTAGTCTGTGCTCTACAAATTTTTTATCGAGTACACTAAAAAACCAACCAGCTTTTGGACCACTACTTTTACCCAAAAAAGACAAATAAAGAGTTTCAAAAAATACTTTAGCCTCTAACCCTGAATTTTTACGTATTTCATGGAGATTTGTGTGTAATTCCTGACCATCCAAAACATCTTTTGATTCAATATAATTTAAAATATTACGTAGAGCTGCTTTTTGTTCAACAGAAAATGATTTTACTTGTTCTGGAACTTCTTTTTTGAGATCAAATTTATAATCTTGTGGAGCATATAAATCTAACCAACGCATAGCGTATTTTTTACGCAAGTCTATTTCAGCCATATCAGCAGTAGTCAATACAGCCCCTTTTTCTTTTTCAATTTCTTTAAGAATATCTATGTGTGGCATTTGCACTAAATAAGCAATTTGTGAAAAACGAGGTAAAAATCTATTTGAAAGTAAATCTTTTATTTCTTCAAAATGAATAAGTGAAAATATCCGGGCTTCACCCTGGCGATTTCCAGAAAAATAATCCGCAGCAAAACGATCATACGTGTCATATAAAATAGGAACCGTATCACCATGCGGAACAAAATCTACAACTCTTTGAGGTGGTTTTTGTAAAAGCAATAAACGTAAAATATGCGGGGGCAAAAGATCAGCCATTTCCCTCGATGAAGATCCGGCACCTTTTGAAGAAGACATTTTCTTCCCATCAATATGCAAAAATTCATATGGAACATTTAGAGGTGGCGTAAAACCAAAAACTTCTCGCGCAATAGCTTCAGCAACATCACGTGAACCACCTTTTGTAGAATGATCTTTTCCTGCCCCTTCAATGTCTACCTCAAATATACCAAATTTCGCTGCCCATTCTACTTTCCAAGGTAATTTTGCATTACCGTTAAAAGGAGATACTTTTCCCGAGTAACCACAACCTTTTGTCCATTCCAAATCTTTACAGGTATAAGAAACCAACTCCCCATTAAATTCACTCACTTTTGTTGTACTGACTTTACCACATTTTTCACAAATAATCTGAACCGGATTCCAATCTTCACCGCGTACAGACCCAGAAATTCTTTTATATATTTCCCTGATTAGATTGGCTTTTTCTAAAGCTATCTTTATACAATTATTATATTTACCAGAACGATACATGTCACTACAGAGATAAAATTCTGGTTTATAACCAATTTCATTTATGACATCCATAAATTCTTGACCGTAATATTCAGCAAAATTTTTTGCCTTACCATCAGGAGACGGAACTTTATATAACGGTTTCCCTAAATGTGGTTCATAAATTTTTTGATCAAGATTTGCTGGTATACCATCCATGGGATCAAAATCATTTATCTCAAAAAGATATTTATTGGTGATATTTTTTTGAGAAAGAACTTCAGAAATAGCTCCATGAATAACAACTCCACGTAATGAACCAACATGAACACGACCAGATGCAGTTTTTTCGTCACGAATAACTAGTTGCTTTCCTTTTGTAATTTTGGATGCAAATCTTTTTTCAATCTCTTGAACAATATCATCTACCCATAGCATGAAAATATTTTTATTTGATTGCCACTATCTTATAGATTACTTTACCTTTTGGCGAAACAACTGTTATATCATCTCCGATTTTATGTCCCAGTAACGCTGATCCAATAGGAGAAAGATTTGAAATTTTACCATGATTGGTATCTGCTTCTTCTGAACCAACAATAGTGTAAATCATAGATTTGTTATCGCCATTTTTTTCAAGACGAACAGTTGATCCGATGGTCACAATGTCTTTACCGTGAGTACTAGTAATAACCGCGTTCTTTATAAGATTATCGAGACGACTGATACGATCTTCTACCTCTGCTTGCTCTTCACGTGCCTGATGATATTCGGCGTTTTCAGAAAGATCCCCAAGCTTCTTTGCATATTCCAAATGTTCCGCAACTTCTTTACGACGTTCGGTTTTTAATATTTCTAATTCTTTACTCAATTCACTATGCTTTTCCGCTGTCAAATATTGTGTATCGTTAGACATATAGCTCTTTTCTAAGGGTTGTATATTATTACCTTTAAGGTCTATATCATAGCAGAGAATTTTGAATGTTTCAACTCTAAAACAAAAAGTGTTACTTAAAATATTCTGGGGTATTTAAATTCATCCAGTCTATTTGTTGTCTGGTAGCAGCTGCCGCTCCAATCAGATTGTGCACAGAGCCTTTTTCCAACATCACAGCAAAAGCATAACGAGGATTCTTATATGGCCAGTAACCTGTAATCCAAGAATTTACTTTATCTTTTGCCACACCAAGCTCCGCAGTACCAGATTTTGTTGCAATTTCAACATAAGGAACATTTAAAGCAATGCCCGTACCACTTACAACTCCTTGCCTCATACCCTCACGAACAATCTTAAAATATTCTTCTGGAATATTTATTATACTTTCGACTTTTGGTTTTTCTATCTTTTCTATATTTGGAGTCAAAATCATCCCTCCGTTTACCAATGAAGCCACTGCCCTAACCATCTGTACTGGAGTGACTAAAAATCCGTACTGACCAATGGAAGTATTGTAAGTATCCCCCAAATACCAATCTTCATTGAAAGTTTGTTTTTTCCATTCAGGAGTAGGAATGATTCCAGATTTACCTTTCACAAATGATTCTCCTATCGGTTGACCAAAACCAAACATGGTCAGATACTTATCGATCCTGGCAATACCAAGACCTTTTTGATCTTTATAGCCTCCACCAACTACATAAAAATAAACGTCCGAAGAGACAGCGATTGCTTTTCTCATATCCACAGAACCGTGAGCTTTCCAATCTCTAAAAACAGTAGATTTTGTCTCGTCATAAGGATTGGGTATCGAAATTGAACCTGTGGAAACGATAACATCAGTAGGATTAATAATTTTCTCATTAAGAGCGGCCAGAGCCATATACGGCTTAA
>CAZQUI010000002.1:61530-67605 GCA_964596595.1 uncultured Candidatus Saccharibacteria bacterium
AGGTGTATATTGCCCGTCTACAGCTCTATCCAAAAAAGGTAAATTTGGATCATTAAGTGTTGTTCTTATCGCAACAGAATCAACTTTGTCAGACATAACCTGTGAATCATATTCAGGATAACTCGTAAGAGCTATGATTTCTCCAGTATTTACATCCATAATCACTCCTGCTCCACCAGCAAAACCAACTCTTTGAGCAATATCTTTAATATTTCTATACAGAGCGCTTTGTACCCGACTATCTATAGACAAGTTTATATTTTCACCTTGTTGAGGTGGTCGGACAATATTATGAGAAATAATATTGCCTCGAGCATCTACTTCTATAAGTCGCGAGCCATTTAAACCTTTTAGACGATCATCAAAATAATCTTCTACACCATCTACACCTTCAAAATCTTCTTGATAATAAAACCCATTATTATCTTTAGAAGGATACTTAACATACCCTAAAACATGAGCCATCCCACTTGATGTGGCGTACTCACGCCGAGTAACAATGTCATTTGTAAAAATATTCGCTGTTGATGTTGCGCCGGTTATCTGCCCTGGTGCAGGAACATTTCCAGGAGAATTCCAGGCAATCATTGTGCCATTACGATCATATATTACTCCTCTACCCGCAAAAATTGGAACTGGTCTCAATAAATTACTTTCACTAAGCTTAAAAAAAGCTTTACCATTTATTATTTGCATTTTACCTGCTTGAAAAAGAAAGACCCCCAGACATAAAAAAAATATTAAACCTATAGCATATAATAACCAAAGAGAAATAGGTTTTTCGAGACGACCTTCAAATTGAGTTTGATCAAAATTTGGTAAGTTACTAGAATCTAGCATTACTTCATCAGGAGCAATTTCGTAATTTTTTTTATTTCGTCTAGCAAATATTTTTTCCCATGATTTTTTCATGAAAGTATCCTATCACATTGGATAAAAAAATATTTAATTTATCTTCTTGTTATCTTCTTTAAAATTCTAACAAATATCCAAATAATAACTGCAGTAATTGTGCCAATATACCCCCATAAATATAAGCTTGGTATCATTCCAAATAAACTATCAAAAAAGATACCAGCCAATAAACCTTCAATATAAAAAGATTGAAACCTAAATCCAAGAAAAACAAAGGTCACAGCAAAAAACCACCATCCATTAATAATCGAAACAAATAGTAAAACATTAATTATCAAACGAAAAAAAATACTCATGTTTTTAACATTTATCTTTCAACCAAAACCCAGCGCAACTCATAAATATTTACCGGGGGTGCAAATATAACGGTTTCAAATGGTTGAGTTGGATCAGAAATAATTGCCGAAACGATGCCAAATGGTTTATCTGAAATTGATACCGCATCGACAAAATCACCTTCTGATATTTTTACATCACGAGTAACTTGAGCTTCATATTGCCCACCTCCTCGACCAAAAGCTGTAGCTGGAACTCGACTATGACCAATTAGCACTTGATATTGTTTTTGAGGAGAAGAAAACAATATAACTTTTGAAGTTTTATTAAATACAGCCTCTATCTTTCCAATTAAAACATTTCCGGGCGCATAAACTTTATTTCCCACAGCAAATCCAGCATCTAAACCTTGATCAATGATCAATTCATCATAAGCAATGAATGGTGGACGCTCTAAAACGGCTGCTAATTTTTTATCAGATTTCAGAAAAGATTCTTTTGTTGAAGTAGCATTATTAATAGATCTACCAAGTAAATTTTTTAATTCTAAATTTTCTGCCTCCAACATGGAAATTGAAGCAAGTCGAACTTCTGCTTCTGATAATTGACGCTTTAATTCTTCAATTTCATTCATCAATATTATTTGCGAACGAAACGCTCCCCCTTTTGAGGCAAATTCAAAACGCCAAAATGGTCGAGCAAAAGCTGTTAAAGTACCCGGTATAAAATTTGGCCAAACATAATAAATAAGACCACAAATTAAAACTAAACACAGAGCAAGAAAAATGAGAGCTCTGTTTCGAGTTTGAGAAGGTCTTCTACTTGTCTGCAAATAAGTCATCTTCGCTATGTATTAAGACATTACGATAACGATCCAAGTCTTCTAAAATTATGCCCGCTCCACGAGCAATAGCTGTGAGTGGTTCATCTGCAACCGTTACTGGTAACTTGAGAGTTTCTGATAAAAGTTCATCCAATCCTTTGATCAAAGCTCCACCGCCAACCAGATATATACCTCGACGCATAACATCTGCCAAAATTTCTGGTGGTGTTGTCTCCAAAACTTCTCTCGTTGCATCCAAAAGGATTGAAATTGATTGACTCATAGCTTCCCGTATATCTGAATCAGTTATAACCACTTCACGCGGAAGTCCAGTGATAAGGTCCCTTCCACGAATAGTCGTTTCCATCGGATCACTAACAATAACTGTACCAACACTTATTTTTACTTGTTCCGCGGTAGTTTCACCAATCAAAATTTTAAATTCATTCCTAATATAAGAAATAATATCATTATTCAATTTATCTCCCGCTACTTTAAGACTTTTAGAACGAACAATTCCTCCTAAAGAAATTACCGCTATATCCGATGTGCCCCCACCAATATCAATAATCATACTTCCAATAGGTTCATGTATTGGTAATCTGATACCAATAGCTCCAGCCATTGGCTGTTCGACAATGTAAACCTCACGCCCTCCCGCATTTTTTGCAGCATCACGCACAGCACGAGCTTCAACATTTGTAACGCCCGATGGTATACCAACAACCACTCTTGGACCTAATAATTTTTTTGGTAAAAATTCTCCAGCTCTTTTCATAAGATAAGCCAACATTTCTTCAGTAACTTCAAAATCTGAGATAACCCCATCAACCAATGGACGAATAGCTGTGATATGTTGCGGTGTTCGACCAAGCATTTCTTTTGCAGAAGTACCTATGGCAACCACTTGACCAGTTTTTTGGTTCACCGCCACAACAGATGGTTCGTTTACGACAATCCCTTTACCACGAACATAGACCAGAGTATTAGCTGTACCAAGATCAATACCAATTTCATTGGAAAATTTGTTCAGAAATTTTTGACTACGTTCTTTAAAATTCATGGCCTTAACATTAACATACGGACAAGATTAATGAGATTGACAAGAGTATTAAAAAATGATATTTTGCATTTCGAATTAAAATTTGAACTTTTAAAAAACCGGAATCCATAAAACTATGGCGAAAAAAATCATTCCCTCTGCCTATTTCAAAGTCTGGGGAAGAAAAAAGAAGCTTGGTAAAATAATTTTTTCAGATGGATCGTGCAGTAATGAGGTTTGGACAAAAACAATGGCCTTCCAAGAACTTATAAAATATAGAAATAAACTAATTTGGAAAGTAGAAGCAGAAGTTGTTGCAAATCAAATAAACAATTCCCCACTCCCAATGCACGCTTCGGAAGATAAGGTCATAACTATTTATGCTCCAGCCATTCAGATAATAGAAACGCTCAATCAAATCCCAAATCATAAAACTAAGAAAAAAAATAGGAGACTTTCAAAAGACATCTTAAAAGAAGAAGATGATCAAAGATATTTTTCAGAATGACAAACTACCTCGATCAACAGTATATGTTGTCGAGGTTTTTTATTTTTACAAGTCATTAATTGAAACCATCTCCACCTTTCCTGTTACTCTATCTTTTGTTTCTACAGAATTTTTTGCTAAAGTTTTTTCACTAACAATAATCCTCTTTGGTATACCAATAAGATCTGAATCAGAAAATTTTTCTCCTGCAGTTGCCTCACGATCATCATATAAAACCTCCACTCCTTGTTTAATTAATTTTTCATACAAAGATTCTGCTGCTATTTTTACTTTTCCTTCTTTATCAAAAAGAGCAACGAGATGTACGTCAAACGGAGCCACACTTTCTGGCCATCGTAACCCTTTTTCATCAGACCAGATTTCAGCGATAGTACCCATAACTCGAGAAGGTCCAATACCATAACTACCCATGATTATAGACTTTGAATCACCTTGATCATCGGTATATTTTAAATTTAAGACATCAGAAAAACGTGTCCCGAGAGAAAATATATTTCCAACCTCTATAGCCTTTTTTTCTTGAAGTTCAGATTTTGTAATACCCAAATCATTTAGAACCTCTTCATGTAAAACTTCTTTATTTATAGCAATTTTTTTGGCCTGATGAACATAAATAATATCTTCGCCTGCTTCAGATAGAGTCTGAAATTCATGTGAATATTTTGCAAATGATCCACCACTGGCAAATGTAATATATGTCTCATTTCCAATTCCTAATTTATCAAAAATCCGAACATACGCTTTTTTTACTTTTTCATAAATATCATCATGTTCAGTGACATCTTTAGAAAAAGTATATAAATCTTTCATCAAAAATTCTCGACCTCGAAGAATCCCTGATTTTGCCCGAGATTCATTGCGAAATTTTGTTTGAAATTGATAAGCAGAACAAGGAAGATCACGAAAAGACCTGATATGATCACGCATTAACAAAGTTAAAGGCTCTTCATGAGTAAAAGCTAAACCCAACTCCGTTTCATTTTTGAGTTTTGTTTTAAACCAATTATCTACCACAGCATCATCCCAGCGACCAGAATCTTGCCAAACTTTTTTATCTTGTAAAGCAGTCAGATGTATTTCTTGTCCACCAATATTATTCATTTCTTGGCGAATTATATTGACTATTTTATTTAATGTACGCAAACCCAATGGTAAAAAAGAATATACCCCCGCCATTTCTTTGTGAATATATCCAGCTCGAATGAGCAAATCGGCATTTTTAGCGACTTCATCTTTTGGAGCTTCACGTCGCGTGCGAGTAAAGAGTTGTGATTGTTTCATGGCCTACATGATATCTCAAAAATAGAAAATGGAAAAGCCGTCTTGTAATAAAATTTATTGACAATCACGCTAAAGGTTAGCGAGAGTAATGAAAATAACAATCACAAAAAATAATCACGCAAACAATTTCAAAATATCTCTATAAGTAATTACCACCATCAAAATCATGAGAAGAGAGAAGCCAACAAAATTTACAATATTTGCAAACTTCATTGGTATACGACGTCGAATAACAGATTCTATGCCTACAAATAGCAAACGTCCACCATCTAAAGCTGGAAACGGTACTAAATTTATTACTCCTAAATTTATAGATATTAAAGCGGTAATCATCAGTAAATAAGCAAAACCCAATGAAGCAGCATCCCCAACTATACCAGCTATACCAACTGGCCCAGTGACAGTAGCAAGGTCAGCCTGACCACGAAATAGATCGAAAAAGAAATTACCCAATCCTTGCGCAGTCAAAACAATCATTCCCCAGGTATAAGTGATACTTTCTTTTAAAGCAGTAAAAATCGGTAGTCTCAAATCTCCCACGGTATCCATAGAAATTCCAATAGCATACCGATCTTGGACGAGACCAGTAACTGCAACAAGAGTAGAAGTTGCCACGACTTCTCCCCGTTTATAAGCCAAACTTATTTCTTTACCCTGACTATTATTTATAGATTCTTGAAAATCTTCTATAGAAGATACGGTATACAAAACATCTCCTTCTTTTATTCCTGCATTAGCTGCTGGAGAATCAGGAGAAACATAAGTAACCATAACTCGAGGATTTTCAAATTTATCTTTATAAGCTTCAAAGCCAGAGGTTGTAGCAACTACACCCGTAGAAAAAACAACAAAATATAAAACCCAAGCGAAAATTAAATTAAAAAACACACCCGCAACAAGAACAATCGCTTGTTGCCAACGAGGTTTATTAACAAAACTACGATTTGAATTTGGTCCATGTAGAGACAGTTCATCTGGATTTTCTCCAAAAATTTTGACATAACCACCAAAAGGTATGAGATTAATGGCATATTCAGTCTCTTTTCTTTTCCAAGAAACAAGTCTTGGTCCAAAACCTAAAGCAAAAGCATCTACTCTTATTCCGCAAGCACGAGCAGCCAAAAAATGGCCTAATTCATGAATAAATATTAAGATAGCAAGAACTATAAGAAATATAATTACTGTCATAGCTTATACATTAATATTAACAATATTTTTTAAATTTAAAAC
>CAZQUI010000002.1:67615-88278 GCA_964596595.1 uncultured Candidatus Saccharibacteria bacterium
TTTCTTTCTTTTCATACAAAACTTCTAGCTTTTTGTTGATCTCATCTACTTGTTTTTGACCCTCATTTTTCAAACGAAAAACTTCATCTTTTCCCATACCACCATCTTTTTCTTTATTTTGTATATCTTTTATTGTGTTGTCCCGATGCAAGCGAACCTGTTTACGTGCTTCTTCTAGTTTTTCTTTTGTTGACCGAGCAATTTCTGTACGACGTTCAGTTGTTAATTCAGGAAAAGTTATGCGAAGTCCTTGATCATCAACAGAAACTGAAAGTCCGATATTTGCAACATTTATTGCTTTTTCAATATCTTTTATCTGAGACTTGTCCCACGGAGAAACACGCAAACTACGGGCACCCTCAATGGTTACACTAGCAATCTCTTTTAGATTAGTTGGCGTACCATAAACCTCAACTCGAATACCATCGAGAACAACCGGATTTGCCTGTCCTGTCCGAATAGAAGAAAATTCTTTTTTAAGCCATTCTTCTGTATTGATAAAACCTTTTTTTAGAGTAGAAAAATCATATGCCATATTTGTATATTAGCATAAACTATCTATTTAACAATTAATAGCCACTGATTCGAGGAGCATTTTTAAAGAAGGAGCTCGATCATTTATATATTTACGAGCTAAAGCTAAAGTTTGCAAACTTTTTGAACCAACTTTTAGACCTTTAGTTACATAAACAGCCATTTCGATTTCATTAAGAAAATTAAGGGCATCTTGTCGAGTCTTTTTTTCTTTAGAAATATCATCCATAATATTTTTAACGACAATTAACCTCTTAGCTAAAGATAGTTTCAAAAAACTCTCCCCTTCTACGGAGTTTTTTTTATGTTCATTGATAAAAGTAGAGATTAAAGTTAAACGTGATTTTACTGTTGGCAATAAAAGATGAGCTGAGGGAACGATAAGAAAAAAATAAGCATATCCTGCTGGTTCCTCTAAAAGTTTTAAGAGAGCATTTTGAGCCTCAATAGTTATACCATTCATGGACACCACAAAAATCTTTTTTCTATTTTCCTGAACTGGTTTTATGCCATGTAATTCTTTCAGAGTTCGGGCATCATCTATAACAAAATTTTCATAAAATAATTCATGAAAATCTGGATTGGCTTTTACAGAAATACCATGATTATTTTCAAGAATATTTTTTAATTCTATCCTCAAGTTATCTGAACCAATTAGATAATATGAATGTTGTGACAAATGAGGTAAATCAAAAGAAAGTTTCATAAATCAAGTATAGAACATCTTTGAAAAATGAGGAATAAAAACTATCGCTTCGCAATAATACTTTTCTTATACACATCCAAATGTTCCAAAGCAATACCGGTTCCCTTTACCACACAAAGAAGTGGTTCTTCGGCTAACTGAGCTTTCACTCCTGTTCGACGAAAAACTAATTCAGGTAAATTCCGAAGCAAAGAAGAACCACCTGTCATTGTAATACCCTGATCGATAATATCTGCAGCTAATTCTGGAGGCGTATCCTGAAGAACATCCTTTATGGATTTAATCATGTCCCGAAGTGGTGTCGCTAAAGCTTTTACAATTTCATTGGTTTTAATTTCAGTAGAACGAGGTAAACCCGAAATAAAATCGCGACCTTTGACCATCATACCCAATTCTTGATCGAGTGGAATAGCTGAACCAATATTTATTTTTATTAATTCAGCCATATGATCTCCGATAGCTAAGTTAAAAGTCTTTTTTACATAATCAGCAATTGCATCATCCATCTTATCTCCCGCACACTTAACTGAATTTGATGACACAATCCCACCAAGTGAAATTACTGCAACATCTGTTGTGCCGCCACCAATATCAACAACCATATGTCCTCGTGGTTCCTGAATAGGAATCCCTGCTCCTATAGCAGCTAAAATTGGTTCTTTAACAACATAAGCATTTCTGGCACCAGCTCTTAAGGCGGCCTCTATTACTGCACGACGTTCTGTTGAAGTTATTCCCGCAGGAACAGAAACCATAACTTCTGGTTTAAAAAGAGTAAAACGACCCAAAGCTTTGTCTATAAAATATCTCAGCATAGCTTCAGTAACCCGGTAATCAGCGATCACACCGTCTTTGATCGGACGATAGGCAACAATATTATCCGGAGTACGACCAATCATCTCTTTTGCTTCATTACCTACTGCTAAAACTTTTTTGTCAATTTCAGAAACAGCAACGACAGAAGGTTCATTTAAAATAATGCCCTTACCAGGAGAAAAAACAAGAGTGTTTGCCGTACCAAGATCAATGCCTAATTTAGGAGAAAATATACTCATACGTAGCCGCGACTATACCACAAAAGCTCAAGATAATAAACACAAATTTTTATTTTAACTTTCTTTATTTCTTATAACTTCAGCACCCAAGTCTTTTAATTTTTCTTCTAACTTTTCATATC
Source organism: uncultured Candidatus Saccharibacteria bacterium (assembly GCA_964596595.1). GTDB lineage: Bacteria > Patescibacteriota > Minisyncoccia > Phycocordibacterales > PALSA-1337 > C7867-002. The sequence continues at coordinate 70,033 of CAZQUI010000002.1, forward strand.
CCCGATCAATTAAATGAATATTGTTTACGGTAAAATTTCCATTACTCATAAGTGCCGCCATAACTAAAGCAAAACCTGCCCGAATATCATGCGCACGTAATTCATCACTTTCTGAAAATTGCACCAAAGGAGTAGGACCTTTTATGAGAATTTCTCGAGGATTCATAGTAATAATATTGGCTCCCATTTTAGAAAGATCTTCAACATATTTAAAACGTCCTTCAAAAATAGTTTCAAAAACTATACTTTCACCATGAGCTTGGGTGAGATAAGTAACAATAGGTGCTTGTAGGTCTGTTGGAAAACCAGGATACTCGTGAGTCCGAATATTAAAAGGTTTTGGGTTTTTAGCGGCTTTTACCGTTATAGAATTTCCAGCGGTTGAAATAACAGCACCAGAATCTTTTAATAAATTAATCACTGACTCCAAATGATCGGGGCGGCAATCTTTAATTGTTAATTCTTCGGCACAAGCTGCTCCAAGAATTAAAAAACTACCGGCTTCGATACGATCTGGAATAGTGGTGTAAGTAACTTTTGAATCAAGAAGTTTTCCCGCTGTCCCCTCTATTACTATGGTCGTCGTGCCTGCACCGCTAATCTTTGCACCGGCAGCATTGAGCCACTCGGCCACATTAAGTATCTCTGGTTCCATGGCACAATTTCGCAAAATGGTTTTACCTTTACCGAGAACTGCAGCCATCATTAAAGTCTCAGTACCACCAACAGTTTGGATATTAAAAAAGACATCAGCTCCCGTAACTCCATTTTTTGCAGAGATTGAATAAACAGCTTCTTCATTGGGATCAATCATAGCCCCCATCTTTTTGTACCCTTCGATAAACATATCAATCGGACGTGTACCGATAACACACCCTCCAGGAGATGGGAAAGAAACTTTTTTGTAACGAGCAAGAAGCGGACCCGTCAGAACAACTGATGCGCGCATATTTTGCGCTAAGTCTTTATCGATATCAGTTTGGTTTATAGAAGTCGGATCAACAATAAAAGTATTAGGTGATGTCTTTTTGACTTTTGCACCCAATTTTACAAGAACATCACTCATTACTCCTACATCGTTAGTATCGGGAATATTATTGAGTGTTACTGGTCCATCAAAAAGCACCGCAGCCGCCATAGCTTTGAGGGCGGCATTTTTGGCACCATTAATCTTGACTGCACCTGTAAGCTTCTTTCCAGATAAGCCTTTTATAATAAAAAATTCTTTATTTATCGGATTCATAAATTAATTTTATTCTAATCTTTCAAAGGAAATTTCACAAATACTGTAGGAGTGCTATAAATAAACAATGAATATTATTACAGTCATTCCCCTATCTCGCGCTAAAATTGCAAATACCCTCTCGTATTTTACAGCCACGGATGTTCAAATTGGTGCCATAGTCGATGTACCACTCCGAAGTAAAAGTATTCACGCTATTGTAACCGAAGTAAGATCGGTAGAAGATGTAAAAACTGAGATTCGCCAAGCCCCCTTTGAAATTCGTAAACTAGGTAAAGTAAAAGCTACAGCTTTCTTTCCAGCTTCATTTCTTGATTCCTGTAAACTTCTGGCTGACTACTATGTTACCAATCCAGGAACAGTCATCGATTCTTTGATAACTGATATACTTTTAACAAATGCCCACAAGATACCTTCGCCATTAATTACAGACAATAAAAAAGACAACTCACAATCCTCAAACAAAAAAAGTGTTGAAACCTATGCTATTCAAGCTGATGTAGCTGATCGTCATAGTTCATGGCGTAGTTTAATTCGTCAGAAATTTGCCAAATCAAAATCATTAGTTTTTTATGTACCGACAATTGAAGATGCGAAAAATCTATTCTCATCACTCGAAAAAGGAATTGATGGATATATCTTTATATTACATACAACCTTAACAAATAAAAAAATTTTGGAAACTTGGAATAAAATTTCTGAGACTATTCATCCGGTAGTTATAATTGCCACTGGTTCATTTCCAATTTTTCCTCGTAACGATATTGATACTATTGTTATTGAAAGAGAAAATAGTCGTGGATGGATAACTCAAAAATCCCCTTACATTGATTTACGACACGCACTTGAAATTTGTCATAAAAATGAAAATCGAGCAGTTTATATTTCAGATAGTTTATTAAGGATTGAAACTTTAAATCGACTCACGAATAATGAGATTTATGAAGGTTCCCCATTTAAATGGAGATCTGTTTCTACGGCCACAGATGATCTAGTTGACATGAGAACTTATAAAGCTAGCGAAAATAAATTTCGAATCGTTTCACCAGAATTAGAACAATGTATCCGTGAAAACAATCAAGGAAACAATAATCTTTTTATTCTAACTACACGCCGTGGCATAGCCTCATCTACCGTTTGTTCAGATTGCGAGACAATTGTTTCATGTAATTCTTGTTCTGCTCCTGTGGTTCTTCATACTTCAAAAGAAAGTGGTAAGAATTTCTTTATGTGTCACAACTGTGGTGAAAGACGTTCAGCTGATGAAAACTGCAAAGTTTGTGAGGGGTGGAGACTCACCCCATTAGGTATCGGCATCGAACGTATTGAGGCCGCCATTCGTGAACGTTTTCCAGAATTAGAAATTTTTAAAATTGATGCCGACAGCACGACGACTTTAGAAAAAATAACAGATGCCGTTAAAAGTTTTGTTTCTAGACCAGGAAGCATTCTTTTGGGAACCGAAATGGCCCTACCATATCTTCCAGAAAAATTAGACTATACAGCTATTGCATCTTTGGATTCGCTTTTAGCAATACCTGATTTTAGAATTGAAGAAAAAATAATGTATTTACTTATTCGTCTGCGCAATATCGCTACCCGTTCAATAATTGTTCAAACGCGTCGAGCCGAAGAAAAAGTTTTTGAATTTGGATTAAAAGGTAATTTGAGTGATTTTTTTCGCTTTGTTATTGATCAAAGAAAACAATATAACTATCCACCTTTTGGAGTCTTAATAAAAATAAGCATCGAAGGTAAAAAAGATGTTATTGCTAACGACATGCTTAATATTCAAAAATTAATTGGTCCTCATATCTTAGATATATTTCCGGCTTTTACTTCGAGTATACGTGGTAACTCAATCATTCATGGATTAATAAAAATGGAATCACACTCCTGGCCAAATTTAACCCTTGTCAATAAACTAAGGTCATTGCCACCAAATGTAATAATAAAAGTTAACCCGGAGAGTTTGTTGTAAATAATAATATTTATTTAAATAACATTATTATATTCTTCTTTACGTAAGACCCCTTTTCTTGCTATATTCCCTACATGATCGAAATACTACAAAGGGACAAAAAAGTCTTACGACAAACGGCTGAGGATGTAAATCCAAAAGATATTGGCTCAGAAAAGCTCGACAAAATAATATCTAACATGAAAACCGCCCTGAAGTCTCAACCAGACGGTATAGCAATTGCAGCCCCTCAAATTGGAGTCTCATTGCGTATTTTTATCGTCTCTGGTTCTCTCTTGAAAGAAGCTGACAAAACATATACCGGTGATGGCTCTGATCTTATTTTTATCAATCCCAAGATCACCAAACTTTCTCGTGAGAAAAAAGATGTTGAGGAAGGTTGCTTATCTGTTCGATGGTTATACGGAATGGTTCCCCGTTCAATAAAAGCAACTATCCACGCTATCGATGAAAAAGGTAAAAAGATTGAACGAGGTGCTAGTGGTATTTTGGCACAAATTTTTCAACACGAAGTTGATCATTTAGATGGCATCCTTTTTACCGACAAAGCAAGTGAACTCTGGGAAATGAATGAGGAAGAAGTCAAACAAGCTAATAAAAAATAAATTATGACTATTAATTTCATTTTTTTTGGATCTTCGCGACTATCGGTGATTGTCTTAGAAGAACTCCATAAAGTAGGACTGATTCCAAGACTTATTGTCACGACTCCTGATAAACCACAGGGTCGTAAACAAATAATGACTCCGAATGTGGTTAGGCAGTGGGCGATAGAAAATAATGTTGCAACAATTACTCCAGAAAAATTTGATGGAGAAACCATACAGAAACTCACAGCTCACCACGCCTCAGTTTTTATTGTAGCTTCTTACGGAAAAATCCTGCCAAAAGAAGTTATTGATTTACCTCCAGCCAAAACTCTCAATCTTCATCCTTCCCTCCTCCCTGCATATCGAGGCGCTTCCCCTCTCCAATCAGCAATGCTTGATGATACAAAAAACACTGGTATTACGATTATGCATATGGATGAAAAAATGGATCATGGCCCTATTGTGATTCAAAAAAAAGTAACGATTCTGGAATGGCCTACCTATGATGAATTTGAAGAAATGGCTGCCATAAAAGGCACAGAACTATTGATACAGATTTTACCTAATTGGATCGAAGGTGATCTAAAAACTACAGAACAAAATCATACCGCAGCTACCTATACCAAAAAATTTACCAAAGAAGATGGTTCAATAGACGAAATTACTGATCCTTATCGTATCTTTAGAATGATTCAAGCTTTTCATACATGGCCTCATGCTTTCTTTACTCATCGGCATAACGAGAGAAATATTCGCGTAAAAATAACTCGAGCTTCTTTTAGTGAAGGAAAATTATCTATCGAAAAAGTCGTGCCTGAAGGAGGCAGAGAAATTTCTTATGAAGATTTTATCAGAGGATATGGAAAACCAAAACTAGCAATCAATACCGACCACTAATCGATAAGTTTTGTCCAATATCATAAGTCTTTTGGGTTACATAATACATAACTGTCCAAAAACAAAATGAGCAGACAAATGCTATACATAACCACTGATTAACCACTTGTTTACCCGAAGATAAATCAAAGAACGATTTTTTTGCCATATAAAATTAACTTATTAATTTGATTGAGGTCTTTTAAGAATTTTTACCCCAAGGCCAAAGACCCTTTGCCATAGCTTTGACTTTTGCCCCACCACGACGAACAAGAGAGATCTTTTTTTCTTTATGAGACGTAAGTTCACCTAAAGTTTGACTCTGAACATCATCTATAGCACTGTAGAGATCTGTTTTTTCTGAACTGGCGTATAAATTTTTACCGGATCCAACAATATGAATTTCAGCTCGAAATATGTCACCCTTATTGTGATGAGCGGTTGTTCGTCCAAGCTCTACGTCACATTTAACGGTTTGATCATCGCCAATAATTTTAGAAATTTTTTGTAAGCGCTTGTCTACGTATTCACTAATAGCAGAAGTAAGTGTAATGTTGCTTGTTTTGATATTGATATTCATAGAATTTGAACATTAACTGAAGGATAAGCGACTACTATATTATACGTCGAGGCTACATGTGTTTCAAGTTAATTTTTTAACCACCTAAACAAGACTTCTAATAATTTTGATTTGAAACGATGAATATGTTACATTTTCTTTTGTTCAGTTCTTTTTAGTAATATATTCCGGAGTAGCTCAGCGGTAGAGCAGTCGCCTGTGGACGTCTCTAAACTGGTATAATTATAGTATGCCAGACAAGAGAAAATATGCCGATCGTAGAGAAGCTTTGATCAAAGCAGTTACAAAAAGAAGAAAGAAGATCAAAACTCTCGCTATAGAATACAAAGGTGGAAAATACCAGATATGTGGCTATTTTCGTTACCAAGGAGCACTAGAACTTCACCATCTCAATCCAAAAGAAAAATCATTTGGTATTGGCGATAAAGGATACACCCGATCATGGGACATAATCCAAAGTGAATTAGATAAATGTATTCTTCTGTGTGCAAATTGCCACAGAGAAGTAGCAGCAGGTATACAGCAGCTTCCAAATGAAAGTTTGGTTGTAAAAGAGGTGAACTCGGTGAAACCCATTTCCTAATGGGCAATACCGAGCCAAGTTTCAGTCAGCGAATTAACTGATTGAAAAAGGTGTAGAGACTATCCCTTAAGGGAGTACTCCCCGACATTACGTCAGGGCGGAAGCGCCTCTTCCCTAAATCTCGATGAATATCGGGACATGGGAATGATATAGTCCGTACCATTAGTAATAATGGATCAAACGTAAGCGATTGGTCACAGGTTCGAATCCTGTCTCCGGAGCAAGGTAGAAAAAACTTCGTTTTCAAGCGGAGTTTTTTCTTTTCCGCCTTTATCTACAACGTATTTTTTAGGTTCGAACTTATCATCTATTGATTTCATCTCATTGAAGCCAATAAATAGTGATGTTATCGGTTTTGCGAAGTAAATACTGACTTTTTCATCGTCCCACACTATGTTCGAACCGAGTCTCGACAAGACCTTTCTCTTTGGTTGAATTTGATGTTCAGCTTCCATTAGGTCCGTAAACTCTTGAGCAAGGTCAATAATCTCGTTGGCTCTCTTGGTCCAATCGAAGTCCACACGCTTATCCTGAGGCTTATAACGAGCTTCTAGGTCAGCAATATCCTGCTTATACTCGTCTTCGGTGATAAGACCCTCGGCGAGCATTTCACGTCTTCGCTTCTTTTTTGCGATAAAGTCCTCAGCTTCAGTTTTAGCAATGTCTTCCTTGAAGAGATTCTGATTGATTTCTTCATCTCGCATTTCCTTGATATGTTTTCTGCTCCATTCTGCAAACTCCTCAGACAAAGGAATGTGTTCAGTAACTTCTTCAATGAGTCTTTTCACCAGTGTGTTTTCACTAAGCGATTTGTATAGCTCTCTCCGTTTCTTTTTAGCGATATTGTAGTAGTAAGTGTAATCAAGATATTTTGGTGATTCCATCTGTTCGATGAGTTTGTTGCAAAAAGGACATTTGTCTTTACCTCGAAAAGCAAACTTTCTACCACAGTCACAGATAAGCTGATATTTGTAATCAGGACCAACATACTCACCCTGAGGTGAAGTGATAAATCCAGCAAACACACTTTCGTGTTTCTGCGTCTTGGGGATATTTCTCTTACTCAAGAGTATTTTTATTTTGTTGTGTTCGTCTTCAGTGATTATTCTTGGGAGGTTTCTATCAAGCTCATATCGCTCACCTCCGTAAAAGAAGAAGCCAGCATAAATCGGGCGACCCTTTCAGGGGTCATTTTATATGGTTTGTTGTTAGTTTTTGCCATAGTGATTTTCGCTATGGCAGTAGCAGACTAATTATATCAAAAATAGTCAAAAAATGGTAAAATGTTTATAACATTATGCAAAATTTAATCATTTTACTTGGACTGATTTTGATAGGAATGTTTGTCTTTCAAATCATTCAAAAGTCCGCTTCTACTGAAGATAAGAAGAAGATATACCAGTACAAGAAAAAAGATTTTTTCCTTTCTCGTGCTGAACACGAATGTTATGACGCTTTAATTAAAGCGGTTGGTAATGATTTTCATATATTTGCTCAAGTGCATCTTCCAACGATTGTTGATAATAAAGTTGTTGGTCAAAATTGGAGAGGAGCTTTTCGCCATATCAATGAGAAATCTGTTGATTTCGTGCTATTTGATAAAGCCTACATCGCACCTAAGCTTGTCATTGAGCTAGATGACCGTACTCACGAACGTGAAGATAGAATTGAGCGAGATAAAGAGGTTGAACGTATTCTACAAGATGCTGATTTGCCACTTTTGAGATTAGGAAATCACGGGAGCTTTAATGTTGACGAACTCAAACAAAAAATCACACTAGCCCTAAATCCCGATGCTAAATAATTATGGACCCATCACATTTATCATATTTAAAAGAGAATGGTCTTGTTTGGTTTAATCCTTGTAACGGATTGATGGGTTTTTGGAATGAATATCGAAAACTTAAAGAAAAGCTTAACAAGCCACACGATTATATTTGGACCCATCGCGACCTAAAGAGAGCCAAAGAGATATACGCCACATCCATAATCGCTAAAGTTATGGAACAACAAGAAAAAGTTGGACCGTGGTGGATTCTAAAACCTAAAAATGACCCACCTGACGGAGTAATAGGGACTTTTATTGAGAAAAATGGCATAAAGAAAATTCACGTTCGAGAAATCGAAGTCGTGGAACACCTTTCAGGGGAAACTGTTCTCGATACAATCAAAAACAAGCTTTCCAAAAAGAAATATGAGCCTAATACTGTTTTGGTGTGTTACCTATCGGCAGGTGGAGAATATGATTTAAAAAAACTTGCTGATGAAATTTCAAAAGAAATAACTAGTCTTGAGCATATTTTTTTAGTATTTACTGGACAGCTCATAAGTGAAATACCTTTAAATGTAAGCAATGAGGAGTTTGCTCGTGCAATCATCAAAGTATCGCTGGTTCAAATAAAACCAGTTTATTCAGTAACAACAATTGACCCAATAGGTATTTGTGAAAATTGGAGGGCTGGTAAGGAGGGAAACTTTTTTATCGCTGAAGGATTCGGTAAGGGTGACTCAAGACCTATAACACTGGAAAACCCACCAAAACTTTTTTGATAATTATGGACTTACAAACAAAACAAAAAATAGAGCAATTTATTGCTATCAATGAAAAAGTTAGGAACTCTAGGTTCACCAAGGAAACAAAAACAGTGAGCTTTAATTTAAGTGTAGAGATAGGAAAACCAGTCGAGCAGAACTTGGGTGGATTTGATGAGGAAGACTTACGCTCAATGCTTATGGACCTCCGAAAATTCACAATAAAGCGTGATGAAGTTTATTTGCCGGATATTTGTGATTTAGTGATTACCAACACTTCTGACCAAAAGACAATTGAAAATATACAGAAGTGTAAGAGTTTGTATTCCCAGTTGATGCAAGAACCTGCTATCAAGATGATTATCGAAAGTGAGACTGAGACCGGTAAGGCAATAATGGATAAATGGCTGTATGGTCATTACATACACGAGAAACAACACAAGCAAGACTTAGAGAATCTCGGTTTTGGTCAGAAATTACACAAGGCAAATTTCATTTGGAGTATCACTGAACTCATTAAAATCTCTTCTTGGGTGGCGAATAATGCAAAAGTCGTTCTAGGGATTGCTTAAATTGTCCCTGAACGTAAATCGTTATTTTCCTCAATAATTGCTTTCCGAACGTTATCCCAGGTGCGGAGCACGATAGGATGAGAGAGCGAGAAATCGCTCTTTTGTCTTTTTATAGAGCCATTACTTTCTGGTTCGAAAGTACTATTGAGTACTGGTATCCATTTAGTGAGAAATTCAAAGGCATCAGTGTATTGTGGGGCTAAGTTATTGGCTTCCATAGATCCGTAAACGGAACACTGTTGGTGTCGTACCAATCAATGTACACGGTGACACCAAGGTTGTTGGAGTTGGTCCAGGTAATCGTGTGTTTGCCATTACCTGGAAGCCTTTCTCCACCAACGGGATACAGAAGTGCCAGATCAGCTTTCAGTGGAAGAATCTGACAAACGGCCAAAACCATCGCGAACAGGAGCTTTTTCATTTCGGAACTCTTTCATTTTGAGGTTGACGTTGAACTATCTGAGAATGAAAGATAGCACAAAGAAAATATAAGTAAACATTGAAAAAATAAGGCTCTTCCTGCTATACTCCCCGTATGAAAAGAAATATCATAATCCTAATCATCTTGGTGGTAGGTCTCATTGCTCTCATGTCTGTATTTGGTGAAAAGAAAGCTGATCAACCAAAAGAACCGATAGCAACCTCGACTCAAATAATTAGTGGTAGTGGAGCAATTTCTCCATCCTCCACAAGTAGTCCTTATCATTTGGTAGACAGAGGAAATGGTGTTATAGAACCTGTATGGGATTATATTCCTGCTAAAAAAGTGCATCACCTATCTGGGAAATATATAAAGGATGAACAAGAGTATGAAATGATATTGAGTGACGAACCACAAAAATACACCTGTGATTCATTTGTAATCTCAACCGGAGACCAGTACCTAATTGATAAATATCGAGCAATGATCTCTGCTGGTAAAACTATAAATCATCTCGATTCAAGTAACAGACTTGTTATTAACTTGGATCTACAAACTATTCCTATTGATCTAAAAAATAGGATCATCACATCTTCAGGAGAAATCACCCTTAGTGTTACCGAAAAAGATCTCGGGGAAAGAGAAGCTGGACCATGCGCTAATGTCGTTGACATAATTGGTCTAAATAAATAAAAAAGAGCAGACCCTAGAGTCTGCCCATTATTTTGACTGCTACTGACTTTAATCAAAGTCGTAGTTTGTGTTATTAGACTTGTAGTAAGAACCTTCCACAAATGACGAAACGGCCCGATTCTCAACGCGAACAAAGTTCAGTGCACCATTGTCCCCGTTGGACATTATGCTGCCCAGGTGCTGAAACCAGATTTGGAAATGAACATGAATACCAGTAACACCAGTACCGGTATCACCCATGATTCCCAATACATCTCCCGTACGGACCTTCTGTCCAATAGCAACAGCAATACTATTGTTAGTCATATGGAGATAGACAGTTTGAAAACCAGTTTCCCATTTACCATCTTTGTCATGATCGAGGACCACATAGTTTCCATTGGCTGCCGTAAAACCATTCGTAATGACGATTCCATCAGCTGCTGCCAGAATAGGAATGCGTGTTTTAGTATTGATCTCCACTGTCGGCGCACTTTCTAAAACATGTCTATAGGAAAGATCGATGGCGTAATAGTTCTTGAGTTGATGAGTAGGAGATCCTCCAGCGGCCGTACTACATCTCCAGTATCTTCCGCCACCAGGCACGGGCAACTTAAAATCAGGTACTTTCTCGTAAACGATTTCGATGTAAGGTCTTTGAGCCCCACGACTGTTTTCCGATGACAAGAAGATGTTGGCCCGATTGTCGTTGTTTTCAGGAATTAGAGCAATTCCTCGGTTGGTATTTGGAAAATTCAACCAAAGAAACATATCATCCAAGATATCGATACTGTATGGTCCATTTACAGGGGGAACCGGTATTGATTCCGCTCTATTTAGTTGAACGCTCCAGTGGTCCGTCGTTGATGTTTCAGACCAAGGTGTAAGCACGAAGTACTTTTTCATTGACGTCGGTCTGAGCGAGCCAAAGGAATACATATTCAGCGTCGCACTATGGAGAAGCTTTCGTCCTGGCACATTCAGATGGACTGGCATCATGAACAATGCATAGTAATTGTCGCCCCACCCGCCAATCTTCAAGATCTGGTCGTTCACTCCGGTTGTGTGGTAGTGGGTACCGAACCATTTGTCCGCGGTTACCGCGTCATTACGAATGTAATACCGCTCTGGATAACCGAAACCATTCTGAACCAACAGACTCAAGAACATCAAAACCGTCAGCAAACATGCTTTCATTTTCATTTTTCAGCCTTTCGTTTCAATTGTTTCTATTTACCGTCTGGCGGACACAATAGCAGATGTAAGAACTGTTATCAATGGTTAGCAGATAAGTACTATCTATACTTAGGACAGTTAATGTGTGAACTTCGTGAATGTTTCACAACTAAGACAGATTTATTAAATACCTAATTTCTTTCATTGTAGTCTCCAAATCACCCATCACCTCCGCCCATTTATGAGTTCGAAAGGCGTCCCGCCAAGCGAGCAGATGAAAATAGCCCTAGAATATGGGGTTATTTTTGTACCTGGGAGTGGGATTCGAACTGGTGCAGTTAGGGGTTGAGCCTAATATTCGAGCATTTGACATACAGCACAATTAATAATATTGTATATTTGGTTAAGGAAACAAACTTCAACAAAGGTGTCAAATGCACATTAAACCAGTGAAACTTCGCGGTGGTGGCGTCGTGTATGCTTTCGCTCACCCGGCTGGAAATCAAAAGGAGTGGGTAGTCTCAATATTCAATGGATCTGGAGCATATACCGGCGGCAGGTTCAATCCAAACGGTGGATGGACACAAGGACAAGCGCGAGCGGAGGCAACGCGGTATCGTCGATGGCTTCGAAAGAAAAATTGACTGTTACAGCCTTGGCGATCCGAAACAATTTGCCTAAATAGATACTATGAAGAAATACGTCTACTTTATTTCCATTGCATATACAACGTATGCTGATGGGAGCCATGGCCATGGAAGAGGACAGCATGTTCTCGATGAGCCAATTACTACCCTTGAACAAGTAAAGGAAATCGAAATGGCAGCTAGAGACTCAAACCCTGATATCATAGCCGTAGCAACGGTCACGAACTTCATACTGCTGCGAGTTGAGGATACTGAGCCGATAACCGGAAGCCGCTGGGATTGGAGAAACTAATTGCTACGAACAAAAATCAACGCACGACCTTCGGGTACGGCGTTTTATTTTGTATGCACATGTGAACATCGTGAACGATGTATGACTACGCAAGAGTAAGTAGATACCTAACCTCCTTCATCGTCACCTCCACATCCCCCACCACCCTACCCCAGTCAAAAGTTCGAAACGCGTCCTGCCAAGCGAGCAGATATTGACTATCCTATACAGATATGTTATCATTTTACGTAGCAGCACACGTTGGCTCGTTGCCAACATAACAATCAAAGTGAAAACTATGTTACAAGAATTGATCCCTGAATATCTAAAACCCATTCGAGGACGCGAAGCGCAAATTCAAGTGTGTCGTCAACTGACAAAAGCTCTCAGTATCGGCTCAGATAAGGTTATGGGATTTCCAACGGTAGCTGATGTAAGGTGTGCTATTCAACAAAAATTGAGTGCCCTCCTCATCAAAGAAACTGGTGTGAAGCCTGGAGATGAGATCACCTACCACAAGCGCAGAATACACTTTGCGCACAAAGGTGCTGATGTGTACGGATGGGAACACACAGGCAAAAAATGTAGAGTAGTTAGTGTACATGAGCACACTCTCTCCTTGAATGATGGAGTAAGGACCATGAATTCTGCCGTTCCCCTATACTGTCCTGAGCTACTGGCCAAAGTTGGTGTATCAGTTGATTTCGTTACACTGGATAGCGAAGCTAAGGCTCTTGCTGACGCAACAAAAAAGACAGAATAGAACGCAGAACATTCCTGTTACCCGCTCACAACAGTCTCATTGAAAGACTCGTTGCAGCGGGTTTTTCATTTATATGCACATGTGAATGTTGTATGACTATACAAGTGTGAGTAGATACCTAATCTCCCTCATCGTAACCTCCACATCCTCTATCACCTCTGACCATTTATGAGTTCGAAACGCGTCCTGCCAAGCGAGCATAGTAGAAAAAACAGACGAAAACTCGTCTGTTTTTTCATTAGACGTTGTAAATAAAGGAGATTTTTTAGGTTCGAACCGAGCTTGGTTAATACACTACTTTATTTCAAAAGGTATTAGGATTGTAATCTAGATACTTTTCAATCTCTTTCTGAATATCAATATACTGGGTATAAAACTCATCGTTTTTTGCCCGTTTCACATTTGTAAGGTTTTTGACTGATGCTTCTCTTGCCATAAATTTATTTATTAAGAATCACACACTCTCCTTCACCTATAACCTCTATATTTCTACCAACAATCTTCAACGCAGAATCGTCATCACACGCATAAAGAGGAAAATTGAAATCCGCTTTATGTTTCTCAAGAACCTCCTTTCTCACTTGAGTAAAATAGTCTGAATTAAGGTGTGGAATAAAAAGACAATCTACATAAGCCAGAGGCTCTGAAAGTTCCTCAAACACTTCTTCGGGATAAACTACTTTCATCAAGTCGTGAGAAAGAAATTGTCCCACCACCATACTGCCAGCACTGATGCCCATATAGACGCGAGTTTTGAGGAGTTCAGGTAATACTTTATCAATACCAGACTCTCTAATTACTTTGACCAAGTACTGTTCGTTACCTCCTCCAAAACAAATGAGATCAGAGGCTTCCATCCTTGGTCGCCACACCTTCTCTGGCACGCCCGCAATATCGAGAATATCTAATGATTTATATTCTTGCTTCTTAAACTCACTGAGGTTATCGATAAGCCACCCTTTGTCGCCCTCGACTGTGTTAGCGGCAGTAGGAATGAACAACACAGAAATCTCGCTAGCAGGCTTACCAACAAGATCAATAACAGCTTGAGCAATTGTTTTATTTGTTACTCCAGCTGAGGTGAGAAGGAGTTTTAAATTTGTTTTTGCAACGGGGTTCATGGCTTTAAATTAGCCATAATTTACCACATTTTAGGCCTTAAGTTAAGGTTTTTTACCAGGTATTAATAACAAGTTGTCTCAAGTGTTAGTGATTTTGTTAAGTAATACTTAGGGTTTTTGAATAATTCGGGCGAGGAAAATCTGACCAAAGAGTAAAAATTTTAAGTTTGAAATAATTAACTCTCAAACTCAACCTCAAAAGGATACATTCCCATACCACATGAACCTTGAAGGATGCCAAGTTTACCTTCACCAATATCAATATCCGTTGATCCTGTCTGAGGAAGTGACTTACTTATGCCGAGACTTGGAATACGGACTGCTGACGAACAATCAAAAGTTCCTTTTGTATTGAATCGAATGATTGTTGGGATACCTGCCTTTGCAATACTCTTTCGTGGTTGATATCCACCTCTGGCAGTTATTTCAATAATCTGCTTTCCATCTACAATACTAATGTTGTTCAAATTAGCTACTTGCCCAATGTCACCACCACTTTTGGTAGCAAACATATAAGCTCCCCCGATAAAAACTACTGCCACAATAATTGAAATGATAATTGCTTTCATAATTACAAGGATATTTTAATAGTATACTAGAAGTTAAACATCGGCGGTATGACACCAATGACCACCAGACTATTGATAAGATTGAACAGGGCGAACATGATGACAATCAATCCAGCCGTCTTGAAAAAGATTCCTGCCTTTGAACTCTTTTGGATACTAAATGAACTAAAACTAATGAGAGCCAGAACCGGCAATGTACCCAAAGCGAAAGCGAGCATTGTTAGTCCTCCAGTAAGGAAACTTCCTGTGGTGAGTGTATAAAGTTGCATCGATTGAGTAAAACCACATGGTAAAAAAAATGTTGCAATACCTACAAGTATAGGCGTCAAAGTATGATTGAATTTCGATACCCCATGAGCATGTTTAGCGATAAATTTTGGCATCGACGGCTGAAGTTTCTTTGCCCAATGGAAAGTGTCGAGGAGATTGATACCAAGAATAAGCATAACTATGCTGATAATCAAACCTAAAATAAATGTGGCGTAAGTATTTAACGTAAATGCTGATCCAATCGCTCCGATCACACCACCTAAAATAAAGAATGAGACTATTCGACCAACATGGAACATAAGCTGAGGCTTTACTTTGTCACCTTCTTTTGCAAATGTAGCCGACATTGACAAAACCAATCCACCAACGACTGCCATGCAGGTTGAAAGAGAAGCAATAATACCGATCACAAATGCTGTACCATAGGTTACATTCCCTGCACTAATCAGATTTACTATTCCCATTTTCTGCAACACAACAAAGAGGACAACAAAGCCAAGCGCAATCGGAACTGCAATCTTGAAATCTGCCCATCCGGCATTATGCTGCTGTTTTTCGACTGAAACAGTATAGCCGTGAGGTTTGAGAGGCGTTGTTAGTTCCTCTGCAATCTGTTCCAGTGTCTTACCACCAAAGTCTCCAGTAACTTCTACTGAATGATTCGTGAGACTCGATTTAACAAGAGTAATATTTGGCAAGTTACCAAGCTCGCTTTCTATCATAAGCACACAGGCATTGCAGTGCATGCCGTGTACATGAAAAATATATTTTTGTGATTGTATATGCATGGTAATTATAATTTTTTAGCCTTAATGCGAAGTGAATTTGACACCACAGACACTGAAGACATTGCCATAGCAAAACCAGCAAATACTGGATTCAAGAGCCAACCGAAGATCGGATATAATGCCCCTGCTGCGAGAGGTATACCAACAACATTATAAATAAAAGCCCAAAAGAGGTTCTGCTTGATTCCTCGCATAGTAATCTTTGAGAGTTTAATTGCTTTAACGAGCTTTGAGATGTCCCCACCAAGAAGTGTAATACCTGCAGACTCTATCGCTACATCTGTGCCAGTCCCCATAGCAATACCCACGTCCGCCTGAGCAAGTGCCGGAGCATCATTTACCCCGTCACCAGCCATTGCAACCACTCGACCTTGTGACTGCAATGCTTTTATCTTTTCGAGCTTGTCCTGTGGCAAAACATGAGCGACCACATCATCAATACCAACAAGAGAGGCTATGTACTTGGCAGTTTTTTCGTCATCGCCAGTGAGCATAACTACTTTAATACCTAGAGCATGGAGATTCTTTACTGCTTCGACTGACTCTGCTTTTATTTCATCAGCTACCATGACAAAGCCAAGAACTTTTTCTTTAGTAGCAAGAATAACGGGCGTCTTTCCTTGAGAAGTAAACTCATTGAGTTTTGCAGTATCAAAAGAAATCTTGAGATCGCTTACAAGTTTTGCGCTACCGACAAAATATTCAGTGCCGTTAATTGATCCCTTCAATCCTTTACCCTGAATACTTTCAAAGTTTGAGACATCCGATACAAATATATTCTTTTCTTGTGCGTAACTTACAATTGCATGTGCAATCGGATGTTCTGATTTCTTCTCAAGCGAAGCTAGGATCGATACCAACTTATCATCTTTTAAATCCGAATGATTTTGTATATCAACCAAAGTCGGCTTTCCTTTGGTTATAGTCCCTGTCTTATCAACCACTACAGTATTTACCTTATGAAGTTTCTCAAGTGTTGCCGCGTCTTTGATAAGAATGCCTTCCTTAGCCCCTTTACCAACACCCACAATAATTGCCGTAGGTGTGGCTAGACCGAGCGCACACGGACAAGCAATCACTAAAATACCAACAAATGAGACAAGTCCAAATGAAAGAGCCTGCGAAAATCCTAAGTATTGAGAACCGAAGATAAGCCATGTGCCAAGAGTAAGAAAAGCGATTACTAGAACGATGGGCACGAATACTGAGGAGATTTTGTCAGCCAACGCCTGAATCGGAGCTTTGCTGCCCTGAGCGTCTTCAACCATCTTTATAATCTGAGCCAGGAGAGTTTCTGATCCAACTTTTGTGGCCCTGAATGTGAATGAGCCACTTGTGTTGATAGTTCCGGATACCACGCTGTCACCAATCTTTTTCTGTGCAGGCATCGGCTCTCCAGTAACCATGGATTCATCGATAAAAGAGCCGCCTTCGGTTATGACACCATCAACAGGAATCTTTGCACCTGGTTTAACGATGATAAGATCATCATGCTTTACGTCGTTCACCGAAATCTCTACTTCTTTTCCATCACGAATCACCAAAGCTGTTTTAGTCTGGAGATTAAGAAGTTTTTCTATAGCATCACCTGTCTTTATTTTTGATCGAGCTTCAAGATATTTACCGAGCGCGATAAAAGTAATGACCACGATTGTCACATCGTAATATTGGTAGTCGACGTTTATAAATGGCCGAAGCGCTTCTTCGAAAGCGGTGACTGCAAAGCTATATAAAAATGCTGCCGTGGTTCCAATACCGATCAGCGTATCCATATTTGCCTTGCCATATCGAAGAAATCTGTAGAATCCCATGAGGTAAGGCTTTCCGACAACAAAGAGGACGTAGGTAGCCAGTATTGGGAGAAGATGATGAATAAACTCTTTGATCGTATAGCTCATTTCAGGGACCGCTTTGTATTGAGCGAGAATATCCCATCCCATCACCAATGCCGCAAAAATTGCCAAGGGAATGGCCGAGAGAACTTTTGTTCGCATATCAGCAACTTCAGCAAGCTTTTCTTTCTTTGATTGGTTTAGCCCGAGGTGTGCAACATGCTCATAAGCCGACATGCCCATTTCTTCGGCTGATTGACCACCATGATCGTGCGATATCTCTTGATCTAGAGCCAGGGAGTATCCAAGTGGTTCTATTTTCTTTGAAAGCTCTTGCGCATTTGTTTTTGATTCATCAAAAGCCACCTTAGCCTTTTCGGTTCCATAATTTACTTCAACAGAGTAAACCCCTTCAGTCTTCTTGAAAGTCTTCTCAATGATTCCAGCGCAAGATGCGCAATGCATTCCTTTTACTCTGTAAATTTTAGCTTGAAAATAATTCATATTTTTATTTACGCTTAAGTTTATAAACCTTAAGAACCTCACCCACAGCTTTGTCAGAAATCCCTTCTTTTATTTGTTTAACTACGCAATGCGAAAGATGATGCTCCATGAGCATGTCTTCAACGTTTGATAGGCCTTGTTTGATTGCAGAACTCTGAGTAATAACATCGATACAGTAGGCACCTTTTTCTACCATCTCCCGAAGACCACGGACTTGTCCTTGAGCGCTGGATTGGCCGCCTTCGCCGCGAGCAG
>CAZQUI010000003.1:0-77495 GCA_964596595.1 uncultured Candidatus Saccharibacteria bacterium
TGATGGGTAAAGAACAAGATGCTGTGGAACCACCATTTGAGCCTTGGCAGGACCAGAGATAGTGGGTGGAGCTGTCAGTGGTGTTGGAGAAGGTTCCACTGGCACAACGGTTGAGTGTGGTGGAACAGGAGCCGGGGGTGGGGGTTGGATTTGATGAAATGATATTGTTTTCGTATTCGTATGCTCCAATGTCATATGCTAAACCTTGAGGTCGAGAAGTTCCCAGATAATCATCTGTAACTTCAGGAACACTGATTCCTTTATCTATTGCAGGACTGGAAGATTGGAGAGAAAAATCGTTTTGACTATAGTTTGTAAATTTCGGATCAAGAGATCCTCCAATTGTATTATTTATATTACTTACCGCTGGTATTTGTGGGTTGGCATAATCGGCTCCAACTCCAATGGTGTTATTGATAATAGTAGTATTTAGACCACTATCTAAAACATCAACAGCATGATTACTTGAATCACGAAATTTACTATTAAAAACTATATTATTTTTAAATATAGTACCTTGAGAACCTGGATTTATTATAACTGCTGCTCGGCTAACCAAACTACTATCAATAATTAAATTATTATAAACTTCGGTATTTGAAGTTACACTACCAGCGTATCCAATAATCAACGCCTGCCCATTGTGATAAAAGGTGTTATTGAATATTTTTGTAGCATTTGGGCGAAGTAAATTAATTACAACTCCTTGTAAGTCATGAAAAATATTATTATAAATTAAATTGTTATTACCAGTGGATCCGGCGACAGTAAGTCCGCTACTAATATTATTTGAAGAACCGTAAAATTCATTGTATCTAATGATGTTATCACTATTTATTCCAGCAAAAATATGCACACCCCATACTTTATTGTCGTGAATTTTTGAGTACTCAACTATATTCCCTCCTGAACTAAGATATAAACCATGAGTATCACTATCGCCGACCAATTGACCTAAACCGTTATCGTGAATATCACAATGAGTTATCCAAACATAAGAATTTATACTGTCATTACCTGAACTAGAGGTAACCAAAAAACCGTGTGAACGTTTTGTGTTTTTTACTTCACAATTACTAAATTTTATATATCGAGAAGTGCCAGTTACTTTGATAACTGGAGTTGTATTTGTAAAATTGACTCCATCAAATATTATTCCATCAAACGTTATATACTCTCCCGAATTTAATCTGACGACTGAAATAAAATTATCAACCTCAGGACGAATAATCACTTGTTCTCCAGGATAAGCCTTGATTGTCGTTGAATTTGACCAAGAAGTTCCCGAAGGAATAACCATTGAGAATTTGTCATTATAAACCCCCTCACGAATATACAACGTATTACCAGGTTTTAATAAGCCAACGGCTTTTGTAAATGTTAAACAGGGCAATATTTCGGTGCAAGGATTTGTATCTGAACCATTTTTACTTACATAAAATGTATTTGTATTACTTTGATTTATTGGGATAGATTGAGTGGTAGCTGAAACTGAAGAACTTTGAGTGGAATTATTGTTTGCCGCATCATATGCTAAAACCGCATAAGTATACTGAGTAGAAGCGGACAATCCTGTATCAGAATAAGTAGTGTTTGTGGTGTCGATAATTTCACTGCCATTTCTATATAGTTTATAACCAACTACTCCTATATTATCGGTCGAAGCACTCCAAGAAATATTTATTTGAGTTTGAGAAATTACAGAAGCCGATAGACTACTTGGAACCGAAGGCGACTCTGTGTCAGAGGTATTTTGAGTACCACTTGGTTCTGTATAATTATATATATCAGAAATATCTTGAGAATCTAGAGCTCTGTTATAAATTCGAACATCATCAATTGAACCATTAACGTTCCAACCAGCAGTTCCGCCAGCAATAAGGTTATTCGTGTTAGCCTTAAATGTTAAACCGGTCATATCTATTGTACCAACAGCTGATCCATCTATATAACCAGTCGCAATTTTTGTTTGATTATCATAAACCAAAGTTGCTAAATACCATGTATCTAGAGGCACCGAATAACTTATTACTTTTTGTCCGGCTGTAGTTGTCCATAATGAAAATTGTCTTTCTAAAATACCGACATTTAATCCTAGTTTACCAAATATTATTTTTGAGACATGAACATTTGCATTCTTTTTTGCCCAAACAGATATAGAAAAACTCGACATATTTTCTGCAGCAGTATCGGTGGAAGGGCCAATGTATTGAGAAAAATTACTACCAAAATTTACATAATCATCCGAACCATCAAATTGTAATGCTCCATTTCCTACTTTACCGGTAATCCAAGTCGGACCGTTTGTAAGTACTCCAGAACTATTACCAGCAGAGTAATTTGCCGATGTTCCGGTTCCTTCATCAAATTTCCACCAACCAATTAAGCCAGAGTTAGCACCAGAAATTGTGGCTGTTTGCGATATTTTTGGAACTGTGCGAACAATATTTTTAAATGTAGTATCAAATTTTATAGCAGACCAAGTTATCGTAGAAATACTTATGATGAAAAAAAATATAATAAAAATTAATCCATTATTATTTTCAATATTTTTTTTATTCATTAATATATTTTAATTAACTTAAAATAGCTTTTATTCTTCTAATTCCTTGAGCCACAGCTTCTTCTTTTTGAATTTTAAATCGCCACGTACCTTCTGGACCACTTAATTCAAAAGTATTTTTTACATGAGGACCACCACAATATTCTTTGGAATAAGCTGTCTCTATTGTATCACCAATAAAGTAAATAGATATTTCTTCTCCATACTTTTCTCCAAAAAAGTGTCGAGCGCCGGTTTTTTCTGCCTTTCCTTTTGGTAAAGTAATCTGATTCATGGGAAGCTTTGCTTCAATTTTAGCATTAACGATCTCTTCCACCTTTTTCTTTTGCTCATCCGTTAATTTTTGACCAGTAAAATCAAAACGTAAACGTTCGGCGGTAATATTTGAACCTTTTTGATTGCCTTCATTTTCGCCTAAAACATCATGTAACGCTTGATGTAATAAATGTGTAGCCGTGTGATAACGAATAACCATCGGATCCTGAGCATCTGCGAGACCGCCTTTAAATTTCTGTTCGGCTCCTACTCGAGAAAGATCTTGGTGCTTTTTAAATTCTTCGGTAAAAGTAGTTCGATTGATGCTAATACCCTTTTCTTTTAACAACTCTTCTGTTAATTCCAGTGGAAATCCATACGATGCATACAGTTTAAAGGCATCTGCAGCTGTTACCGTCTGTAATTTGTTAAATTCTTTAAGTCCATTGGTTAAAGCTTCAGCAAATTTATTAGATTCTTCAAGGATAACTTTTTTAATGTGATCTTTTTTAGTATCTAATTCTGGATAGGTAACTTTATAAATATTTACCAAAGTATCTACAAAATAATTTATTCTTTTTTCGTCGAGCTTCTTATCGGTCATACTGATCACGCTACGACGAATGAGACGACGCAGAATGTACCCTCGATCCGTATTAGAAGGAGTGACTCCATCAGCAATCAAGAAACTACTGGAACGGAGATGGTCAGCGATAATACGCTTTTTAGGAATTGTTTGTTCCGGATTTTTCATGAGATCCATAACTGGTTTCAACAGATCAGTCTCATAAATATTATCTACCAATTGTAAAACCATAGTGAGACGTTCGAGACCTGCACCCGTATCAACTGATGGTTTTGGTAATTTACCGATAATCTTGCCGTCTTTTTTCTCATATTGCATGAAGACATCATTCCAAATTTCTACAACTTCTCTCTTATTATCTGCTTCATCAAACTGTAATTGGGTCAACACTTTACCGCCATAGGTATTGGAAACATCATAGAACATTTCAGTATCCGGACCACACGGACCACTATCACCTGCTTCCCACCAATTATTTTTTGCGGGCAAATAGAAAATACGTCCACTTTCTCCTTGTGAAGTATCTCCTCCAAAATCAATGTTATTTTTACGGAAAATTTCCTGCCAAATGCTTGCGGCTTCTTCATCACGCGGAGCATTTTCATCACCAGCAAAGACAGTGACGTAGAGTCTCTTAGGGTCGAGACCGAAGCCTTCTTCAGAAGAAGTCAGTAATTCATAACTCCAGTTAATAGCCTCTTTTTTGAAATAATCACCTAAAGACCAGTTACCCAGCATCTCAAAAAAGGTAGCATGGGTATTATCTCCAATATCATCAATGTCAACCGTTCGAAGACATTTTTGCACGTTCGCCAAACGTTTTCCTAAGGGATGCGGTTTCCCAAGTAAATAAGGAACTAATGGTTGCATGCCAGCAGTGTTAAAAAGTGTTGCGTTAGTGAGACCTTTTTCATCTGAAGTAACGAGTGAGGCAGAAGGCAAGATAGCATGGCCTCTTTTTTCAAAAAATTTAAGGAATCGAGTACGAATCTCAGCAGATGTCATACGGCAAACTTTATCATAGCTCAGGCCTATTTCGCTAGTCGTCTTTATTTTGTTAGTTTTTCCAATTTAAGTATATTTTCCTCTATTTCTTTCAGGCCTTCTTCCCAAAAGCCAGCATGGGAAACATCAATACCGATACTTTTCAATATATTTTCTGGAGAATCCTTGCCACCTGATGACAAGAAAACTTCTACTGAAGACCAGAAAGAAGGATCCTGCTTATAACGACGCAAGAATGCTTTGGTAACCAATTGTCCAAAAGCATAGGAATAGACATAAAAGAAACGGCGAATATGGCTCCACGTTACAAAGAAATATCCATCATCTTCTTCTATTTTGAAAACAGGGCCCAAGTAAGCTTTCATATTTTTATTATGAATCTGTGCAATAACTTCTTTGGCAAGATGACCTTTACTGCGAATCTCCTGATGTAAATTATTTTCAAAATTAAAACATGCTACTTGGCGAAATATCGTTGAGATATCATCATTAATCTTATCGTGCAAAAGAATAATTTTTTCTTTATCAGAAAGAGAATCAAAGATCTTTTCCATAAGGATCGATTCGAATAAGGTACTCGCTGTTTCAGCAAGTGACATTGAATAATTGGAATATATCGGCCCTTGATGACGAGAAAATTCACTGTGATATGCATGACCCATTTCATGAGCAAATGTAGAAAGAGAATTCAGATCATTGTTATGGTTTAATAAAACAAATGTCGGATTCAGAAATGAAGAAGAACAATAAGCCCCAGCTGTTTTTCCAATACGAGGTGCGACATCTATTTGTCTCTTTTTTACATAACTATCCAATATGCTTTCGAATTTAGGATTAAGTTTTCCGAATGTTTCTTTGAGCAATGTTAATGATTGCTCAAAATTACTTTTAATTTTCACTTCTCCAATAGAAACTCCTCGATCACAATAATTAAGAGTTTTTTGTTTTAATAATTTAGCTTTAAGTCTATAAAAACGATGAGCAATAGCAACATGCTTATTCACGGTCTCAATGAGAGTATCGACGGTTTGGGGATTATTATCATTTTGTAAAACCGTATAGGCATACGGAGTCGCATATCCCCGTAGTTCATCATTAATCTTTTTATTGGTAAATATCGCGTTTATTTCCCATTCAGCAAAAGCGGCTTGTTCTTTAAGTACTTTATTGACCAGAAGGGATAATTTTTTACGATCAGCAGCTTGTGGTGTATTCAACATAAGTTGTGTTGCCTGTGAGAGGGGCATTTGTTTCCCTTTCCAGACAATACTTCTGACATTCATGAGCGCTTCATTTGCTGATGACCACATTTCATGGGAAGGAAGAGTTTTTAAATTGAGAATTCGCTCTTCGGGAACCGAAAGGTCGTGACGGGCACTCTGAAAAACTCGACGGAGAAAAACATGAAAGTGAGCAAGCATAGAATCTTGGAGGAATTTTTCTCTCATTTCAGGGCCAATCTTTCCTAAAGAATTTTCAAAAAATACTACTTTATTCTGCGCTTTAGCTAATCGATTTTCAATAAGGGCAATACGAGCTGCCGCTTCTTTATTGGTAGATTCGATATCACGGAGATAATAGAAATATATATGCGCTTTAAGCGTAAATTCTCCAATTAATTTTTCATATTCAATAAGCGCCTGAAGCAAAGTTGTAGGTTCTTGTAAAAATTTTTTCTCAGGAACATCGTAGGTCATCGCGAAAGAATCAACATTTCTTTCAAAAGCACGAATATCGGTCTCCATACGAGGATCGTGCGGAGAGTTGTATAACAATTTTAAGTTCCATTGGGGAGATAAGATTTTTGAACCTCGAGATTTTCTATTTTTAGATAATGATTTCTTCTTTTTCATATATTTATACAACATAGTTTTTTAATATTTGTATGTCTTTCTTGAGATTATCGAGGTTATGCGGATTATATACTGCCACACAGGGATGATATAAGGCAACAATATCTATTTCTCCGTACGAAGCCTGAGCTTGGTAAGCTTTACCATGTGCTTTACCAATTGGTTCAATTTGCTCTTTCAAATTAAACCGCTCCATAATATACCCCATAGCGTATCTCCCAAGAGTGACAATTACCTGGGGCTGAATAATATCAATCTGTCTATCCAAAAAAGGTCCGTAGACTTTTATTTCACTTGGTAATGGATCTCTATTTTGTGGTGGACGATCTTTTACGATATTCGTGATGTATACCGACTTTCTTTCAATACCAACATGCACCAACAAGGTATCTAAAACTTTTCCAGCAGCTCCACAAAAAGGTTTTCCTGTTTTAGCTTCATTCTTACCTGGTGCTTCCCCAATAAGCATAATATGTGCATCGTGACTGCCCTCTCCAATTACCGGAAAATATTTATTTTTAATTCGATACTCATATATAGGAGAGACGGTAAGTTCCAATACCTCATCTCTAATCTTTCTGAGCGCATCAGTTTTACTCATAACAGAAAATCAGTTAGTCCTTTGAATAATATTATTTTACGGTTTCAATAATAGTTTGAGCTTCAGTTAAAATCGTGTGTGCTAATTCTCCTTTTATACCTATTACCTCGAGTATTTCAGGCTTTTTAACAAGATCAACGCACGCCAATATTCCTTGCAAGATCAAATCTTTCCGTGCCATGGATGAGAGACTCGGAATCGTGGTAATCGGATGTAAACCATTTTGCTCAATAATCTCATGCAAGTTATTTTTGTCGGGATAGTTCCATCCTACCATTTTGAGATTATTACATTCTCCATAATGGATTGCTTGCTGACTAAACTTGGTATTGGTAATAAGCCATCGTTCAGAAAGTTTTCTTTTCTTATTTCCATAATCAAAATCATTTACTGCAATATCATCAAATCGAGCTTTGACATAGAGTGCCACTTTGACATCAGACTTCATACCTAAGGTGTTATGAAATTTTGCCTCTACCATAGCGAGCTCATTATCTTTCCAGGCAACCACATCGACTTCATGAGAAACACAATGACCCATTACGGTTTGATCGGTCACCGTATCATACCCCCACATCTGAAACACTCGAGCTACAAATTTTTCAAAAGGAAAACCATCGGGACCCAATTCGAACAATGCTCTACGAATAGAATATTTTATAGCAACCGGAGAAGAGTGTTTTTTGAGTAGTTCAAAGGCTCGCTTATAGATCTCTTGTGTAGTCACACCTTCGCGCATGTCTTTTTCTACTGTTTCCACAATCTCATCAATCATTTCCACCGAAGTACCAACGCGATGTAAAGATTGACGAAGTTTTTCTTCTTCAAAAAGCTCTCTGGTACCGTCTGATTTTGTTATTTGTATTACGTGATTCATATATATTTGTAGAATCAGTATACAATAAAAAATTATGGTTCGATATAATGAGAAGTGATTATTCCCCCTCCAACACATTTTTCTCCATCATATATTACCAATGATTGACCCGGCGTTATGGTTTCTTGTTTGGTCTCAAATATAACCATCGCTTCGGTTTCATTAATTTTTTCTATATAGATAGGTACTAATTCTTGTCGATATCTCCCTCGAGCCTGGAGTCGTTCACCTTTTTGCGGAGGAAAATTAACCCAACTACATTTTGACAAATGAACAGGAATATTTTGTGTTTGATTTCTTTTATCAATATCAGCATTATGATCAGATACGATAAGCGTATTTTGTTTTATATCTTTAGCGATAACATAGTACGGACAATCAAAGGGAGTCTTTTTGGTAATCTGAAATCCATGTCTTTCACCAATGGTAAATAAAAGTGCTCCGGGATGAGTACCTATTTTTTCACCTTTTTCATTTAGAACATCACCTGGTTTTGTCTCTATATAGTGAGTTAAGAATTTTTTTACATCTACTTTGCCAATAAAACAAAGTCCCTGGCTATCTTTTCTGTAAGCATTTGGTAATTTAAATTTTTCTGCCAGTTTTCTAACTTTTGGTTTTGTTATACCACCAACTGGAAATAAAACATGTTCAAGATCAGTCTTTTTTAATGTCCATAAAAAATAACTCTGATCTTTGTTTTTATCCTTCGCCATATGAAGTTCAAAGTTTTTGTTTTGACAATAATGACCAGTTGCCACATAGTTAGCGCCATTATTTTTTGCCCAATTCCAGAAAGCTCCAAATTTTACCTCACGATTACACATCACATCAGGATTTGGTGTTCTACCAGCAGAATATTCGGCAATCATATAGTCAATTACACCTTCTTTATATTCTTTTTCTAAATCAAGAGTAATAAATGGTATACCTAAATGTGCTGATACCCGCATTGCTTCACGTCGATCTTCTTTCCAAGAGCACTCTATCCAATCAGGTTGCCAAACTTTTATAAATACCCCAGTTACATCATATCCAGCTTTTTTTAGCAAAGCAGCCGAAACAGCACTATCGACGCCTCCAGATATACCAACAAAAATTTTTATTTTCTTTTTATCTAAACCAAGAGGCTTAGTAAGATATTGACTTATCATGATTTTTATCATAATATAATATTAGATTTTGTGCAAACAAATTACCTGCCAACAGGTATCTTTGCGCTAAAAATAGATGAATTATGTCAAAAATACTAATAGAAGTTCTGATAGAAATTCTCATTGTTGTTATTCTCGGGGGAAGTATGTACTATATTTTTTTTCTTACACCAGATCGAAGGTATGAACAAAAATTAAAACTGGGAAGAAAATTTCAAATCCAAGAACTCTGTCCTGGAAAATATGAATACTTGGATGTTTGGATAATGTGTGGTAAGGAAATAGTTGTTGCGCGCCTTGTGCAACCAAGCATTCCCTTTAATGGTCCACTAGACGGTAATCAAAAACATAAAATAAATCATGTAAATGAGTGGATTATCATCACATGGAAAAGCAATAAAGTTTTATTTTCTAAAAAAACTGGATGTTTTACAGGTAACTTTGAAATCTCTACGAATCCCAAAAAACCACCGGGTCAGAATAGAGAGATAACTTGGAGATAACCACGAGCCTTCGGGCTCTTTTTTTTATCTCAAATATTTATCTTTATTTGCTACATGATCATCATGATCAATAGCATAATGAGTCTGACCTTCTTTGTCTGAAAGATAAAACCAGTATATAGATTCCTTTGGTTCAATTGCAGCAAGTATAGAATCTAAGCTCGGGTTACTAATTGGAGCAATAGGTAAACCTTTATTTTTATATGTATTATATGGAGAAGATGAAGCTAAGTCTTCTTTAGAAATTTGGCTCGAACCTTTACCGTAAAGATAATAAAATGGCGCATCTACTTGAAGAGGCATACCAGCTTTTATTCTTTTCCAAAGAATTCCAGAAATAATACTACGATCTTCAGAATTATTTTCTTCCTCTTCTAAAATTGAAGCCATGATAATAATATCTTTTAGATTTTTGCCCGAACGATGAATTTTTTCTTGGATTGCAGATATTTTTTCATCAAAAATTTTTGTCATTGCTTCCACAACCTCATCTGGAGTTGTACTTTGATCAAAAAAATAAGTTTCTGGAAAAAGATAACCTTCGCTATTTTTCGCTAAACTTACAAAAGTTTCCTTATCAAAATCTTTTATTTTTTTAGCTAAAATCTCAGCAATTTCTATCGAGTTTGACCCTTCGGGTATAGTGATACTTATTTTTTCTAAACCTTCTTTTCCGAAGGCTGTTCGATAAGCAACCGTCAAAGCTGTTTGCGGAGAATCAAAAAGATATTTACCAGCCTGAATACCTTTGCCATCATGAAGTAAAACTACAAATAATTTATACAAAAATGGAGAGCGAATCATGTTGGCACTGGCAAGATTTTGAGCCGTTTCTCCTACTGTAGAATTTTTATTTATCAAAAATATCTTACCTCGCGGAAAATTCATTGGAGCTGAAATTTGAAACAAAATAATCACTAAAAAAATAAAAGCAATAAATACCATGATTCCAAGATAGAACCAATTTTTCTTTATAAATCTCTTTATCTTAAAAAATATGAATTTCATCCTAAAGTGGCAAATTAACTGGTGCCTCAGCTTTTTTAGATGAAACACGTTCTAATCCTGGTGTAGCAGCCACAGATCCTGGTAGATGATATAAAGTAGCCAATTCTTCAGCGTTAAGTATCATTGGTTTACTTTTGTAAGGTTCATAAAAATACCCTCGACGTTTATAAGCTTTCAAAAATTGAATTGAAGCAAAATTTTTACGTTTACCTTTGTAATCTTCCCAAGGGTAACCCTTAAAACCTGACGGCCCAGCACTTCCCGGTTTAAAACCATTTAGATTCTCCGTTGAAAATTGTTTAAAACTAGCAATAACACCACCAACTCCAAATGGTGTATTAAAAACATCTTTTTTTGCTAAATACATTGTTCTAATACCCACATCAAATGCCACTTTACTTAAGCTTCGTTCTATTGCCGCTATAGTATCTTGTTCTCCTTTTGAAAGAGTTGGTTGAATAGTTATTCCAGATTTTTCATCTTTTTTTCCCGCAACTTTAGTTTTAGGATCACGTTTCATCATTTCGTTAACTATTTTCTCTGCGCTATCTTTCCAAACATCAGTTTTTTTCCATAGATGACCTGGTTTAATTTGATCTTTTTTGTGAGCTCGAACAATAAACTGGAACCAGACTTGTTGATTTGGACCAACACTTCCTAAAAATTCTAATACCGGAACTAAAGGATCGACTTTGTATTCTTCTTTTGGATCTCTGTCTAAACCATAATCTACATAAGTTTTAATTGGATAAGCATCATTTTTTACTAATTCAAATTCTGTTCCCCACATTTTCATTGTTTCAGGATCAAAGTGAACTGATTTTGCATAATCTTCTTTATCGATAATTTCTATGCCAGGAAATTGAGAATATAAAGCGGACATTACTCCTCCTTTGCGGCGATCTTCACACCAAATAAAAAATTTAACTTGCCCTTCAATTGAAATTAATTCCAGAGAATAATATGGTCGATATTCTCCCTTCCAAAATTGAGTATAGAGACTACCATCTGCTGTATTGTGAATTGCATGAAGAAAAGTCTCCATGGCAAGAGGAGATTTGAAAGTATCTTTTGGAAGACGTAGTTCCAAAGTGGCATATTTTAGAGAAAGATAAAATTTTGATCTAACATAGCGAACCCATAGTCCAGCCAAAATACTGGCCAAAATAAGAGTCAGTATGACCGGTGATACATAGATCACAAATTGAATAACTTGAGGTAATAGATCCGTTTGAAATTCTTTTATTAGAGTAGCGATAGACTGTTCAATAGTCATACTAGATTATTATAGCAAATAATAAAAACCTGAGATATGGAGAATACTTATTCAAAAAAACAAAAAATGAAACAGTTGAGTGTTTCATTTTTTGTACTTTTACTTATTTTCTACTGGGTAATATTTACCATCCTTATCTCGTCTAAAGTGTTTTGGATTTTGAAGATTTACAATAATAGTATTTTCTTTTACGTAGCGTTCTTTCATAACCTTATCGATAATTTCTTCTTTTGTCATTGGACCATTTTTATCAATAACTGAACGAATTACGTCTCTAACTACCCCTGGGGCATATCCCCATTCAGCCAAGGCATACAATCCTCGACCGACTAAAACAAATCGAGGATCTTTAATGAGTTCGTTATGGGTTGTGGCAATGTGAGCCTTTTTGTTAAAAATTTCAGTAATTTGCTTTGCCACATCACGAAAGTGAATTGGTGAACCATGTTTACGAACTACCAAGAATGCATAATCACGCATTCCTTTTGTTTTAATGTTTGAAGATTGAGAAATACCCCAGTCACCAAGAGCATTTTTACCAACAATTTTTGAAAGATGCAGCCAACGACGAACAACCTCCTGATTTTTATGTCGTTCAGAAACTTCTTCAAGATGACGAAGGAAACGGCTAACCATTTCTGATTCAGGTAAAAGTTCCTGATTACTAAGATTGCTATATAGTTTAGTCAAAGCGTCTTCGACTTTATGGGAGAGTTCTTCATTTACATGCCATCGATGACGGAAATTATCATCTTCTTTTTTCTTACGAAATGGTTCACCAACAACCAAAAGAAAGTAAATGTGATTTTGTAAACTTTTATCTTTTGATATTGATCCGAGAAAATCATCTTCAACAACAATACCTCCCAAAGAATGAAGTAAGGTTTCAATTTCGGCAAAAGCACTTTTTTCCTGTTTATACTCTTCTGATTTACGAATATTCATTATTCCATAGTTCTCGATTTGTCGAACTCGTTCACGAGTAATACCGTATTTTTTACCAATAGCATCGAGAGTCATACGCTTAGAATCCTTTCCTAAACCATAACGAAAAACCAAGATATCATATGCCCTTTCTGGTAAAGAAGAGAGCAGACGTTTTACAACTTGCTTAGGCTTAAATGAAATTGATATTGAAGTGGCCATATAATTGAATGCTTATAAGTATTACTTTTTTATCATTATTTTGTAAATAAGTCAATTTTTTAGGATTTATCGACAACCACGAAATTAACCAATCTATCTGGAACCACGATCACTTTCTTAATAACCTTGTCATTGAGCCATTTTTCAATATCTTTAAGATTTTTTGCTTTTTCTTCTAATTCTTGACGAGATAATCCTTTTAAGACCTCAAATGTAGCTCTGGTTTTACCATTTACCTGAATAACAATTTCAATCTTATTCTCAATAATTTGATTGGGGTCATATTTAGGCCACAGAGAAATATGAATTGATTTTTTATTTCCCAAATTTATCCAAATTTCTTCTGCAACATGGGGTGCAAATGGAGCAATAAGTTTTAATATCGTTTCAAATTGTTCTCGAGTAATACTACCGATTTTTTCTATTTCATTAACAGTAATCATAAGAGAACTAATTGCGGTATTAAATCTCAAATTTTCAATGTCCTCAGTAACTTTTTTTATAGACTTATTAATAATTGTATTAACACTGACTTTCAAATCTTCACTTTCAAAATTCTTTTTCAAAATCGTAGTTAACCTCCAAATTTTTTCTATAAATCGTCTAGATCCAACTATTCCTGATGTGCTCCATGCAATTTGTTGATCAAACGGACCCATGAACATCTCATAAATTCTCAAAGTATCTGCACCATATAATTTTACAATCTCATCTGGGTTCACAACATTTCCATATCTTTTTGACATTTTACGTCCATCTTCTCCCATAATCAGTCCAACATGCTGTAGTTTCGTAAATGGCTCAATATCAGTAACGACACCGAGGTCGTATAAAAACTTATGCCAAAATCTAGCATAAATAAGATGACGAGTGGCATGTTCAGCCCCACCAACATACAGATTAACTGAAGACCAATATTTTTCTTTTTTCTGATCCACCAAAACTTTTGAATTTTTTGGATCCATATAACGAAGATAGTACCACGATGAACCTGCCCATTGAGGCATGGTATTAGTTTCACGTTTAGCAGGACTTTTACACCTTGGACACTTAACATTTACCCATTTTGAAATTGCAGCAAGTGGAGACTCGCCTGTTCCCGTTGGCTCATATGATTTTACTTTTGGAAGTTTTACAGGCAAATCCTTATCAGGAACAGCCACAACCCCACAATCGCGACAATGAATGACTGGAATTGGTTCTCCCCAATAACGCTGACGAGAAAATACCCAGTCACGTAATTTATAATTTACCGTTCGAACTCCAAAACCTTTATGAACAATATGATCAATTATCTCTGTACGTGCTTCTCCCCACTTTCTACCTTTAAATTTTGTCGGCTCAATTAAAACACCATTTATATCTCGCGCATAGCAATACTCTAGATTTCTAACTTTTTCTGCTTCAATTTGATTCTCAGGAAAACAAACAGGGTGCAGAGGTATATTATATTTTTTAGCAAAAGCAAAATCTCTAACATCGTGAGCACTGGCATTTACTATTCCAGTACCATAATCCGCGACCACATATGAGGCTATCCAAATTGGCAAATCTCTCCCAGTATCAGCAAACTGTTCGATATATCTTCCTGTAAAAATTCCTTCCATATCTTTTTCAATATCAAAACGATTTGCAGCTTTTCGAGCTTTTAATTCCTCAACAAAAGCCATAACTTCTTTTTCTTTTGGTGTACCTTTGACCAATTTCTCAACCAAAGGGTGCTCAGCAGCAATAACAGTAAAAGTTTCAGCGTGGTATGACTGGGGCACAGAATTATACATTTCAACAGGAATATTCAGATCTTTTACGTTACATTTAAAATTAACTCCTTCACTTTTACCAATCCAATTTTTTTGAAGCTCTTTTATGGAAAAAGGCCAATCAAGTATAGGCTTTAATGGTTCTTCTTTTGTTCCATCTTTAATTCTTTCTAACCAAATAGATAATTCAGAATTAACCATTTTTCCCGGAATGTAATCTTTTTCGTCGACCCAAAGAACTTCATCGTCTTTGTTTTCGTCAGCAGATATCGGAACCCGCGCATTACTTTTGAGTTCAAAATATACCGCCTGAGCAATTGCTATCCTATTTTCTCCTTTGTGTTTTGTATAATAATGAGCCTCAGTAGGACCACCTAAAATACGCTTAAACTCTAAATCTGTATAACCCGTTTCTTCTCGTAATTCACGACGAGCAGCCTCAATAGGACTTTCACCATTTTCTATACCTCCAATAACCGTTGTGTCCCAACCAAATTTTTTATTACGAATAATTAAATATTTTTTGGTACTTGGATCAAAAACAATAGCGTGAACAACCATTCTTTTTACGATCGGTTTACCTGCCTGATGAGGATTTTTCCAATCGACGATCCGAGGCATGACATATTTTTTTGTAGCATCAAGATCCTTTAGGAGTCTTTCGGCGTAATCGGTAATTCTCAATACCCATTGTCGCATTGGCTTTTTCTCCACTGGGGTACCACAACGTTCACAACGACCATTTTCAATATCTTCATTTGCCAAACCAGTTTTATCTACAGGACACCAGTTAATTGGTTCGTAAGATTCGTAAGCCAAACCTTTTTTAAAAAGTTGGAGAAAAATCCATTGAGTCCATTTGTAATATTTTGGATCTGTAGTATTTACTTCCCTAGACCAATCGTAATCAAAACCAAGAATTTCTAATTGTTTTTTGTAACGTTCAACATTTTTTTTGACGGCTTTTTCTGGATGAGTTTTTGTTTTTAAAGCATAATTTTCTGCAGGTAAACCAAATGCGTCGAAACCCATTGGATGCAAAACGCTTTTACCTTGCATACGTTTCATTCTGGAAATAATATCTGTTGCAATATAACCTTTTGGATGACCAACATGTAAACCATCCCCCGAAGGATATGGGAACATATCTAAAACATAAAATTTTTCTTTTTTAGAATCTTCTTCAGTCTTGTAAATTTTTGATGTAGCCCATTTCTTTTGCCACTTTTTTTCGATCTTATTATGGTCATAAGTCTGGAACTTGGTAATTTTTGGTAAAGACTTTTTCATGTACATGACATCATATATCAAAACTCGGCAAGACACAAAAAAAGACCCTCTCTCGGTCGCACTTCCGAGAGGGGTCTGTACCAACTTGTTGTGTTTAGGATTTAAACTAAAACAAGCCTACCGTATTAAAATTCTTACTTACTACCCAAACAACAAGAACCAAAAATCCTACAAATGCCATGAAACCCAAACTCTTTTTCTCCAAAAAAGAGGGTACACGGCTAAAAGTTTGATCGAATTCATGATTCCGTACCCAACTTGAACGCCTGATCCTTCTTCTCATATTTTCCTTCTTATGTTCAGTTTACTAATTAATATTGTAACATAGTTTAAGAATAAATCAATAGCAAAAAAGCACCCTTTCGAGTGCTTATGATTTTAGAAAAATAGAGTTCTGTTACCACGGTCTTTCAAAACCAATGATTAAGCGACCCTTATCTTCTTTCGGTCTTTCTTTAACGGTTAGACCTACAAAAAACCTCCCTCCATCAATCTTGTGGTAAACCTTGACACTCCACCTTCTGTCCCAATCTGGAGGATCAATGCTTTGAATAATTCCACCCGAAAGAAATGTTTTGTCACTTACGGGTACCGAGAGTAAAGCTTCAATATCACTGGCCATAATATCCCCAGAAATAAGATCTCCATAATGATAACGAATATCTCCAAAGATTATCGTTTCTTTATGCTTAGTAACTGTAAATGCAGCATAAGCATAATCCAACCTTATCCCGTATCGAGGTTCAATGTGACCAGTAATTCTTTTCCAATAAGAAACCTCTTCTGTTGTGTATAAAGTTTTTTTAGCATCAATTTCCTCTTCTCTGGTGTTACCGATAGAATTTCGAAATAATCTAGCCAAAAAAGAATCTTGATTCGAAGCTCGATAGATAAACGGCACGTCTTTTAAAACTTCTCTACTGGCGTTTAAAGTCGTTTTTTTGACTAAATTTTTACCAATTGAAGCTTTTCTTTCATCAAACTCTTCAATACTTTTTGAAGATAAAACCTCAAACATGGTATTGAATGGATGCAAACTTCTAACCGAGAGACTTTCAGAACGTTCTTTAAAATAAAAACGAAAACGTTCTGAAATATTTTCTGGGAGTTTTGATTGCTCCAAATGAATCCGACGAACATCAACAACAAGTGTTGATTGGTTGGTTTTTTGTAAACGAGACTGGTTTACAGTGTTTGTAACACTCTCTTGAGCCAGCAAACGAAATACTAAGCACAAGAGTATAAAGAATATTTTTTTCAAAATACCTCCTATTTTGGGCCTTTATTTAAGGCTTATTAAAGATCTGCTGGAGGTATGTTACACCCCCTTAAAAACTTAGCAATAGATGATGTTTTGATTACTTTATTTTTTATAACTCTATAAAATATCCGGCTCATAAAAATCAAAACCCCACTTTCGCTTACGCTAATCATGAGGGTTCGGATCAGTGAAAAATCAAGAATATTTAATTTGAATGTTGAAGACGTCTGGGTTCTGCCAGATGAGGTTTCCAATCGCTTCATCTGCAGTTTTTCCAGAACCCCATATGTCAGGCCGATCTTCCAAACAGACGTGATAGTCGTTGCTTCTCCGAGTAACAATGATTTTCATAAGGCATTTCCGTTAAAGGTTTACCTTAATGAGGATTGGGTGTCAAGGTTTTAAATCTTAAACTCGATCGCACCACCGTCTTCTTCCAACAGAAAACCCACCTCTCGTACATGGATTTTCCATGTTGAGATGGTGGGTTTAGAAGTTTCTGATGATTTCAATTTCGAGCCGACTATCTTTGATAAGACACCCAATTGCAACTAAGTCATGAACTCAACCCGCTACAACTTTTTCCATTTCCCCGTATCGTTCACGATTGATTTCAGGGAGACCTTGAACGTGAGCATCGTATGCTTCACTGTACTTAGGATCTCGACACCTTTCGACAAGAATCGTATATTTCATCACTCAAATCCTTTCTAAACAGATAGTAACATGAAATATACATACTGTCTATAGTATTTAAATCTTAAACTCCACCACATCTCCATCCTTCACAATATATTCTTTCCCTTCTGTACGTATCAATCCTTTTTCACGAGCAGCCGCAAAAGAACCGGCTGACAAAAGTTTGTCCCATTCAATAATCTCGGCACGAACGAATTTGTCTTTAAAATCAGTATGAATAGCAGTGCCAGCCATAGGTGCAGTCCAACCACGACCAATAGTCCAAGCACGGGTTTCATCTTGGCCAGTGGTAAAGTAAGTCACTAGATCCAATAATTCATAACCTTTTTTGATAAGGTTATCTATACCATCATCTTTAGCCCCTAAACTTTCTCGAAACTCTTTCTTTTCAGCAGCCTCGAGATCTTTGAGTTCATGTTCTATACCTGCATCAACAATGACCCATTTAGCATTATTTCCTTTAAAGAAATTCACCAGAGCCTGATATCGCTCATCATTTAATTCATCCAAATTTTTACCTCCAGCCTTTTTATTAAGTACATACATAAATGGTTTTGAGGTTAGCAAATGAAGTGATTTCAAAAACGGAGCTTCAAATTCATTTGGCGTTATCGAAGAAGCAAGTTTTTCAGCTTCTAGGGCAGATTTTATACGCTCCAACAGTCCATGTTCTACCAGAGCCTCTTTCTTCCCTGCCCTCACTTCTTTGCCAAGATTATTTAATCTTTTTGTGACAGTTTGAAGATCAGCGAGTATAAGTTCTAGATTTATAACACCGATATCTTGAAGCGGATTGATCTTGCCATCGACGTGAATAATATTGTCATCTTCAAATATCCGAACCACCTGAGCAATAGCATCAGTCTCACGAATATTAGAGAGAAATTGATTTCCTAAACCTTCACCATCGGAAGCCCCTTTTACTAAACCTGCTATATCTACAAACTCTATAGCTGCAGGAACAGTTTTGGCTGATTGAGAAAATTCTGAGAGTTTCCATAGACGATTATCCGGCACAGCTACCACACCAACCGATGGGTCAATAGTTGCAAAAGGATAATTAGCTACCAAAACACTCTTTCGGGTAAGAGCATTAAAAAGTGTTGATTTACCGACGTTGGGAAGGCCGACTATACCTATAGATAAAGACATGAAAGATAGCTTAACACGATGGATGTTTAGGAGCTACTTTTTGAAAAAATCCTAATTACGAACTACTCTTCATTATTTCTGCAAGTTCACTCTGATGAGCTTTCATAACAACCATAGCTGCATCTTGTTGACCCATACCAGCATCTACTTTTACTTTTATTTCATCTGCAATTTTTTTAAATAAAACAGGATTCTTTTCGATCATATTGATAAACATTTCAATCTGATCATCCGGCACGCCTTTAAGTTGTTTCTTTACGAGAGCCTTAAGGAAAAAATTCATATTTTTATATTATTTATTTAGAAAAGAATATCATGATTCTGGAAATATAAAAACCGCCTGAATATCTCAATTCAAGCGGTTGTTTTTGTCACCATCAAACTACTAAATTCACCTGTACAAGGAGTGAGCAAATATTTGAGGTCTTCTTTTCTCCTGAATTTTCTTTTTGAGTAAGTGAGGATGATTCAGATAGAATTGCCGATTATGATTTTTTCGCTGCTGGATTTGTCTAATATAACTTTCCGCAGGAAGCCATAAACCCTCTCCTTCTACTTGAGGACAAAAATAAATCATAGCTTCACGACTACTTGATTCTGTTTCTTTCCAGCCAGTTGCACCATGTTTGTGGGCAGCCAGAGTTTGACCTTCTTTTGAAGAATAAATTCCTTCAGTAGTTTGCAGGCGCATAGCACTCATGTTTGATATATTGGTTTTTCAATGAACTAACTTTGTTTTGACCACTCAGTCAAAACAAAAGCGAGCCTCTTTTCTTCGAGGCTCGCTTTTGAAATCTTCTTTTCCTGATTTAGGATTTTTGAATATTACAAAAGCCAACCTCGGAGAAATTACTCCAGGCACAGAGATGAGTGACCTTAATAAAATATAAAATTCCATTCATGTAAATAAGATTAACATACTTAAACAAAACTATGCAACCTACAAAATTTTATAACTTTTACTCTACTTCCTTAGAACCCCTTTCGTATTTTTTGAGGGGGAGATTTTCTAAATTTTCTTGAATGGGAGTAATAAATTTCCAAGAAGACATTATCTCTTGAGTAGAAGCAAACAAAGTTTGATCACCATGAAAGACGTCATGAATGAGGCGTTCATAGTCGGTTATTGAACCTAAAGCAGGCATAGATTCACTATAAGAAAAGCGCAAGGTCTTTGCTTCAGTTTCAAAGCCATATCCAGGAGTTTTAACAAAAAATCTTATTTTTATACCCTCATCTGGCTGAATACGAAAAGTTAAAATATTTTGTTTATCTTCATCTTTACTTGTATTTTTAAAGTAAATATCAATAGCAGTTTTTGATTCTGACATAGCTTTTCCACTCTCAAGATAAATGGGAACCCCTTTCCAACGAGGATTATTTATAAAAGCTTTGATACGAAAATAAGTCTCTGTTTGAGAATCTCTACCCACACCTTGTTCTACGTTATACCCTTCGTATTGTCCACGAACAACATATTTATCCATATTACGAGGTTGAACTTTAATTAACTTTGAAAGAACTTTTGCTCTTTCCAAACGAATCGCATCTGCTTTAAAAGATTTTGGCTTATCCATACTAATAAGGGCCAACATCATTAACATATGATTTTGACCAACGTCTCGTAAGGCTCCAACTGGATCGTAAAATGCTCCTCGGCCTTCCATAGCCGCTTTTTCAAAAAGACGAATATGAATTTTTTCAATGCATTTATTGTTCCATAAAGGTTCGAACATGCTATTGGAAAAACGAAAAGCCAAAATATTTTGTAAACTTTCTTTTGCCAAATAATGATCGATACGGAAAATTTGTTCTTCTTTAAACTTTTTACCTAAAATAGCATCAAGATTTTGGGCAGTTTCAGTATTATTTCCAAAAGGTTTCTCTATAAGTATCCTTGTCCAACCTGTATCGTCAGCACAAGGAATAGTTAAGCCAGATTGAGCTAAACGTTCCAAGATGCCTTCATATAAAACTGGTGGAACTGAAAGATGAAATAATTTATTTGAACACTGGCCCCATCTAGCATCTATTTCATTTAATCTATTTGCTAATCGGGAATAAGCTCGAGGATCATCAAATAATCCTTGTTCATATGTCATATGATCAAAAAAATGCTTTATATCTTCTTCTCGGTATTGACCAGGTTTAACTTTTAATCTCTCGCGAATATACTCACGAAATTCTTCACGTAGCATTGGTCGACGAGAAAACCCAATGATGGTAAACCTCTGAGGTAAAAGTTTTTTTGTATATAAATTAAGTAATGCTGGTATAAGTTTACGCGCGGCCAAATCACCCGTAATACCGAATATTACAAAGATTGTTGGTATTAGTGCATTATCACTTTTCAGAGAGAGATCAGCAGTATTCATTGGACTTAAAGTTTATAAAATAAAAAATAGAAATTAAAATCCTTCTCCCCATTCTGTCCACCAAGGATAAAGATGATTCGCAACAAAAACACAAGGAATGATGATTATAGCCGTCAAAACCCACATCGTAAATGAGAATATTTTACTTATTGTTTCCATGACTTTTAGACTAACTCATTAACAATCAACATTCAAGGATAATTGATTTAACTTAAAATTCTAGATTTGCTTTGGGTCTATTTTAATTATCTTATCATCATCAGTCACAGGAGAGCCTCGACCATCACGATTACTTGTCGTGATATATATAAATCCATCAGGACCAATCTTAACTGTACGAATTCTGCCAAATTCTTTAAAAAAGTGTGATTTTAAATCTATAACGTTATCACCAGATAACACTGCTTCATATAAAGTCTTGCCTGCTAAACCGCCATACAACAAATTATTGTTAAAATAAACCGCACTCGCTGGCGCCCATGTTGTTTTGGCACCAGAGTGTCTAATAGGAGCAATGGTATTTGGTTTGACTGTATCTCCTTCACTATCTGGCCAGCCATAGTTACCACCCTTCACAATCAAATTAATTTCATCTAGCCCCGAAGAAACTCCCGATCTTCCGTGTTCAGTACTCCACAATCTTCCCTCCTTATCCCAAGCTAAACCTTGAGGATTACGATGGCCATAAGAATAAACCTCTGTTCCAAATGGATTATCATTTGGTATTGTCCCGTCATCATTCAGACGCAATATTTTTCCACCCAAGGATTTTAGATCCTGAGCAATTTTTGGAGTAGTTGCATCACCAGTTGTTATATATAGATAACCATCTGGACCAAAAGCCATTCGTCCACCGTCGTGATATATTGCTCCCGGAATACCTTTTATAATAACTTTTTTATCAAAAAGCTGATCATTTTCAAATCTATATCTCTCGATTCGATTCTCAGTATTACCATTGAGACCAGGTGCTGACATATATAAGTACACAAATTGATTGTTACTGAACTGGGGATGCAGAACTACACCCAATAATCCCGCTTCACCTTTATGTATTCCAGTTTCCTCTTTTATAACTTTTTTGTTTCCTTCTTTATCGATTATCAATAAATTTCCTACGCGTTCAGTGACCAACATTCGACCGTCTGGTAAAAATTCTAAATCCCAAGGAATATTTAAATTTTTAGCTATAACCGTAATAGCTTGAATACTATCTTTGATTGATGATGTTGAAGTGGCGACTGATTGAGGAATTTGCTGTACTGGAATATTGGTATTTTGAATTTCAGCAACTGGTTTATTTTTTATTTTAAAAATAAAAAAACCTGCCAATATTATTAGGACAACCACCAGCAAAAAGATTATTCTTTTCATAAATTAATATTAAGTATTATAAAACACACAAAAATTTACATTCATAGTTTATCAGGTAAAAAAAGCTTTCGCGAGCTTAACTGCTATGCTATATTCATCAATGAATTGGGCCATTAGCTCATCTGGTAGAGCGCACCCATGGCATGGGTGAGGTGAGCGGTTCGAGT
Organism: uncultured Candidatus Saccharibacteria bacterium; assembly: GCA_964596595.1. GTDB lineage: Bacteria > Patescibacteriota > Minisyncoccia > Phycocordibacterales > PALSA-1337 > C7867-002. The sequence goes on from CAZQUI010000003.1 coordinate 22,906, forward strand.
CCGCTATGGTCCACTTGTGCATAACTCATATCAGTAATTTGTTATACTAGTATCAGGGTAACGTTTTATTAATTAAGTCAAAAAATATGAAAGCTATACATTCAATCGCATTTATCCTTCTTGTCGTTGGTGGTCTTAACTGGCTACTAATCGGTCTATTCAATTGGGGTGTTGCTGATTTAGTTGGCATGACACTTGCCAAAATTATTTATATTGTTGTTGGTCTCTCTGCAATCTATCTTATCTTCTCACACAAGAAAGATTGCAAGATGTGTGAAAAGTCTTCCTCTTCTGCATCAATGTAAATTTGATTCACATAAAAAACATCCCGACTTTTATCGGGATGTTTTTTATGTATGGTGATAAATTATTACTGTTGTTTGGACGTACATCCACAACTACATGTTTTATCGGCATTGGTATGTGTATGTCCACAATCTACGCATGTATCTTCTTCTGGCATAGGAATTATAAATTTGTACCATTAAAAGCCGACCTTTCAATGTACAATTATAGCAAATATAAAAAATGGTCCATACCCCTGTATAGACCAATAAACAAACAATATAGGGAAAAGACTTTCACTTCTCCTCATTACCTCATGAGAGATAACCCTAGCCAAAGGTACCAATACCTTCTCGCAGCTGTTAGCTGAATAAATACGCAAAAGTGATCCAGCAACGTATTGCCCCGCACACTCAAGCATATTTACCTACCATTGTCGCTGTCATAATAAAACAATGAAGCGAAGAACCCGCGGAGACTGAGTCTCGATCCAAGGGTAAACGGAACTCCACAAGGACCAGCATGGGACCAGATATCTGATACATTGTTTGTCTATTGTTTATTTTAGCAAAATTACGGATATTTTACTTAATTGATTTCTAAATTACAAGACTCTAACTGGAAATTTATCCTGAATTTTAAACTTTAAGTTATGCCTACGTATATTTAAAAAAATATCAACAATTTCAAACTATTTTTGTGGACCTGCGCGGACTCGAACCGCGTGCCTCCGCTTTGCAAAAGCGGCGCTCTACCAGATGAGCTACAGGCCCATTTATTCATGTTTATCAATGAGAATTTTCTCATTATAACTCATTTCCCACATCTTTCAATGCGGCTTTTGATATTACACGCTCTATATCTTATGAGCAAGTGATAAGATGTGACCAACAAACTCATGAATACTACTACCAACAGAACGGAGAGCTTTTGGTAACAATGACTCATTTGTTAAACCAGGTAGAGTATTAGCCTCCAAAACATAAATTCCTCGACGAGGATGAATAATAAAATCTGAACGAGAATAATGCTTTAGATCTAGAATTTTGTGAACTGCCAAAGCTAGTTCCTCGAGCTTTTTCTTGGTCTCATGAGGAAAAGTTGCGGGAACAATTTCTTCAGACTTGCCGTTATATTTTGCTTCGTAATCAAAAAGTTGGTCATTATGTGGACGAATTTCAATAGGAGGTAAACAATATAATTCTTGACCACGAAAACCTTCTACCACGGCACAGGTAGCTTCCCTTCCTTGGATAAATTCTTCCATTATGATATCTCCGTGGGTAGCAGCATGTTTGAGGGCTGCAGGTAATTCTGTATATTTACGTACAATACTTACAGCCACCGACGAACCCCCAGAAACTGGTTTTATAATTACCGGTAAATGCCATGTATGAAATATCTCTCGTACCAAACCATCGAGATCATTTTTTACAATGTCTGCTGGTATTTCTTTCCAACGAGGAGTCAATATATTATGAGTTTTGAAAATCCTTTTAGCTAAAGATTTATTCATTGCAATAGCAGAAGCCAATGAACCAGAGCCAGTAAAAGTTACACCATAAGATTCCAGTAAGTTTTGAATTTTTCCATCTTCTCCATATCCACCATGAAGAGCATTAAAAATTACATCGAATTTAGAAATCGCTTGAGCTGGATTTACAGGAATACCATCTATATGCCAAACACCTTCACGATCAATAAAGACATCATGTGGATGATAACGATCTACCCAATGATTTCGTAAGGCAGCCAAAACTTCTTTGCCTGTATTAAGTGAGACTTCGTATTCACTACTTGGTCCGCCGCGAACGACGCCAACACGAATATGATTAGATAACATGATATAAGTATATCATTCGTAACACTATTAATACCATTTCATACTTCTTCTCTTTCGATGATAAGCAATTGTATAACGATGAACTTCAGCATTGATTGAAATAATATCTTTTTTGTACTTTGAAATAAGATCTGGATGACCAACAAAAGAATTTGCCTTATGTTTATCATCTTTAGTAACTCCAATCACAGGAATATTGATTCTTCTCGACTTTAAAACATCTTCTGCTCGATTTACCTGTAGAGAATTACCGTCAACAACAATAATATCTGGATATGGCCACTCTGAATGATTGAGACGACGAGAAAGTATTTCTTCCAAACCAGCCAAATCATTATTCGTATTTTTGGAAATTTTAAATTTGCGATATTCATTTGGTTGTAATTGACCATTTTCCAAAACAACCATTCCACCTACAGTTTCCATTCCTCCAAGATGAGCAATGTCATAAGCTTCAATCCGAAAATTTCTACTGATTTTAGTAACATCCACTTTTATGAGTGCCATGTCATTGATATGATCCAATGCAAATAAAAGATGTTTAAGTCTTCCAGATTCTTCGAATTCAAGATTCTTAGCACTATCCATCATCTGTTTTTCAATTTCTTTTCTGAGTTGTTTTTTCTTACCACGAAAAAATAAAGTTAAATATTCGATTGTCGATAGGTAATGTTTGTGAGCATTTTGATCATTTTCTTTAGGTGATCTACCAATTGACTGATAAAAAATTGCATGACGATTATCTAAAGATTTTTTATCTCGAAACGGAAACATCTTTCGAAGAATTTTTAATGCTTCTTTGATAAGTCCAGTGTGAGGATACGGTCCAAATTTTTCTTTTATTTTATATGGCAAAATACCATCTTTCAATTGCTGATCAAGGTCTCTTGCGCGGGCAAGAAATACACGTGGCCAAAGCTCATCAGTTATAATGACGTATTGTGCACTCTTATCGTCACGTTCATCAACATTATAGTGCGGTTGATAACGTTTGATTAATTCACTCTCAAGTAATATGGCTTCTAAAACCGAATCCGTATCTTGCCAAGTAACTGTAGCTGCTTTTGTAACCATATCTACGATACGCGGTCCACGAGTAACAATAATATCTGTAGAAAAATAACTTTTTACACGATCAGCTAATGACGTTGCACGACCAATATACAAAGGTCTTTTTAATCGATCTCGAAATATATAAACTCCTGGATTATCAGGTAAAGCTAATTTTGATAATTTTTTACTTATCATTTAATTAAATATATCTTAACTCAAAAATTTTATAGAAAGTTATTTTTTTAAGACCTTCTTTAGATATTTACCCGTATAAGACGCTTCATTTTTTGCTACATCTTCAGGAGTCCCTTTGGCTACAATTGTACCACCTCGTTCTCCACCTTCTGGACCAATATCAATTATATAATCTGCCGATTTGATGAGGTCTAAATTGTGTTCAATTACGACAACCGTATTACCTTTATCAACTAATTTTTGTAAAATATCTATCAATTTTTTAACATCTTCATAGTGCAGACCCACTGTTGGTTCATCCAAAAGATAAATAGTTTTTTGAACATGCGCTCTGTATAATTCTGAAGAAATTTTTACACGTTGAGCTTCACCTCCAGAAAGCGTCGTAGCCGATTGACCCAATTTAATATAACCCAAACCTACTTCGGAAAGAGTTTTTAGTCTATCTGAAACTGCAGGAATTTCTTCAAAAAATTCCATCGCCTCTTCGATAGTCATTTGCAAAATATCGTGAATATTTTTTTTACGATAGGTAATTTCAAGGGTCTCTTTCATAAACCTTTTTCCTCCACAAATATCACAAACAACATAAACTGTTGGCAAAAAATGCATTTCAACAGCAATTTCTCCATTTCCTTCACAAGCTTCACAACGTCCCCCGGGACGATTAAATGAAAATCTTCCTGGACCCCACCCGCGAGCACGCGCTTCTGGTTCAGCGGCAAAGAGATCTCTAACATGAGTCCATGCACCTGTGTAAGTCATAGGGTTTGAACGAGGAGTACGACCAATTGGTGACTGATCTATAAGAACAACTCGACCAGCATATTCTGTACCTTCAATTGATTTACAATTAAATACCTCGGTAGTACGAATACGTGATTCAAAACGAGCCTGTAAATTACGATGAAGAATTTCGTACATAAAAGATGATTTTCCAGAACCCGATACACCCGTAATAACATTCATTACTCCCAACGGTAAATCTACATTCATGTTTTTTATATTAAAAACATTACCTCCACGAATCATGATTTTACCTTTCGGTTCACGACGATAACCTGGGACTTCAACTTTCTTTTCTCCGCGAAGATAGGCCAAAGTTAAAGAATTAGAAGTATTCTTTTTTGCAGTTAAAAGTTCATCTAAATAACCAGAGACAACAACTTTACCACCATGCACACCCGCACCTGGTCCAATATCAACAATATAATCCGAAGCAAACATGGTATCCTCATCGTGTTCCACAACTAAAATAGTATTTCCCAAATCTCGCAAATTTAAAAGAGTTTTAATTAAGCGATCGTTATCTCTTTGATGCAAACCAATAGTTGGTTCATCGAGTACATATAACGCTCCAACCAAACCAGATCCTAATTGTGAAGCTAAACGTATACGCTGAGCTTCTCCACCAGAAAGAGTATTAGCTCTACGATCGAGTGTAATGTATTCAATGCCTACATTTAACATGAAAACTAATCTTGATTCTATTTCTTTGAGAACAACTTTAGCAATCTCTTTTTCTACATCACTTAACTTTATACTTTTAAAATATTCCAAGGCTTTCTCAATTGAAAAATTAGTTATTTGAACAATATTTTTATCTGCAATAAAAACATGCAAAGCTTCTTCCCGAAGACGGGCACCTTTACACAAAGGACATGGCTTATCACTAAATATACTCTCTGTTCCTAAACCATTACAGGTTGCACATGCACCATAAGGTGAATTAAAAGAAAACAAACGTGGTTCAATTTCAGGATAAGAAAATCCATCATATGGACACATGAATTTTACAGACATTAACTGCTCATTGCTTTTGTTTTCTTCAGCTCCAGGATAATTAATCTTTATCAAACCATCAGCTTCTTGAATTGCCCTCTCTAAAGCTTCAGATAAACGTTCTCGAGCATTTTCGATTTTTGTCTTATCCTTAAATTCACTAACATAAATCTCATCAATTAATAAATCGATATCGTGTTTTTTGTTTTTTTCTAAAATTATTTGATCTCGCAAACGGTGTGGAACTCCCCCAATAAGCACTTTTTCATATCCTTTACCTAAAAAATCATAGAGCATTTGATAGTATTCACCTTTTCGGCCAACCACGACTGGAGCATAAATAGAAACTTTTGCATTTGTTATATCAACTCCAAAAACTTTTCGAGCTTTTTCCGAACGAGATTCTATAGATTTTAAAACATTATCTAAGATCTCTTCTTTGGAAACACGATGTATTGGACGATTACAAACTAAACAATGAGGTTTGCCGACACGAGCAAATAATATACGCAAATAATCATAAATTTCTGTAATTGTTGCAACCGTTGAACGTGGATTATTTGAGCGAGATTTTTGATCAATAGCAATCGCCGGAGAAAGACCACTAATCTCATCTACGTCTGGCTTTTGCATTTTATGCAAAAATTGACGCGCATAAGCTGATAAAGATTCAACATATCTTCTTTGTCCTTCGGCAAAAATTGTATCAAAAGCCAACGAAGACTTACCTGAACCAGAAAGCCCAGTAACAGCAATCATTGTGTTGCGAGGCATTTCAACGGTAATATTTTTCAAATTATGCGTACGTGCACCTTTTACAACAATAGTATCTTCACCTACAACACCTCCTCTTGAATTGGTTTTTCGTGAAGCCTTCATGGTGCGCGGATAATAGCACATTTTTTACACAACAGCAAATAAGATACACCAAAAACTATATTACTTTTTGGCTCCTTTTATCTCCGAAACAATTTGATCAAGAGAAGTTGCGGCTTTGACTAAAAACTTTTGAGCCCCAAGCATTTTTGCTTTATCTATATCACTAGGTTTACTAAGGTTAGAAAGTATAATAACTGGGACATTTTTTAATTTTTCATCCATCCGAATTTGTTGAAGAATATCAAAACCACTCATACCTGGAAGTAACAAGTCTAAAACGACAACATCTGGTATTTTTTGTTTTAGAGAAGACAATGCTTCTTCACCATTTTTAGCATGAGATAAATCAAAACCTGATGCAATTAATTTTTTTGCAAGAATTGTTCCAATGAGCTTGTCATCTTCAACCCAAAGCAGCTTCTTTTTTGCTTCATTTTTTGCATCTAATTCTTTTATATCCATAACATCATTACCAAAATGTTTGTCTACTTTTTCTACAATATCAGAAGGATTCGAATGTAGAGCCATTAAAAACTCCACGACACTACCCGGTGGTACACGTTGCATATTTATTGGCACTCCTTGTGAAGACATAAGAAAAACTGGAATCTTTGCAAGTAGTGGTTCAGCTTGTTTTTTCTCTAGCACTTCATATCCATCCATCCCTTCGAGACTAACATCAACCAAAACAAGATGTGGCATAGTGTCCATGAGACTCCTAAGTCCTTCTGCTCCGTTTTTTACCAAAGAAACAGGATATCCGTCATTTTTTAACGCTTCAACAACTTGTTCACCAAATTTGGTATCGCTTTCAATAATCAAGATTTTTTCTTTTTTGGTTTGGTTCATACGATACATTATAGCAATAATAAGAAAAACTAGTCTAGGATCGATATTCACAATAAATATTGAGTAAATTATTACTTTTTAGCCTTATTTTTTTTATCATTCTTATTAATTCCCATTTTTTCTTGTAAGACAAATAGCTCATCTCGAATTAGGGCTGCAGTTTCAAAATCTAAATTCTTAACAGCTTCAGACATAGCCTCTTCTTTTTGTTTTAATAACTTTTCCGGATCTGTGCGAGCCATTTCTTCATCAATTTTAACTAATTCATTTACAGCTTTATCATGATCACTTTTTAGATGATCAGTAATATCATGTATAACTTTTTTAATTGTTGCCGGAGTAATATTGTGTTTAATATTATAAGCAATTTGCATACTACGACGACGATCAGTTTCTCTAATAGCCCTATCAATAGAACCGGTTATATTATCAGCATAAAGTATAACTCTACCAGCTGCATTACGTGCCGCGCGACCGATAGTTTGGATAAGAGCTGTTTCAGAACGAAGAAAACCTTCTTTATCGGCATCTAAAATACCGATCAAAGAAACTTCTGGAAGATCCAAACCTTCACGGAGCAAGTTAACTCCAACCAAGCAATCATAAACACCTTTACGAAAATCAGTCAGAATAGAAATTCTCTCCATGATTTTTATATCTGAATGTAAATAAGCCGATTTCATACCCTTTTCTTTTAGAAATTCAGTCAAATCTTCAGCCATCTTTTTTGTGAGAGTAGTAGCCAAAACACGATCACCTTTTTTTATGGTTTCAACTGCTTCATCAATAAAATCAAATATTTGACCTTTATATTTACCTTTTTCAACAACAGGTTTTATATCTACAATTGGATCAATTAGTCCTGTGGGTCTGATAACTTGTTCAACTGTTTGTTTACTAGTCTCTCGTTCATAGTTACCTGGTGTAGCTGAGGTATATATCATTGGTCCAATACGTTCCAGAAATTCATTAAATTTTAGTGGTCGATTATCTTTTGCTGAAGGTAATCTAAAACCATGTTCCACCAAAGTATCTTTTCTCGAAGCGTCACCAGCATACATCCCATTAAGTTGTGGAATTGTCACATGAGATTCATCAACAATTGTCAAAAAATCTGCCTTACCGTCGGGTGTATGTGGAAAATAAGCCAAAAGCGAATCGGGCGGATCACCAGGCATTTTTCCCGAAAAATGACGCGAGTAATTTTCAATACCATTGGTATAACCAATTTCTCTAATCATAGATAAATCATATTTAACCCTGCGCTTTAAACGTTCCGCCTCCAGTATTTTACCGGCTTTCTCTAATTCTTTTAATCTTTCGGTTAATTCAGCTTGAATAGTTTTTACAGCCCGTTCACTTTGTTCGTCAGAACTAATAAAATGTTTGGCAGGAAAAATAAATATTGTCTCATGACTTCCTCGTACTCCGCGAGTAACGGGATCAAGCTCGGTAATATTTCCAATACCGCTGCCTTCATATTCGATACGATATATCGTTTTTTCATTCACCGGCATGAGCTCGAGCATATTTCCCAGTGCACGAAATTGACCAGGATTTATATCTGCGGTGGTTCTCTCGAAGTGAATATCGATTAACTTACGAATAAGCTCAGCTCGAGAAAGTTCCATTTTTACCGATAATTTCAAATTAACTTTTTCATATTCTTCAGGACTACCTAAACCGTATATACACGATACAGAAGCAACAATAATCACGTCTTTTCTAGTAAGCAAGGCCTGAGTAGAAGCGTGACGCAACCGTTCGATCTCTTCATTGATCATAGCTTCTTTTTCTATGTACGTATCTGAAGAAGGAATGTACGCTTCTGGCTGATAATAATCATAATAAGAAACAAAATAGTGCACGGCATTTTCAGGGAAAAATTCACGATATTCTTGAGCCAGTTGAGCAGCAAGGGTTTTATTGTGGGCAATAACCAGCGTTGGTTTTCCATACTGAGCAATGACATTGGCCATAGTAAAAGTTTTACCCGATCCAGTAACACCCAGCAAAGTTTGTCTATCTAGTTTTTTTTCTAGACCCTTAACCAAAGCTTCAATAGCCTTAGGTTGATCGCCAGCAGGCTTCAGAGTCGTGGCTATTTTAAAAAATAACTTGGCCATATTATTAGGTTACCATGTGATATAAGATTGAGCGAGGACTTAATTAATTATTTTTATAATTAAAAAAACCGCCATAGGCGGGTGAAAAAACATCATCATCTGATCAAAAATTTAATTTTCGTCATTTTCTCCAGAAATTTCTTCTGGAATAATGCGCGAGGTTAAATCTAATGGAGTGTATCGAGACAATTTGGGACTTTCTTTCGATCCGTATCCTTCATAATCCCCTCCATCTGGTTGAGGTTCTTCGAGCACGGTGCGAATATTTAAGGATGACATACGTATTTCCTAGATGTATCCGTCAGTCCAGATAATAGTATATCAAAATCAAGAATAATGAGGAAAGCGAATAGTTCAGTTTTTTCGCATCATCACTTTACTCACGGCAGCGTGAATATGCTTTTCACCCATACCATAATGTTCAATAAGTTCATCGGGCTTGCCTGATTGCCCAAATTGATCTTTTACCCCAATGAATTCTATGGGTACCGGAAAATGAGCCGCTAAACATTCAGCAACTGCTGAGCCCATACCTCCGGCTATTTGGTGTTCTTCGACAGTAACAATAGCTCGACTGGCGTGTGCAAGTGCCAATATCGCGTGTTCATCAAGGGGTTTTATAGTGGAAAGATTAATGACTGCAACTTTTTTTCCATGAGTATCAAGTTCGTGAGCCACTCGTAAGGCTTTGTGTAGGAGTGCTCCGGTAGCAATAATTCCTACATCAAGGATAGAAATATTTGGATCTTTATTTACTTCACTTTTATTCAACCGTGAATCAAAAACAATCTGTGCTTTCCCTATTTCAAAAGGCGTATCTTCAGTGGTCATGATAGGAGTCTTTTCTCGAGCTAAGCGAATATAGGTAGGATCAGTAATTTGAGCTGCAGCAAGAGTTGCTTTTCGAGCTTCAATAGAATCACATGGAGAAATCACCACCATTCTCGGTATAACCCGAGTAATAGTAATGTCCTCTATAGCCTGATGAGTGCCACCATCTGGACCAACTGATATACCAGCATGTGAACCGGCAATTTTTACCGGTTGATTGTTATAACAAATAGTGGTACGAATCTGTTCCCAATTACGTCCTGGACTAAACATGGCATATGAAGTCATAAATGGAATTTTACCCATTGCCGCCATACCAGAAGCTACCGCTGCCAAATTTTGTTCAGCCACGCCGATTTCGATAAATCTCTCAGGAAACTTTTCTTTAAACTTGAGCATTTGGGTAGACTCTGTAAGATCGGCACACAGTCCCACTACTCGCACGTCTGCTTCGGCTGCTTTGAGTAATCCTTCTCCAAAACCTTTACGAATAGGAATCTGTTCGACATCTGCATCGAACATTTTTTGATTGAGTTTTAGGGATTGGTTAAGCATTATATTTTCTATTTTATATACAAAGCAGCAAAGACTGAAGTTAAAACAAAAACTAATAAAATCCATCCCTCCACCTGACGAATAGCCAAATCTCTTTTTGTTTGTCTAAAATTATAACTAGCTTTTTTATTAAAAATAAGAGTTATTCCCAAAGTTAAACAAATAAGTAAAAAGATAGCGGTACACCAGAATGTATTGGGCTGATTAATATACAAATATCCCGCTCCGATAATAAAGGCAAATTTTAAAATTATTTCAAAGTGTCGCATATTTTTTAAATTAATTACTATGTCCCGCCTCCACCTTTCCGCCCATTGTCCTTATATTCTTTAACGCATTTCTAGCGGTCTCTATTTCTTGCGGCGTTGTAGGTGGTTTACCGTGCCATTCATATTGTCGTTCAAATTCTGGAATACCTTTTGATGGAATAGTATTTGCAATAATAACTGTTGGTCTATCAAAAACAGCATGCGCCTCGCCAACTGCTCGGTCAATATCTCGAAAATTATGACCATCGATCTCTACTACATGCCAGTTCCAACTACGCCATTTATCTGCCAAAGGATTAAGCGGCATAATATCTTCGGTAAAACCATCAATTTGGATATTATTACGATCAATTATGGCTGTAACGTTTTGTAATTTTTCTTTACCGGCAAGCATTGCTGCTTCCCAATTGTTACCCGCATTAAGTTCCCCATCACCCATAAGACAGTAAAATTGTTTACCCGACATACGACCACTATCGATACGATCGGCCAATGCCATGCCGACTGTTTGTGACAATCCTGAACCCAAAGGTCCAGAAGAAGTTTCGAGTGAGGACAAAAAATCACGATGTGGGTGACCCTGAAGAATAGAACCGAATTTTCTTAACGTTTGTAATTTTTCTAAAGGAAAATAGCCAGCATGAGCCATAGTGGCATACAATACGGGACAAATATGACCATTGGAAAGTATCAGGCGATCACGATATTCCCAAGCAGGATTTTTTGGATCATGCTTAAGAGCATGAAAATACAAATAGGTAAAAATATCAGCCATATCCAATGGACCAGCTGTATGACCGCTCTTTGCTTCAATCAAAGATTCAATAATAGATTTACGGATTTCAAGAGCTTTATTTTCTAGGAAAGCAACTTTTTCATCAGTGAGAGACATTACTCAAATTATACCATAACAAAAAAATACAAACTTCAACTAAGAATTTAACTTCTTAAATTTTTGCAAAGCCTCGATCGGATTATCACTACCAAATATAGTTGAACCTACCACCAAGCGATCTACACCAGCTTCAATAAGTAAAGGGGCTGTTTCTAGAGAAACTCCACCGTCTACTGAGATAGAAAGGTCGGGATACTTTGACTTCACTTCCCTGACTCGCTCTATAACTTTTTCATTAAAATGTTGACCCTGAAAACCAATATGATCTATTCCCATAAGTTGAACGCACTGGATTTTATCTTGATATGATTCAATCAAATCCAAAGAAGTTTCCATGGCTAAGGCCAAACCAATTTCTACTCTTCCATTTAAACTAGAGATTGCACCAGCCACATCGCCCCTAGCTTCAGCGTGAATAATAATTCTCTGAGCCCCCGCTATCACCCAATCTTCGATAACTTTTTCAGGATGATTGACCATGAGATCGATCTCAAAATTTGTTTTTTCCCAACCCGGTAAGCCAATTTCTTCACGAAGAATTTTTTCAAATGAATCATCTTGTTTTTTATAAGGCCAAGTAGCATTTTGAACAAACTGACCATCACAAATATCTATCTGCACATTTTTGGTCAGACCTTGGACAAGACCCATTTTTTCTTCAACTTCAGCAAAATCTTTTGGTAATATTGCGGGTATAATTTCTATTTTCATATTTTTACTCAATACTATCTATCTGTTTATTTCTTCTTTCATGTCTTTCATCTCCACTAAAATTTGTACCCAGCCACATCTCGACTGCATTTTTTGCTTCTTCTTCACTGACAAAACGAGCACCGATAGATAAGACATTTGCATCATTATGTTCACGAGAAAGTTTTATAATATCCATATTTCCACCATACCAAACTGTAGCACGCACTCCGGGAAAACGATTGGCAACTATAGCTTCCCCTTGTCCTGATCCTCCAAAAATAACAGCTTTTGTCCCTCCCTCCATGTCTTGGGCAACTTTGAGAGCTGCGTCAGCCATATACGTTGGATAATCATCTCCTTCGGTCAGTTTGTGAGCACCAACATCGAGAATTTTGTGACCATTTTTTTCTAGAAATGACTTTATATTTTCTTTGAGGTTAAAGCCTGCATGATCGGCAGCCAGAATGATTTTTTGCTTCATAATGAAAGTCTATCACTTTTTGAATATTTATGCAGTTTTGATACCAAGATGGTTGATAATCAAATGTAACATTGATTCTATTGTGCCCATCTTTGATTCAAGTTTATCAATTCGATCATTAATCTTAGCGAACTCACTATATACATTATCAAACTTAGCATCTATTTCATAAAACTTTGTATATATTTCATCAAACTTAGCATCTATTTCATTAAACTTAGCATAAACTTTATCAAACTGACTCAACATAATCTCTGTGAGATTCTCAAATTTCTGATCATTAGCAATAATGAAACGATTAAACTCATCGTAAGTTACGTATCTATGTTGTTTATTTTCTATAGTCATAATTGGCATAAATTAATTATATTATTTATTAATCTAAATTGTTTTTCAGCCGGCAAGCATATAAAACATATTTGAAGAAATACAATATATGATAATTATAGTATACATGCAAAAATAATCACAACTTCCACAGTTGAGTATTTTGTTTTGGAGTAATAAAAATTGTTTCTTATACCAACCAGCACTCACATTTTCTAAACTCTATAATTCAAGTGTAAAAGAGGTGGCGTGTTGGTGTTCTTATTTGGATATAAAAATACTGCTAAATCACAAGCCTATTACTGACGAATAGTAAAGACATCTAACATATGAGATCTAATCTATTGAGTAACAACTTTATCTTTATCCCTAATTTTCTCGTATAACCAACCCAAGATTGAACCGAGAATGAAGTAAAAAATAATTTCTATAAAATAAATCAGAAATGGAATTTGTACTAAACCTTGAAGAAGTGGACTTACAGGCACCAAATAATTTAATGGGAATGACACTAACCAATTTAATAGACTGCTAATCAGATGAATTGAGGGTGGATATTGTATCTGATAAATAATAATCGTAGCGAAATCAAATATGCTCCCTAAAATAGCTACTGAAAGATATACAACCGCAAACTTCTTTCCCATTCTAGACAAATGTATTTTTTGATTCATAAATTTAAACTATTTAAACCAATCTCCCTACCTTAATAACATGCCTCACGAGTGTATTCGTATACCCCATCTCATTGTCATACCATGACATAACCTTGACGAGATTACCATCTACCACACGTGTCATTTCTAGATCTGCAATAGAAGCATGAGGATTGCCAACAATGTCATGAGAAACTAATGGTTCTTCGGTAACAGTAAAAATACCCTTCCAACGAGGTTCATTGGCAGCTTTTTTGAGGATAGTATTTACTTCTTCTGCAGATGTATTTTTCTTAGAAAGAAATGTGACGTCGACGATAGAGCCGGTGACTACTGGTACACGAATAGATATACCATCGAACTTACCAGCAAGCTGGGTAGCAACTTTTGTAACTGCAATAGCGGCACCAGTAGAAGAAGGAACTATGTTCATGGCAGCTGCACGACCTTCACGTAAATCTTTTTTGGAAGGACCATCGACGAGAGACTGCGAAGCCGTGTATCCATGAACGGTATTTAAAACAGCTTTTTCTATACCCAAAGCTTCATCTAAGATAGCGATAAGTGGTGAACCAGCATTGGTTGTACAAGAGGCATTGGAACTGATCTGACTATTACCCAGCTTATCTTCATTCATACCCATAAGTACGGTGACACCTTGTACCGTTGATGTTGGATCATCTTTGATAGGCGCAGAAACGACTACTCTTTTAGCACCCGCTACGATATGAGCTTGAGCTTTCTCACTTGAGGTGAATAAACCCGTAGATTCGACAACAACGTCAATGTCTAAATCCTTCCACGGGAGTTTGGTTGGATCTTTTTCACTAATAAACTTTATTTCATGACCATCAACAACTAGAGAGCTGCCATTTACTGATATATCAAAAGAACTAACACCATAGGCTGTGTCGTATTTCAGAAGATAGGCGAAATTTTGGATATTTCCTAAATCATTAACAGCTATTACTTCTACTTCTGGATTTTCTCGAGCCACTTTTACAAAAGCTCTACCGATGCGACCGAAACCATTTATTGCTACGCGGATTTTTTTCATATTATTTTCTATCTATAAATATGTGAGATATTGTACCATGTTCAAGCCTTAAAAAAGAACAAGCCATAGACTTGTTCTTTTTTAATTATTTATTTCTTTATTATCTTGAAAGTAAATTTGTAATCTTCTTTTTTAATCTGAACTATAGAAACAGTACCGGGTATAACTGATACTAGCTCAATATTATAAGAACCAATAGTTACCGATTGACCAAGTGTAAAATTTTGTTCAACTGGAACATTAGAAGTGTTAATGTTCGTACGCAATCGAACTGTACCCGCCTGAATACAAACTACATCACGGGGACAACGACTATCTTCTAAAACTTCAATTGGGGTAATAGAAACTGAACCAATCGTTACTGTTTTGTTGATACTGGTTTGAATTGTAGTTGTAGCCAAAACTGGATCACCTACTGGACAAGCAGCAAATTCACAATGAGGACCTTGGCGACCAACATAAGAACCATCCGGACACATTTTTGCATCCATAGTACAAGCAACAGGTTCATCAACTAAAGGTATATTTGGTGTCTCAGCTGTAGGTACACCTAGGATGTTTCTAATACTTCCAGTAAGTGTAACCGCAATAAACAATAAAACTATTAATCCAACTAAAACAAATATGCGTGATTTCATGTAAGTATAATAAACAGTAATATACTACTTATATTACCTTGCACGAACTCTTGCGTCTATGTTTTATTTTATTCCAAAAATGTAAGAGCTTTACCTTTCTTACTTCCACGACCAGTACGACCAATGCGATGTACATAGTCTTCATAGGTGGCTGGTAATTCAAAGTTGATAACATGACTCACATCGGCAATATCAAGACCACGAGCAGCCACATCGGTAGCAACAAGAATTTGAACGTTACCTTCTTTGAACAGACGCAGTGCTTGCTGACGTTTTGAATGGTTTTTATTACCATGGATTGATTCAGCTTTGAAACCTTTTTCAAGTAAGGTTTTACTCAGTTTTTCAACCCCATGTTTCGTACGACCAAAGATCAAAACCCTACTAAAGTCTTTTTGATTCAAAAGGTCATGCAACACATCCATCTTACTTTTACCCGGTACCATTTTCACAACATCTTGTTCGACGTTTTTCGATGTTTCACTGGTTTTGACAGAAATGCGAATAGGATTTTTGAGGAACTCTCCGATCAGACGTTCAATGTCAGCCGAAAGAGTGGCAGAAAAGAAGAGCGTGTGACGATCGGTTGGCATGAGGGACATGATAAAGCGCATGTCATTAACAAAGCCCATATCAAGCATACGATCAGCTTCATCGAGAACAATTGATTTGAAATCAACTGGCTTCAAAATTTTTCGATCAATAAGATCTTTGAGACGACCAGGAGTACCAATTACGAAATTATTTTTATAGCGTAAAGTAGCAATCTGTCTGCCGATTGGCATACCTCCAACACAACACGCGGAAAAGATGCCCATGCCTTTAACAAAAGCTTTAAGTTCTTGATCAATTTGTATTGCCAATTCTCGCGTTGGTACAATGATCAAAACATTTTCTTTTGGATTAACTAAAACTTTTTGAATAAGAGGGATAAGAAAAGCTGCAGTTTTACCAGTGCCCGTATTAGCAATCCCAACCAAGTCTAATCCTTTAAGAATGTGAGGAATAGTTTTGTCTTGGATAGGGGTTGGATCTTTGTAACCTTTTGCTGTAATGGTAGCCTTGAGACGTGGATCAATCGCAAAGTCTGTAAAGGCATGTTCTGGTTTAAAAACAGGAGCTTCTTCAGTGATAGTGGTCACCTTATTAATGAAACGTGACGGATCAATATATTGACCCATACTGCCATTGCGACGACCACGATTACCGAATCGAGATTTATTTCTGTAACCAAAACCACCTCTTCCTGAAGAGATGTGGGAAGGACGAGGATGTTTGCCGAAACGAGATTTCCCGCCAAATGAACTGTGTGGTTTTGATGAACCACTTCTAAAATTATTATGCATAACTATCTAAAAAGAGAGAAAAACTCCCTAACCTTCTGCCTTTAAAATAATAGAGAATGGCAGTAGTCTCGTGAGTTTTTAGATACAAACTAGAAAACCAAGAGATATGAGGTTATACATATAATAATTCATTATAAAGAAAATGTCAAATGTGTGTACAGCCTCTCATTTCACAATGCTATAATTAGCACGAATCACAGTTCCTTACATATGAATACACTAACCATAATCGGCTTCACGTTGGTGAGTCTATTCTACATTTCAACCGTAGAATGGAGCCTGCATCGGTTTGTCATGCATAAACCATTAGGTAACTTCACCTATGCGTTTAAGGCGCATGCGCTGGTGCACCACAGTATTTTCAAAGCAGATCACAGCTATCATCTGCAAAACGACGGAGACAAGAAAAAGATTCCGATGGCCTGGTGGAATGGACCATTACTCATTTTACTCGGTTCCATACCTCCGACTATTATTTTGGCACTCACTTCTCTTTCGTGGTATTTCCTCATTGAGTTTGTTGTACTCTGTACCTTGTACTATGGAGCTTATGAAAGACTTCACTGGTGCATGCATTTGCCTAAAAAACGGCGCTTGGAGATGTCTTCACTCTTTCGGAAATTGAATGGACACCACCTATTGCACCATCGTTACATGCACAAAAACTTCAATGTTGTTTTGCCGCTTGCAGACCTTATTTTGGGAACCTTACTCTTGCGATCAAAAGTTCCCTTTCTTCAGGCGCAAGGACCGGCAGTACCAAACGTTCAACCTCGTGCTGCTTAAGTGGTTGGGGAAACAAACCGCGGACGATCGTTTTGTCCGCGGTTTTTAATTGTAGACAAAGCATCTTGACTAATAACGACAGTGTAATAAGCTGGCGGTAGAAGCTAACCAAAGGAATCATATGCAAATCATTGTTGATTATGAACAGCCATTGCAGGAATTAATCAAAGGACGATGGGTACGGTATCAAGAAGAAAAGTGGTTACCTGTCTCTTGTACAGGACAAGTAAGTTTCGATTCGAATCGTGTGGTTCTCACGCCAACTCCCGTTAATCGGAATAGCTCCGAAATGCGCGAACCTTCTGTTTCTTCTAGTTCGATGATAGTGGCTTTACGGAAAGGTCTCGCGGGACACACCGAAGGGGATCTTTTTCTTCTCAATTCTTTGATAAGAAGAACCGCCATCGTTGCACTTGATTTTCCAGTACCCGATCACTACAAGTTTATCTTTTTTCCTGATGCTATCACTCAGCAAGAAAATCCTATTTTTTACAAAGAAAAAGATACCTGGATGACTCGAGAAAACAAACGAGTTTTAATTCCAGGAAAACAAACTTCTCGTCCAGCTTTTAACCGAATCATTCACGGTTTAAGAAGGACGGGAGAGAGATCGAGGAATTGGGTACTTTACAGCTTCACTTTTCAACGCCAAGATGAATTTATCGGATGTTTTGGTGAAGATTGCAGTTGGGCTTTTATTGGGCCATAATTTACCCTTTGTTCAGCCACAAGACCACCCTCACGGTGGTCTTTTTATGTGTCAGATAGACGAGCTACGCATGTAACCCGATCTGTAACTCATATAACCTTCGATATTCCCCACCATCTTTCTTGAGTAATTGATCGTGAGTGCCGGATTCGATAATAGTTCCTTCCTTAAAAACTAAAATTTGATTGGCTTTTCTCACGGTACTCAAGCGATGTGCAATGATGAAGGTAGTTTTACCCTGCATAAGTTCATCGAGAGATTCGGTAATTATTTTTTCTGATCCAGCATCCAAAGCTGAAGTTGGTTCATCGAGTACCAAGATGCGTGGATTACGCAAGATGGCTCGAGCGATAGCCACACGTTGCTTTTGACCCACAGAAAGCTTGACTCCCCTCTCTCCAACAACCTGATCCCATTTTTGAGGAAACTTTTCGATAAAGTCGACCGCATGTGCCTTTTTGGCTGCAGTAGTAACTGCTTCGTCAGTAGCTTTGAAGTTGCCATATTTGATATTGGTTTTGATCGTATCATTGAAGAGAACAACTTCTTGAGGCACCACAGCGATCTGCTGACGTAATTTACGGAGATTAAGATCGTGAATATTGTGTCCATCAATTTTCACTTCTCCTGATGAAGCAAAATGATAACCAGAGATGAGATCAATCAGAGTACTTTTACCAACTCCCGACTCTCCTACGAGGGCGATCACCTCACCAGTTTTGGCTGAGAAAGAGATATTTTGTAAGACCTGTTTACCTTCTTCGTATTGAAAAGAAACATTTTTGAGTTCAATGTTACCTTTGAGATCGATGGCAATAGAATCTTTTTTTTCATACGGTTCCGGAGGTAAACTCAAAATCTTTTCTGTTTCTTGGATACCGACAACACCATTTTGAATCGTTTGCCAATTACGGCCAATAGTTATAAAAGGACCGAAGACCATGGCAGCGTAGGCATTGAAGGCGATTAATTCTCCAATTGTCATACTGCCTTTTTGGATATAAAAAGCAGACAAAATGAAAATGATAATTTGGGTAATCAGAATAATAAGTTTTTGATACAACGTGAGTGTAGCCCATACACTGGTTAAACGCATCCATAGAGGCACTGCGCTCTTCATTTTGGAAGAAAGTTTGTTACGCTCGTATTCTTCGGCAGTGGCTTGTTTAACAGCAAGCGTATTTCCTACCACATCATATGATTCTCCCCAAATAAAACCGAGAACGTCATAGTATTCTTTTTGATATTGAGCTAGTGGTTTAATTTTTCGTACCAAGGTAAATATATAAACCAAAACTCCGGCAACTAATAAGCCAGCGAGGAATGGATTCAGATAGAAAGCAATAATAAAAGCAATGATAATACTCAAGATTTGTGGACTTAAATCAATAACAATTCTTCCGGCTATGGTTTCCAGTGAACTTGCCGCCATATTTATTTTACTACCTATTTCTCCAATTTTATTTTGTTTATGAAAAGCCATTGGTAACACCAAGAGATAACTAAAGCCATTTGCCAAATAGTCTAACCAAATAATGTTAGAGAACTTTTCACTGAGAATATTGATACGCCAATCCAAAAGATACGTGATAAGTTGCACAATAGCCCACAGAATGAGTAGAGCTATAAATAATGGAACTGTCCACGATAAAATCTGAGTAGTTTCGGTACTGGTAATAACATCAAAAAACCTTCCTGCAATGTATGGAATAGTACCGTTACCGAGAGCTGAAAACACGCCCATAATACTGAGGATAATTATTTCTCGACGATATTGGCCAATGTATTTAAAAAGGACCTTAAACCCTGTATAAAGGTTTTCTTTAGTAATTTTTTCCATAATTTTTAGGTTACTGTTAGTTAGTATTTTCTCCTTGGATCAATTGCGGTAAACCTGAAGTATCAATAACCGGAGGTGGAATAAATGGTGGATTTGAATTTATATCATTAAGATTATTATTGTTGTTAGAAGAATTTTGATTATTGTTGTTATTTTGATTATTGTTGCTATTTTCTGTCGCCGTGTTTAATTCTTCCTCTAATTCCTCAACATTATTTTCCAAATTATTTACAACTTCAGGATTTGGTTGAATATTATTTATCTGATTGTTTGCCTGATTAACCGTATTTGTAACCTGTTCAACAACTTGTTCTTGAGCGGCGATTTGTGTATCGGTTAGATTTGAATTTTGAGGAGTCAAATTTTGTACCGCCTGTTCTAAAGTAGAAGCATACTGTTGAGCAGCTTCAATAACAGCTGATGCTGCCATTCCAACATTTTGCTGACTACTACCTGCTGTTTCTAAAACTTTTTTCCATTCATTAATTAACGATAATAATTCTTGTCTTTCTTGAGTTAATTTTGTCTTTACAGCAATATCAATACTTGAATTATTAACTAATTTATAAATATCATCCGTTCGGCTAATTACAGAATCTGATAACTCTTTTTCAATAGTCAAAAGAGCCAGGCCATACGAAGATGCTGGATTAAATCCACTTTCCCGGAATATTTGTAATCTATCAATTTCAGTCTGAAGTTTACTTTTAGCAAGTTCCAATTCAGCAGCAATTTCGGCAATTGGTCGAGAAGACCGCTCGAGTGATAGACGTGCTGATTTTACTAATTCATCAGATTCTTTTTCTTTTTTATATAATTTTGAATAACTATACGAACCAGCCAATAGCATTGTTAGTGCGACGACAATTATTAGAGCAGGAGTTGCAATACCACGATGAGTATTATTCATACAGCTATGATACAACAAAATAAATAAAATTAAAAATAAGTTATAATATGTTAATAAATATATCCTATGTCAAAAAGAATTACTTTGATAATTTTACTGACTTTCTTTGGTTTTTCTATATTATTTTTTATTGATAAACAACAAATTAAAAACCGTCATTCAAAAAATACAAATATTGTTGCTTTTGGAGACAGCCTGACCTACGGAGTTGGTTCTACGACTGGAAATGATTTTATTTCTATTCTTTCAAAAAGAATAAATCAACCAATAATAAACTTAGGCGTAAGTGGTGACACTACGAGCAAGGCCTTGGAAAGAATAGACAAAGTCACTTCTTTGAATCCGAAACTAGTAATTGTTTTACTTGGCGGAAATGATTATCTCCAAAAAGTTTCTCCTGAAAAAACTTTTAACAATCTCAGCAAGATTATTGATCAAATACACGCAACAGGATCTGCTGTTCTATTGCTTGGTATTCGAGGAGGTCTACTTCGTGATATTTATGCTTCAAATTTTAAAGAATTAGCTAAAGAAAAAAAAGTGGGTTTTGTTCCAAATGTTTTAGATGGGCTTATCGGCAATAGTACACTCATGTCAGATGCTGTACATCCAAACGATCAAGGATACTTACTTATTGCTCAAAAAGTTGAGCCCCAAATTAAACGAATCTTGGAATAAATTTATTTATTAACTTTATTTAACGGTTCTTTACCTTCCAAAACATCTATAACATTTTGAGCTGCAATTCTGGCCATTTCATTGCGAGCATTTTCGCGAGCAGAAGCAATATGAGGAGTTAACACAACATTCGGAAGATCTACCAAACCCGGAGTAAGAGCTGGTTCAAATTCAAAGACATCAAGAGCAGCTCCGGCAATGATCTTTTTTTGCAAAGCTTCAACTAAAGCTTTTTCATCAATTACTGGTCCTCTTGAAGTATTAATCAAAAAGGCAGTCTTCTTCATTTTTTCCAAACGTTCTGCATTTATGAGATGGTGGGTAGTTTCAATAAGTGGAACATGTAAACTTACAATATCAGATAGTGATAAAACTTTTTCAACAGAATCATAGTATGTAGCACTGTAATCTTTTTCAAGTTTTTCATTACGCATGATATCGTAATAAATAATTTTTGCATTAAAACCCCGAACAGCAACGTGAGCAACTTCAGTTCCTATACTTCCAACACCAATAAGACCCAAAGTTTTTTCAGAAAAATCAGTACCGATAAAATTCATTGGCGCCCATCCTTTGTATTTACCAGCTCGAGTAAAAGCGTCTGCTTCAACCGTTCGAGTAGTCAAAGCCATAATGAGAGCAATAGCATGTTCTGCCACAGCCCGACTAGAAACTCCGGGTGTATTTGTAACAGCAATTCCTCTTTTTTTTGCTTCAGCTAAATCGATATTATTGAAACCGACCGCATAGTTTGCATAAATTTTAACCGTTGGAGCAATCTCCATAATTGAAACATCGATAATATCTGTCAAAAGAGAAATAACCGCATCGTATTTATCATTTTTTAGAAGAGTTATTAATTCATTTTTTGACAAAGGAGGATCTCCTGCTCCACCTGGACAAACGGTAATATCAAACCCTTTCGTTTTTAACATATCGATCCCAACCTGAGGAATCTCTCTCGTTATAAGAATTTTTTTGGACATAATAAATCAATAATAACATAAACTAAGCTCAAATCGACTAAGGCTAATTTAGACTTTTTCAAGAACATCTTTTTTAAAATGTTTAAGATAAGCCACAATAATAAAACTTATTATTACCATCAAAAACCAAGAACTGACTTTATTTGTAGAAACTACACTCCACGCATGAATTTGATCTGGATATTTCCAAGCCCCCAAATAAGTCGAAATGTTTTCAGCTATCCAGATAAAAAACGCAATCAGAAGAAAACTTATATTTAGTGGCATCCAATATTTTCTATCGGTAACAACAAAGTACACTCGCGTTTTCCAAAAATAAATAAAAATAAAGACAATAATAAACCACCGAATATCATAAATATAATGATTAGTAAAAAAATTGAGATAAATCAAAATTCCAATAATAATGCTAATAGTATATGTGTGATAATTTTTCAATTCCAATTTAAAAATCTTCCAAGCCTGACTAATATAACTACCAACAGCGGCATACATAAAACCACTATACAACGGTACTGTTCCCAACTTAAAAAAAGCTTCTTCGGGATAACTCCAAGATCCAATCATTGGGCTAGTTTTGTATAATTCCAAAACCAAACCAATTATGTGAAATAAAAAGATAACTTTTACTTCATCTTTTGTTTCTAACTTAGTTACATAAAGTACAATTTGGATTAATACAGCAGAAATAAATAAAAAATCATACCTAGCTAAACCAAAAAGGTTTATATGATTTGAAACAAATAAGAGCAGAAAAAATAGACCAGCGAAAATTGATGCTTGGGCTTGTTTGAGACCAAAAATAATAAATTTTCGCATATTTATACTTATCTGTTTATCTTTTCTTATGCTCAATTGCAAGTACTGCCAAGACTGCAATATAAACAATATGATCGTCTATCAAAGGATTGTTCTCTGGCGGAAAAGTAGCTAGCCACATCAAGATCATCATTATACTTCCAAATATTGCTCCCCATTTTACATATCGATTGAACAACAATGTTAGTCCAACACCCAAAAGACCGAGCATGAATAACCAATCCACAATGGCACTACCAGCTAAGGATTGAAATATTTGTGCAAAAGGACCTTCTGTACCATGTAACAAAAAACCAGTCGTTGGCGAACCGCCATTTATCCAAGAAGCTTCTGGTTTTGTGGCGAAGCCAAGACCAAATGTTTTATCAAAGAAAGCCCAAAGAAAAATAAGAGCCATAATAATTCGGAGCTTAACCCAAACAAGATTATGTATTTTCATATTTATATAATATCACTCCTAATTAAATCTTAAACATAGATTTGTGGATAAAATTTTATACAACCATACGTTTATGTCTAAGGTTGTGTAAAATCTTACAAGGAGCAACTATTCTTGGATCGACAATTCTATAAAAAATATTTAGACCTTTGCGTCTAGTCTGAACCAGTCCATTATGTCTCAAAAGAGCTAAATGTTGAGATAGATTTGCTTTAGAAAGTTTTGTGATTTTGAGAAGTTCTTCAACTCCACGCTCTCCTATCTTGAGATTATTGAGTATCTCCAAGCGTTTAGAATTGGCTAAAATTTTGTATATGTGAGCATTTTTATCAAATGCCTCTTGAGGTAATGGTGATTTTAGTTTCATTGTTTCAATATTATGAATATAAGTATACGCTAGTCTGATCTATTTTCTCAAATTGACACCAGATAATTATTTATGTCACAAGACTAATTTTATTAGTTATCCCCTTTAAAAGGCCAAATGGTGATTGATATACTAATTTAGTAATTCATTAACTAATTAACTATATACATCCATGTCTACCAAAAAAAGATTTTCGATAAAAAATTTAATTCGAAGTATTCAGAAAAGAGATGGTTCGATCGTTCCATTTGATCTCAAAAAAATTACCGCTGCTGTAAACAAGGCAATGATAGCCTCAAAAGAAGGATCCGCAAAAGAGGCCAATATTATTGCCCAAAAAGTCTTAGCTGATGTGATCAGAATAACAAAAAAATACAAAAATTTTATTCCCAATGTCGAAGGTATACAAGACAGTGTCGAAAAAGAACTAATTCTTGGTGAATACGTAAAAACAGCCAAAGCCTACATTCTCTATCGTGAAGAACGTGCCAAAATACGCGCTCACGGACTTCGAGTTCCGCCGAGAATAAAAAAGCTAGCTGAGGAAAGTAAAAAATATTTTCGTAACCCACTTGGTGAATTTGTCTATTATCGAACATATTCAAGATGGATGAGCCAAGAAGGTAGACGCGAGACTTGGATAGAGACCGTTGATAGATACATCTCATTTATGAAAGAAAATCTTGGTACAAAACTCAAAGAGTCAGAATATCAAGAACTAAAAGACGGTATCCTCAACCACGAAGCGATGCCCTCGATGAGGTTGTTACAATTTTCTGGTCCAGCTGCTCGTACTACAAACGTTTGTGCTTACAATTGTTCTTATATTGCACCAGAAAGTTTTCAAGACTTGGCAGAAATTATGTATGTCTCTATGTGTGGTACCGGAGTTGGCTGGTCAGCAGAAAGTCAAAATGTCCAAAAATTTCCGCAAATAAATATTCAAACGGGAATCAAATTACCAAAACATATTATTCCTGACAGCAAAGAAGGTTGGGCTGATTCTCTAAAATTTGCCATGAAGACATGGGCCGAAGGAAATGATATTGAATTTGATTATTCCTTACTTCGGCCCGCTGGAGCAAGACTAAAAACTATGGGAGGTAAAGCCTCGGGACCAGAACCGTTAATTAGACTTCTAACTTTTACTAGAGAAAAAATCCTAGCTCGACAAGGAAAACGTCTACGAAATATAGATATTCACGATATTATTTGCATGATTGGCGATTGTGTTGTTTCTGGTGGAGTCCGCAGGAGCGCTATGATTTCTTTATCTGATCTCGATGACATAGAAATCAGAGATGCCAAGAAAGGAGTATTTTATATCAACGAACCACAGAGAATGTTAGCCAATAACTCAGCAGTTTACATTAGCAAACCAACAAACACTGAATTTATTGAAGAATGGACTGCTCTCATGAAATCTGGTTCCGGAGAAAGAGGTATATTTAATCGCGGATCACTTGCAGTTACACTTCCTGAGAGGAGAATTAAAATCTTAAAAGAATATAAAGGATATTTTGATGCTACAGGAAAAAGAATTATTGGATCAATTGGTACAAATCCTTGCGGTGAAATAATTTTACAATCAAAACAATTTTGTAATCTTTCAGAAGTTGTAGCTAGAGCCGAAGACGATGAAAAATCGTTACTCAAAAAAATCCGCCTCGCTACAATCTTGGGAACATACCAAGCAAGCCTTACCCATTTTCCTTATCTTTCCAAAGAATGGAGCGAGAGATGTAAAAAAGAACGTCTTTTAGGGGTTTCTATTACTGGTCAATGGGATTGTCCAGCAACACGAGACCCGATAACCCTAAATAAACTCAAAAAAGAAGTAATCAAAATCAACCAAATTTACGCTAAAAGATTTGAAATAAATCCGTCAACTTGCACAACAGCCGTAAAACCATCTGGAACTTTGTCTCAAACTGTCGATTGTTCTTCAGGTATGCACCCTCGTCATGCTCCATTTTATATTCGGCGCATAAGAATTGCAGCTACTGATTCTCTTTTTAAAATGCTCAAAGATCAAGGTGTGCCATATCACCCAGAAGTTGGACAATCCGCAGAAAACGCTACAACGTACGTCTTAGAATTCCCCATCAAATCTCCACCTGGTTCTATATATAAAAATGATTTAACGGCCATTGATCAACTGGAGCATTGGAAATTAGTTAAGCTTAATTACACTGAACACAACCCTTCAGTAACTATTTCTATTGGAGAAAATGAATGGATCGAAGTGGCAAATTGGATATACAATAATTGGGACATTGTTGGTGGTTTATCTTTCCTTCCGAGAGATAACCACATTTACCAACTTGCTCCTTATGAAGCCATAGATGAGCAAACTTATCTAAAGTTATCCGAACGACTCAAGCATATCGACTATTCAAAAATAATTACCTATGAAAAAACAGATGAACTTGATGTCAAAAAAGAACTTGCTTGTGTCGCTGGTGTATGTGAAATAGTTGTTTAGAGAAAAAATAATAATCTGATAAATTAAACTAAAAACTACTTACGTAAAGAATCTTTTTTTAGAGTAAAACAATCCGAACAACACAAAATCTTACGAGAAGGTCTAAAGGAATCATCGTTACAGTATTGTTCGGTCTCAATATTACAAAACATACAACGGCCAATAACTATTTTTTCTGGTATGGAAACTACATCTGTAGTCATCCGATTATCAAAAACAAATAAAGTGCCTTTGAAATGCTTACCTGGTGACTTTTTCATGTAGGTATGAATACCATCTTTGAGCTGATACACATCACTAAATCCTTCACGCTTAAGTAAACAGGTAGCTTTTTCACATCTAATACCGCCCGTGCAAACCGTGAGTACTTTTTTATTTTTTAAATCCTTTAAGGCAGAAATCTTTGCCGGTAAATCACGAAAATTTGTAAGACCAGGATCAATTGTTTTATCAAATTTACCACAAGCAATCTCATAATCATTTCGTAAATCCAAAACGACAAAATCCTCATTTTCTTCATACCAACGATCGAGCTCTTCTGGTTGTAATTCCGCGGCCGTTTCTCGAGCAACATCAAAAGACCCAGCACCAAGTGTTACCACCTCTTTACGAACCACAATCTTGAGTTTAGGAAAAGCAGAACCTGTTCCCTCACTTTCTTTGACCAACATTCCATCAAAATATGGATCTTTCTTTAGAAAATCTTTATAAGAGTTTATAGAAGCCTGAGTCCCTTCGAAGGTGGCATTTATCCCCTCTTCAGCCACAATCATACGGCCTTTAAGGCCCAATTCTTCACACTTTGCCCGATGAGCATTGGCCACAGCCTGAGGATTGGTTATAGGAGAGAAACGATAGAATAAGATAACTGTATAATCATTTTTCATATGTGCAGTTTATACTAAAATTTAGAGAAAGAAAATGAGGTTATTTTCATCATATAAATAAATTCACAATCAATCTCAATATATCTAAAATAAAATCAATAAATATTCATTGCGAGAGATGATAATTGATTCAGGACTTTTAAAACATGATAATTATAAGTATAATATAAATCAATGAAAAAATACTTTCAAAAATGGCACGATAAAAAATCCGTAATTGACCAAATCGAGAAACGTCCCTTTTTCCACGAAGGTGAGATTTGGTGGTGCACTCTTGGGGTGAATATAGGATTTGAGCAAGACGGCGGAGGCGATGATTATCTTCGTCCGGTAATTATCTATAAGAAATTCAATAATGAGGTCTTCTGGGCTATTCCACTTACTCATACTAATAAGAAGACCAAATATTACTTCCAGCTCACAAAAGAAAGTGATGCTCCAACGAGTTCGGCTATTTTGTCCCAAATACGCTTAGTAGATGCAAGGCGCTTGAGCCACAAGCTTAAGGTTAATGTTAGTAAAGATGATTTTTCTGCCTTAACAAAAAAATTCAAGACATTGCTACCTTGAATCTTTCTTGTTACCCCTACCTTGCGGTAGAGTCGGGCCGAAGCCGTTTGTATCTATAGACTATCATAATTGCAGAAAATTACAAAGGGTTGGAGATTGTATAAGAAATTGATAATATATAGGTATTCAGACAAAAAGGGGTCCAAACGGCTAACTATCTAAGGCACCCTTTTCTTTTTGTCAAAATATCTTTCTTTTACAATAAGAATTTTCTAACTGTTTTAATTCTACATTTTTTTAAAATTTTAAAACTCCTCGGAATGTTTAAAAATTGAGTTTAACGTTTTTTCCACGATATACTAAATAGATTCCCTTCCAACAATTACAAAGATTAACATTTTGAACTGCCCAAGCGGACAGTTCCTTGTCTAAAGTCTCCCAATCACGTCCACCAGTGCTCAGCACATCAATAAGTAGAACTGTGTTGGAATCAGAACGAATTGATTTTTTATCAAGCGTGCCTCTTAACAAAATTTCAGCGACGTTACTAATGTCTCGTATTATGAAATAAAGAACACTCTTAGAAGTAACTTGGAGACGTTCTTGGGCTGCTTCCTTGTCTCCTTCAGTAATTTGATAATTAATGCCGTTATATCTTATATCTGTTGGCTCTTTTTTATTTAAATCAATGAGTGTTTCGTTAAAAATAACTGATTTATTATCAAGAAACTTTTTCAGTGTCTCCAATTCTACATCGTCTTGTGTAACTATTTTTGAATGATTCATATACCACTTGAAGTCCAACCCTATTTCAACCACTCCTCGCATTAGCTCGAGCACTGAAATTTTATAGTCACTTCGTTATTATGTACTTCTCGCAGTGCTCTGCTCGAAGCAAATTTTTACGCTTAAAAATTTGGCTGGAGGCACTGGACCAAGTCAGAACTATTATCTTAGAAGGCCGAACGCACTTTGCTTTCAGAAAAGATTTAGCTCTTATTTGACCCCACCCCGTATATAACTATATTCTCTCAAACTTTCTCTAAATAAGAAATGATTACGTCTGTACCCTCCTGAAGGACTCTTACTAACATACGAGCATTTAGAGACCTTATTTCTTTTTTCTTACCCCTATCCTCAACCCAAGGAACATTTGATATTGAAACATGGTCGAGATTTGATCCTTTACGCCAAACCATAGTCCATTCCGTATTACTATCCTTTTCGTGTAGCACATGATTTCTATATCTAAAGGTCTCATGTACATGAATTATCTTTTCCCCGCATGAAGACCAGAACTTCTTAAAATCATCAGGCTGGTTCTCTAGGTTTTCCGAAACTGTTTTTACAAAAACACCTATCTTTGTCCAATCTATTTTAGGTGTCGCAGGAATAAATAAGGAAGCTATATAAAGCAGCGACTCAGAAAACACTCTACCAAACACATACATAGATTTTAAGTCCAAACCAAGTTGGGTTATATCTTTATCCAAATCAGCCTTTTCTATTCTTTTCCAGATTATCTCTAAATAATGCCAATCTTTTAGGAGCACACTAAACTGCTTATTAAATTTATTTTCTTTATGAACCCTGTGGTCCTTAATGGTATTTATGTGTGCCTCAAATTTTCTTATTCTGTCATACAGAGTAGTAATTTCATTCATAAGTTTAGTAACTAATCAGCGAAAGGTTCCAGTGATATAGCTCGTAACTTCTTGTGACGTATCACCCAATAATTCTCCTGAGTTAGTGTTGTGATCAAGAGTGAAAATGCCATGACCAGTTTTCTCCATAAGCATTATAAGAAGTGCGATTGATGCGGCTGAATCGGTATACTGACTTTTAAGTTTAAGCAGTCGGTCTATGTCTTTTGTTCGTATAACCTCCAACGTCACCTTATCCCTCTCTGAGGCTTCTTCTGCAGTAAGGTGATGAGAGAAATCTACAGGAGCAATTACCACAGCACCATCGCTTAC
Source organism: uncultured Candidatus Saccharibacteria bacterium (assembly GCA_964596595.1). Classification (GTDB taxonomy): domain Bacteria; phylum Patescibacteriota; class Minisyncoccia; order Phycocordibacterales; family PALSA-1337; genus C7867-002. The sequence goes on from CAZQUI010000003.1 coordinate 53,058, forward strand.
GTACTTCTCAAGCGCATTTGCGAGCTCCTCTAACTCAGGTTTAGTAATGAGAGCGCTTAGCACCAAGGGAACAACTTTTGCCTGAGGAGTAAAGTAACTTACATAAGGCATCATGCCCTGAGTAGAATGTTCTTCTACCATAACCTCGTTGTTAAAAGAAACCAGGTTCTTTTGATGTAGGCTATCAAGAATTTGCCGATCAGTTTTCACAACTCCGAATTTTGTCTCCCAATCATTTGGACTAGAAATTACGAGTGCATTACCTTTCTCATAATGGTTTGGTCCTATTAAGATGATTGTTTGAGGACTTTGTTTAGCGAGGCGAGCAAACAACTCTCCAATAAGTGATCCTGCGACTAAGTGATGTGGAATAATACCACCCACAAACGGTACTTCGGTCCCTATCGTTCCTGGAACTGGTAACCCATCGTAAAAAGCCTTTTCTTCCCAGAATTTTACTGGCAAAGGACTGCCTACGGGTTCATTGGAGATGTTTCTTGTAGGAGAAGTCTGTTGATTACGAGAAACAAGAACAATGAGAACTAGAAGGATGACAACCGCTCCTGAAATAATTGTATATCGTGACCACATTCTTTATTGAGGTAAATTAGGAGGAGTTATTTGTTGCTTTTGTTTATATCGACGTACTCCGATAAATGCTCCGGCTGCTGCAAAAATAACTACGATAGCAATAAGAATGTTACTTCCATTTGAACTTGAAGATGAACCTTCAACAGCAGCTGTTCTTGGGTTATCATCGATAGTGACTTTTGTTGCACCGGTTCGTCCGTATACATCTGGATCGTACATTAGGAATGCAGTTGCAGGTGGAGTGTTATATACACCTCGACTTATAACCCGAGCTTTATAAGTAAATTCGACTATTCCATCATCCACATAATCAAATGATGTGATCATACCTTCCTTAGTAATCTCTTGAGCAGAAGGATAATCTCGTCCATCATAATAATTTCCATAGAAATCATTTGTAGACGAATATTCATTCTTGAACATTGGATTTATTGGAACTAATCCCGCAGGCAATACATCTTCAATGACTAAGTATCGGCTACCAGCAGGTAGGCCGCTAACTTTCAGTCTTACTTCAACTGTTTGTCCTACAAGGAAATCACCTTTGTAGTTTCGTTCCATTTTTAGATTATCCGCAACAGGCTTTGGCTCTCGATTTGTTTTGAATTCATCTACAACAAGAGTAGAGTAGAGTTCTCCTTGACCTGACTTTCCAATTGAAAGTTGCTGGCTTCCTGAAGTAATAGAGGTTATTGGAATAGAAATAGTTATCTCCTGGGTTAATGAATTGATTTTACCCTGAGCAATATCTTTGTCTCCTAAACGGACCTGGTAATCGACATTCGGAGTTGTGCCACTGTAAATTTTTGAGAAGTCAGTAAGTGCCTCTATTACCTGCGCAGTTGCAAAACTATTTCTCCAATATTCACGTGGTCGATTTTGATATAAATAACGAGCCGCTTGCTCAGCTTCATCTTTTTCACCAGCTAAGGTTAAAGCTCTAAGAGCTAGGGCAGTTGAAGCTTCAACTGATGGGAAAAACTCGCTATGTCCAGCTGTCCAATGGATCGTATTTTCAGAACGTTCAGCTTTGTTGATTAGTTCATTGACACCATTTTTTGAATTATCAGTGTAGCCATTTCTAATGTTTGAGATAATAGCAAGAGAAAGAATGTCTGGAGTAACATTTCTGAAATCTGTAAGCATTACTTTGCCCTTATCTGACCCAAGAAGGGAGAGTGTATAGATTTTAGCAATGCGAATTGAAGGGTCTGTTTCTTTGTCGATTTCATACTCAAATCTTTGTTTTGTTCTATTGAGAATTGCTGCATCGACATCATACCCAAGACTTCTAGCTCGTACTAAATACTCAGTCGCATAAGCTGTGACAAAAGGATTGATCTCTCCCCATTGCCACCAGGTCCATCCACCTCCTGGTTGCGCTAGATCAGTCAATCTTTCTATTCCTTTCTCTACCATCTCATCCAAATCGTTACGTTGTATAAATGATCCGAAAAGATCAGAATGTTCTTTCGCTAGAACAGCAGGAATAAATCGACTTGTTGTTTGTTCAATGCAACCATAAGGATAGTTGACCAAGTACTCCATCGCAGTTGGTAGTGTTCCTAAGAATGAAGAAGCTAAAGACAATGTCGCTTTCGATTTTGTTGGGCTGGCACCTTCACTAAGAGCTAAGGGGAACATTGCAGAATCCCGACCTACTTTTGCATACTTTTCAAAGAAGCCAAACTCCTCAACAGGTAGAGGTACCGTTACGGAATCTCTTTCACCTGAGCCTTGTTTTTCAACTGATACATTCACTGTGGCAGCAGGATCAGGTGTTGTTGGGGTAACTTTCCAGAGAAGATTTTTTAGACCTCTTATTGGCAGATCAAAGGCTTGAGTTGAGGAACCAAATGCTGTGAAGTTGAAAGAAGCTAGGAAATTTCCAGGCGAATCAGTAAAGTTGTGAGCAATTGATGCTAGTTCAAAAGTATCTCCCGCTCGCAAGAAATTAGGTAATGCTGGACGTACTATTACTGGTTTGGTAACCACGATTTCAGTTCTAGTTTCACCTACCTGAGTAAGATTAGTAACGGCCACCGCATTCATAACCCAAGTCGTTAGATTATCCGGTAGTGTAAAGGTGACAGAGGCGCGACCATTAACATCTGTACGAACTGATGGATTCCAGTATGCTGTGTCCTTAAAAAGGGTCCTGCTCTCACCATCACCTTTATCATTATGTACCCAAATATTTCCAGCAAAGTAAGTGTGGTAACGTTCAATCTCAAGATTGTATACAGGCGTAACTCCTCTTTGCCATTCGATTGAACCAATAGCTAATTCCTCTCCTTTAGATGTAGTTACCTTATCTCCAATTTGAATATCGCCAGCTACAGTCCATTTGTCATTTACCCAGAGTACATGTTCTGGAGTCACTTTCAAATCATGGTTGAGAATCAAGTAACCTGGAACAGTTGTCTCGTGAACAGCTTTTATTTTCGCACGAACTAATGTTGAGCTGTCATTACTTTCTTTGGTAAGAACAGTGTCTCCAACTTTTAAATCTTTTATAGGTACAGACCCATTAGGAGTAAGAACTAGAGTGTCTCCAACAAAGCATCCTTTTTCAGCACCATTTGAAGAAATACCTTCAAATGAATGTGCGAAAGAAGTGGAGTTATAACGACGATACCAAAAGGCATCGAATATAGGCTGACGAACTTCATTCATGAGCTCATAGAGGGATTTATCTACAGTCCATACTGCTACATCTGCCGACAAAGGATTACCATTTACATCCGTAGTTGTTAAATCAAGCGTTACCTTTTCACCTGGAGCATACTTAGTGACATCTTCACGTAATTTAAGTGCAACAGCGACTTTTTTACTATCAGCCGAGACGGTTAGATCTTGAGTATTGTAATCAAAACTTTCTCCTGAAAAACTTGAAGCAGTAACAATGATATTTGGGATGTCTGTTGATATTATTGGAACGGCCACTTGAGCAGATTTCCCCTTAAGTACTGCAATTTGGTAGCGATGAACACCATCACGTTCCAGCGACACAAAGACGTCTCTATCTGAAACTTCTGAAGTAATAGTGAACTGTGCTACTTCCCCTGGTTTATATTCTTTCTTATCAGCAGTGAGTGAAATTTTCTTCTGATATTGATTGTCATAGACTAATTCATTTTCTGATACTACCCATATTGAAAATTCTCGCTCAACCCGATTACCCCTACTATCAATATAAGAAACTTTGAAGATATGAGAGCCTGGATTATTTGGAACGAAATTAATAACTGCTTCACCATTGGCATTACTTGTAACAGTAAAATTCTTTAATGACTCCGTATGGTCCTCATAGACAAAGAGAGGGCTGTACTTACCTGGTTTACGGTCTGGATTTATTTTTCTTGTCCACCAATGTCTGCGTGGTTCAACTGAAAGTTGGACTCCTGACACAGAAGCGTTCGAATTAGCTAGAAGCTTTAATGGGAGAGAAATAGGTTCTCCAACTCTTGAACCGTAGCGATAAGATGATCGATAAACCGAATATTCACCAGCATGAACCAGTACATTTTTCTTGGTAACAGATGGGTTTCCGCTCTCATCAATGTAGCTGGCCTCGAAAACAAGAACGTGATCCTTACCATCAGATAATGCAGGGAGATTACGAGTGTCTAATTCGACAGAGGTCATGCCTTTTTCATCGAGCACAACACTATCTTCTTTGATTCTTTGCCCTCCCCAATACCCGTATTGGTATCTATCATCAAGATTAGTGCTAGAAGATGGAGAAAGGTAATAGTCACTTTCATAAAAATCAGCTGATGACACTGTGTACTTAACAGTTTGATTTGAAATAGGCTGACCAAAGAAATATTGACCAGAGATTGTATATTGAGCTTTATCACCTCTGATAATCTCCGGTGTATTCGTATCAACATTTATACTGTATTCAGGTTTTCTATAATGCTCCACATAAAAGGTAGTCAGACCACGCAACCATTGTGTGCGTTCTATTTCTTGATTTGTTGCAACCTCAACCTGATAGAAGCCAGTCGGTGAGGATTCTGGTAGAACATATGATCCAGAAACTGTTCCCTCTGGGGATATTGGAATGTCACGTTCATATACGGCCTCATTCGTATCGTAATTTCGCAATACTCGTACATGTGCTGTTCCTGAAGGGATGGTGTAAGTAGCGTCATTATCATTTCTGACAATTGCTTTGAAATATACAGTATCGCCTGGCTTATAAAGAGGGCGATCGGTAAAAAGATAATATTTTCGAGAAATAGTATCTGGACCAAAATCTTCGTACCTATATGAACTTGGCAAATTCAAGACCAGTAAAGCTAAATCATTGCCAGAACTTATTAAAGCAATGTCTCCTGCTTTATTAACCGGAAGACGAGCAACGCCTGTAGCATCAAAATTAGCTGAGCCGATTGTTGTCGGTGTATTTTCTAGATTGTAGACGGCTATAGAACCCGAACCGACACTTTTTCCTGTACGTAATGATTGCTGCCAAACAATCAAATCATTATTACCTTCTCTTATTAGTCCTCCGATGTTTGATCGGAGAATCACTGCATCGTTATAGGAATTATCATCCATCGTTGCACGTACCAACCAGAGACCAGTATCACTTATCGGAAGACTGACTTTTTGTTCTGCAGCTCCAGCATATGAAAGTTCAGTTACAAACTCCAAACCAGCAATGTCGAATGGTTTGGTATTGTAGTTTTCATACCCATTCTGATTCTTTTCTTTTGTATACGTTAAAAATTTAAGTAGATCTTCTTTATCAATACGATATAACGAAACTTTTAGTTGCTTGTGGAGTACTAGTCCATTGTAGTACTTCGAAATATTTACAGCGGGTTCTTCGCTCGGTCCAAGAACGATGACTGACTGCGAACCATAATTGTTCTCTTTGTTTGCATTTGTAATTCGAATTTCTCCTGATCGCGACAAACCCTGTGCGTATGGAGCCAAACTTACAAAAGCTATTACTGCTAGTACAAAAAAGCCAGCTAAAGAAACTCGACCTTTGCTGGTTTGAAACTGCTTTTTTAATAAAAAACCTATCTGACTTAAGCGCTGGACCAGGCGATGACCATTTTTCATTTTAATTGTAATTAATAATTGAGAACAATTTATAATTCGATGGCTAAACTGTAGCACAAAAACGTTTTACATGTCGAAATATTACTAGCCCAAAATATGTCAAAATGTCTCAAAACAAACAGCTCGACCCAAGAACAAGACAACGACTTCGCTGGATTGAACACTATAAGGAAATAACCAAACAAGTCTCTCTAACCTGCCGGTATTTCGGTATCAGTCGTGGCACGTTCTGCATCTGGTATCATCGTTACCTGTCGCTTGGGATTGAAGGTCTCAAAAACAAATCCTCAAGACCCCACAAGATCCACCCTTGGATACCAAAGGATGTGAGAGATACTATCATTGAACTGCGCCTACAACGTAAATATGGTCCAATTAGGATGTCTTCGTATATCAAACAGAAATATAACTGGTTTGTCTCTGCCAGAACGATCTGGAGACTCTACAAGGAGCATGGGTTGAATCGTCTGAAATACAAGAAAAATTGGCAGAGGTATCCTCAGCACTACGCCAAACCTAATCCAGGCGACAGAGTCCAAATAGACGTTAAATTCCTTGATAGATTGGAAAATGGCAAACGATACTATCAGTTCACTGCCATTGATGACTGTACTAGATACCGAGTGCTAAGGATCTATGACCACAACACTGTTCAAAATGCTTCCGACTTCATCGACAAAGTAAAGAATGCTCTACCGTTTGCGATCAAGCAGGTGCAGACTGACAATGGTAGCGAGTTTTCCGAGAAATTCAGTTGGCATATGGATGACCTGGGCATTACACACAGGAAAACGAAGATTTGTTCGCAAGAAGAGAATGGAAAAGTTGAACGCAGTCACAAAACTGATCAGGCAGAGTTCTACGGCATTAATCGTTTTGTTTCGATTGATCACTGTATGAAGCTTCTCAAACAGTGGGAGAAAGAATACAATGAGTACAGGCCTCACATGGCACTCAAAGGAAAAACTCCTAGAGAATTTCTCGAAGAAAAACTACGAGGTCATGTGTCAAATCAGGCACTTACAGTGCCACTCAAAAGTGTTCAAGAGGTACGGAGAATTCTACATAGGGTCTGTGAATGACTTTTTGGGAAGTTCGAGCCCATGACTGGTTCTCAAAACTTCTTGATCGAAACGGCATTTTTAGCCGTCTCGATAGGTCTCACATGACTGCTGCGGGACTTGGATTCGAACCAAGATAAACGGCTTCAAAGGCCGCTGTCCTACCATTAGACGATCCCGCAAAGATGTGGTAATAGCTTATAGTTTTTATGACTTAAAGTAAATACACCACTTATTTACTAAGTCTTACTACAAACTTTCACCACAGCCATCTCCAGTGGCAAAATTTCTATATGGGCACGGCCGATGGCTTCGGCAGCTTCTAGAAAAACAGATAATATAATTGGGCTAAGGACTTTTTTATTTGCTTGCTCTGATACAAAATCAAAGTCATCTGCTGATATGCGATCTTTGATATATTCTTTTGAAGAAGGAGAATGTTGGACTAGCAATATATATCTCATTTTTTCTAAAAGCAAAGTTGCAAAAGTATTCATGGCAATGTTCATTTTATCTGCTTCCCCAAGAAGCTTTAGAGCACTGTCAGAATCACCAGAAATAACAGCGGCAATAAAACGATTGATCAAATCTGCTCGAGGAGCGCCAGTGATCTTTTCAACTTCTTCCCGACTAATTTTTTTATCCCGAGCTCTGTCGAGGGAAACTGAAATAACTTTTTGCAAAGTACCCAAAGCATCACGAAATGATCCATCACCCAAAAGAGCAATGAGATCTCCTGCTCCGGCGTCCAAGGTAAAGCCCTCTTTCTTTGCAATTGCGGTAACTTCTTTACGCAAAATCTCTCGAGTTGGCTTTCGAAAAGAAAAAGTCTGACAACGAGAAATAATAGTGTCTGGAACTTTATCGAGTTCGGTAGTCGCTAAAATAAAGATCACATGTTGTGGTGGTTCTTCTAGAGTTTTAAGAAGAGCATTCCAAGCATCTTTGGAAAGCATGTGAACTTCATCGATAATATAAACTTTGTAGACTGATGAAAAAGGCAAAGTAGAGACATGCTCACGAAGGTGTCGAATGTCGTCTATACCTCTATTTGAGGCAGCATCTATCTCATAGACATCCTCATCAGCTGTACCGATAGCTTTAGCAAATATCCGAGCGGTTGTAGTCTTGCCTGTTCCTCGAGACCCTGAAAACAAATAAGCATGAGCAAGCCTTTTGCCGGTAATTGCATCTGATAAACCAGAGACAATATGGTCCTGACCAACAACTTCACTCCATTTTTGCGGACGATAGGTTCGATATAGTACTGACATGGCATTAGTTTAACTCAAAAAACCAAGACTCGCTATTTATTTTTAATTTAACAAAAAATGGGACACATTCCCAAAGGAACATGCCCCATACACTACATTCTCTGAAGTTGACCCCGAAGAGTCATCGGGTATAGCTAAACTTTACCCTATTCAATTCAATGACGGAGGAAGCTTCTGCAAAACTTCCATTTTACTTGCCAGGCAACCTGACAAGCCTCAACTATTACTTTTATTTGGCTCCATAGATCATAAGTAGCACTAATCTACTTCAAAGCCTACAAAAAATAATAATTGACTACCTGAGTTAAAAACTCAAATAAATCATTTTCTTCAAAGAACTGCTGCAGGTTTCCACAGGCGCAATTACCAACCAACGACGGCCACCGAGACAGGCGCCCCACGACAGGGCACGGTATGGTTCTTCATTGATGTATTCCTTTTGCTAAGGTTTACGTGATGTTCCCATCGTTGACTCTGTACTTAGGTGCCCGAAGCATCCCTAAAACAGACCTCTTAACTGCCCAAAATAATACTAACAAAATTAATTATTTTGTCTACCAATATATGCTCGAATAATTTTTCTAACTTCTTTGGCACTATTTGTTTCCATTAGTTGATTTCTCAATTCCTTTGCCCCATCCCAACCAGAAACGTAAGCTTTAAAATGTTTTTTCATAACCGCAAAACTCTTTATTCCTTTGAATTTCTTTTCAAATAAAGTTGTATGCTCAGCCAAAATATTTAATCTTTCTTCTGGATTTTTTGCTCTGTTTTCCATCTTTGATTTTTGATCTTTGATCTTTGATCTTTCAAAAAGCCATGGCGTACCAAATATTCCCCTCCCTATCATCACCCCATCACAACCACTTTCTTTTATCTTTTGATATCCATCGATAACATCTTTTACATCACCATTACCGATAATTAGAGTGCGTTTTTCTGGCAATAAATTTGCTTGAATATGATCTCTTAATTTAACTATCTCAGGCATAATTTCCCAATGAGCCGGAACATCAGACATTTCTTTACGGGTACGTAAATGAACAGTTAAAACAGGTAGATTTAATTTTAGTAATGTTTCTATCCAAGACAAATCAACTTTGTTATAACCGATTCTAGTTTTGACTGTAACAGGAATAGCGTGGCCAACACCTTCTTGTGCAGCCCTTATAACCTCTATCGCCAGTTTTGGATTTTTGATCATCGAAGCTCCACCGCCCTGTTTTTCGACAGCTCTATCGGGACAGCCCATATTTATATCCAAACCATTAAAACCTAATTCTTTCACCAATTTCGCTGCTCCTTTCATTGCTTCTGGATGACCAGTAAAAAGTTGAGCAACAATAGGTCGTTCTTGCTTTGAATATGCCAAATCTATTAAAAGTTTTTCTTTACCGGGAGACATGAGACCATCGGCCGAAACAAACTCTGTCCAAACAACATCCGGCTTACCATATTTAACTATTATTTTACGAAATGCAGCGTCAGTAACATTGGCCATTGGAGCCAAAACAAAAATAGGCCTTTTTAAAGACTCCCAAAAATTAGTTTTATTTTGCTTTTTCTTTATAACCATGTTCAATCAAACTACAATAAAAATTGCAATCTGTAAATATTGAGCTCGATCATCCCCAATCTTATTCTATTCTTCCTAAAATTTTAGCTACGTCCTCATCACGTGTTTTACTACCCAAAACCACAACAGCATAAAGGTCTTTATTTTGACCAATTTCAAAAAGAGATACCGCGGTGCGACCAGCTTCAGGAGTATAACCATTTTTGCCACCCAAATAATAAGACCAACTTAAAAAGTGAGTTGGATTTATCCAGGTATGAGCTCTAAGTGTCTTTGATTTCATATTGGTTATAGAAATAATTTCAGGATCATTTTTTCTAATCCAATCAATAATAACCAAAAAATCATTTGCACTAGATACATTGTGAGGAGAAAGCCCAGAAGGATCAGCAAAATAAGTCCGGTAAGCACCAATTTCCTGAGTAAAATCATTCATCTCTTTAATAAACTTCTTACGACCATAATCGGCCGCAAAAGCTTCAGCTGCATCATTTGAAGAAACCATCAGTAATGGATACAGAAGATCATCAGCTCGAAAAGTTTCCCCTTCTTTGAAACCAGCAGTATTTCCGTAAATAGAAATTATTTCATCACTTATAACAATATGTTTATGAGGTTCTATTTTACGTCGAGCAATAACAGCCGTAACTAATTTTGTGATTGAAGCAATCGGCAAAATAGTATCGGCACCATATTCGGTCAAAACTGTTCCTGTACTTAAATTTTTTAAAACATATGAATTGGCCGTTATGTTCCCATTTAAGGAACCAGAAAATACCGGTATCAAAACTTTATTTTGTTTATCCTCTTCATCATGAGCAGAAAAACGAACCGTATGAGTCAGGCCCGATAATAAAGTACTCGCTCTAGCCTCTTCAACCATGTTTGTAATACTACGAGAAATAGAAAAACTGTCTTTATCAAATCCAAAATGTGGTGCTACTTTTTGCCAGACAAAAATACCACCAGAGGCCAAAATAAGACCACAGCCTACTGCAGAAAATCCACAAAATAATAAATAGAAAAAATATTTCATTAATTATTTAGACGATAAAAAACATTTGAACCATACCTAACGTCAATTGAATCAAAGACCGGCATTTTACCCGATGAACGACCTACAGATAATTGATTTGTCCAAAAAGATACTAAATTCGCAAGCTGATCTTCTAATGATGACTTAGAGTCTAAATATACCACAGCTGTACTACTCACATCTTCGCTATTATTTACAATTTGAGTCGGATTACTTATGTACAATTCATATTCTCCATCCAGTTTAATTAATATAGCTTGAGCGGTAATTCTTGCTTGCCTTACAGCATCATAAAAAATCTCAACTTTCTTGAATTTAACAGAATCGAGAACTTGACTTCCGATTAAATTTGGACTGCTGGTAGCAATTTGTATATCTGGAACATAATAACGTTTATAGGCCGCCCCCGAAAAAACAGGAGCCTCAGAAAAAATAATTCCATTTTGATCGACAAAATAACAAGCATCAGATTTTTCCAAATTAATTTTATTTTCCAGAAATTCTGGTAAACCATTACAAACAATTGCTTGACCTGCTTTTTCTTTTATAGAAACAGTCAGAATATCGCGATCTTTTAGATTTATATTTACCTGATCAATTCGTGGAGTTATAGCTTGAATCGCTGTAGCAATTTTGTCTTTTGGATACAGAAAAATATTAGATTTAGAAAACAATCCAAAATATTTACCGTCGATCGTCTCATTTACTTTTTGACGTATCAATTTTGTTGTCTCAGTATCAATTCCGTAAACTTCAGTTGAAGAAATATTGACGCTCTTTAAATTTACAATAAACGAAGCGGCCCAAACTACTATAATCAATATAATTGAACTCAAACCATACCGTAAAATAGCCTGCTCACGCTTTTTTTTAGCAAAATAATTAGATTGTTTTGATAAAGTACGACTACGGCGAATATTCATACTGTGAAAAATCTAGGATTTTTTAATAGATTCTGAACCAAAGTATTTTACCAAGACTTCAGGGAGCCGAATCGACCCATCGGCTTGTTGAAAATTTTCTATCAATGAAACCAGAATTCGAGGTGTTGGTATGGCGGTAGAATTTAAAGAATGAGCATAACGAAGCTTACCTTCGATATCTTTGTAACGAATATTAAGACGACGACACTGGAAATCATGGAAATAAGAAGCGGAAGAAATTTCTCGATACGTATTTTCTTTGGGAACCCATAATTCAATATCATATTTTTTGACTTGACCAAGACCAAGATCACCCCCACAATTGATAACCGTATGATATGGGATACCTAAACTTTCAATAAATTCTTCCGTATTACGATTGAGCTCTTCATGAAAAGCGACTGAGGTCTCATGATTGGCTTCACAAATAACTAATTGTTCAAATTTATAAAATTCATGTACACGAATGAGACCGTTCACATCTTTACCGTGAGCTCCGGCTTCGCGGCGATAACACGGAGAAAAACCAAGATAGCGTTTTGGTAAAACTGCAACTTCCAAAACTTCTTCACTATGTAAACCCATAAGCGGTACTTCGGCAGTTCCAGCCAAGACATCCCCATCTTGGGTCATATAAAAATCTTCAGCATCACCCGGAAGATGAGCTGTACCATAAAGAAACATTTTTCGAACAATAGATGGGGGCATAATAGGAGTAAAATTCTTTTGAGAAAAGAAATCCAAAGCGTAATTCCAAATAGCGAAACACAATTTGACCCCACTACCTTTGAGATAATACCCTCGAAAACCATGAACTTTAGAACCACGTTCAAAATCGACCATATCGAGTCCTTTCATGATAGTCATATGGTCACGAGGTTCAAAAGTAAAGGTTGGTTTATCTCCCCATTGTTTGATCTCTTTATTCTGTTGATCGGTATCACCATCAGGAACCGACATATCAGGAATATTGGGGACTTTGAGCATCAAATTTTGCCAATCAACCATGATCGTCTTGAGCTCTGATTCTTCTTTTTCCAATTTAACCTTTACCTCTTTCATAGCCACAATAAGGGCAGTACGCTCTTCGGGTGAAGTGGCTGCTGCAATCTTGGTACTAGCTGCATTTTGCTCACCCCGGAGCTGTTCTGCACTCGCGAGTACACTGCGACGCTTATCGTCGAGAGTAATAAGCTCATGAATATCTATTTTGACATGCTTTTTGGCTGCTGCAGCCGCTACGATATCCTTATTTTCTCTGATGAATTTGATGTCTAACATATATATTAAATACTATAACATTTTTTTGACCTTGAGGCACACCTCAACAAAATTCATCATTTTTTGAGAAAAAATTTAATAGATTTTTATTTTAATCTCTTAAAATAAAAACGTATGGAAAATAAAAATACGAGAAAAATATACCCGTCAGATTATCCTCCCTTATTAAGACAAATTAAAAAGATCCCTGAATTTCTTTACATACAAGGATCTTTACCACCACCTGAATATGTATATCTTTGCGTGATCGGCGCACGAAATCATAGTTCATATGGAGAAGAAGTCTGCATAAAACTTCTCCAAGGATTGGCTCACTATCCCATCGCTATTATTTCTGGGTTAGCTATTGGTATTGATTCCCTTGCTCATGAAACTGCTCTATCCTTAGGATTACGTACAATTGCTTTTCCCGGATCCGGTCTTTCACCCGAAGTCTTGTACCCTGCTTCAAAAAAATATTTAGCGCAAAAAATTGTAGATCATGAAGGGGGAATCGTATCAAAATTTGAAATGGATCAAATAGGAGGAAAGTGGACCTTTCCCGAAAGAAACAAATTGATGGCTGCCATATCTCAAGCCGTACTTATCATCGAAGGTCGCCAGGGCTCTGGAACTTTAGGAACTGCGCAGTATGCTTCCGATTTTAACCGAGACGTGATGGTTGTTCCTGGTTCTATATTTTCAGAACTTTCATATGGACCACACTTACTCATGCGCGATGGAGCTTATCCGGTTACAAACTCAAATGAAATTTTAGACATCTTAGGTTTTCAAAATACCACATCACCAATTACCACAAATCAAACTTTATTTACGAATCAATATTCTCCCCTTGAAATAAAAATTATTGAAAAATTAACTTCACCTCTCGAACGAGATGAACTCATTCGAAATCTCAATATGAGTCTATCCCAAGCAAATGCAATCTTATCTCAATTGGAAATAAAAGGAATTATCACAGAAGAATCTGGTGTGATACGACTAGTCAGAATAAAAAATTAATTTTAAGAAACAAAATATAAAATTTACATTTCGATATTCGCGTGCCATACTATCAAACATGAAACTTGTGATCGTAGAGTCCCCTTCAAAATCAAAGACTATCTCCAAATACCTCGGGGATGGTTTCGTAGTCCGTGCTTCAGTAGGTCATGTTCGTGATCTACCAAAATCAAATAAAAAAGCTGTTGATATAGAAAATGGATTTATTCCTCACTATGAAATTGTCACCAAGAAACAAGATGTCTTGGCCGATATTGCCGCACATGCTCGCAAAGCTACTGAAGTTATTTTAGCAACCGACCCGGACCGCGAAGGTGAGGCTATTGCTTGGCACATAGCTGAAGTTCTAAAAGAAAGACTAGGTACACAAATAAAAAACAAAATAAAAAGAGTAGCATTTCATGAAATTACCAAAGAAGCTGTAACTGAAGCTTTGGAACATCCACGAGATATTGACGAACATCTTCGTGAGGCTCAAGAAGCTCGTCGTGTCCTAGACAGACTCGTAGGTTATGATCTATCTGGTCTAATTTGGAAAAAAGTTCGTTATGGTCTCTCTGCTGGTCGTGTCCAATCTCCAGCCTTACGCATAATAATGGAACGCGAACGGGACATAAGAGCATTCGTACCAGAAACTTATTGGGTTATTGCTGGAGAATGGGAAACTCCCCTCAAAGAAAAATTACAACTTGTTTGTTCAAAAGAATCTCGAGACAAAAAAGAAGTTGATAATATTATTTCAATTGCAAAAAAAGAATCCTGGAATATAGTCGACGTGGAAGAATCGGAACAAAAGAGATCTCCTCGAGCTCCATTTATTACCTCAACCCTGCAACAAACCGCCAGTTCCCGCCTCGGTTTTTCTCCATCTCGCACGATGGGCATAGCTCAAAAATTATATGAATCTGGACACATAACATATATGCGTACAGACTCTACAAATCTGGGTCAACAGGCTTTGGCTCAAATTGCTAATGTAATCGAAAATAATTATGGAAAACAATATCTACAATTCAGAAAATTTTCTACCAAAAGTAAAAATGCTCAAGAAGCTCATGAAGCAATTCGTCCCACAAAACTAATAAAAGAATCCGCCGGTTTTAATGATGAACAGAAAAAATTGTACCGTCTGATCTGGCAAAGAACAGTCGCTTCACAAATGTCAGACGCCGCAATGGCTCGCACAAAAATTATTGCCAATGTTCACAATGACAGTATTCCAAATTTTGAAGCTACAGGATCACGAGTTCTTTTTGATGGTTGGTTAAAAGCTGATCCAGACTCTGTCGGTGAAGAATTTCAATTACCAAAATGTTCCAAAGATGAAAAGATAAAATTATTATCTATTGATTCCCAAGAAAAACAGACTCAACCGCCTTCCAGATATACAGAGGCAGGACTTATCAAGGAATTAGAAAAACGAGGCATTGGTCGTCCTTCAACATATGCTTCTATAACCAAAACCATTGAAGACCGAGGCTATGTTTCAAAAGAAAATAAATCTTTAAGACCTACAGATACTGGTGATGTAGTATCAACATTTTTGGAAGAATACTTCCCTTCCTATATCAGCGATTCCTTTACAGCAGATATGGAAGACAAGCTCGATGATATTGCTAACGGTACTCGTAAATATTTTGACACTCTAAAAGAATTTTATGGTCCATTTCATAAAGAAGTTACCTCAAAAGAAAAGATTGCCAAAATCACAAACCTCGGTGAAGCTGATATAAAATTTAAATGTCCAAAATGTTCAACCAGTCCCATGGAAATAAAACTTGGTCGCAATGGTAAATTTCTTTCTTGTTCACGTTACCCAGATTGTGACGGTGCCCTAACCCTAGAAGGGGTAGAATTTAAAAAAGATGAACCCATTGGCACTGATCCAACCACCGGTTTACCAATTTTTGTACTAAATGGAAGATTTGGCCCATATGTACAACTGGGTATCAAACCTCCAAAAGAAAAGAAAAAAAGAGTCTCCAAAAAGAAAGCTTTGGCTACCGGAACAGATCCGGAAAATCAGAGTGAAATAAAAACCAATGACACACCTACAATTTCTGCCCCTAAACCTAAAATGGCTTCAATACCAAAAACAATGGATCCATCAAAGGTTACAATTGCCGATGCTCTAAAATATCTAAGTGTACCCCGAACTCTTGGTAACGATCCTAAAACTGAAAAAGAAGTTGTTGCAAACAACGGCCGCTTTGGTCCTTATGTTGTTTCTGATGGTAATTTCCGATCAATTAAAGCTCCTGACAATGTCTATGAAATAACTCTCGAACGTGCTTTAGAACTTCTAGCTACTCCTAAAAAACCAGGTAGAGGTAGATTTGCAAAAAAGAAATAATTTTTTACAAACTAAAATTCTTTAAAGAATAAATCTCCTCGTTTTCTTCTTTATTTATCTCTTCAGCTGAACGATCATCTACCGCTTCAGAATTTAAATTTTCTTCAACCAAAACCTGCTCGTTTGCTGTTTCTTTATTATCAATTGGAACTGAAGATGAAGATGTAGTAGTAACTCCCTTACTCATCTTCTCCAACAATACTCTAAGGTCATCTGGACTAAAAAAATCAATAGTAACTGTGCCACCTTCTTTGTTTTTTTCAATTCTAACTCGTGTCCCTAAAGATTCTGTAAAATTCCTTTCCATTTCCATAATAGCCGGATCGAGATATTTACCTTTATTACGTATTTTATCTGTAGCTACACGACGAGACAAAGCTTCGGCTTCACGAACTGTTAGCTTCTTGGTAATAATTTCCTTAAAAAGAACCAACTGTTCTTCTGGGCGATCAGTTAACATAAGTAGTGGACGAGTATGACCTTCAGAAATTTTACCTTCCTCCAAAGCCACAATCATTTCTTCTGGTAAAGCCAAAATGCGTAGAGAATTTGAAACGTATTCGCGACTTTTACCAACTTTAATTGCTATTTGTGCTTGCTTTAGACCAAACTCTTTGGCTAAACGATCAAAAGAACGGGCACGATCGACTGGATTGAGGTCTTCGCGTTGTAGATTTTCGATAATAGCGAGTTCTAGTTTTAGACGACCATCTTCTTCACCTGTTTTTATGAGAGCTGGCACCTGAGCTAAACCTGCCAACTTGGAAGCTCGAAGACGTCTTTCTCCAGAGATGAGTTCATACTCAACCGACATACCACCACCTTCATGATAAACCTCTTTTCTAGTAACAATTAGAGGCTGAAGTACTCCATACATTCGTATAGATTCGGCTAAATCTTTTAGTTTAGATTCATCAAATTCTCGTCTAGGCTGATAAGGGTTGGGATTTACTTTTCCCACTTCGATCCAAAAAACAGCATCATTTACATAAGTTGAAGACATGCTAGGATTGTACCAGATTTGGATACTCTATGAAAAGAAAAAAGAAATCAACAAACAAGGAAGTTGCAGAAAAGGCCACCAAAGATGTTTGGCGAGGATACAGTGCAGTGGATCTCAACAGATTAATAAGAAGCAGGTCCTTGCTTCCAAGGCGTAGGATGCGCAGATAATGATTAACCTTTTTTAACCCGCTCTAGATCCACCGAGAGCGGGTTTTAGTTTATGAATGTCCAACTTCCTTATACAAGATTTGATTTTGAGACCATTTCTTGTAGACTGTAAGACACCTGCCGGGATGGCGGAATTGGTAGACGCACACGACTCAAAATCGTGCGGAGTAATCCATGGGAGTTCGATTCTCCCTCCCGGCACCTGATCATCCGTAGCTTGAGCGAAGGAGATCGATGTTACCACTAGTTAACAAATGAAACAAAAAATATTCGTAATCGTCGGCCCTACAGCTTCAGGGAAAAGTGACTTGGCTGTAAAACTCGCTCAGCAATTTAACGGTGAGGTTATTTCTGCTGATTCACGACAAGTCTATCGTGGTCTCGATCTAGGTACCGGAAAAATTACTACCGAAGAAATGCAAGGAATTACTCATTATCTCTTAGATGTAGCCGATCCTCAAGATCAATTTACCGTTGTTGAATGGAAAAATTTAGCAGCAAAAGCAATCGAAGATATTATCGGTCGAGGTAAATTACCTATCATTTGTGGGGGTACTGGTTTTTATATCTCGACTCTTGTAGATAACTTAACTTTACCAGATGTAACTGCTAATCCAGCTTTACGTGAAGAACTTTCCAAAAAGACAACTGAGGAATTACAGAAAATACTCACAGAAATTGACCCGGAAACAGCCAAATCTCTCAATCATTCAGATAAGAATAATCCAAGACGTTTAATCAGAAAAATAGAAATTGCCAAAGGTGCAAAATCTACTATTCTTCAAAGAGAATCTAGTTACGAAAGCCTTTGGATTGGACTTGATATTCCCATAGACGAATTACGTGAAAAAATTAAAATTCGTCTCGAAAAACGTTTAGAAAAAGGTATGATTGCAGAAGTAGAAAATTTACATAAAAACGGACTCAGCTGGAATCGTATGGAAGAACTTGGTTTAGAATATAGATTCCTTGCCCGACATTTGGAAGGAAAATTCACTCTCGAACAAACAAAAGAAAATCTCGCAACAGAAATTGGTCAATATGCCAAAAGACAAATGACCTGGTTTCACAAAAATAAAAATATAAATTGGTTTTCTCCCAAAGATCAGGAAAAAATATCCCAGCTTACTCAAAACTTTCTTAAAAATAATCCTTAAAATAAAAAAGTCCCACTACATTTCTGCAATGAGACTCGTGAGCCGAAGAAAAAAGATCTACTTACTAGTCCGGAACGATGACCCGAACATCAATCCCTTTTCCAGGATTAACTGGACTGGGAAGAAATTTCAACTTCCAAGAAGTGACTTGAGTCATCCGCTGAAGAGCCAGAGCAAATTCGTTATGCTCTTCTCCATTTGAGAAGAAGATCGGCGGAACATCTTCCGTCGAAAAACCAGAGTCTTTCAAAGCAAGCATAGCATTCCCAACCCCGTTGAGTCGCGCTACAAGTTCCCGAAATTCAGCAACTTGTGGAGGACGATAAGAAGTGCTCTGAGGTACACTGAGAAGAGAACAGACATCAAACTGCTGACCGCAGAACCATACGAGATCGCGATCCGATTTAATCGGAATGTTGCAAGCCGGATATTCCGCTTCAGCCACCAACAGCACAGGCAAAGGCAAAGAGGTGGAGGTAAAAACTGTTGCTTTTTCCATAATAGAAATTCCTTTCTTTTTTATTGTTATTGTACAGATTCAAAAATAATATTATCACATCATAAACCATTTTGTCAAATGGGTGTGGACAATCAAAATCATAAATACTTCTTACCTTTCAATTTATCAGGCAAATAACTTTCTCCGCCTTTTACATCAATATATTTTTTATACCCTTTTCCATATCCCAGTTCTTTCATGAGTTTAGTTGGAGCATTACGAATACGTAGAGGTACGGGTAAATTTCCATACTTACGAACATCTTCCAGTGCAGCAAAATAAGCATCGTTAGCTCGCCGATCTTTAGCCGCTAACGCTAAATACGCCGTACCATGAGCGAGATTGATACCCGCTTCAGGCAGACCAATTGTTTCCACTGCTCGAAAGATTTCATTAGCAACTACCAGAGCTGTCGGTTGTGCCAAACCAATATCCTCTGAAGCAAAAATTACCATTCTCCGAGCAATAAATTTGGGGTCTTCTCCTCCTTCAATCATTCGTGCCAGATAGTAGATAGCGGCATTTGCATCTCCGGCTCGCATACTTTTTATATAAGCAGAGATAGTATCGTAATGTTCTTCACCTTTTTTATCAAAACGAATAAAATTATGTTCAAAAGTATTTTTTAAAGTTTCCAAATTTACGGCCCCATATAATCTCTTAGAATTTTCCAAAGCAGTAATAGCCATTCTCGCATCGCCATTGGCCAAATTTACTAACCAGTCTAATGCATCTTTAGGAATTTTAATTTTTGTCCTTTTAATAATTTTCTTAAGCTCTTCTTCCGAAAGACTTTTCAAGATAAAAACGCGACAACGAGATAAAAGTGCCGAAATAATTTCAAAGCTAGGATTCTCGGTTGTAGCACCGATAAGGGTTAATCGCCCACTTTCAACATACGGTAAAAGGAAATCTTGTTGCGCTTTATTGAAACGATGGATTTCATCGAGAAATAAAAGTTTCGGTCTTTGTTCCATCAATGTTTCAGGATCTTCTACAATACGACGAATATCATCTTTGCCCGCAGAGACTGCAGAAAGTTCATAAAGACGCGCATCAAGAGCTTTGGCATATATTCTTGCAATCGTGGTCTTACCAACTCCAGGAGGTCCCCAAAGAATAAATGAAAATAAATGCTTGTCTTCGATTGCTTTACGCAAAGGTTTCTCTGGTCCAACTAAATGTTCTTGGCCAATGAATTCTGCCAAAGACGTAGGACGAATTGATGAAGCTAGTGGTTCCATAGGCGCATTATACCCTCCGTCAAAAGACATACAAGTGAAAAGAACATATATTGCGGGCTTGCCCCACAGTAGCTCCAAGATACGAGAAACGAAGGCGGGCGATGAGGGAATCGAACCCCCGACAACGGTTTTGGAGACCGTAGTTATACCACTTAACTAATCGCCCAATTATTTAAAGTTATATTATGAACTTTCCTCAACAAAAAAGAGGGTCCTTCTATCCTACCCTCTTTTCCCTACTTTCGCAAAATGTTATTTTTTGCCTTCTTTGAAGACAACATGTTTTCTCAAAATAGGACTGTATTTTTTGAGCTCGATCTTGCGCTCTACAAGCTTCTTATTTTTGCGTGTCCAATAAACCTCGCCAGTAGATTTGTTTTTGATCTGAATGAGTTGATGCTGTTTGTTTGCCATAGCGATATTAAAATATGTTGCAATACTATAACCTATCAAAGGCAAAAATGCAACCACATTAATTTATTTCCCGTATAAAAAATAATATTTGAAATTTAAATATCAATCTAACTAGTTTAGTATTACTTAATATAACAAACTATAATATCTGTCCAGTACTTTAATATAGCCCCTTAGGAGTACAATAAAGACATGAAAAGACTCCTTACTTGGCTTTCTCGACGTAGATTTCCCTATGAACCACTAATAACAGTGGAAATACACCGAGACCATCTTTTACACAATCTTCATGAATTTCAAAAAATCGCTCCAGAAGGCAAAGTTGCTCCAGTCTTAAAAAGTAATGCCTATGGTCATGGACTTTTTGAAATAGCTCAAATTTTGCAAAAAGAAAATAAAGTTAACAAAGACTCAATTCCCTTTTTAATAGTTGATTCCTATTTCGAAGCTCTAGCTCTACGATCAGCTCGAATTAAAATCCCTTTACTTATTGTCGGATACACAAGACCAGAAACTATCGTCCATTCAAAATTAGCCCATGTTTCTTTTACTGTAACTTCTCTTGAAACTCTAAAAATAATTTCTCATTCGAAAAAAAATATTTCTATTCATTTAAAAATTGACACCGGCATGCACCGCCAAGGCATCATGCCTGATCAACTTGATGAAGCTATAAAAATAATAAAAAACAGCAAGACGATATATCTTGAAGGTATTGCCACGCATCTTTCAGATAGTGATAATCCAGATGACGCATTTACCAATACTCAAATAAATCTATGGAACGAGTGTGTTCAAAAATTCCAAAAAGAATTTCCTACTCTCAAATGGTTTCATGCCAGTGCCACCTACGGACACAATTATTCAAAAAAAATCCGTAGCAATATCTCTCGTCTTGGAATTGGCCTCTATGGTTTAGCAGAAAAACTTCACAATCAACCAAATCTTATCTTAAAACCGGTCTTGGAAATGAAAACGATAATTAGTGATATAAAAAAATTACACCCAGGAGATCATGTAGGATACAACAATACATTTACCACTCAACACAATCTGACCATGGCTACAATACCAGCTGGGTATTTTGAAGGAATTAATCGTCGACTTTCAAATACGGGCGAATTACTTGTGGGTCCCAAACGTACAGCATGTCCGATAATTGGTCGAGTGAGTATGAATATAACTTGTCTTGATGTTTCCAAAATATCAAATATAAAAATAAATGATCCGGTAGTAATTATTAGTTGTAAACCAAATGATTCAAATTCTATTTCTGCCATCGTCAAAAAATCTGAAGGAACTATCCCCTACGAAATAGTTACAAGGATACCGGCGCATCTGAAGAGAGTGGTGGTATAAAAATTTATTTTAAATTAACTCGGCTATTTTATGTCTACACTACGAAGCAACTCGATTGGATTATGTTTGCACTACGAAGCAACTCGGCGATCAGCCGAGTTGCGAAGTAGTGCGTCGGGTAGGATTTGAACCTACGTAGCCCATAGGGCGATGGATTTACAGTCCATTGCAATTGACCGCTCTGCCACCGACGCGTAAAAATAAAATTACCACGTTTAGAAGCAAAACTCAATCATCTGAAAATGGCTCACGGAGTGTTATTTCTTCAAACTCATTTTTGGAAAAATGATAGGACTTTCTCCTTTATGTTTCTTGCGAATTTCAAAAGAAAATTCATCACCTTCTTTCGGATCTTTTCTCATCGAGACTACAATCGTTGCTCCTTTTACTACTTCTTGAGCAATGAGCAAATTGGCTACCGGAGTAAGGATTTTATTTTGAATCAATCGCTTCAATGGTCGAGCACCGTATTGTGGGTTATAACCTTCTTTAGCCAAATAATCCAAAACGGGTGCATTTAAGATAAGTTCAATACCCTTTTCGTTAAGACGCTTCACTACTTCTGCAACCTGGATTTCGACGATAGAGCGAATAACTTCTGGAGCTAAAATATCGAAAATAATAACATCATCAACACGATTCAAAAATTCTGGACGGAAATAATCTTTCAATGAATTCATTACTTTATTTTTCGCTTCAGCATAATTTTCTTGATCTGCTGTACGTACTGGAGAAATATTTTTAGCAAAACCAAGTTTTTCCATGCGCTCAATATGCTGTGCCCCAATATTAGAAGTCATAATAATAACCGTATTGCGGAAATTGATGATGCGGCCTTTCGAATCAGTGAGACGTCCATTATCCAAAACCTGCAAGAGAATATTGAAGACTTCGGGATGAGCCTTTTCGATCTCATCAAAGAGAATAACCGAATACGGACGATGACGAACGGTTTCAGTAAAGCCACCAGCATCTTCATAGCCAACATAGCCTGGAGGTGAACCGATCAATTTGGAAACAGAATGCTTTTCCATGAATTCAGACATATCGACACGAATGAGCGCCTTTTCATCATTGAAGAGAAATTCCGCTAAAGCTTTGGTAAGCTCTGTCTTACCTACACCCGTTGGACCCAAGAATATAAATGAACCGATCGGACGATTAGGATCGGCAATACCTGCTCGAGAACGACGAATAGTGTCTGAAATCTTTTTAACAGCTTCATCTTGTCCAACAATTCGATGTTTAAGTTCATCTTCCATGCGAGTAAGTTTACTAGCTTCCGACTCTAACATTCTGGTAACAGGAATATTTGTCCAACGAGAAACAACACCAGCAATATCTTCGGCATTAATTTCTTCTTTCAAGATACGACGAGAAGATTGAAGCTTTTTGAGACGTTTATTTTTTTGATCTAATTCTTTTTCAAGAGCTGGAAGCTTGCCGTATCTCATTTCAGCAGCCTTGGCAAGATCTGTTCTAGCTTCAGCCATCTCTGCTTCGATACGCAAAGTTTCTTGTTCTTTTTTGATCCGTTTAATATCAGAAATGGTATCTTTTTCATTCTTCCACTTAAGTTCAAGTTCTGCGGTACCTTCTTTGAGATCAGCTATTTCTTCTTCAATTTTTGCCATTCTTCCTTTTGCTTCTTTATTTGTCTCTTTTTTTAATGCCTCTTTTTCTATTTCTAAACGCATAATTTTACGACGAGTTTCCTCGAGTTCTGGTGGCATATTTTCCAAAGAAATTCGTAAAGAAGATGCTGCCTCATCGATAAGATCAACTACTTTATCAGGCAAAAAGCGATCTGTTATATAGCGACTAGACAGATTTACAGCCGAAACAATAGCATCATCAGTAATTCTCACACCATGAAATAGTTCATATTTTTCTTTGAGGCCACGCAGAATAGCAATAGCATCTTCAACACTTGGCTCATTGACAAAAACTGGTTGAAAACGACGAGTGAGAGCAGGATCTTTTTCTATATATTTTTGATATTCCTTTAAAGTAGTCGCACCGATAGCACGAAGTTCACCGCGAGCCAAAGCTGGTTTTAACATATTTGAAGCGTCCATCGAACCCTCAGAGGCTCCTGCTCCAACCAAAGTGTGCATTTCATCGATAAAGAGAATTATCTTTCCATCTGAACGTTCTACTTCTTTTAAAATATTTTTTAGTCGCTCTTCAAATTCACCGCGATATTTTGTGCCGGCAATAAGTGAACCTAAATCCAAAGAAACAAGCTCTTTATCTTTTAAAGATTCTGGAATATCACCTTGAGCCATTCGTAAAGCTAAACCTTCAACAATTGCCGTCTTGCCCACTCCCGCTTCACCAATAAGGATTGGATTGTTTTTTGTTCGACGAGAAAGTATTTGAATGATACGCATAATTTCAGTATCGCGACCAA
>CAZQUI010000003.1:77505-77812 GCA_964596595.1 uncultured Candidatus Saccharibacteria bacterium
TGAACGTATCAGTTGCGCCGCGAATTCTATTATCTAGACCAACATTAGGATCTTGAGGAGCTTCAAAATTTTTCGTGAAGTCGAACATAACTTTTTCAAACTGACCAGGATTTTCTTTGGCCATCTTGGTCAGACTACGAGCATACTTGTAGAGTGTTCGAAACTTTTTTGGTTCAGCTTCTTTTGAAGCAGGTGTTGTTTTGAGTTCTTGAATAATCAAAGATACTTGATCTTTTTCAATTTTGAAACGACCAAGAATATCTCGAGCACTGCAAGGTACATCGAATATCGACAAGAAAATATGTTC
>CAZQUI010000004.1:0-63165 GCA_964596595.1 uncultured Candidatus Saccharibacteria bacterium
GTCCTCGACCGCACCCTCGTTTTTTCCGCACGTGCCCCGTGGATTTTTCTTTCAAAAATTCCCAAAAAAATCAACAAAGATGCGGGCGGGGCGGAAGGGGGGTTTCAGGGGGGAATTCCGCCCCGCCCTCCACATTCTGCGATTCTTTCGCCTTTTTCGGACGATTTTGCATTTTGCGCGAAATTGCGGAGAGAGTGGGATTCGAACCCACGGTTCCCGTGAGGGAACGGCGGTTTAGTAAACCGCTGCCTTAAACCACTCAGCCATCTCTCCTTTTTCAATTAGTTTAATTAAAACCAATTGAAACTGAGATCTAAAATCTACCTCATTTTAGATTAAATGCCAAACAAAATATCTCGAACTCTACCAAGCTCCAATGATAGCTCCCATAGCAATCATAGAAACAAGACTGCTGAAACATTCAAAAAGCCAAAGCTTTGGAGACTTGCCCATCCAGATAACATCTATAGAAGTAGTAGTCACCATAAAACCAACCCAGACAATAATTGCAGAAAATATTCCATTCCAAATAGGAGAATAATTTATCAAAGGAGAAGTAGAAAAAATAGCGTAAATAATTGATAAAACCAAAGCTGTGACTAAATTTACCACTAAATTCCAAAACATCTGTCCGTACATATCAGAAAGTTTTTCTTTTCCAGTAGGGTGAATGTCCGCAAGTTTCATCCATAACTTTCCAGCAACAGGTCCATGCATTAAAAATCCAATGACAAATGCAGCAATCGCGGAAACAATAACAGCTAAAATATTTATTGGAAACATGTATTTTATATATTAAGTATTAAGATAAATAAATAATATCATAAATCTTTTATAAAAATCAGCGATGCGGACAACCTGCCCAGCAACATGGTCTACGTTTTCCTTCTCCTAATTCATTTACCGTCCTTTTCATTCTGTGAGTTCGTGTTTCTATTTTCTTAGCTGATTCTATCCAACAAATCCATTCATTACGCGCCAAAGGAGTTATGTCTTCCCAAGTAATTTTAGCTGCAGTTGATGCAATAATATTTTTTTGTAGATCTGAAGGTGTTTTGTGTAACATTTTGTTTTTAAATTTTTATTAAGAGTCAAATTAAAATTTATTTGGTTTTACTATAAAAATAGTTTATCAGAATTTTTGATAAAAAACGTCAGTTATGACAAAATGCTTTTGAATACCAATATAATATAAGGAGACGTGGCTGAGTGGTCGAAAGCGGCACCGTGCTAAGGTGTTAAGGGGGCAACCTCTTCATGGGTTCGAATCCCATCGTCTCCGCCAAGTAGGACGCTCTAAAAGCGACCCGAGTGCATAAATTATGACAACAGAAATTATCTTAACGATTATAGGAACTCTTGGATTAGGTACTGTTATCGGTGCCTATTTTCAGTCGAACTTTCAACATTCCAAGGATTTGAAAATGGACAATCATGAGTTTAAAAGAGCCCGATATGGTTCAATACTCATTCAAATGCTTACTATATTAGATCCAAAGCACCTTGATAAGGTCTCAAAGATTCGCCCAGACCTCCGAAATATTGAAGATTTGAGAGAAGAGCTTAAGACAGAACTTTTAAATGCCTTTTTATATGCAAACGATGATGTTATAAAATCTCTTTCTGTTTTTAATAAAAATCCTAACTACGAAAATTATTTGAATACCGTTTCAAGCATGAGAAAAGATTTGTGGGGTAAAAATACCAAAATATCCTCAAAAGACCTAGATTTTGTTACCGACCCACATACCTCAAACGTCCAAGTCTAAACGTGCTAAAATACCCTTACAAGTCTTGAACGTCTGGGTACTTAACCCACATGGCCCGCAAAATAAAATTTACTAATAAAGGTTTACCCTCAAACTAAGCCACCTGAAGTTTTGTCTCAACGATCACAATTCACTGATCATGATCTTCTATGTCACTAGCCTGGCCCTTTATTAAGTATTTCACTTCTTTTAATTCAATGTAAATTTTCTTAAATTCATTATTAATTTTTATAAATTCATCATCTATTTTTTTGAATTTAATATCTACTTTTTCAAATCTGGCATCGATATCATCAAATTTTTTATAAACTTTTTTAAATTCACCACGAACTTCAGTCTTAAACTCATTAAGATTTTCTGCTACTTCTTTGAAACCTTTATTAACCATAACTGCCAAATCATCGATTGTTACAGAAGGTGTATTTGAGATATTTTGCATAATATAAGAAAAGTTAATTGATAATTAAAATTGGCAGGTAACAAAAGCTTACCAAACACATACCATCTGCCTAGATCACAAAAATATAAAATCATTGTCTATTGCAACAAAATTGATAACTTAATTCATAACCTGTCAATCTAATCGAACCGTCTCATATCCCGTACAATATCTAAATATGGCACTAACATTATCAACTCTGGTCAATGATCAATTTCGCCTCACACCCCCACAACGAGAAGCCTTAAAAAAATTAGGCATAAAAACAATCGAAGATTTACTTTATCATTTTCCTACTCGCTACGGAGATACAGCTGAGGCATTAAACATTGAAACTTTAAAAAAAGGTGACACGGCTGTAATTTTTGGAAAAATTAGCAACCTCAAAACTGCCAAAGGTTTTCATTCAAAAATGACCATGGCCGATGGATATGTCGAAGACGAAACTGGTCGTATACAATGCGTATGGTTCAATCAACCGTATGTTGCCAAAATGTTTACCGATGGAATGCTCGTGAGAATTGAAGGTAAAGTTTCAGCTAGACAAAAAAAGAAAAACCCTAAGCAGACTACAACTTCTACAGAATCAGCAACTCCAGAAACCAATGAACAATCAAATGAAAATGAGCGTCTCTATTTTTCTAATCCTAAAATAGAAATAGTAAACAAATTACCCGTAGGAGTCGGCGATTCCCTATTTGGTTCTGAAGGAGAAGAACATACTCTCTACCCTATATACCCTGAATCACGCGGAATTAGTTCTGCATGGATATATCATAATATTCAAAAAATATTTAAATCTGGGCTATTAGATGAAATTGTGGATCCTTTACCAGGACACATCTTAGTAAAGTATCATTTACCAAGTCTGAAAACCGCTCTCATTTGGATTCATACCCCCAAAAAAAGAGATGATGCTTTATCAGCTCGCAAGCGTTTTTCTTTTGAAGAAATTTTTACTATCCAACTAGGTAAACAGCAAGCACGTCGCGCATACGAAAAAATTCCTACCTTTCGAATCGAAACTAGTGATTCTCATGTTAATGAATTTATTCGTCGTTTCCCTTTTACAGCTACAAAAGCTCAAACAACTGCCGTAGAAACAATTCTAAATGATATGCGAGGTAACCGAGCTATGTCTCGACTTTTAGAAGGTGACGTTGGTTCAGGAAAGACAGCTGTGGCTGCAGCTACGGCTTATGCTGTAATGACAACGAGACCAGTAATCGTTGATCAAAGCGGCAAAACATTATCTGGAACCGATGGAAGAAGAATTGGAAACCTTCAGATAGCCTATATGTGTCCCACAGAAATTTTAGCAATTCAACATTTTGAATCATTTATCCAATTTTTCTCTTACATGCCCGTACAGATTGCTCTATTAACAGGATCAGATTGTCGGAAATTTCCTTCAAAAATAAATCCTAAAAGTTGGACCAGCATATCTCGCAATCAATTATTATCATGGGTAGCTGATGGGCAAATTTCTGTAGTCATAGGTACACATGCCCTTATTCAAAAATCTGTTTCTTTTAAAAATTTAGCTTACGTAATAATCGACGAACAACATCGTTTTGGCACAAATCAACGAGGTGAACTCATTAGAAAAAATTCTTTGGGAGGATCTATAGCTCCTCATTTACTCTCAATGACTGCTACACCGATTCCTAGAACATTAACTTTAACTATGTACGGAGATCTCGATCTGACACTGCTCGACGAAATACCCACTGGCAGAAAACCAATTATCACAGAACTTGTTCTTCCAAATATACGTGATGAAGTTTATGAAAAAATTCGTAAAGAAATCCAAGAAGGTAGACAGGTGTATGTTATCTGTCCCCGAATTAATGAACCAGATCCAGAAAAAGAAGCTTCAATGATTGCAAAATCAGTAAAAGAAGAAGCTAAGCGTCTCAAACAATCAATTTTTCCAGAATATGAAATTGGTATTCTTCATAGCAAAATGAAACCCAATGAAAAAGACTCCGTTATGGCAGATTTCAAGTCTGGAAAAATTCATATTTTATGTGCCACTTCCGTAGTAGAAGTAGGTGTAAATGTTCCAAATGCAACAGTAATTATCATTGAGGGTGCAGAACGTTTTGGTTTATCACAACTCCATCAACTTCGTGGTCGAGTTATGCGTAGTACGCACCAGGCTTATTGCTATATTTTTACTGAAAACAATTCAGCAAAATCAACCGACAGACTCAAGGCTTTAAAAAACGCCAAGAATGGTTTTGAACTTGCAGAACTAGATCTAGCAGCTCGTGGTGCTGGTGAATTATCTGGGACCAAACAATGGGGCGTATCTGATGTAGCCATGGAAGCATTACAAAATTTAAAAATGGTTGAGGCTGCCAGAAACGAAGCCGTGAGAATCGTTACTGAAGATCCTGAACTTTTACGTTATCCAGAGCTTAAAAAAGAAGTAGAAAATAGGACAAGCAAAATTCATTTTGAGTAAACATTCAGCTAGGCTTACCCCTAGTTATAGCTAACAAGTCCGCCCTCTTGGATTCGAACCAAGGACCCCAGAGGTATAAGCTCTGTGCTCTAACCAACTGAGCTAAGGGCGGATTTGCACTTTCGTGCACAAACACATCATATGCCAAAGATTAATTCAATTCAACTAAAATAACAGTTTACGCATGCAAAGTCTCGACTTCTGGTTTGTCTATTTTTTGTTTCGTGGATATACCGTGAGCAATCAATATAGCCTCATATTCTTCTCGTTCGATTGTTTCAGTTTCAATTAAACGCTTGGCGATGGTCTCAAAAACTTTTTTATGATCCATCAAGACTTTTTCAGCATGACCACGAGCTTCGGTCATGATACGAGTGACTTCACCGTCTATTTCTGCAGCAACTTTTTCAGAATATTCTTTATCATTTACCCCCATACCAAACATAACCTTTCCACCAGCCGCCTCCAAAGCAACTGGACCAATTTTTTCTGACATACCATATTTTGTAACCATATCACGAGCCAAAGAAGTAGAAACTTGTAAATCATTTGAAGCACCAGTTGTGAAATCATCAAAAATCATACGTTCTGCAACATAACCTCCAAGTGAAACAGCAATATCATCTAAAAATTCTTTACGTGATTGTAATTTACGATCTTCAAGTGGAAGTTTTAGTGTATACCCTGCAGCTCTACCTCGCGAAATAATTGAGATCTTATGTACAGGATCAGCATATGGTAAAACAGAAGCAACAATAGCATGACCAGCTTCATGGTATGCAGTGATCTCTTTTTCTTTTAGAGAAAGTATATGACTACGACGTTCTGGACCAAGCATAACTTTTTCTATGGAACGAATAAGATCGAATTGACCAATTTTTGTTCGATTTTCACGCGCAGCCAATATAGCAGCTTCATTCATAAGTGATGCCAAATCAGCTCCAGAAAAACCTGGAGTACGTTCAGCAATTACGCGCAAATCAAAATCTTCAGCTAATTGTTTTTTTGCAGAATGTATTTTTAGGATATCTTCCCTGTCTCCACGATCTGGTAAATCAATTACAACTCGACGATCAAAACGACCTGGACGCAAAAGGGCCGGATCTAAAACGTCTGGTCTATTTGTTGCAGCCATGACAATAACTTTTTCATTTGGCTCAAAGCCATCCATTTCTACTAGTATTTGGTTAAGTGTTTGTTCACGTTCATCATTACCACCACCCATACCTGAACCTCTAGCTCGACCAACGGCATCTATTTCATCGACAAAGACAATAGCTGGCGCTGCTTCTTTTGCTAATTTAAAAAGATCTCGTACTCTTGAAGCGCCAACACCTACAAACATTTCAACAAATTCTGAACCAGAAATAGAGAAAAAAGCAACTCCGGCTTCCCCGGCAACAGCTCGAGCCAATAAAGTCTTGCCTGTACCGGGAGCTCCCATAAGCAAAACTCCTTTTGGAATTTCAGCGCCAATCTCTATAAATTTTTTAGGATTTTTCAAAAAATCAACAATCTCCGAAAGTTCTTGTTTTGCCTCCTTGGCACCAGCCACATCTTTGAAAGTTACCTTTTGTTTCTGATCATTTGGCATAATAATGCGAGCTTTGGACTGACCAAAAGACAAAGCTTGAACACCAGCACCTTTTACCTGACGCGATATCATCCAAATAAAAAATATCAAAAATATCAAAGGAACGATAAACGGAGCCAATTGACCAGTCCAATACCAAAAACCACTTGGTTCTTCTACGGATATAGTTGTAGAAGCTAACCGCACAGAAGAAACATTGAGACGAGACAGCGTTTCTGTAATAGAGATATTTGGTTCTTTTTGCGTATCACGAATAACACCATCACTATAAGTTGCGATTACTTTTTCTCCTCGAATGACCAAAGAATTTACCAAGCCTTTTTGTACATCTAAAGCTAATTTTGAAAGTGGAATATTTTCTTTTGAAACTAAGTTTTTAGAAGAAAACTGTCCATATATTGCAGTTATTAGAAAAAACAAAATAAGAATAATGATTGATACGTTCAAAAAACTCATTTTAGGAGGCATGGATTTTGATGTTTTATTGCTATTTTGTGGCACACTAGTCATATCCTGCTGATTATACAGAAAAGTTTTAGAAAAGAAAGAATTTTTAGTAAGAAATTATTTTTTTACTAACGGTAACTCAAAAATAAAGACACTGCCTTTTTCTAAACCTTCAGATTCAACTTTAATATTTCCACCTTGTTTACGTAAAATTTCACGAGCCAAATATAGACCAATTCCAAGACCTTCAGTATGAGTACTAATAGCATTTGAGCCTCTATAAAACCTTACAAATAAACGATTAAGATCCTCTGGTTTTATTCCTATACCATAATCACGAACTGACAAAACAGCAAACTCACGCTTCTTTGTTGCACTTACTAATATCTTACCCCCACGATGTGAATAAGTTATGGCATTATCAAAAACCATTTGTAAAGCAAAAGCAATTTTTTTCTTTTCAATATAAACTTTTGGTAAATCTGAAGGTATGACAACTTGAAGATTTAAATTCTTTTCTTTAATCCGATTACCCGAAACATTTACTATCTCATCAATCAAAATAGACAATTCTTCCTCCTCATATTTATTAACAAATTGATTATCATCGGCACCAGAAAGTCCAATCAGAGAATCAGTTAATTCTGACAGTCTTACATAAGCATCACTGATAGCATCCATTGCTTTTGCCTTTTCTGTCTCATTTGGATTATTACGCAAAGTTTCTAAAGACCAATGAATATACGTTAACGGGGTTCTAAACTTATGAGTAACAACATCAATAAATTGGTATTTAAGTAAATTAACTTCCCGGAAATTATTCCAAACTATTATCGCAAAAATAACAGCCACTACTGCTGAAAAGAGGGGTAGTAACCATTCTGGAAGCCCAGGAAAATAATAATGGATAGTTGTGTTTGCGTAGCCAGTAAAAAGAATAAACAATGTCACGACAGCTACACCAACAGCGTAACCAAAAGCCTTTTTAGCCAAAACATTTATATCAATAACTTCATATTTCAAAATAGCGTAAGAAAAGGGTATTGTGTACAAACCCATAAAAGCAGCTGGCAAAGGATCAACAGCTATACCGTAAAGCAAAAATTCTGGAACCAAAGCAACCGTATATCCATATAAAAACCCAACGATAAGATACTTCAAGCGATTACGAGTATTATAATCTGCATGATGATAGGCTGAGCCTAAATGAAAAAGAAAATAAACAGTTACTCCAAAAAAGAACATGTCCTGCAAATAATATAGGGGTCCTGGCACTAAAAAATTTGGCAAATAAAGTGCTGGAGACGAAGGTAACATGAACTGATCTGGAAAAATTACATAATAAACTATAAGCAAAGTTGCAATAATATATAAAATATTTATTATCTTTTTCTGTTTCTCGATTCTTTTTGTAATAAGTAAAACGAAATGAGCAGTCAAAACTGTTAGATATAGCGTGGCCATATTAAACATAAAGGCTAATCGAGACAATTCTGGATCGTAAATATTAATTCCTAAAGCATAAGAAGCTATCCAAACTGCTGCGCTTATACTAAATAGTAGAAAGACTTTATTTATTAAATTATTTTCTTTGGGACGACGAATGTAAACCAGCAGACCAAGTCCAATACAAACAACTAGAGAAATAGCAAAACCAATATTAGTTATTATGAGCTGAATAGGCATTTAGGTTTAAATTATAACACCATTGAAAATACCTTGCATGAAGTTTGCGTGGCAGGAATCGAAGCTTACAGCTTCGGTACAGGCTTCACATTTTCTCGGAGCATAGCTCCTCGAAAATATGTTCAGCCTTTTCGATTCCCGACGCGACATGCGCAGGCACGTCGCTCCTTATCAACCAAACAGCCAACAAAAAAGGCCAACGGAGCTGGCACTTTTTGTTGGCTGTGGAGATGGCGGGAATCGAACCCGCGTGTAATCGAAACTCACTAAACGATTCTACAGTGGTAGTAGAAATTGAAGTTTAATGAATGTGCTCAAAACGTCTACAAAACACACATTCACGATCTCTAAGTTTCGAAATAAATAGTGAGAAGTTATTTATTTCTACATCCGGGTTATGACATCCGCATCAAGGTATGGATCCCCTTGAACGAACGCGCACTACTTAAGCGAGTGCGAATGCAAAGTCCTTTGCTCCAAAATATGGAGAAACGGTTGATTTAGCATTTGTGGTTTCCGTCAGATTTACGAGATAACAGTGCTCGCACTGCACGAATAGGAGTCGACGATTATCGAAGCCGATCATCCCCATGTATTCTTTCAAGGTTCTACCGATCTCTAAATTCCCTCCTCACATTTCTATCGGTCTCTCTCTTTTTTATCGTTTCACGTTTATCGTATTGTTTTTTACCTTTCGCAATACCGAGTTTAACCTTAATGTGATTACCTTTATTATATATTGAAATAGGCACTATTGTCAAACCTTTATCACCTTCCACAGAAGATAGTTCTGCTATTTCTTTTTTATTAAGCAATAATTTACGATTACGTCTACCCTCATAACCATCTGGAATATTATTTTCTTGATAAGGCGGAATAAAACTATTTACCAAAAAAGCTTCGCCTCCACGAACAATAACATAAGAAGCATCTAGAGATCCTTGACCTTTCTTCAATGATTTTACTTCGTGACCAAAAAGCTCGATACCGGCTTCGAGCGTGTCCCCTATTTCATAGTTAAAATAGGCTTTTTTATTGTCTACCAAATTTACCATATAAATATCCTATCACATTCTTTCCTTCTTACATCTTTCATTATTTGCTTATATACTTATCTCTATGAATGAAAAACACCCCACATCTTGGACTCTTTTTGCTTCAAATGACGAAGCACATAAAGCCATGTTAGAAGATTGCAGTAAAGCTCAAAAAAGTATAGTTCTGGAACAATTTATCTTTATTGATGACGAACTCGGTAGAAAATTTATCAATGTTTGCAGCGAAAGAGCTCAAGCTGGAGTTGAAGTTCGTTTTCTTTGGGATGCAGCAGGCAGTTTTACTTTTTTTGGTTCAAGCATTGTTCAAGAATTAAAAGAAAAAAATGTTCAACTCCTTTTTTGGAAAACTTTAATCCCTAGTTATTTCAAAGTACCGAACTATCGATCTTGGTTTTTAAGAAACCATCGTAGAACCTTGGTTATTGATCAGAAGATTGGCTATACCGGTAGCATGGCTGTTTATGAGGAAATGAAAAATTGGCGAGATACAAACGTAAGAGTTACCGGACCTGTGGTACAAGAAATGCAAAACGCCTTTGAAAGAATGTGGACACGGGCTCGAGGTGTAAAACATTTACCAACCCGTGTTGATGCCAGAGATCCAGAATTCAGCTACATGACTAACCATCCTGCCCCCGGCAGACGTCAATTATATACAACTGTTATTGAAGCTATTCGCAATGCAAAATCTTATATCTATATTACTACCCCATATTTTGTACCAACACATAGATTATTAAGAGTGATAAAATTAGCCGCCCTAAGAAACGTAGATATCAAAATTATTATTCCAGAAAAAACAGATCACTACCCAACTTTAGACTTAGCAGCTCGTTCATATTTCACTACTCTCTTACAATCAGGAGTTAAAATATTTCTCTACAAAGGAAATCTGATACATAGTAAAACAATAATAATAGATGGTCACTGGTCAACCGTTGGTTCACTTAACTTAGACAGTGTCAGTTTACTCTATAACTACGAAGCTAACATTGTAACTAGCAACAATCGCTTTACCGAAGAACTATCTTCACATTTTGTCCACGATCTTCAAGATTGCGAAGAAGTCACATGGGCAGAATGGAAAAATAGACTTTTTGTAGAAAAAATACCTGAAATCTTAATAAGATTAATAAGAAATTTTTTGTAATATACACATTCTTCTATTCGAAAGAAAACTCACTAGTAACTCTTGCATAACAGCACGTATCATGCTATAAATAAGCCTCTGTAATCCCTTGATCAAAGTACGCATCAATCACCAAATAAAGGCGCCCGAATTACGCGTTATAACCGAGTCAGGCGAAAATCTTGGAGTGCTTACTATTGATAAAGCGCTTGCTGTGGCACGTGAGCGAGAACTCGATCTAATCGAAATCTCCCCACTAGCAGTCCCGCCAGTTGCGAAGATTATGGATTATGGTAAGTATCAGTACGATGAAAAAAAGAAAGAAAAGAGTGCCAAAGCCCGTTCTCAGACAACTGAAATAAAAAGTATCCAAGTAAAAATTGGTACTGGGGAACACGACCTAGAGCTTAAAGCCAAAAAAGTTTCAGAATGGCTTGGAGCTGGAGATCGTGTCAAAATTGACCTCTTTCTTATAGGTCGTTCAAAATATATGGATTTCAATTTCCTTAAAGAACGCCTCGAAAGAATTCTCAAACTGATCACCGTAGAATACAAAGTCGCTCAAGCACCTCTAAAAGGACCAAAGGGATTAACCACAATTATAGAGAAGAAATAACACCAACTTTTTCCATTTTGATATTTTCATTTTAAATTTCCTACCATGTCAATAAAAACCAACAAATCATATCTAAAACGTTTCAAGATCACCAAGAATGGAAAAATTCTTGCACGAAAAGCTGGTCAAAACCATTTCAATGCCAAAGAAAACAGTGGTACTCGTTCCAAAAAAGGTCGCATGACCACTATCCTCATGGACAACAAGGCACGTAGTAGATTTTTAGCAAATCAATAAATAAAATTTATGACAAGAGTAAAAAAAGGAGTAAATGCATTAAAAAATCGTCGATCAATCCTTAAACGCGCTAAAGGATTCCGTTTTCGTCGCTCAAAAACAGAACGTGCTGCCAACGATGCACTTGTGCATGCTGGTGCATACGCTTTCGCTCATCGTCGCGACAAAAAAGGAGACTTCCGTCGTCTTTGGAATGTTAAGATCAATGCTGCTTTACGTCCACTAGGTTTTTCTTATAGTAAGTGGATAGGTGAAGCAAAGAAGAAAGGTATTTCTCTAGATCGAAAAACACTAGCTTATTTGGCAGAATTTAAGCCAGAAACATTCAAAAAAGTAGTTGCTACTATAAAATAAATAAAAAACCGAGAATTAGTTCTCGGTTTTTTATTCTAATTCATAACCTTTTGATCTTTCAGGGACGATCGACTCTTTTCCAAATTCATCGTTGAGCCTTTGAGCCAAATGCATAGAAGCACCCGGTTCACCCATAACCACAAATATTTTTTTTAATTTATCTCCAGCAGTAGAAACAAATTCTACCAAATGATCACTATCTTTATGAGCAGAATAGCCATAGAGTGTTTCTATACGAGCTTCAATTTTTATTTCCCTACCTCGAATATTTACTTTTTTGGTACCATCAACCAGTTTACGTCCAAATGATCCAACTGACTGATAACCAACCAAGAGTATTGTACTGTTTGGGTCTGGAAGATATTTTTCTTCATGAGCGATAACTCGACCACCAACCGACATTCCTGATCCAGCCAAAATAATTTTAGCTCCTTTAACATTTTCAATGCCCCGAGATTCATTGTTAGACACTGTGTATTTTAATTTTGGAAAATTAAACACATCATCACCTTTTTGTATTTGTTGTTTTACCGTGTCATTAAAAAGTCTGATGCTTTTACGATAGACTTCTGTTGCACCGATAGCCATTGGTGAATCTACATAAACTGGCACCGACGGTATTATATTTTTTTCGACCATGTTATTTAATTCATATAATAAAACCTGAGTACGATCGATAGAAAAAGCAGGAATAATCAATGTACCACCACGATGTATGGTATCTTTTATAACTTTCTCCAAAAATTGAGTTCTCTGTTCTCTGGATTCATGATTACGATCCCCATAAACACTTTCTATAACCAAGTAATCAACATCACCAATATTTTCAGAATCACGAAGAAGCGGCGCTGGTGAATTTCCTAAATCACCGGTAAAAAGAATTTTGGTGGATCCTGAAATTGTAACTTCAATCATTGCTGAACCAAGAATATGTCCAGCATCTTTAAAGATAACTGACAGATCATCATTTATAGGAAAACTTTGATTATAATCCACGGTCTTCCAGTTGTTAAAAACCACTTGAACATCTTCTATCCCATACAATGGTTCTACTCCTTCTTGTTTGGCCTCCATTGATAAAATAGATACCGCATCTATTAGTACTAACTCAGCTAATTGTCTAGTTTCTGGAGTTGAGTATAGTGTCCCTCTATATCCATCTTTAACTAACTTTGGTATCCGACCTACATGATCCAAGTGAGCATGAGTAATTATCAATGCGTCAATATTAGAGATTTCATAACCAAACGGTTGATGATTTTCTTCCATTGCAACGCGCTCACCTTGAACCAAACCACAATCAATGAGAATGCGAGTATTATTTTTTGTTTGTAATAAAAAATTAGCACCCGTTACAGAACCAACTCCAGAATAAAATGTAACCGTTGCAGCAGATTTCATCTTCTTATTTTATCTTGCCTTGAGTCAAATTCCTAACAAGAGAAGACCTGGTACTCTTTTTTAATTTTCCATAAATAAATCGAGCAATTGTTCCTCCTATCATGTCGTTTATAAGATCAGCAATTGTATCGATATTATATTCAACAGTACCCAGTGGATGACCGGTTATATCATAGTAAAGTTCTATACCCTCCCAAATAAGACCAAAAACTAGCGTAAGAAAAATAACTTGTAAATAATTTATTTTTTTATTTGGAAAAAGAATATTTAAGCAAATACAAACAAAAAAACCAGTAGCCACTCCACCTAGAATATGCATAAAAATATCATACCACCAAATCTGAACATACCAACCATCTAATCCAAATAAATTAAATCTATACGTCGCAGAAGCAGCAACCAAAGCCAGGATGTATATGCGCATGAGCATGATTATAACGACAAATTGAAACAAAGAAAATACCCCGAACAAATCAGACCTTGAAAGGACGACTCGAGGGGTATTCTCTATAGGTTTGCAGGAGTTGTAACCTGTTATTACAGGTGGGATACTTCAAGTCCAACTTCTAGACGGTGCTTGAAACGGACTAATCTGAACAGCATAACCTGTTCCTTAGAATCCCTTAAAATTGGTTTTATAGTTTTTTTACTCCTGCAACCTACATATAATAATAAACCTAATAAATCCTAAAACAAGAGGATAAAAATGTTCTGACATTTTTTTGCAGATTAATCAAAAATATTACAAAATATTTTTTAAAAATTAACCTAAAATTCCGTTTATATCTACATC
Organism: uncultured Candidatus Saccharibacteria bacterium; assembly: GCA_964596595.1. Classification (GTDB taxonomy): domain Bacteria; phylum Patescibacteriota; class Minisyncoccia; order Phycocordibacterales; family PALSA-1337; genus C7867-002. The sequence goes on from CAZQUI010000004.1 coordinate 13,994, forward strand.
GTACAACATAGCATCAACCAAAAGTCTGTAATCAACTAACTCATTTTTATTAAACCAATATTCAATTTCTTTTTTAGCATCATCAATGTTTCCGGAAGCATGAACAATATTACGAACTGCACGCACATCGTCATCGGCAAGTTTATATGAATCTAAAACAAAATCACCACGTATTGTACCCACATCCGACAATACTGGTTCAGTCGATCCTGTAATCTTACGGACAACGGAGACAGCATGCGCTCCTTGCCACACCATGGCAATAACTGGTCCAGAAGCAAAATATTTTTTAAGTTTCATGAGGATCATGTCAGACTGCTTTATTGGATCATCATGAGGTGGTGTAAGACCTTTATCACGGTAGGCTTGCAGATTTTTCTCACCAGTTTTTCTTTTCCATTCAGGATCAAGCGTATAATGTGCTTCCACCATTTCCTGAGTAGGTGTGATCATTTTAATTCCAACCAGTTTCAATCCAACTCGTTCATAACGACGAATTATTTCTCCGATTAGACCTCTCTGTATACCATCGGGTTTTATTATAACTAACGTTTGTTCGTATTTTGGGTGTTTTATGCTCATTTTAATTGTTCAAATAATACACATTCTTGCGATAATCCTTATTCTGATCAGAATTTGGAAAAATGATTTTACCATCTTTAAAATAAACTGCGTCAGAATAAATAATATCATTGGTAAGTGTAGGATTTTCTAACTTTTTATTTTCTGTTTCATAATCTGAATCACCTTTACAGGCACTAGCTTCTTGTTTTCCTATAACACTCTTCTGATCAATACTTATGATGTCTGTATGACTCCAAAAACAACCAGCATCACCCTCAGCCCAACGTAAATATATGTTATTTTGCATTTCATCAAAACCGACTATATCTCTAGCATCAATATTAGAAATAATAGAATTTAAACTAAAATTATCCATGTTATATTTCATTAGCTCAACATTACATTTAGCGAGATAATTATTACAATTATTTCCATACAAAAAATAGATATCTTTGTTTTCAACAAAAAAATCATTTATTTTAGGTATACCTGCAGTATTTTCAATTTTTCCATCTCCGGTATCTAATAAAACAAGATTCCCTAAAGATAACGTATTTACTTCATCCGTCACAGGATCAAAAACATTCAAGGCTCCTAGCCTATCAATAAAATATATTTTTCCTCTATGAACTACCAGCTTTGAACTTCCCCAGTATGGAGATACGGAAAGATTAACCAAATAAGATTTTTCTGCTCCTTCAAAAATTACTCTTGTGTCTTTATAATCAGATAATATCATTTTTCCATCTGACAAATCGCCTATTTTATAACCATTTTGACCAACAAGTTTTCCCTTAAAGTAAATATGTTTATCATCTCCCGAATATCCTTCACTACTTATTATTTTGAATGTAACAGGATCAGCATTTTGTATAGGAATTCCGTTATAGTAAACCCTGTTTTTATCTTTAGCATATAAAGAATCGCTTCCTTGAGTATCAAATCTAGTAAATGTTTGAGGATCAGCTCCAATTAGAATTTCACAGTTAACATAAACATAGTTTGCATCAAACGCATACAATGCAGACCATCTATTAACTTTAAATGTTAGCGAGGATATATCTGGTCTAAAAATTTCATTGCAGTACACACCATTTTTATCTAAAGCGTATGAATATTTATCACCATCTGAGCTAGCTATAACTTTAAAAGTATGAGAATCTGCCCCAATAACTTCTTTAACGAGATTTTCTTGTCGATTAACTACGAAGAATATTTTATTAGAAATTTGGTCACGTCTATACATTGTTGCCCAAAATTGATCATCGTCATTAGATTTACTGCTATTAACTATTTCTTCAGAATAAATAATTTCTGCTATTGGAATTTCTAAAGGATTTTGTTTAGAAAATAGGAGTTTATTAAGGCCAATAGTAATACCTAATAATAATATTAAAATAATAATTGAAAAAAGAGTTTTTCTAGCTACAATAATTTTATGATCTTTATCCATGAAACAATAGTAGCAAGTATGCTGAGTTTCAGCTAGGTTCTAGCTTACTACAGAGTCAAAATCTCAGCCCCTTTCTTGGTAATAACAATCGTATGCTCAAAATGAGCCGAAGGTTTTCCGTCAGCGGTACGATACGTATGACCATCTTTATCAAGATATATTCTTTTGGTTCCCATATTAAACATAGGTTCAATTGCCAACACCATTCCCGTCTTTAAAAGTTCACCACTTCCAGCTTTACCATAATTTGGCACATAAGGATCTTCGTGAACACTATACCCTACTCCGTGACCAGCGAGCTCTTCAACTATTCCGTACCCATTAGCTTTGCCAATCTTTTCTATAACACTACTAATATCTCCAACATGACCACCATTTTTTGCAGCTTTAATACCAAGATCTAAAGCATGTTTAGTATTAGCAAGTAATCTTTCCAGATCAGAACTTATCTTTCCTACTCCAACCGTCACTGCCATATCAGTATACATACCTTCGTGAATAAGACCGAGATCAAGACTGACAATATCTCCTTCTTTCAAAACTTTATCTTTTTCATTTGGTATACCATGCACAATTTCATCGTTTACAGATACACACAAAGATGCAGGGTAAGGACGCTTGGCACCATAGGGTTGATAGTTTAAAAATGCCGCCTTGTCTCCCCCTTCAGTAATTAAACGATGAGCATATTCATCCAACTCTGCCGCTGTTACACCTGGTTTAACCATAGATACTAATTTACGCAATATCGTAGCGTGACGTTTACCACCCTCTCTCAAGATAAGAATTTCTTTAGAAGTTTTAAGAGTGATCATAAGAAAATTAACTTAGTTCAAGTTTTTTAACAATCTCATTATGTACTTCTTCGATACTTAAACGACCATTTATATCCAAAAAAATAACATTTGGATTATTTCTATACCATTCGATAGTTGGCTGAACATCTCGTTCAAAAGCGATTCTTCTAATCTCTAACGAAACCGGATTATCATCATTCCTACCGCTATTTTTTGCACGAAGAGCTATTCTCTGTGAAGAATGTTCATGCTCAATATCTAAATAGATAACATACGGTTTTTGTAAATTATAGAAAGGAAAAACCGAATCTAAAATTTTTGCCTCCAATAATTTACGTGGTGTACCATCAAAAATAAGATGTTCTTGGCCGGTGTAATTTTTTGCTAAAAATTCTGCCCACATATATATCGGCATAAACTCTGGCATCAAATCACCTTTATATATAATATCTTTAGCTAAACTTATGGTATAACTTTCACCTTTTAGGAATTTTCTAAATTCCTCACCAGTTTCTACATGGATAACATTTTGATTATCAATACTCTTTAGTTTTTGTTCTAAAAGTTTTGCTTGTGTTCCTTTTCCTGCTCCGCCGCGTCCAATAAATATGAATGATTTAGGGCTCATAAAAGCATTATATAGCCAAGAATTAAAATCTCCAAGTTTGACTTGGAGATTTTAAAGAATTTAATACTAGATTAGTACTCCCTCATCGCTATCTGAGCATCTATTTTTTTCAACAGATCAATAACTACCGAAACAACGATTAGTAAGGCTGTACCTCCAATAGCAAGGTTTTTAGTATTAGTAAACAATTGCATAAGCAGAGGTAATATAGCAATAAAACCCAAGAACAATGCACCAACAAGAGTTATACGCGTTACGATAGAAGCCAGATAATCTCGTGTATGTTCTCCTGGTCGAACTCCAGGAATAAAAGCCCCTGAACGCTGTAGATTTTCAGATATTAATTTTGGATCAAAAGTAACTGCGGTATAAAAATATGTAAATAAAACAACCAAAATAAAATAACCGATACCGTGAATCCAAGGATCATTTAATAAAATGGTTGCCTTGGTTCCAACACTAGCCAATGTTACATTTGAAGCTCGACTCAAAAAAGTAGAAATAATTTGAGGGAATAACAATATAGACAAAGCAAAGATAATTGGTATTACACCTGCTTGATTAAGGCGAAGAGGAAGATAAGTCGAAGTGCCGCCATAAACCTTGTTACCACGAACTTGTTTTGCATAGGTTACAGGAACTGAGCGTTCAGCTTCAGTTACATATACTACTCCAGCAATAACAGCGATACCCACAATGAGAGCAATGAGATACGTTGGGATTTCTGCTGGGTTATAAGAAGCTAAAAATTGACTAATGTTAGAAGGTAAACCAGAAATTATACCCGCAAATATAAGAAGAGATACTCCGTTACCAATACCAAATTCTGAAATCAACTCTCCTAACCACATAAGTAAAATTGATCCAGCAGAAACGACAATAACATTTAGCACAAAACCAAACATGGATATTTCTGGTAAAACATTTTGTGATTGAAGTAAAGAAAGAAAACCAATAGCAGAAACGAGGGCCAATGGTATCGAAAGTACACGTGAATAACCAGATAATTTTAGACGACCAGCCTCGCCCTCATCATGCAACATGGCTTTCCACTTTGGAAAGATCATAGTTAAAAGCTGAATAACTATAGACGCTGTGATAAATGGACCTACACCCAACATAACAATAGAAAGATTTGAGAGTCCGCCACCAGAGAAAATATTTAGAAACCCAAAAAACTGACTGGAATTTAACAAAGATTGTAAATTTGCAGCATCAAAACCAGGTATTGGTATTGTAGCCAGTACACGAAACAAAACGAGTATTAAAACAGTGAAACCTAAACGCTTACGCATCATTTGGTCACGAAAAACGGTCAAGATTTTTTGAATTAGTGTGTTCATAAATCTAGTTTATTTTTTAATAAACTCTATACTTTTTTACTCTCAGCACTTGTGATCTCTTTTTTTGTAACAACAGTAACTGTTCCACCAACTTTTTCAATTGCAACTTTTGCACTCTTTGAAATTAAACAACCAGATATTTTTAAAGACTTTGTTATTGCTCCATCACCTAAAATCTTGATAGTCGGAATACGTCCAGATAAAGTAGAAATAATTCCTTTTTCTACCAAAACAGAAGGATTCACTACTTCATTTGCATTAAAAGCTGAATCGAGCATAGCTAAATCAACTATTGATACTATTTCATTTATAGATTTTAGTTGACTAACGCCACGACCGCGTAATTTTGGTAACCTCTTTATGATATCACGCCATTCTGGACGACGCTTGTTACCAGCACGAGCACTTTGTCCTTTTCCACCACGACCAGAAGTCTTACCACGTTTACCTCCACGTGCAACAATGACACGTTTCATGTTTGGATTATTTCTTTTAAGTTGATGTGTTTGCATAGTATTAATTTAAGATAAAAATTAGCTTTTTGCTTTTACTTCTTCAATTTTTGAATTACGTAAATTGGCTTTTGGAATTTTTATCAATTTATCAAGTGCTGCAATAGTAACTCGAGCATTATTTAGAGGATTTTTACTACCCGAAATAAACTTTGCGCAAATATCACGAATACCAGCAAGCTCGATAATTGCTCTAGCTGAGCTACCAGCAACGATACCACGTCCACGAGCAGGGAAAATCATAATTCTGGCACTAGCATATTTTGCCTCAACAGCATGAGGAATCGTCATTTGTGGTGAAAGAGGTACTTTGATTAGATTTTTACGAGCTTCGCGTGTAGCTTTTTCTACTGCACCAGCTGTATCTATACCTTTACCAAGACCAACACCTACACGACCCTTTCTATCTCCAGCAACTACCGCAACACTAAAATTCATACGACGTCCACCGGAAGTAACGCGAGTTACGCGACGAATATCAATAATTTTTGAATCAAATTCTGGTTTAACACGTTCACGAGAATCACCAGAACGACTACGATTTGATCCTGCAGGACCACTAGAATTACGAGCACCTCGACGTGGAGCATCTCCGCGCATCTTTCTTCCAGGAGTTAGTTTGTTTGGTGCAACATTTGCTACAACCGAAGGATCTATTGACTCATTATTAACAACTACAGAATCAACTTCCGCAACATTTGTATCTATATTATTTTTTAAGTCTTGTTCTTTCATATTATTTAAAATTGCAAACCGCCTTCTCGAGCTGCATCTGCTACCATTTTTATCTTTCCAGTATACAGATAACCTCCTCGATCAAAAACTATTTTTGAAATTTTTGCGGCGACAGCTTTTTTTGCTATATCACGACCAACTTCTTGGGCTTTCTCTACAGGAGTTTTACCTTTTACAGAACGAGAATCGACAGAGACAAGAGTATGACCTTTTGTATCATCGATAATCTGAGCATAAATGTATTTATGAGATTTGAATATAGCCAAACGAGGACGCTCTGAAGTGCCGTTGATCTTGGCACGAGTTCGAGCTTTACGTCGGGCGAATATAGCTTGTTTTTTCTGAAGAATACTCATGATATTTTATGCGGCTTTCTTGCCTTCCTTACGACGGATAATTTCATCTGAATAACGAATGCCTTTACCTAAATAAGGTTCAGGCTTTTTCAGTGCACGAACCTGTGCTGCAAATTGGCCAACCTTTTCACAATCGATACCAGAAATCGTTATATTATTTTTTTCTGCAGTAACTTTTAGATCAGCTGGAATAGGAACATTTACTGGGTGTGAAAAACCAAGAGCCATTGCCAAAGTAGAACCTTTTACATCTGATTTAAAACCGATACCTTCGATAATGAGCTTTTTTTCATAGGCTTTATTTACGCCAGCTAACATGTTTTTTATATGTGAAGCGTATGTACCAACAAGTGCTTTAGTTTCTAACGATTGATGAGTTGGTTCTAAAGTAATAGATCCATTGTCTATTGTAATTTTTATGAGAGAACGAAAAGTTTTTGTTAGAGTGCCAAGTGGTCCTTTTACAGTAAAAATACCCCCTGAATAAGAAGCTTCAGTCTTGGCGGGGATAATAATTGGTTTTTTAGCAAGTCGTGACATGTTATTTATAAAAATGTATTACCAGATTTTAAACAAAACTTCCCCTCCGACTTTTAATTTTTTCGCCTCAACATCGATCATAATGCCTTTTGGAGTAGAAAGAAATGTATTACCAAAACCACTACGATACATACGAATATCTGTTGATTTTTGATAAATGCGACGTGATGGTTTTGAAATACGCTCAACTCCATGAATACGTGGATTATTATCAAAATAAACCAAACCTACAACTAAATTACGAGCAAATAGATTTCCTTTTTTTTCTACAGAACTGACGTAACCAGCTTTTTTGAGAGCGTGAATAACATTTTCAGCAAATTTGGAATAAGAAATTTCCACACTAGACTTACCAGCATCACTACTGTTCTTAAGACGAATTATGAGGTCTGAAATAGGGTCGGTTACCATGATGATTTCTTAATACCAGGGATCATTCCTTCATTAGCAAATTCACGAAAACAAATACGACATAAATCGAAATCTCTCATATAACTACGCTTTCGTCCACAACGAAAACAACGTCGCACAACGCGAGATTTAAATTTTGGTTTCTTTTTCGACCTGGCTATAACAGATGTTTTGGCCATAAATGAATTTGGGCAATGAAATGAAGATTGGTTAACCGAGACCGAGGTCAAAGGTTTCCAATCATTAATCCTCAAAATACTGGTTACGTAGAGGTACTGGGGATACTAACAGATCGCTCTTTAAGAGTCAACAGGAAAAATAGCGTGATGTAAAATCACATCTATTCATTAAAAAAGCCCTAACTTCAGCAAAGAAGTCAGGGCTCATGAGATGCTCTTTTCAGGGCATCACCGTTTTCATTCTATAAAATACTTGTCTTCCCTCGGTCTCGTCCTCAATAGCAATCTGATGACCTCCAGGAGCAGTAAACGTAACCAAATCAACCCACTTCACAAAATCAGCCGTTCTTTGGAGAGTAAAATTTACCTCACACCCTCCCCAGAGACTGAAAGTCTTGGTCCTTTGATCAAAAGACATTGGGACTCTGTTTGATGTGGCAGGTTCTCCGTTTACCCCAAAAGACTGCCCAATTGTGTCTGGTTGAAAATTCAATCCCAGACTCGATGTAAAACGAAGGTAATCTTCTGGGTCATTAGAGCATTCATTCTCCGGCACTCTACGAACTCCGGAAATATAAACCTCTGTACCCCAGATTGTATCCTCTGTTACCAATTCGACTTGCATCAAAATTGGTTTCAAAGGAAGATCCTCAGGAGCGCCACCTCCAGCACCTTCGTAGCAGTATCCTCCGCCACTATAAGTTACTGACATAGCATAAGTATCACCCTCCTCGGGACTGCCACCACCGCTACCAGAATTTCCCGGAGCCGGAGCAGGAGAATTTGTATTAAATATTCTTTTGCATAACCGGTACAAGTAAATCGCTCCTGCCGTTCCTCCTACAATTACGAGTCCTCCTACGATATACGGAACCTCTTGTTCTGCAAAAGGAAATGCTTTTGGCTCCAGCTGAAGAGGAATACCAACAAAGTCAGCTTCCTTGTTTGGTTCAAACTTAACAAGTGAATCACCCAATGAAGGAAATTCTGCCCCCATAACAGGGTTCACCAACTCGCTCCCAAACACAAGAAAGGTCAAGATGACCCCAACCTTTCGAATAGTCTTTGACATATGGAGCCACATGATAACTACCACTACCCCCATACAACCTAGGTAAGGAAACCAAGGTTGATTGTCATCAAGGCTCTGCCCTATGAGAGAGCCAAGAACACCAACCAACAAGGCGCATGTGCCCCACGTAAATGGGTACCTTGAACACCACTCAACGAATTGTTTCATATCTCCAACCTTTCACTCACCTACTGATAATTCAGCAGGCTTACTTCTAGTTTTCGACGAACAACCCTGGACGCAGTAGGTGCGGGTCGGAATGACCAGTTCGTGTTCCACCACAGGTAGAACCAACTTCCATATTCCCGAAAAAACTATACATTATTATAGAAATAATTTCAAGTACTCTTCTATACGGAAAGTGGATAAATGAGAGCACTTTCTCGAGTCTATTGTATGTAACCAAGTAACACCCGAGCCAACCGTATATCTTTAAATGAAACATTTGGACCCACTATATTTTTTACCGGAGATAATAGTGGCGGTTTACCATCTTTTTGTTTCAAGGCAACTTCTTCGAGAGCTTTTTCAATTTTTCCCCACTGTTGGGAAGAAATTTCATATTTTAGATAAGCTATTTCTTTCAAAAATTCCGCTCGGTTGGTTTCTCCATCACCCACTTCCCCACAGAGTTGTTCTAAATGAGAAATAATTGTTTCTCCGGTCATACCTCTTTCGTGAGCAATTTCTGTGAGAGATTTTTTGGCTTTAATCAGTTTTGCAGTTTTGCTATAGGTTGGTTCTTTTATTGCTTTTATTTTTCCTCCTCGTTTACCCTTCTTATTTTTACCCATAGAATGCAGAGGTGCTACACGAGCCAGAAATTCATTTTGTAATTGAGTAATCTCCTCCGTATTAGTGGTCTCCAGCACCAGTTCTGCCTTATCAGATAATTGCCGCAAATGTCTATCATATTCCAAAACTTCTGGGTGAACCTGTAAAGCAGCTTCATTTATACCTAAAATAGTTAAACCATTTAGAGTCCGAACTCGTGACAATGCAACATAACCCATGCCTGGTTCAAATGATTTCGAAAGATCTACTTCGATAGCATCTAAACTCATACCCTGACTCTTATGCACGGTAATAGCCCAAGCCAAACGTAAAGGATACTGACTGATTTCAGCTAAAACACGCCCATCATCTTCTATCTTCCAACTGGCCAACTCTATTGTCACTCGTCTACCTTGTGGCCATTCAGGAGTCGGAATTGTCTGAATAACTGGATCGAGACCAAATCCACACGAAACTACAGTACCCAATGTTCCATTTACATAACCTTTATCAAAATTATTTTTAACACACATAACTTGAGCCCCTTTGCGTAAACGCAAAACTTCTGGAGCTAAACAGGTTTTCTTTAAAGCTTCAACTAATGGTTTTTTACCCTTACTATTCATTTCATATACAGCTTCAGAACCCGAAACTTTACTAAGCTCAGTATCGTTAACTTTATCAACATCTATATTATGAGTATAAAGACGAGTTGGAACCAAAGTGGTCAACGTTCTTTTATTGTGTCTATTTTTTAATTCTTCTCGTGCTTCATCTGACACTTCACCTGAACGTATTTCATTTAAAATAGAAAGGTGAGCATCATCCTTTTGACGATAATTTTCAGAGAGATAACAAATAGTAAATTTCCCTTCTTTCCAAGCCTGAGAACGATAAATAAAATGGGTATCAGGTTCTCCATACTTTGACACTGGTGGTAACTGAAAAAAATCGCCACACAAAACAATTTGGATACCACCAAAAGGCTTATCATTTTTTCGAAGATGCTTGAGAATATCGTTTAGCGTATCGAGACGAAAATGATGCAACATTGAAACCTCGTCGATAATAAGCACTTGAGTTTCTTTTATTCTATTCGCTATATATGCTTTTTCAGCTAAACCTTCCAGATCTTGTAAACTTAAATTATTTTTTATACCCATTCCAGACCAAGAATGAATAGTTACACCCCCCATATGAGTAGCAGCAATGCCAGTAGAAGCAGTAATTCCTACAGGAACCTCATGATCTCGCAGATAATTTATATATTGATTAATGAGGTGAGTCTTACCACTACCAGCAGGACCGGTAATAAAAATATTTGATCCTGTTTTAAGGAGTGATAAAGCAGAAGACTGAGTCATATTAGGGCTGATTTTACACTAAATAGATTTTATTATCTTCATCTCAAACTACTTTAATTTTCTTTAACTCCTGACGTAATTTTTTATAATCAGGAAAAGTTCTAGCGACTAGATCCCAAAACTTCTGAGAATGATTGAGTTCACCCAAATGACAGAGCTCATGGACAACAATATAATCAGCCAATTTTTCTGGTAGTAATACTATTTTATAATTAAAATTCAAATTCTTATTTTTAGAACAACTTCCCCAACATGTTTTTTGATTTTTAATACTAATTTTATTAAAGGCAAATTTATACAACTGATTAAATTGTCTGATCTTATTTTCTACAAAGACTCGAGCTTGATTTTTATTTTTCAGATAATCTTTTTTATTACTTTCAATAATTAAAACACCGGTTTTTTCTAAAGATTTAAAGTGAGCAATTTTATCTACAATCCACTGAGATTTTTGACTAACAAATCGTTCAACAAACCACTCGGGCGTATATTTTGGAACCGTCACAATACAACGACCATCGTGATACACAGAGAGTCTCATGCTTTTGCTACGCCCACTAACCCTAAGAATATAATCAATGTTTTGCTTTTCCAGATGCAGAGTTTTATTCATGAATAAAACTCATTATATCCTAGCTCAATAAATTAAAATATTTCTATTTAGCCAAATCTAAAACCTCATCGATTCTAATCTGTTCCACAAATTCTGGAACGTGAGAAACAAGAATCATCGCTCCTTCATAAGCATCCAAAGCTTTTGCAATAACCGGAATATGACGGAAATTTATATGATTAGTTGGTTCATCTAAGATAAGTAGTCCTGGCCGCTGCAAGACTAAACGAGCAAAAGCAACAAGACCTTTTTGTCCCTCAGATAAACTACCAATTTTTGTATGAATAGTATCAGCATTGATTAAAAAGCTAGCAGCCACAGCCCGAAGTTCTGTTTCAATGAGACGTCCCTCAACCGAACGAATGATTTTTTCCAATGATTCATAGACCGTATCATTAAAATCCATCATCGAAAAATCCTGACGATAATACCCCACTCTCACTCCCGGTGTAATCAAGGTCCCTTCCGCTACATTTACAATTTTTTCTAAAAGAGTACTTTTGCCAATACCATTAGGACCAGCTAGCAATAGATGATTCTTTTTTCGTAAGGCAATCTTACAGGTTCGAGTTGTTGGCTTATGCGTTTTAGGATTAATAATAGAATAGGAATTTATGTTAATAATATCGCCAATCAAATCAGTCTGACTTGGAATTGTAAAAGGTTTAATAGTTCGATCTTCTTTACGGACATCAACTTTTTCTTCTTCAAGCTCTTCTGCTCTCTCACGCATCCGCTTGGCCACCAAACGCATCTGTCCACCCTTCATCGCAAAAAAGTTTGCCTTATCTTTATTCTCTTGAATTTCTTTGGCCAACTGTGCATTTTTCATATTCTCTTTTTCAATACGAGCCGAAATCTGATCCACCACATCAAAATAGTCACCAACATATTGTTCAACTTTACGAGTGTAAACATCTAGATACAAAACTCCATGAGTAAAAGCGTTCAAAAATTCAGCATCGTGAGAAATCACTAAACAAGTTTTTTTATAATTAATCAAAAACTGTGTCAGATGTTCTATACCTGCTTTATCAAGATTATTGGTGGGCTCATCGAGTAATAAAATATCAGGATCTTGTATAAGAGCCGAAGCAAGAAGAAGTCTTGCTTGTTGACCACCCGAAAAAGTTTTAACAATACGATCCTTAAGATCAATACCTCCTTTATGATTGTGTAAATTTACCACTTCCAAAATCTCGTCTATCTTTGGATCCAAATCATATTTCTTTTCTTTAAAACAAGCTTGAAAAAAATCACGGACGGTAAATTCGAGTCTATCTCTTGGTATCACTTGGCGAGCCGTAGCGATAGTAGTTCCATTAGGTAAATGAATAGTTCCAGAGTCTGGTTTATGATCACCAAGAATAAGTCCAAAAATAGTAGTTTTACCAGCACCATTTTGTCCCATAATAGTAACTTTGGTGCCACGTCTAACATTAAAATTAACCTCATCGAGTATAGGTTTATTGTGACCATGTTCAAAACACACATCTTCAAAGCGGATAACAGTCTCCCCTCCAAAGGCTTTTGCTACAGATTCTGATTGGGATTTTTTGGCCATGAAGATATAGAGTACGGTATTTTTTCGACATTGACAAGGTCGTTTAAGATAAGTAAATTTAAATCTGGACAATCAACAGAAAGGTTCAAGTAATGAATAGATACTACAGTCAAACATCTCACGATAAAATCCGTGAATGTAAGGCTAGACGTAAAAGCACTCTAAAGAAGTTTAGAAAGAAAAACAACAACAAAGAAATGCACTGGGAAAATGGAAAGTTGGTATTTTCAGACACGAAGGAGATAGTACCAGGATCTCCAACGATTATGAAACCGGAAAAATCCTTCCGGAAAGAGAATGATTGGGGGTATCAACCAACAGACTGATACCGGTGAGATAAACACCTCTCTAATAAGTAAACATGGGACACGAATAACCTTCGTGTCTTTTTTATTAAGGAAGGCCTCACCTTCTAGGTGAGGCCTGCAAAATCTAAAACTATGCTAATCTACCCCCATGACCTCCCAGACCCAAAAACCTGAAACTATATACGATGTCGCTGTAATCGGCGGTGGACCAGCTGGAATGATGGCTGCTGGTAGAGCGGCTGAAAGAGGACTTTCAGTAATACTTATAGAGAAAAACGATACTTTGGGCAAAAAACTACTTATTACTGGTGGAGGTCGATCGAATATTACCAATGCCACGTTTGATGAAAGAGAATTCCTTTCCAAATTTAAAGGCAGTGATAAATTTCTCTTTTCTGCTTTCTCTCAACATGGAGTAAAAGATAGTCTCGACTTTTTTCATAAACACAATATGCCAACAAAAGTCGAGGCTGAGAATCGTGTCTTCCCTATGAGTAATAGTGCTCAATCAGTATGGGATGTTTTAGTAAATAACATGAAACATCATAACGTTACGGTCCTATCAAATTCTCCAGTGACAGGATTTAACAGTGAAGATACTGCTGATGGAATGGAAATAGTCAAAAGTATTAAACTCAAGAAGAACCCTCACAGTCTCAAAGAAGTCCGAGCAAAATCTTTCATTTTAGCCACTGGTGGCACTTCTCGACCAGAAACTGGTTCTACCGGAGATGCACTTCCCTGGCTTACAAAACTTGGTCACACGATTATTGAACCCTCTGTTTCACTAGTCCCTGTACGCATAAAAGAACCTTGGGTAAAAAGACTTCAGGGAGTAACCTTGCGAGATATAAAAATTTCTCTCCTGCAAGACAATAAAAAAATTCAAACCAATAAAGGTAAGATTTTATTTACCCATTTCGGTATTAGTGGTCCCACAATTCTCAACATGAGTCGAGATATTCGCGAACTTCTTTCGTACGGTCAGGCTTTTCTTTCACTCGATCTATTACCTACTCATGATTACAGTACTCTCAATACCGCTTTGCAAGAATTATTTAAAAAAGAAAGCAATAAAAAACTCAAAAATAGTCTCGATGAAATTATTCCGAGTGCCATAGTGCCAATTATTATAGAACAATCTGGTATTAATACTGACACTTTCTGTCACAGCGTTACTCGAGAAGAACGCCTCTCGTTAGTAAAACTACTCAAAGATGTACGCATGGAAGCAATCGGGCTGTTAGGTACAGATAAAGCAATCGTAAGTTCAGGTGGCGTGGCTCTACATGAAATAGACTGGAAAACCATGCGCTCACGTAAAATCTCGAATCTCCACATTATCGGTGACGTACTCAATATCGATCGTCCTTCCGGAGGATATAGTTTACAACTTTGTTGGACTACTGGTTGGGTAGCGGGTAGCAATTGTTAAAGTCTTTACGTTGACTCATGAACAGTATACCTATATCGTATACTCAGAAATCCTTGAAAGCCTATGAAGACACTTCAGTATCATTCTACTCCTCGGAAATATACTTTGTTATGGGACAAAAAAACATTATCGATAGTTATTAGAATCCATAAAGATTGTGTACGCACAGCACTACCGATTGCAGGTAATCGCTACATATTAGAAATGAGTCGTGCACTGGATGCGGATGGACTCTTTGATCACTTTGAAGGCAGCCTATCAGCTGATTCCTTTGGTTTCAACCATCTCATTCGAAAAGCACATGAGGCTGGAAATTACATTGATTATTCCATGTATCTTCCACGGATTCACATCAATACAACATTTGCTTGTGTTTACTGTGGAGGTAGTGGCAAAACAGAAGAATCTTACAGCGATAAATGTCTCAGGTGTGAAGGTTCGGGCAAAAAAGAGATATGGAATTGGCGAGAAGCCTATATTACAACCTTTAGTCTCAATCTTTTATTTACTACCCTTGATCTGTGCGACCACACATCGGCAAAAGAAAGACAGCATGTTACTTTGCAAGTTTTATCTCAAAGAGGTCAACACGGGAGCTCCTTGGGAGGAACATTTGGAATCGAGTTTATGGATTTTATACGAGGGCAAAACTTTGCTCCAGATACTGGCGAACTTCGCAACACTATCAATTCTATGAGGTCTGCGTACAGCCGGATGATGAAGAGCGTTTATTCCAATATTCAAAGATTTGGTGCAAGTGTGAGAGATGGGTACCTCATACTCAATTGTCCGGGTGATGCTTGTGAAATTCACATTTCAGAACATGGGACCAGAACAGGAACCGGCGCACAATTCTCTTGTCACAATGTTGACACACCGGCACAAGCTCTAACTTTGATTACTGGTATTGCCTATCTGGTAAATTACGTTGACCAACAACTTCCAGCAAACACACCTTGATTTCTCATTGGATTTTCAGGTTTTAGTTCAAAAACTCAAAGCGCAGCATTCACTATGCTGCGCTTTTTCCATAATAAAAATTATTATTATTATTATTTTATTTCTTATTTTTTTTATCTTCTTCTTTCTTTAGAGGCAAACCTAGGTGTTCCAAAAATGCCAAAGTTTTATTTTTATCGTTTGAAGTTGTGACGATTGTGATACTCATTCCAAAAACATCTTTCAAATCCTCATCTGCTGTTTCAGCAAAAATAGTATGCTCTTTGATACCTAGAGTATAGTTACCCATAGCATCAACAGATGTCCTAGAAAGGCCACGAAAGTCTTTGGTTCGAGGCAAAGCAATATGAATAAGACGATCCAAAAATTCTGTCATGCGTTTACCGCGAAGAGTTATTTGGTAACCAACAGGGTCACCAACACGGGTTTTGAAAGAAGCAATAGCTTTTTTAGTTGCACGCATTGCCGGCTTTTGACCAGTGATTCTACCAAGTCTATCAGCAATTAATTCAATTTTCTTTTTGTCTTTAATAGAACCAAAACCACTCGAAATAACAATCTTTGAAAGACGTGGCGCTTGCATCGGGTTCTTGATATTTAAAGAACTTTGCAAAGATTTAAAAGAAGACTTATTTAATTCGTATGTGGTTGAATAATTCATATTTTTAATATTACTTCTTCTCTACTTTTGAAGCATTGATAGGCATTGGACGATCTACAACTTGCCCCTTTTGACCTTGTTTCCGTGGGCGTTCATGTTTTTTTACAGTATTGATACCATCAACAAGAATCATGCCGGTACGAGGAAAAGACTGTAAAACTTTTCCCGTCTTACCTTTATCATCTCCCGATCTTATGAAAACTGTATCTCCTTTCTTTACATGCATGATATTTAAATTAAAAATTATACGATCTCAGCAGCCTTAGAAGCAATCGTCTTAAATCCAGCTTCGGCTATTTCCCTCGGAATTGGACCGAATATACGTCCAGCGATTGGTTCTTTTTTATTTTTTTCAATAATAACTACCGCATTTTCATCAAAACGAATATATGAACCATCTTTGCGACGAACTGGTTTGGTCTGTCTTACAACTACAGCATGAAGAACATCTTTCTTCTTAACTGATTTTCGTGGTTCTGCTTTCTGAACAGAAAGAACTACTATTTCTCCAATTTCTGCATAACGTTTATGTGAAGCTCCGAGCACCTTGAAAATACGTCCGATCTTTGCTCCGGAGTTATCAGCGATATTAACGATCGAGCGTGGTTGTATCATATTATGAAATTACTTTAAATGACTTTCTTTTTGAAATTGGTCTGCATGCTTGAATAGTGGCTTTTTCACCAATCTTCTTTGTATTTCCAACATCATGAGCAAGAAACTTTGTTCGGCGTGTCATGTGTTTTTGATACTTAGCATGCTTTACATAACTTTCAACGACAACCACAGCAGTGTCTTTCATTTTATTAGAAACAACAACGCCACTAAAAGTTTGAGGCTTTTTTATGATTATTTCTGGTTGTGTCTTTGCTGTAGCCATGTGATTTGTGATATTACGTGAAATTAATTAGTTTGTCCAGGATTTTTCTTATTGTTTATTTCCGTAAGTATTCTTGCTACGTCTTTTCTAAGAGTCCTTCCCTCTTTGACGTTTTTTGCTTTAGCGCCAGTTATACCAAATCTAAAAGCACGTAAAGCTTCATTTTTTTCTGAAATAAGCTTTATTAATTCAGCTGGGGTCTTAGTTTTAATTTCTTTCATTTTCATATGAGTAAATTATATTCTTCCCACAATTTTTGTTTTGAGTGGCAACTTTGTACCGGCTTTTCTTAGAGCTTCTGCAGCTACAACTGCTTCTACTCCATCAATTTCAAACATGATACGACCTGGACGAACTTCAGCGATAAATCCTACTGGATCACCCTTACCTTTTCCCATCTTTACTTCAGCTGGCTTTTGAGTAAAAGGATGGTCTGGGAAAATACGTATCCAGACTTTACCAGACTTTGTTGCATAACGAGACATAACTTTACGAGCAGCTTCAATTTGATTTGACGTTACACGTGCATAACTCATAGCCTTTAGACCAAAAGATCCAAAAGAAACTTCTACACCGCGAGTCTCGTGTTTTTCAGCCTCTTTAACTGGGTGCTTACGCTTTGTAAAACGCTTGCGATATTTAACTTTTTTAGGAAATAGCATGTTATTAATTTTACATTTAAAATGTTGAATTTTAAATTATTTTTGATCTTTCTTAAAAATCTCTCCCTTATATATCCAAACCTTGATACCAATATCACCGTAAGTCATATGGGCTCTTTCGCGAGCGAAATCAATATCTGCACGCAAAGTCTGCAAAGGAATACGACCTTTCTTTAATGATTCTGATCGAGCAATTTCTGCACCACCAAGACGACCTCCAAGATATATGCGAATACCTTGAACTTCTTTATTAGCCATAACTTTTTCAATTGTCTGTTTCATGACTCTTCGGAAAGGTAAACGTTTTTCCAAAGCTTCAGCAACCATCATTGCAGCAATTGCTGCATTTGATTCAGGGTTACGAATTTCTTCAACGTCAACTTTAAAATCTTGACCTGGGAATTCAATCTTATTCTTTTTCAAAAGTGCTAAAATTTTTGCACGAAGCTTTACAACACCATCTCCAGCTTTACCTATGAGCATTCCCGGACGAGAAGTCTTTATGACAACTCTCAAAACTTTTTGAGTGCGTTCTATATCAACTCCACCAACATAGTTTGAACGAAGCTCTTTTTGTAAATATTCACGAATAAGAATATCTGACTTCAGAGATGTTCTGTAGTTTTTATCTACCCCAAACCAACGACTTTTCCAATCGCGGATGATTCCAAGTCTATGAGAATATGGGTGAACTGTGTGTGACATAAAATTAAATTAATTACTTGTTTTCTTAACTTTCTTTGTACTCTTTTGCTCTTTTGGCGCCAATACCAAAACAACATGACTTGTACGCTTCTTTATTGGATGAGCAGACCCTCGAGAAACTGGCATAGAACGTTTAAGAACGTAACCTTGATTGACCATGATCTGTTTTACGTAAAGAGATTCTTTGTCTAAATTAAAATTATTTTTTGCATTGGCAATAGCTGAGTGTAAAAGATCACCAAGAGGACTTTTTGCCTTTTTTATAGCAAATGCCAATATTGATTCAGCATCAACAACTTTTTTACCTCGAATCATATCTGCTACGAGACGGACTTTGCGTGGAGAAATTCGGTGATTGCGAAGTGAGGCTGTAATCATGGTAGTTATTTAACAGAAGCAACAGCTTCTTTGGCGGATTTTGCAGCAGCAATTTCGGCTTCTTTTGCCTTAAGCTCAATATCTTTTTGCATCTTTCCTCCATGACGAATAAATTTTCGTGAAGGTGAAAATTCACCCAAACGATGGCCTACCATATCTTCAGTAACAAAAACATCGAGATGATTGCGACCATTATGCACGCCAAAAGTAAAACCGACCATTTCTGGTGAAATTTGAGAGCGACGTGCCCAAGTCTTTATAGTACCAGTTTCAGTTGGCTTTTTTCCTGAGATCTTTTTTATAAGATTCTCATCAACATATGGTCCTTTTTTAAGTGATCTTGACATAAAAATCGCTCCTGAGGAGCAGTTCAGGCATGTTAACAGAGCCGTGGTTTTAAGTCAAGAATTATAATAACCATCTCTACATCTTTCTTATTGTGATTAGTTTCTGCCTATAATTCAAAAGAATTACTCAGACTATCATTATTAATGTCTTCTCGAGAGGCTTATGTAAAATAATAATGAACTGTGACAGTATTCATACCATCAATAAATTTAAAAGTTTGGTCAGGAGCATAAAATAAAATGAGATAAATAATGTATCTATACTTATATACCACTCAACCTTTTATATTTGCAGTAATCTGTGGGTATCTTTTTTATATTAATAGTTTTCTGAATGCTATAATAAACTCTCATGACACTTCCTTATACCATTCTTATATTTGTAGGCATTATTATATTAGTTTTTGTATTAAAAAGACTTGGTTTAGCCATCTGGAACAAAATCAAAGAAAACGAGAACTTAAAATACGAGTTTATCACAATCATTGCTCACAAATTCCGTACCCCCTTAACACAGATGAAATGGATTTCTGAAACAATGGTATCCGAAGAAAAAGACTCATATAAAAAAGAAAATCTTGAAAACATACACCACTCCACTCAACAACTCATAGATCTTACGGGTACACTTATAGAACTCACCGATTCAGACAATGCTTCAACAAATTCATACAATTTCGAACATATAAACATATGTGAAATGGTAAAAAGTGTTGCTGACACATTTAAAAATAGTTTCCACGAGAAAAATATCTTTTTAGGTTTACAGTGTGCTGCTCCGCAAATTTTTAGCAACATTGATAAACCTAGAATGGAATTTGTCCTTCAAACTATTCTACAAAATTCTATTACCTACTCACCCCCGGGAAGAAATGTAGAAGTTTTAATCTCCACAGAAAAAAATAGAGCCAAAATAACCGTAAAGGATCATGGTATCGGTATTGACCCAAAAGATATATCAAAAATATTTACAAAATTTTTCAGAACCTCAAACGCCCAAAGAACAGACACAGAAGGTTTTGGTATTGGACTATATTTGGCCCAAGCGATCGTTCGTCGTCATAAAGGAAAAATACTAGTTTTTTCTGAAGGTTTAGATATGGGAACAACGTTTGAAATTGTTCTACCGGTAACTAAATAAACTACCCCCACAAAATAAAAGAAAATATTGATTCAACTTTACGTTTTGCAAAAGCTAAAATATTATTTATCACCATAAAGATAATGGCTATATTATAGTATACTAACTACCACTTTTCATTAGGCGCCCTGGTTGACGACGAGATACGATGAAAACATTCGAATACTTCTTTGGAGTACGAGTTTTTTGACCTTTACCTGCTGGTTTACCCCAACGAGTTTTGAGTCTTCGTAATCCGCGACCTTGACGCTGTTCACCTCCACCATATGGGTGATCTACAGGATTTTGAGCGGTACCACGAACTGTTGGACGAATACCCATCCAACGACTACGACCAGCCTTACCTATATTCACCAAACGATTTTCTTCATTTGAAACTGCTCCTATAGAAGCCCAAGCATCTTCGTGGATCTTTCTTACTTCAGTTGAAGGAAGTTTAATATGTGTATAACCAGCATCATTAGCGATAACTTGACCAAATGAACCACCTGAACGAACCATTTTAGCACCACTTCCCGGCTTTATTTCAATATTGTATACAAAAGTACCTACAGGAATGTTTTTTAGAGGTAAACGATTCCCTGTTTCAATTGGTGCATTTTTGGAAACCATAAATGAATTGCCAACTTTCATCGTTTTAGGCAAGATAACGTATCTTTTTTCGCCATCATTATATGAAACTAAGGCTATATAAGCAGTACGAAAAGGATCGTATTCAACTGTCTTAACAGTTGCACGAATATCTTTCTTATCATACATAAAATCAATAATACGATAGAGCTTCTTGTGCCCTGCGCCTTTGTGACGAACAGTTATACGTCCTTGAGAATTTCTTCCAACATCACGTTTAAAACCAACTGTAAGAGGTTTGTAAGGTTCAGTTGCTGTAACATACTGCTTAAACGGCAGAGTTGTCATGTGGCGACGTGATTTACTTGTTGGTCTGTATGATTTCATGGTATTAAATGTAAAATAAAAAAATCAAAATGAAAAATTAAACGAAATTAATCGTCTCACCTTTTTTAAGAGTTACGACTGCTTTTCTGATACCAGAAGTGACTCCTCTACGACCACGAACAAAAACATTTCGAGAAGGAAGATTAACAATAGAAACTTTAACTGGTGTAACTTTGTATAAATTTTTTACAGAACGAGCCACAGTCTGCTTATTGGCACCAGTAGCAATAACAAAAGTATATTTACCATTTTGACTTAATACACCAGACTTCTCTGTAACATGAGGTCTGATGATGACATTATTTTCTTTTGTATTAACAGCATTTGTCATAATAGTAAATAAATTTGAAATTATTCGGCTTTGATTTTACTTGTAAGAAACTTTAATGATTCACCAGGATTTGTGATGACCAAATACTTATGATTCATAATAGAAACTGGGTTAATAGTACGAAATTCTTCCACAGAAACATTACCAAAATTACGGAAACTTTTTGATGTTGACTCAGCGGCTTTATCTAGAGTAATAAGAGCGACATTTTTTGGTTTTGTAGAAAGCTTTTCATACCCTTTTATCTTTGAAAGCGATACTAAAATATTTTTTGCCTCTTTTGCTTTTGGTGTAGAGAAACTTAGACTATCTACAAACAAAATTTCACCGTCTTTAAATTTACGAGAAAGTACTGTAAGTAATGCTTTTGTTTTAGTTTTTTTGTTGATCTTTCGAGAATAATTTTGCGTATTACGTGGTCCATGAGCAACTCCGCCACCAACCCAAATAGGAGAACGTGTTGAACCATGACGAGCACGACCCGTTCCTTTTTGTTTCCAAGGTTTCTTACCTCCTCCGCTGACCTCACCACGAGTCTTTGTGTGAGCGATATTTTTTCTGGAATTAGAATTCATTAGACGAATAACTTCGTGCACCAAGTCTGCATTCCAAGGAACATCGAAAATACCCTTTGGTAAAGTGAATTTACCTGCTGATTTACCTTCTTGATTGTATATTGATGTCTCCATAAAAATAAAGGATATTGAATGATTTTTTATCCGACAATCTCGACTAAAGTTCCACGTTTACCGGGTATTGCTCCTGAAACATACATGACATTCTCTGTTGGGTCAATATGTACGATCTTGAGATTCTTAACGGTTATCCGATCTGAACCCATACGACCCGCCATGCGTGTACCGACTGGAACACGTGTACGCAAACCTCCACCGATAGAACCCGGTTCACGTTCTGAATGTTTTTGACCATGAGTACGAGGTCCTCCACCGAAACCGTGTCTCTTGACTACACCTTGGAATCCCTTACCTTTTGAAGTGGCACTAACAGTAACATTGTCTCCTGAAGCGAATTGAGAAAGATCGATCTTGTCTCCAACCTTTAGTGATGGCTGATCAACTCTAAATTCTGTAATTGCAGCAAATGAGCCCAAATCTTTCAAATGTCCGCGAACAGCTTTTGATAAACGTTCTGGCTTACGAGAACCTTCACCTATTTGAAGAGCTTCATAACCATCTTTATCCTTTGTACGAACTTGTGTAACCACATTTGATCGCACTGAAACAGCTGTAACAGGCACTGCTACTCCTTCAGTGGTAAAAATTTGGGTCATATTAAGCTTTCTTCCGAGGATGAATTTCATGGCAGTTCTTTTGCGTTACATCATTTTTACATCAATATTGACTCCTGACGGCAAACTAAGATTTGTCAGAGCTTCAATAACTTTTGGATTTGGATTTATAATATCAATGAGACGTTTGTGTACACGCATCTCAAATTGTTCACGAGAATTCTTGTCTATGAATGATGCGCGGTTGACCGTGTATTTCTTGATTTCGGTCGGCAAAGGCACCGGACCATGTACTTCGGCATCATATCGAGCGGCTGTGTCCATGATCTGACGGAGCGAGGCATCAAGAATTTTGTGCTCGTATGCTCTGACACGGATGCGGAGGTGTGGTGCATCGCTTGAAACCGTGGCTTTGCGAGCACGAGCAGGTTTGTCACTGGCCGTTTTCGCAGTCTTAGCGGATTCATGAGATTTAGTTGTTTTTGAAACCATGTTAATTTGTTGACTAATTATATTGAACCTTCTCTGATAATGTCAGGATTCCAACTAAAACAATAAAAATAATTGACCAGACTATAATTCCAGAGATACCATTTTGATAAAAACCCATAAAACCAAGACCGAAAGAGACAACTGCGGGAACCAAAGCAATCAATCCAATAATACGTGCCTTTTTTCCTTTTAATACTTTATTTTTCGAAATTTTCATTTCCCCTCTCCAGAGAAGGAAGATTCCGACAATAAATAATATAATATCCATTTCAATAATTTAAGCGACTATTTTAGTGATAACTCCTGCACCAACTGTCTTACCTCCTTCACGAACTGCAAAACGCTGTTGTGCATCAAGAGCAACTGGAGATACGAGTTTAACTTTGAAAGTAACAGTATCACCTGGCATAACCATTTCTTGAGTAAGAGTTACTTCACCAGTAACGTCTGTAGTACGAATATAGAACTGAGGCTTATAACCAGTAAAGAATGGAGTATGACGACCACCTTCTTCTTTCTTAAGAACGTATACCTCTGCTTCAAACTCAGTATGAGGTTTTGAACTACCTGGTTTAGCGAGAACTTGACCACGAGAAACACCATCTTTAGCCACACCACGAAGAAGAAGACCAGCATTATCTCCAGCAATAGCTTGCTTGAGTTGTTTATTGAACATTTCGATACCAGTTACAACGGTCTTGGAAGTATCTTTGAATCCAACGATTTCAACTTCATCGTTTAAGTTCAAAATACCGCGCTCTACACGACCAGTAACCACTGTTCCGCGTCCTTCGATGGAGAAAATATCTTCGATAGGCATAAGGAAAGGTTTATCAGTTTCACGAACTGGCTCTGGGATAAAGGTATCCAAAGCATTCATAAGTTCATCGATCTTAGCTGTCCAAACAGGATCTCCTTCGAGAGCCTTAAGACCTGAACCACGAATAACTGGAGCTGCTTTACCATCGAAACCGTTTTTAGTGAGGAGTTCACGCACTTCTTCCTCAACAAGATCCAAAAGATCAGCTTCTGCTACAGCGTCACATTTGTTAAGAAACACAAGAACACGAGGAACACCAACTTGCTTTGCAAGAAGGATATGTTCGCGTGTTTGCGGCATAACACCATCAAGAGCAGATACTACTAGAATAGCACCGTCCATTTGAGCGGCACCGGTAATCATGTTCTTGATATAGTCAGCGTGACCTGGGGCGTCTATGTGAGCATAATGACGTTTATCTGACTCGTATTCTACGTGAGCCAAAGAAATAGTAACTATTTTTGATGCATCACGAACAGTTCCTCCTTTTGCGATATCTGCATAAGCTTTTGCATTTGCGAGACCTTTTTTTGATTGAACCGCCAAGATAGAGGCTGTCAAAGTAGTTTTGCCGTGGTCAACGTGACCAATTGTTCCAACGTTTACGTGTGGCTTTGTACGATTGAATTCTGCTGTTGCCATAATATTATTTTATTGCCCTGTATTTTTTGAGTGCCATCGCCTGGGTGCGTGCGTAACGCGCAGACGACATAACTCAAAAAATGAAGGGATAAATTATTAAAGTTTATTAAAAACGCCAAATAGGCGCGTAATTGCCATACTAGCATTAGTTACTTATAACGTCAACAAAATGTACACCTGCTACATATAGTGCTTCTTAGTTAAAAAATATTACTACAATATAATTACCCCGATTGAGCAGAAATAAATAGAACAGGTGCTGGTTTAAGAGGAACGATAAATACAGGTACTTCAAGAGTTGTCAGGTTGCCTGCTTGGTCCCTAGAATATACTTTGATGTAATATGACATTCCACGAGTAAGATCAGGAATGATAACTGAATGGTTAGATGTATATGTAGTAGAAATCGTTGGTATCATCATACCTGGTAACGAAGTACCATATTCAACTTGAGTTGTTGCATCTTCATTTGTAACCCAAGATATCTCAATACTTTTATTAAAGAGTTTCTTTAGTCTTAAATTAGAGATCACTGGCGCTATGGTATCTGGAGTGTTATGAGGTGACATATTATCCTCACCAACTTTTAATACAACAAAAACATTAAACTCTATTGGTGTATGATCTTTATTTAAATGATTAACATTACCAATAATTGGTGATACTACTTGCAAGTTCAAAGGCAAAACAACATTTGGATCAAACGATCTGTAAGTACCATTTACCACTGGTGTGCCGAAATAATTTTGCGCATCTCTAATCTCAAATTTGTCTCCATCTACAAGTCCTGATGTACTCAAATCTAATGTTACACTATTATTTTTTTGCCAATTCCATACAACTATATTTGCTCTCCCTTTTTCGTATTTATTTGGACGTATAATAATCTTATTTTCAGGAATATCTGTTAAACTTAGAGTACTGTTTTTCTCCCATGTTGGCAAATCACTTAAATACTTCCAACCAGGAGCACTATATGGCGATATTTCCCAACCGGCTTTAGTCAAAACCCTAGGATCATTTTCATCAAACTGATCTGCTCCATAGTATTTATTATAATTCCAATCGGCATTTGAATAACTAAAACCTGTTGGCATAATAAAACTAAGAACTACTCTATTTGCTCCAAAATTATAAAAGGTGTTATTTTTTACTGTAACTTTTTGGTATTCTTTTATCCCAAACACTCCCCCATCTACACCACTAGGCATAGCTTCTGCCACATAATTACCAATAGCAACTGCTTCTCCGTTATTTTTTGCTACATAACCAAAACCAATACCATTCCGATAAGCATTGTTATAATTAATGGTATTTAAATTGGCTGGCTGTACAGCAGTTGTAATAGCGATACCTCTATCAGGATTATCAAAGACTATGTTACCTTCAAATGTAACACCGTTACAAAAACCACTTTCACCGTGACATTTCATTCCACCAGTAAAATTTTTAAATGATATAACGTCACTAATTAGAATATTGCCCACTTCGTTTTGACTATAAATACCTCCTCCTCTGGTCCATCCGTTTGGTTGAGAAGGATTTGAATTATCATAAATACCATTCCCCCACAAAAGATTGCCGTATATTTCACCTTGGTCAGATTGCTTCCAAAAACCAATTGCAGGATGTCCAACATTATAAATAATATTATTTATTGACTTATTACCAACTCCTACCGCTTGTAAATTTAATCCGCAACCTTTGTTAAACTGATCAGTAAAACGTTCTTCACGTACACTAGTAATTTCTAATCCCCAAAACCAGGTATAACTTCCACTATGATCTATAATGCAACCACCTTTGATAATAGCTGTACCCACTGGAATATTTACAAAATCTGCGGGCGCAGAGGCAACTTCAACATTATATTTGTTAGCATCTGCAGGATTTTTACTGTAAACACTAGAAGGATTCAAAAGATACAAACCAATACCATTTATTCGCGCCGTATAACCAAGTGGCCATTTTTCACCATTAGTAATACGCATCTCGTATCTAGTCGTCCAACCACTTATAGGTGTAATAGGTTCTGCTAAAGTAGCTTGAAAATTATCATTTATAACAACCTTTTCATTATTATAATTTCTAACGACAATTGGAGCAGAAGCTGTGCCTTTAATCTTACTTGTAAACGGACCAGTATATGTTCCACTTCTCAACCATATCGTATCTCCTGGTTTTACTACATAATTTTTATTTGTTGAAACAGTATTATCTTCCAACGCCGTTATTAAATCCCAAGGATTATTAATGCTACCATCTCCAGACGATGAACCTGTTGGGGAAACATACCAAGAAGAACCACCTGTACCAACTAAAGCCAATTGAGTATTAAATACTAAACTTATTTTATTATATTGATTTAAAAAATAAACCGTAGAAATTGTAGCCATAAGGGCCACGAGTCCAACAAAAAAAGTAGCTACGTACGAAAATTTATAATTATAAGACATGGTGATAAATAAATTAATAAATAAAAATTGTGTCCTCGAGATATAGAAGGACAGACAGTTTTAAAAGAGAGGATCCATCGAGGACTTTATTATATCAAAATAAACTACAGTAATTATCCACATTAAACATGCTAAACAATCTCCTTCCGGACAAAGTTTAATCAGAGTCCAAGGAGGAAATAATTTATAACGTCAACAAAAAACGCCCTGATTTACATTAGAGCGTTTTTTGTTTCTAAAATTTTAGATTTAGTTTAGGGCTTTATATGATGCATTTAATGTACCTAGATCAAATTACATCTTTAGTATCCAATGATAATTGCCTGCACAGCTGATGAACTGTATGTAAGCCAAGCCAAAAAAGCTAAAATAAGAACATACTTCAAATTATCTGTTAAAAAATCTTTTTTTCGTGTAGACATAATTTATATTAATTATTATATAAGAATTATAACAGTATAAAAGTGTAATGTTATCCCCATAGCCAAAAAATTCAATGCACAAAAACAATAACCAAACTCCAGTGAGAGTTTGGTTATTGTTTTTGTAACTTGGATATTCTATTACTTTCTCTTCTCAGCAATCTCCTTTTCTACATTAGATGGTACAACTTCATAATGATCGAACTCCATCATGGCACTACCTTGACCTGAAGTCATAGAACGAAGCGCAGTGGTATAACCAAACATTTCTGAAAGTGGAACCTTTGCATGAATTGCGATATTTTGACCACGAGGTTCAGAACCTTCAACTTGACCACGTTTTGAAGCAATAGAACCATTGACATCACCCATGTATTTTTCAGGAGCAATAACTTCTAATTTCATAATTGGCTCTAGAATTACTGGCTTGGAACGTTTAGCAGCTTCCTGAAAAGCTTGTGAAGCAGCAATTTTGTAAGCAATTTCAGATGAATCGACGTCATGGTAAGAACCGTGGATAAGTTCACAGGAAACATTTACCATACGAAAACCAGCAACAATACCTCGATCCATGGCTTCATGAACACCTTTTTCAACTGCAGGAATAAATTCGTTAGGAATCACACCACCCTTGATTGAGTTGATAAATTCAAAATCATCGTACCGTTTAATATTTTTTGGAATCTTCTCACCTTCTGGCCAAGCTTCCATTGGTTTCAAAATTATTTTTACGTGACCATATTGACCTTTACCTCCTGTCTGTTTGATATATTTATGTTCTGCTTCGGCGGTACCCATAATAGTTTCACGATAGGCAACCTGTGGCTCTCCTACATTTGCTTCAACTCCAAATTCACGTTTCATACGATCGATCATAATTTCTAAATGAAGTTCACCCATGCCAGAAATGATAGTTTCTCCTGTTTCTGGATTTGAAGAAATTCTAAATGTTGGATCTTCGTTACCAAGTTTCTTAAGAGCCATACCCATCTTTTCTTGGTCAGCTTTTGTCTTTGGTTCAATACGTAGAGAAACCACTGGTTCCATGAACTTGATAGTTTCGAGAACAATAGGATTGTTTTCATCACAAAATGTATGAGAAGTTAAAGCATCTTTTAGACCAACGGCGGCGGCGATTTCCCCAGCAAAAACTTTTTTAACTTCTTCACGCTTATCTGCTTGCAGACGAACTATGCGACCCAATCTTTCTTTTTTACCCGTTGTTGAGTTGTAAAGATATGATCCAGACTCTACTGAACCAGAATATACACGGAAGAATGTAAGGGCTCCTACAAACGGATCGTTTTGAAGTTTGAAAGCAAGAGCTGAAAAAGGCTCTGTGTCTGAAGCGTGACGAATAACTTCTTCACCAGTATTTGGATTGATACCTTTTACAGGAGGAATATCTAAAGGCGATGGAAGATAATCGACAACAGCATCTAGAACCAACTGAACTCCAACATTTTTGAGAGCAGAACCAGTAAATACCGGGAAAATTTTATTTGCAATCACGGCTTTACGTGTAAGACCCTTGAGTTCTTCCATTGTAAACTCCTTACCTTCAAGGAAATGAGACATTGTGGCATCATCAGTTTCTACAATCTTTTCGATCATTTCAGCACGATACTTCTTTGCTTCTACCATCATTTCTTCTGGGATCTCTTTTTCAATTATATTAATGCCTTTTTCACCTTCAAAATAAAAAGCTTTCATGCGCATAAGATCGACAACTCCAACATGGTCACCTTCGAGACCAATAGGTAATTGAAAACGAATAGCATTTTTATTGAGACGGTCTAAAATAGAAGCAAAAGAACGCTCAAAAGAAGCACCTGTTCTGTCCATTTTATTGATAAAACAAAGGCGTGGTACGTTACCCTCGTCAGCATAACGCCAATTTGTTTCAGATTGAGGCTCCACACCAGCAACTCCATCGAAAACTACAACTGCACCATCTAGAACGCGAAGTGAACGTTTTACTTCTACAGTAAAGTCGATATGTCCTGGAGTGTCAATGATATTGAAGCGGACCTTTTTGGAAACATCCTCTTTTGGCATATAGGTTGGATTCCAAAAACAGGTGATAGCAGCTGCAGTAATAGTAATACCACGTTCTCGCTCTTGTTCCATCCAATCAGTAGTAGTTTCACCTTCATGGACTTCGCCGATCTTGTGGATCATGCCTGTATAGTAAAGAATACGTTCTGAAGTTGTGGTTTTACCCGCATCAATATGAGCAATGATGCCGAAGTTACGCATGCGTTCAAGTGGATAGTCGCGATTCATATTAATCTTTAAAATTATATTACGATAAATTATTATACTACCATGCAAAGTGAGCAAAAGCTTTATTAGCTTCAGCCATTTTGTGAACATTTTCACGCTTTTTAACTGCTTCACCTTCATTTTTAGAAGCGGCAATTATTTCATCAGCCAATTTTTCGGCTATAGGTTTACCTTTTTTACCTCGAGCAGCTTCAACTATCCATTTCATGGACAAAGCCTGTTTACGCTCTGGTCGAACTTCACGTGGAACCTGATAGTTGGCACCACCCACACGACGAGAACGGACTTCCATGAGAGGAGAAGTATTTTTTAAAGCCAATTCAAATAATTCCATAGGATTCTCAGTTTTTGCTTTTTCTTTTATAAGATCCATACAATCATGCACGATTGAACGAGCAATGTTCTTTTTTCCTGATTCCATTACGTAATTGATCAATTTTGAAATTTTTAGAGAATCATAAACTGAATCTATTTCTAATTCTCTTTTTATATTTAATTTGCGTCGCATGATAGTTATACTTTAGCTACTTTTGGTTTTTTATTTCCGTACTGACTACGACCTTTACGGCGCTTTTCAACACCAGTGCAGTCCAAAACCCCACGAACAATTGAATAACGAAGACCGACATCTTTTACACGACCACCGCGAAGTAATACTACAGAGTGTTCTTGTAAAGCGTGACCTTCCCCTGGAATGTAAGCCGTAACTTCTACACCATTTGAAAGACGGACACGGGCAATCTTACGAACAGCTGAGTTTGGTTTCTTTGGAGTTTTTGTTGTAACTTTTACACATACACCACGTTTGAATGGTGAAGGAAAGAAAACCGGACGATTTTCGATACTATTGAAAGTACGGGTCAAAGCGATTGATTTTGATTTTCGCTTAAACAACTTTCTACTCTTTCTTGTGAGCTGATTAATTGTTGGCATATTTACTAAATTACAAACTTAATTGGCAAAACTGAATTCTTCATGATTTTGAGCTTGAGTTTTTACCCTAATCATTACTCAGCTTTACCTTGATAAACAAACCTATTTCAAAAATTACTTTCTGAGACAGTGAGAGTACCTTACCACAACACCTCATTCGTGACAAGAATGAAACAGGACCCTCTCCTGAGAGAGGGTCCTGGTGAAAAAACTACTTACCTGAGCTGCTGAGCACTCCGAACAATTCCACGTCGGCCATGATGACCAGGTTTCAGGCCGCTGGCGTTCACACCGGCAATCAAAGAGAGACGTTGCAGGGGTTTTCCATTATCCTGACCGCGGAGGTGCTTTCGGTATTTTGACATAACTCTGTACTCTTTTTGGTTTTTGTTAGAACAGAACTACGGTTCGGTGTTAAATAATAAATATAAATAATAAAAAAGTCAAAACGTAAACAAGTTATAATCCGGTAAACAGACTAAAGACAACAGAAACTAAAGGTGAAACTAGACCCCACAAGAAAAATACTACCACTAAAATAAACAATGGAGCATACGTTTCCAAAGTCATACGTAAACGACCATATTGATTTGGTAAAATAGCAAAAAGTAACTTAGAACCATCAAGCGGTGGTAATGGTATCAAATTGAATATTGCCAAAATTATATTTATAAGAACAACATATGTTGATATTTCGACAAATGGAGTGATAAATGGATCACCTTGTATAACAAGACGAATTACCGTTCCAAAAATCAAAGCAATAGCAAGATTTGATACGGGACCTGCGGCGGCAATAAGAAATTCTCCCCTGCGTTTATTTTTTATATTATATGGATTGTATTGTACTGGCTTGGCCCAACCAAAAGTAAAACCAGCCAAAGATGTAACAATCGGAACAATAACTGAGCCCACAGGATCAAGATGTTTGAGAGGATTGAGTGTTAATCTTCCCTGTAATCGAGGAGTAGGATCACCCAAGAAATCAGCCATGTAACCATGAGAAAGTTCATGAACCACTACCGATAACACGAGAATAGAAATAGAAAAAATAGTAATGAGCATAAATAATTATTTAATTAAAAGATCTTAGTCATTGTAACTCAATACGATATAGTTACCAAAATAGATATTGCAAAACAATGAATACCTATGTTAGGATGCTTTAACTAATCAAATGGCCAAAATCTGCGAAATAACTAAAAGAGGTTCAATTATGGGAGGGCGCTACTCTAACGCTACTCGTGCTACCCAATTTAATCCTTGCGGCAATATACGTCGTTACGTAAATCTCCAAAAAAAGCGTATTTATGTACCTGAACTAAAAAAGACTGTAATTGTTACTATGTCTACTCGTGCACTCCGAACAATCCAAAAAAATGGTGCTTTCCGAACTCTCAAAAAAGCTGGTGTAATTTAAAATTTTAAATTGCTAACCTCTACTGATTTTCCATTGGAAATAATCTTTACGGTCTTTTCTTTAGCATTAAAACGTCTTTCAAATGGTACAAAAATAACCTCTGGTGATTTGCTAGTAACTTGAGAGTAAATAAAATAATTTGGTTTTAATTTTTCTATAAAATTTCTGCTTATATTTGCCCACACCGCACCCTGATTAATAATCAGAACATCAATTGGTTTATCAGATTGATACTGGGAATTAATATAATTTTGAATTTTCTTTGAAGAATCCCCTAATGAAATGATACTGGTTCCTTTGTATGATAATTTAAAAACTATTTCTGGTGAGCTTGCTTTTGAATAATTAAACTCATCTGTACTAGAAGGAAAAAGAATGTTTAAAACAGTTTCACCTAAAACCTTGTCACTATCAATAACTACTTTTTCTGATTCACCAATTTCTCTGATAGAGACTTTTTTCTGACGAGCAACTTTTAACAACTCCACATAAGATGAATCGGTAGAGCTAGCCAAATTTAAACTTTTTAATGTTAAAGCTGGTACAACCAACTGATCGACTTTATATCTTTCTAAAATACCGACTAAACCTGCTACATTTTTCTTTTGGGTATCTGTAACCATTGCAATATCAATTCTACGAGAATAAAAAGGGAGTATTTTACTAATATGACGAATAATTTCAGAATTACTACCTCCATTTATAATTATTCTCTTATCATTGGGAGTTCGAATAAAAGCAGCATTGCCATTTTTTAGACTCAGGGCGTATATTTCTAAAATTTTTAACCTGTTTTCTTGTTTCCATACATATATTACCGTTCCAATACTTATTAAAAATACAAAAAAAAATTTTGAAAAAATTAATTTTTTCATTACACTAAAATACCACTACATAATGAATAATTTATGAAAAAATAATAAAAAAATCATGAATATAAAAATATGATACTATTGTTTATTATGATTAAAAATACTAATAGATAATATATGCTAAAAGAATTTAAACAATTTTTACTCAGAGGTAATGTCGTCGATCTGGCAGTCGGTGTGGTTATTGGCGCAGCTTTTGGCACAGTAGTTACCGCTTTAGTCACAGATTTACTTACCCCATTTATTGCCGCAATTGCAAAAGTCCCAGATTTTTCAGGATTAATGTTTACAATAAATGATAGTAAATTTATGTATGGGCATTTTATCAACTCTCTAATCTCATTTATATTAATAGCTGCCGCCATATTCTTTTTTGTAGTAAAACCAATGAATCTTCTTATTTCCAAATCACGAAAAGAAGAACTAACTCAACCTACAACCAAAAAATGCACCGAGTGTTTGAGTGAAATACCACTTTCTGCAAAAAGATGCGCACACTGTACACAAGTCATAGCGTAAAATTTTAATTAAAATAAACACAATATCATGACCACATTTTCTGAAAAAAAATTTTCTATTCCGGAACTCAAAGGCATATCAGCTAAAAATATTGAGGAGCATTTAAAACTTTACGCGGGCTATGTAAAACACGCCAATCTAATTCAAGAAAAAATTATAGAACTAAAAAAAGATAGTGAAAAAAATGCTTATGCTTTAGCTGAAGTAAATCGTCGTTTTGGTTTTGAATACAACGGTATGCGAAATCATGAAGTTTATTTTTCCTCACTTGAAGGTGGTGCTCAAGAACTTGCTGCAGATAGTGACTTGCGAAGCATGATAGTTGAAACTTGGGGTACATATGATGTCTGGCTAGCAGAATTTAAAGCAATAGCCATGACACGCGGTATCGGTTGGGCTATGCTCTATCATGAGCGAAAAGACAACAGACTGCTCAATGCCTGGATTGACGAACAACACCTCGGACAATTACAAGACTGCACTCTCGTCCTAGCTCTCGATATGTGGGAACATTCTTACGTGGCCGACTATCAACCTTCAGGAAAGAAAAATTACATTGAAGATTTTTTTGCAAATCTTAACTGGAAAAACGTTGAACATAACTATATATCATCTTGGCCGCAAAAATAAACTCTCTAAACATCAAACTCATCCATAAGCTTGTCTGAAGCTTCTTTAAACATTTTTTCATATTTACTTTCCCATTCAGAAAAAATATTTGTCTTAATACCAAGATCTTCAAGATCCTTGATTTTTAAATCATTTTTCTTCTGTTCTTTTTCAAAATGAGATTTATCTAAATTACCATACAACATCTGATTTTGTTCCCCATGTTCACTTAAATCAGAAATAATATCAGCAAGACATTTACGTATACCGTAAAATAAAGCTAACTTTTTCTCTGAAAGACTTGGTTCCATCAAGGTTGATTCAACCTGATCCTGAACTTGAAAAAGTTCAAATGGCATATCACGTATCATACTATAAAACTTTTTAAGATTCGGATCAGAGATATGATCTGTTAATTTATTATTATCCATGTTTTTCATATTATCATAAAAAAAATAGTTAGCTTGAAATTTTAACTGGATTAGGAAGTTTCATCTTCATATAAAATATAAAATAAATAAAATACACCCCCACTACAATCCAACCAGAAAATTGTGGAAAATGAATGGTAGCCAGAGGAATACGAGCAGAATATTCTACAATTAAAAGCTCATAAGAAAGCAATCCGTGAGCTAACCAAGCAATAGTTTGTGAAATTTGAACTGAAATAAAACCTGTTATACCAGTCAAAAATACAGCTAACATAGTCAGTGGTACAAACGGTAAAACCAGAATATTAGAAATAAATCCAACAATAGAAATGCTACCCATCATATAGATAATATAAGGCGAAACAAAAATCTGTGTGGCTATACTCGAGGCCACGATACCACGAATCCCAAACTTTTCCGTAATAAAACCCAACCGTGCTTCTATGGGTGAAGAAAGCAGAATGAGTCCAAATGTGGCTAAAAAAGAAAGTTGAAATGAGGGATCGTGTAAGAGAATTAGTGGATTTTGAATAATCATAATTAATCCTGCCAAAAAGAGCGCTCGCTTTACCTGATAATCTCGACGTAAAAAATCGGCGAACAAAGCAATACTCGACATGCAACACGAACGAACGACAGTGGCACCTCCGCCAACGAGTATTCCGAAAGCAACAATACCCAAAGCTCCCGCTATAATTCCCCAAACACGTGGCAAAAAAGAAAGTAACTTTCTCAAAGCATCGGCCACAATAGTAATGTTGTAACCAGACAAAACAACAATATGAATAAGACCAACTGTCCTAAAATTGGCAATCAGTTCGGCCCCCAGAGCACTCTTCTCCCCTACTAAAAGTCCAGCAGCCAAAGCTGAATGTGGTTCACCTAAAACTTTTTCCAAATTATTTACAAATTTTCTTTTTAATAAATAAAGTATTGAGGAAATATTTTTAGAACCAGAACCAATAAAATTAACTTGAGCACTTTTGATTTCATAAAAAACATGATCTTTGGCCAAATATCCTTCATAGTCAAACTCTCGACCATCATCGCTCCGAAAATTAAAAGGTTTTGAAAGTCTTCCTTGAAATGAAATTTCATCACCGTAAACAAAACGTGGATACAAAGGTGTTTTCATTCTAACTAAAACATCTTGAGCACACGACGATGATTTTGATTTTAAAATATCCTCTTCTGTAACCGGCTTTAATTTATTTACCAAAACCACAAAAACTTGACCGGTTTCCTTACGTTCTGGTTCTTGAATAATTTTACCTGTACCAATCGAAACCTGTTTTAAACAAATACCTATATCTGGTTTTTGGATTTCAAATGAAAAATATAACCTTATAATTGCAACAAATACAAATAAGCTCCAAAATATAAAAACTCCTCTTTTCATAGAAAGATTTTATATTTTCAAAATAAATATATTGTGAAAAAACTTTCAAAAACTAGTGAATTTTTTGATAATTTCTTGCTCCTCTTCTTTATTAAAAGATTTTTGAAACCGAGCCTTTACACCTTTTACTCGCTTTTCACATTCTGGCCAGGTTTTATGAATTTCAATTTTTCCATCAACCAAACTAACGTAAGAATAGGCTTTGGCAGAAGATCGTGAAGAAGATGATTTTTTATCATTTAATTTCATTTGATCATGAGATATATCGGTAATATCTTTTATTGAATACCTCGAAACAGATCCCTTATAGAGCTCAATTTTTAAATCATCAGCAAAAGCTGTGGCAATTTCATCGCACCTTTCATTGCCTTTTATACCAATATGACCACCGACATATTGCCACGAGATAGATTTACCCTGAACCAACTCATCCAATTCCATCCACAAATCTTTATTAATAACGTCTTCTTTGGCTTGAGTCATCCAACCATTTCGCTTCCACCCTTTAATCCATTGAGTAATACCTTTAATGACATAAGAAGAATCGGTGTAAATTTTTACAGAATAATCATCTTTATTTTTGATATTTTTCAAACCTTCTATGACTGCTTTTAATTCCATCTTATTATTTGTAGTTTTTTCTTCTCTTCCACCCAGCTCGGTAACTATCGCGTTACCATTTTCCATTTGAACTTTTTCATTTTCAATTATGATCGTTCCCCATCCTCCTGGACCAGGATTACCACGTGATGATCCATCAGTAAAAATAATTATTTCCATAAAAATATACTAACACACATCCACAACTCTTAACCTTAATTCTGTTTTACCAGCAAAATAAGATTTTTCTATAGAAGCCAGCAAATCTATTGGAGTATTTTCCATAATTAACTTTGCCCAATTTTCAGTAGCCCCAAAAAAAGCGATGGCAGAAATCTTATTACCATTATCTTTTTTAAAAACTAATTCAATATGATCTTTTGATTTACCGAAATGGCGAATAGATGTTGGTGAAACTTTCTTGAAAAGAAAAACTGGTTTTGAATTACCTGTTCCAAAAGGAGCCAATTTTGAAATTTCTTCTTGCAACCTCCAATCAACGTTGTTTAGGGATAACTCCATATCAACAATCAATTTTGATTCCTCAATATTTTGCTGATCTTTATTATTTAAAACAAAATCATTTGCTTCATTTAAATACTTTTCCAAGAAATGAATTTCTTCATTAGAGACAGCGAAACCACCAGAATGCTGGTGTCCACCAAAATGAGTGAAGACCCCACTCGGTACCTTGCGCATTAGTTCCACGATATTAGTTTTACCTTCTGAACGACAAGAACCTTTAATAACATCATCCCCATCTCTTCCCCAAAGAAAGACAGGACGATCAAATTCTTCAGCACAAGAATTAGCAACCAGACCCAATAAAGATGGCCTCCAGGAAGGATTACCTAAAACAATCACCTGTGGAACTTTTCCTCCGTGACGTTCTTTAATATTTTTTTTAACTTCTTTAACCAAAGAAGCAACTACTCCTTTACGTTCATTATTTATTTCTTCAATATGAGCAACATGAGAATATGCTTCATTTTCATCTTCGGTTGAAAGTAAGTTGAAAGCATCCATAGGCACACCCATACGTGAAGCGGCGTTTATTCGTGGTGTAATCATGAAAGCAATGTCATCTTCAGTTAGATTTTTTTGAGAAATACTGAGCTTAGAAAGCAGTCTCATTAGACCCTTTCGAGGACTTTTACGTAAAACAGTTAGTCCGTAATATGCCAAAACTCTATTTTCTCCAGTTAAAGGAACCATGTCCGAAAGAGTGGCGATACCGACCATATCTAATAACCATTTTTCTTGACCATCTTTAAGATCAAAACGATTTTTCGATAAAATAGCCTGGACTAATTTATATGCAGTTCCTGAACCGCACAGATTTTTATCGGGATATAAGCAATTTTTTTGCTTATGATTGACTATCGCAAAAGCTGGAGGCAAAACAGGGGGAGGTTCATGATGATCAGTAATGATGACATCAATATTTTTTTCACAGGCACAAGTAACAGCGGCAAAATCAGTAATTCCACAATCAATAGTGATAATTAATTTAACTCCCTGATTAGCTAATTCTTCTACTGCTGCAACATGCACGCCAAAACCCTCATCATGTCGATGTGGAATATAAACAATAAAATTTTTAAAATTTATTTTATTAAAAAAATCAGCAAACATAACTGCTCCGGGTATACCATCAGCATCATAATCAGAATAAATAGCAATCTTTTCATTGCTTTCTACTGACTGGATAATCCTTAACGCAGCTTTTTCTGCATCTTTAAGTAAAAAAGGGTCATGAATATCGCGATCATAATTTGGTTCTATAAATTTTTGACCTGTCTGATTGTTTGTAATACCACGATAAAACAAAAGATGAGCCATAACATCAGAAAAAGTGTTTAGTTCCTGTCTTTGAGAAGAAGTAAGCTTTGGGCGAATAGAATAAGAAGAAATGGACATTGGGATATTATACCCTACAAACAAAATTAAGCGGGTTATCTTGTATTTTGTTTTTTGCAAGATTATCACCACAAATGACAACCTGCTTAATACAGCTAGACTAAAAATTTTTATAGCATTAAAATATCCCTATGCCTGAATGCATATTTTGTAAAATAGTTAAAAAAGAAATCCCTGCCTATATTGTCTACGAAGATGAAAATTTTTTAGCTTTCCTGGATATTCACCCTCAATCTCCTGGTCACACACAAGTAATACCCAAACAACACTATCGTTGGGTTTGGGATGTACCACCTATAGCAAGCAGTGGTCCAACTATTGGAAAATACTTCGAAATAGCACAAAAAATCGCCCAAGCCCAACAAAAAGCATTTAAAACAGGCTGGATCCTAAGTAAAATTATGGGAGACGAGATTCCTCATGCTCATATCTGGATTTTTCCAAACAACAATATCTTAGGTGACAAAAGTGATTTTGAAATAAATAAAAATAAAATTATTGAAAATCTTCAGTAAGATCTACATATCATTCCATTGATTCGTTCAACGCTTCAATAGCCGGCAAGGTTCCTTTAGCGAGAAAATCTAGCATTGCTCCTCCACCCGTAGAAATAAAAGTAAATTTATCTTCCAAACCTAGAGCAGCAATTGCCGCCAATGTATCCCCTCCACCGACAATCGTCTCGGCTCCAAGTGAGGTCGCTTCACTAATTATTTTAGCTAAAGCCAGAGTTGATTCTTGATAACCATTTTCATACAAACCTAATGGACCATTCCAGAGAATGAATTTTGATGATAAAACTTTTTCTTTGATCATCTCAATAGTCTTTGGTCCAGAATCCATAATCTTATCTTCTGAAGAAAGATCGTTAATCAACTTTTTATCTTTTTGTTCATTGGCTATATCTATAGGTAAAATAATTTTGGAATTATTTAGATATGGCGAGAGATCGATGTTGCCTTTTGAGACAAGAGAGGAACCGATTCCGTAACCTTTGGCCTTAAAAAAATCGTTAGCCAAAGCTCCACCCACAAAAACATGATCCGCTGTAACTAAAAACTTTTCCAAAAGTGGTAATTTTGTTTCAAATTTTGCTCCACCAAGAACAAATAAAAACGGATGTGGAGGATTGAAAGCTTTAGATAAATGCGCGATCTCTTTTTCCAACTGTGTCCCCGCATACCCAGGAATAAGTTTCGGTACTCCAACCAAAGAAGCATGTTCTCGGTGAGAGACAGAAAAAGCTTCATTTACATATATATCTGCCAATGAAGCCAGAGCTTTTGCAAATTTTAACTCATTATTTATTTCACTTTCTTCAAAAGAACGAAGATTCTCCAAAAGAAGACACTCTCCATCAGCTAAATCTGACTCAACAGTTTCATGAGCATTGCGAATATTTTTAACAAATTTTACTGGCACCCCAAGAGAAACCAGTTTATCTGCCACTGGCTGCAAGGTACCATTTTGTCCATCGTTAGATTCTAAATGACTAATAAGAATAATCCTTGCTCCACCTTTGCGAAGAAATTCAATTGTGGGTAAAGTTGCTCGAATACGAAAATCCTCTACTACCACTCCGTTTTTTATTGGTACATTAAAATCAGCTCGGACCAAAACCTTTACTCCTTTTAAATTTTCGATGTCTTTCAAAGTTTTCATGCAGAGTATTATAGCAGAGACAAAAGTTTGAGCGAGACCTACTCTCGCCCGAGGTCTAATCTTCGTATAAAAAATAGCCCCGCGTTTTCGAAAAAACGCGGGACAAGATCAAAGGTCAAAGTACAAAGAGCCTACAGTGACTTAGGCCTTAGTGCTACTTGCGAAACGGAGAGCCGGGCCGTTGCCGTCCCAATCGCTGCCAGTCCAGAGCCAGTAGAGGACCACCCTGTCGCCGTACCCATAGAGATACGGAACACTGAGGCTGCCACTGCGGTTCCGCACGATACCAGCCCATCCGAAGACTGCTTTTCCTTTGAAGTGTTTCCGGAAAAAGGCAATGCCTTTCTTTCGGATCTCTTCCAGGTCGCGCAGTCTGAGGCAGGTCTTGAGCGTATCGGTCTTTTTAAGATGGTTGTAGATCTTGTTTCCTCCGATACACTTCCCATCTTTCTGACCATCATGAAGCCACTGCTCCACTACCGCAATATCGTACTCGGCAGGTCCGACGCTTTCCAATTCCGGATGCATCACTTCTTTCATCCAGTCAGGATACGACGGACGAATGGAGCGATCCACATGGATTTTACCTTCATCATCGACTATTTCGGTGACTTCGACGAGCTTGGCTTTCCCTGTCCGCAGCAGTGAGACTGCACGGAAGTTTTCGCCAGTGGAGAGATACTCGACATCGTCGTAGGTACCATTATTCCGATTGATGGCAAATTGAAGTTTCTGTGCAATTCCAGGTTCGAGTACCACTTTAAGCTTGCTATTCATATAGCATGCTCCTTTCTTTGTTGTGAGCTCGCTGACTACGCAGCATGCTCGATTGTTTTTACTGAACTCTTCAATTCACTAGCAAATCAAAGAACTACATAAAATTATACACCCAAAAACACTACACGTCAACTGACTTCAAAAGCTCACTAAAACCCTGAATATTTACACTCTGTCTCCCTACCAAAAGACCGTCAACATTGCCTATTTTTATAATATCAGAAGCATTTTCTGCATTTACTGAACCACCATATAAAACTTTTACTTTCATAGCCGCATTTTGACCAAAGACATCAGCAAAAGTCTTTCTGACAAAAATTGCCATTTCACAGATCTGTTCTGGTTTCATAGCCTCGGTAGCCCCAATAGCCCAAATTGGTTCATAGGCAATGACCACATTTTTGTAATTTTTTAATGAAATTTTTGATAGAGAACTGTTTATTTGCTGTTTTATAGTTTCCAAATATTGACCATTTTCATCTCTTACACTTTCACCCACACAAACTATAGCGTTTAATCCAACCTCAACTATAGCATTTACTTTTTTGGAAACATCCTCATCACTTTCACCTTGAGCCCGTTCTTCAGAATGACCAACGATCACATATTCAACGCCCAAATCACGTAACATATAAACACTAATCTCCCCCGTATGTGCTTCTTCTTCCTTAAAAAGAGAAACCGTCTGAGCGCCCATATAGGCATTTGATGTAGGAGTTCGAGGGGAGCAATCTGAAATAAATATAAATGGTGGGCAGATTACTACTTCAGTATTAGAAAGTTCCGCTGCTGTTTTACGAGTTTTTTGAGCAATAATTTTTGCTTCATCAACTGTCTCCGGATTCATCTTCCAATTACCAACAACCAGTATTTTATTTGACATGGAAATATTTTAACACATCTCACTTCTCTTCTTGCCAAGAAATAGTTTGATACTGACTAGAGGTTAACGGAAATGACGGTGGAGGACCGTAAAGTAAATTTGTATCGTATGTAATATCACGACTGCTATAACCAGTACCATCGGTATAAGCAAAACCATAACGTTGATTTGTTGCAATCATTCCGTATAGAGTTATCGTGTCACGATCATAATAATTCACTCCTCCAGATTTACAATCATTATCATAATAATACCGTCCAACACGACCATTTTGAGCAACCAAAGCAGCATCAATCCTCAAATTTAGAGGACTCCACATTCCAACATTAAAACTATCCTGAGAAACTAAAGCAATAACATCTGTACCGTCATAGTGATTATACGTAAGATTATTGTTTACAGTGATACTTCTACGAGTAGCAGCGTTATCAGGAAATCTGGCTGCAGCTATAGTCAAACGAGCACCGTCTATTTCACCTTCAATCCACAAATGATCCTCAACAAAGATAACTCCATTCGCTGGAAATGGATAGTTTGCAATAAATGTTTGATTATTAACACTCCAAGTTCCCCACCCAGCTTGATTTAAAGAATTAGTACAACCATTAGGCGCAGCTCTTAAGGAAGTTACTCGATATAAATCAAAAGTATCATTATTTTTAAGAAGAATGCGATAGCCCTGTGCACCAGAAGCGTCTATATAGCGACCGTTGGCTTGAGCGTCAGCTTTCATTTGAGCTAAATCAAAAGTCAAACCAGCAAAATCAAATGATTGAATAGGAAATTGCCTACCAGCCACAAAGACATCTGGCCGACTAGGCACAGCAGCGGGAGGATTAGGGTCTGCTGGCGATAAAGGTGTGTAAACGCCAAATTTTTGTTGAGTATTACCATCATCAGGATCATCATAAGTACTTTTTGAACTAGTAACCAAATTATGAGATAAACCTTCAAAACGAATTCCGCCATTTGAATGAATTGGCCCAAAGATCTCAGTTCCCGGCCCAAA
The DNA here is from genome assembly GCA_964596595.1 of uncultured Candidatus Saccharibacteria bacterium. Lineage (GTDB taxonomy): Bacteria > Patescibacteriota > Minisyncoccia > Phycocordibacterales > PALSA-1337 > C7867-002. The sequence continues at coordinate 57,065 of CAZQUI010000004.1, forward strand.
ACGCATATCATTGTTTGCAACAACAGCAAATTTAGCCAGTGATGGAATTGCCAAAGTAGCTTGAATCGCACGAGATATTGATGGATTTGATTGCAAAACACCCTTAGATCTAACTTTTACAATTGTGGACCCAATGGGCGGAGGAGTTATAGTCAATTCGAATTGTCCTACAACATCACCATCAGCATCTTTTACATCATGAATGTAAGGGCCAGGATTACCAGTACCATCTGTATAATCTGTAGCCGCATGGGCTAAATGCCAACGATAATATTCGATACCCGCTTCGGCCAATTGAAAAGCTTGTTCGCGATAAGTTACCAATCGAGTTTCTTTTAATACAGAAGCTCCCCAATTTACTAAACCAATAGTAACTGTAATAGCGATTGACGCAAAAACTAATGTATTTATAAGAATAAAACCTTTTTTCATAAATTATCTTTCAAATTACGAAGTGAAACTTGAGTAGAAAACGTCTTAGCAGGAGGTGGTTTATTTAGATCACTATCAATTACTAAATTAATTTTTATTAACCTAATTGAAGTCAGTACCAAAGGATAAGTCATGGCGGGAGTAGTGCCATTGTAGGTTGATAAGAAATATTCAAATACCGGTGTAGTTGAAGAATTGGCTATACCAGTAGCCACAACCCTCTTTGATTCCTGAGCCATATTATAAACAGCCGGAGAACCAGTAGGTTTTGTAAGACCACGGTAAAGAGTTGTACTCGCGAGATAATAACGAACCTGATCAGTCAGACCATCACTATCAACATCAGCATAAAAAGTAATTGAACTTGTAGCAGCTGACAAAATAGCAAATGAACCATTTGCCGAAGAAGCAGAGGCGCGAAATTCACGAGACATAACTTTTAACAAATTATTTGCTTCTTGAATATTTGTTAATCTAATCTGAGTAGAACGATTGTAACTCAAAATATTGAATTGAAATGTTCCAACCGCCACCATGACAATTACGATGATCGACAAGGTAACGAGTATTTCAGTAAGAGTCATACCTTGTTTAGTTTTTAACTGTAATTTTCTAAAGAACATACATCTTATTTTAACTTATTTTTAAACAATTATGGACTCATTAAAACTTGTTTTTCTAACCAAGCACTATCTATCAAAATGTCGGCCGTATACAAAGTATACCCTCCTTTCGTAACAGTTAGCGTATAATTTTGATTTAATGAAAGACCTGAAAATACAACTTGTCCTGGAGGCACACAATCTGAAGTATAGGTAAATGAAATATCAGAAATATTTGGAGTACTACTCGGATCAGCGGTATTTAGATACAAACGATACTTAGCATACCGATCTTGAGAATGAATAGAATTTAAAGAAGAATTTGAACTTGTGTAAAAACTACCAGTGGTACCATCTGGACCAACAAATTCCCAAGGACCACTTGGTGAGGTACTGGCAGCAGTAGCAAACTGCATCCGAACACTATCAGGTCCAACTAATACAGGCTGATCATTTGGTGACCAGATAAGTGAATAAAAATTACTATCCGATCCAGTATCAAAAATTGAAGACTCGAGCCACCCAGCAGAATTATAATTACCAAAAACATTCTTTAAAGTTATTTGCCCCGGTAAAGTAGTGGTATCAAAATTACTATCGTCAAAAGCGTACGCTGTAGGATTTACATAATTTGTTTGTCCGGCACCCCCCGACCAATTAGTCTGATTCAAATAACCACGCCCGGTAATTTGAGTTGAATCAAAACCAGATGGACCAACAAGTCTTACTGTAGCATCAGAAAGCGGTAACTGAGTAACATTATCTTTTATCGTAACCAGTAAACTATTTGGATTTTTAGGCGCAACAACGAGCTGCAGATTTGTCTCTGAGTCTGGATTTACGGTTAAGGGATTTAAAGGATTGATACCAATTAGATCATTTACAGTATCTGTAGCTAATAACGTGTAAATATCCCACTCTAAAGAATTTAGAGTCAAAAGACCACCCCCATCTGTAACATGATTAGCATTATATTTATGAGTAACAGGAGCAATTAATTTTTCACCGGTTAATGAAAAATCAAAATTACCTACCGGCGTGCAAGTTGTTGTCACACTAGATATATTTAATTTACTTAGTTTATCTATAGCAAAACTAACTTGAGTCACTTGCTGAATTAGAACTGTAGCATCAGGCTTTGGAATTATTGGATTATTTATATCTGTAGCATACGTTCGATCTGTTGAATAACCAGGTTTTGTAACAACGATCCGGTAGGCATTAGCCTCTGGAGGAACATCCACCAATTGAAGTAGACCATTTTCATCAGTTACATCATTTATTTCTATAGTAGCTGTTGTGGTAGCAATATTTTTTACATTTACACTTGCACCCTGAATAGGTTGTCCATTGGCATCGAAAACTCTTATAAAAAGAGCTCCATTTACAGAAGCTGTTTCTAGACCTTTTGGCGCAACTCGACCAGACACAACAATTGGTTGCATATTTCTACAATCACTACAAGAAACTGTTATCTGCAAAAGTTTATTGTCAGCTGGAGACAAATCATTTGGCGAACCACCGATTGTACCATCAAAAGGTAGATCCACATTTCTAACAATTGTACTTACAGTAAACGTAACCCCTCCCCTAACTAGATTTTGAATGTAAGGTATATCACCACTCGGAACACTTCCTTGAACTCCAACTTTTGAGTAAGGCATGTTTCGGGCAATTTCAAATTGTTCATTAGCAAGAGCCGTTGCCAATACTTTATATTGACTCAAATCAACCAACTTAAACAAGCTTATATACGCTTTATATGCCGAAATGGAAACTATCAGAAATACCGCAATACCAACTAAAGCTTCAATTAAAGTAAAACCATAATCATGCTTTTTAAAAAAAATTTTATACATATATTAGATAGCATTTACCAATGAATACATTGGAGAAATCATCGATATGGCAAAAAATCCTACGGCTGTTCCAATAACAATCATCAAAAAAGGTTCAATAACTGTAGACATATCTTTGGTTTTTTGTTCAACGTCATTTTCATAAAATTGAGCTACTCCCAAAAGCATTTCAGACATTTTACCGGTTTCTTCTCCGACACTCATCATTTCTGAAAAAAATATAGGATACACAACTCCTTTTTCTGAAAACACCTTGGACATAACATCGCCACCCTTAATTGATTCCTTCGCCCTCTCTAATACAGCTTTAAAATAAACGTTTTGAACTACAGAAGTAGTTATTACCATAGACTCAACAACATCAACCCCAGATGAAAGCAGTGAGGATAACGTTCTTGCCGTTCGGGCTGTGTTAACTTCCTGGACCAAAACACCAATCAGTGGAATCTTTAAAAGAAAAGCATGAATGATTTTTTTGCCAGATTTTTTGTGAGACCACCAAGAAAAGATGGATGCGAGTGGCACCAAACCAACAGCAATCCAGATTCCGTAATTTTTTAAAATTGTACTCACATTTAAAATAAACTGTGTTGAAGCTGGCAATTTAATGTTCAATTCCACAAATGTTTTCATCAAAACTGGAATAACAAAAATAAACATCAATATTGCAATGATTAACATTGCCAAAACTATTACCGCTGGATACATAAGCGCTCCCCTAACACGACGTTCAAGAATATACGTACTATCCATTTGTACTCCAGCTGCTTTTAAAGATTGAGCCAGAGTTCCACTTTGTTCCCCAGCATGAACCATGGAAATAAGAAGTGAAGAAAAAATTCTATCATGTTTACTCAAAGCATCAGCAAAAGTGCTCCCCTTATCAATTTCTTGAATAATATCAACTAAAACGCTCTTAAAACCCTTTTTCTTTGACTGTCTTTCCAAGACAGATAGAGCTCTCGATAATGGTAAACCTGCTTCTAACATAGCACTAAGATTTCTGGCAAAATTTATTTTATCAATGGTCTTTATACCCTTTTTACCTTTACCGAATGAAACAAAAGTTTTGAATTTGTATATTTTCTTTTCTTCGGCTGTAACTATCTCGTCGCCACTTTCTCTAATAATACGATACAGTTCATAGCGATCAGCCGCATCACGTTCAGCTGTATAAATTTCACCAGTGGATCTCTTTGCTTTAAATTTAAAATGAGTCATCTTTTTTAATTTTAAACAAAAATTTAAAATTTAAAATTTACCTAATTATATCATTCCGAAACGACACGTAACACTTCTTCTATGGTTGTAACCCCAGCCACGCATTTGTATATACCATCTTCAAGCATAGTTAACATACCCTCTTTTTTTGCTTGCTCTTCTATCTCCAGAGAAGTAGAACCTTTCATGATCAAATCTTTAATGCTTTCAGAAACTTTTAATATTTCATGGATACCAACTCGCCCTTTAAAACTTCCCTCTTCAGTTGTTCCACCGGCTTTATAAAACGAAACATCTTGCCACGTATCAGTCTCTTTTACTACTTTATCTGCTTTTAAAGCTGCCATTACTCGATTCAGATCAACATCTTTTTGAAGTTGAGCAAATTCATCTTTTGAAAGTTTATAAGCCTGTTTTGTTTCTGTAAGCTTACGAACCAGACGCTGACCAATAATTATATTAATTGTTGACACCAACAGAAAAGCCTCAACTTTCATATCCAAAAGACGCGGAATTGCTCCCGCAGCAGAATTTGTATGCAAAGTAGACAAAACCACGTGACCCGTAAGAGAAGCGTTGATAGCCAACGCAGCAGTCTCGTTATCTCGAATCTCACCGACCATTATGATGTCAGGATCCTGACGGACCAGAGTTCTAATGCCCTGTGCAAAGCTAAAACCAATTTCAGGTCGAACTTGCGTCTGGTTTATACGCGGCATCTGATATTCTATCGGGTCTTCGATGGTAGAAATGTTAACGTCGGGAGTATTGAGAATATCCAACATTGTATAAAGAGTAGTGGTCTTTCCTGAACCAGTTGGACCAGTCGTTAAAATCATACCGGTAGTCTGTTTCAGAGCTTTATGAATACGCTCCAAACCTTCACCATGAAAATTTAAATACTCCAAAGTATATCCTGAAATACTTTCACGTAGTAAACGCATAACCGTCTTTTCTCCATAATATGTTGGTAAAATAGAAACACGAAACGAAACCTTCTCTTTATTCATATCAACTTTAAAACGACCATCTTGAGGTAATCTTTTTTCATCCAATTTTAGATTTGATAGAACTTTTATACGAGCTGTTATAGAAGCTCCGGCTTGTCTCGGAAGAACCATGGCATCACGAAGCAAGCCGTCGATACGGTAACGAACCAAAACTTGATTATCCATTGGTTCTATATGAATATCTGAAGCATCTTGCAGAACAGCATGTTTGATAAGTGTATCCACAATCCTAACCACCGGTAGACCTTCAGCAATTTTTTTCAAATCACCTTCGCTCACATTCTCCCCTTTTTCATCAGAAATCATTTTTAATGACTCTGTTTCTTTTTGAATAAGATCTCCAAATTCTGCCTTTAGACTTTTTTGATACTGAACTAAAGTCTCCTTAATTGAATCGGTATCAGTTAGACGTGGAAGAATTTTTAGATTTACTTTCTTTTTTATAAAATCAATGGCCGAAAGATCGTTTACATCTAACATAGCAACTTCCAAGGAAAAATCTGTTTTTTTAAAAGCAACAATGTTGTGAGCTCTGGCAATTGGTTCGGGTATCAATGATAAAGTATCAAAAGGAATTTTTTTTGATTTAAGATCAACAAACGGTATACCAAGCATGTAAGCCTGCATGCGTCGCAAATTGTCTGTAGTAATCTTGCCAGCAGACACCAGTGTCATACCTAAAGGCTTATTATTTTTTTCCGCTTCTCCACGCGCAATTTCAAGATCTTCTTTATTTACAAGACCAGAGTCGAGAATAAATTTATAGAGCTGGGTATCTTCGACGAGCATATTGTATATATTGTAGCAAATGTAGACTTAACCGTATAAGGATAAGTAACAAAAAAATACAAAATTATACAAATTATCTACTAAGACTAAACACTCCGACCACAGTCATCCACAACCTCTTCCAATAAGAAATGCTACGATCTACAGGTTCGGTATTAGCATCTTGCGGATCGAGATGTTTGGTTACA
>CAZQUI010000005.1:0-56651 GCA_964596595.1 uncultured Candidatus Saccharibacteria bacterium
TTGCGGAGAGAGGGAGATTCGAACTCCCGAGGAACTTTCGCCCCTGCCACTTTTCGAAAGTGGTGCATTCAACCACTCTGCCATCTCTCCCTAGATCTAGTCCGCTAAAACATAACACTTTTTGCCAAATTTTCAAAAATATTATAGTATGAAAATGTAACGAAAAGGCCCTATCGTCTAATGGTTAGGACAACAGGTTTTCAATCTGTTAATCCGGGTTCGATTCCCGGTAGGGTCACCATTTCGTGCTAGCACGAGAAGCATACAAATAGCCTAATTTCAATATGATGTGTTGATATTTATTTATGAACTTTTTAAACCTATTATCAGTATTAGAATCAAAAAATAATTTATCGGGCGATTTATTTAATAAGTACTTAGAATACCTAAACGTCAATCTTGAAGATAATGAAAAAGAAGATTTATTAAAATTCATAGGAAAGTTATTTAGAGAGTGTCAAATTCCAAATATTTTTGATGGATACTACATTGGATATAAAATACCGCAGATATCCAAAGAGTTTGATTTATTGAGAATTACAAAAAATTCAATTATTAATATTGAATTAAAATCTGGCGCAAGTAATAAAAGTATTAAAAATCAATTAATTAAAAACAGATACTACCTTACTTCTCTCCAGAAAGATAATATTTACAATATTGCATATCAATCGAATGAGAATAAGCTTTATATTCTTACTGAGATGAAAGAATTGGGTGAGTTGGACGTGGTAGGTATCTCAAGAATATTACAATTAGAACCTCCATTGAAAGTTAATTTGGATTCACTATTTGATCCTTCTGAATTTCTTGTATCACCCTTCAATAACACTGATAGATTTATCGAAGGTAAATATTTTTTGACAGACCACCAAAAAGAAATTAAAAAGTCTGTCGTCGAAATAATTGAAGAAAATAAATATGGTGCTTGCGCTATCTCTGGTAAAGCAGGAACAGGAAAAACTTTACTTGTATATGATATTGCCAAAGAAATGTCATGTAAACAGAAAAAAGTACTGATAGTACATTGTGGAAAATTAAGTGACGGACATAAAAGGTTGAGAGATGAACACAAAGTAGATTTAATTCCGATAAAATCTTTTTCAGTAGGAAAAATTAGTGAAAAATACAATTTAATCATTTTTGACGAAGCTCAAAGAATACGTTCAGAACAATTAGCTGTAATTTTGGAAAATAAAGAAAAGTCTAATTACTTATTTAGTTATGATAAAACCCAAATATTAAGTCACAAGGACGGTGAGTATGGTAGCAGATCCGCCGCTGAGTTATTTGAAGGGATTAAAAATCATTTTAGTTTAACTGAAAACATAAGAACCAATGCAGTAATATCTTCTTTTATTAGAAGATTTGTTGATAAAAAAGATAATGCATCTCCAAGAGAATATAATAATATTTCGATACAATATTTTGAGAATATGGCCTGTGTTGGCGGCTATGTAAAGAATCTTGAAGATAATGGGTGGATATATATAAGTTATACTCCCAAAGGAAAGGGACAAGAAGGAGCATATCAAAAGTATAATATTAATTCTAACTTTCCGCAGAATGCTCACGATGTTATAGGCCAAGAATTTGATAAGGTTGTAGTAGTTGTTGGAGAAAGATTTTTATATAAGGAAACAGGTGAGCTAACTTACAATATTTCTGAAGATACAAGCGTCCCTTATTTGCCTCATAAAATGCTTTTTCAAGCCATAACAAGAGTCAGAAAAGAACTTAAAATAGTTATAGTTAACAACCCCGAAATTCTAGAAAGATGTCTTGACATATTAAGTTCACCTAAAAAAGTATAAAGAATATTTCTACTACAGTGTGTTATTTTTTACTTACGCACGAGAAGGGTCGGGCCGGCATCCTAAAAGGGTTCTAATCTGCCTTGCAGGGTAAGGAAACTAACTGGTTCTATCTGCTATAGGGTCACAAAATTGACACGTCTATCCTAATTGTATAGATTTTTCCTCCCCTTTTTGTTAAACTGCATTTTACGCGCGGTTAGCTGTCTTGGTAGGTTTGGACCAAGATACTGAATGCGCAAGATACTATCATCAAATTAGATTACGCGCGGTTAGCTCAGTTGGTAGAGCATCCCCTTGACGTGCGGGTGGTCACAGGTTCAAGTCCTGTATCGCGCACCCAGACACAAATTTCAATAACCAAGATACAAAGTACAAACAATCGCAACTTATCTATTTTGGTTATCGTCTCTTGTTTATTGGTTATTTCTCTATGATTACATTAGGAATCGAAACCAGCTGCGACGAAACTGCCCTTGCTCTCATAGAGACTCGTGGCGAAAATTTAACTTTCGAATGCAGAGTGATTCACTCTCTTGTCCATTCTCAAGCAAAACTCCATAGCGCTTATGGCGGCGTCTATCCAAATTTAGCAAAAAGAGAACACAGTAAAAACCTCATTCCTTTACTCAAAAAGCTCCTCCATGAAACGGGTTCAATCTCAAATTTCCCACCAAACTTATCAAATGAAAATTGGGAATTAAAACTAACTCAAATCCCTCCCGATCTCCATAATCAAAACCCTGAATTATATCAATCATTGAAAGAAGCTTATTTTTTAAATAACATTCCAAAAATTGATCGTATAGCAGTAACAGAAGGACCGGGCCTCGAACCCGCCTTATGGGTTGGAATAGTCTTTGCACGTATTTTATCTTCACTCTGGAATGTACCAATTATTCCTGTAAATCATATGGAAGGACACGTTGTTGGATCTTTACTTCAGTCTGATAAACCACTTGGTTCTTGGCAAAAATTAAAACATATAGACTTCCCTGCTTTGTCTTTACTTATTAGCGGAGGTCATACTGAAATTGTAGAGGTAAGTAACATGGGCAATTATAAAATAATTGGTCAAACCAAAGATGATGCTGTCGGAGAGGCTTTTGATAAAACCGCTCGATTACTTGGCTTGCCATATCCCGGAGGACCACACGTATCTCGTCTAGCCCAAGAAGCCAGAGAATTGGAAATTATATCTCCAATAAAATTACCTAGACCAATGATCCACAGTAATGACCTCGATTTTTCCTTCTCAGGATTAAAAACCGCTGTTTTATACGCGACAAGAAGAGCTCAACAAACTGAGACTTTTGATGATAATTTCAAAAAAGGTCTATGTCGTGAATTCGAAGAAGCTGTGATTGAGACCTTAAATTCAAAAATTATCTTGGCTCTTCAGACAAAAGAAATTAAAGCCCTAATAATTGGTGGTGGGGTCAGCGCCAATAAACAAATAATTGAAAGACTCAGAAGGACTGCTGGGGAATACAGCATACCGATATTTACACCTTCACAACACCTCTCTGGAGACAATGCTCTAATGATTGCTTTGGCTGGAGCACTTAGTCCAAAAACCAAAACACCCGGAGATATCCGGGCGCATGGTACCAAAAAATTGGTCTAACTATATTAACGGAACAAACCGACTACGAAATTCCAGAAGCGCTTGAGAACAGGAGCATCAGAAACAGTAGCAGTATTGTTTGATTCTACTTCTGTAGAATCATCAACAGCAACTGTACTATCAGTTGTAGCTCCGATTACAGCATTATTATCTGTAGTAGGAGTATCATTTGAAGTACTATTAGTTGTTTTGTTTTTGTAGGCATCAATAACAGCAAGTTCTTCTGAATTAATTGTTAAAGCATTTCCACAAGCAATCTCATTTAATTTCTTAGTTGTGGTTATGTAGACAATTCCAGAAGCTCTCGTAGCTTCCCATGGAGCAAGAATAGTATCTTTGTACTTTAATTGAAATGCTTTTACAGCAGCTTCAGTCTTGGTATCAAATTTACCATTAACCTCAACATCGAGTTTTTCAACATTCTTAAGGAATGTTTGCAAACGAGCAACATCTGAAGAATCATTTGAACCACCAACTTTAAGAAGTTTAGAGGTTATCATTGGACAACTAAGTCCTTCTACAGATAATGCAATTACAGTTTTTGGTTTATTTGAAGAACGATGACCAGAAGAACTTCCACCGGAATTTCTTGGATTATCGTTAACTTCTGTTGCAGTTAAAGAAGATTTTACTGGAGCAACAAATACTGTATCTTCACCACCGTTATTTACGGAGTTTGTAACAGCATCTGGATCAACTCCTGCTGCATCTTCACTACCATTATTAACATTAGTATAACCTTCACCGTTAACTGGGGCTACATATGTTGCATCTTCACCTCCATTTGTGAGAGAAGTTGAAACACTTGTATAGTCGGCTGTAGATTCAACTGAATCTTCACCACCATTGTATGTTTCAGCAGAAACTGGAGAAGCAATCACAAGGAATGCTGCTGCAATTACTACGAATACTGACAAAATAAAGCGTTTTTTCATAATAAATGGATAAATATCTTTTAATATGTCTGTTATAGACAGTTTTCGTAGACTACCATATCTGTAAATAAATGTCAATATAAAAAGCCCCTTTCCGTTAGGAAAGGGGCTGTGAGAAAAACTTACACTACTTAGAACTACTGGGTACAAAGCCTAAAGAAAACGGCGTCGTTGCCCATGTGAACAGGATGCTCAACGGAAGAATACGTGCTCGCATCGAGCCAATTCTTGCTAAGATTAGTATTAACGGTCATCCATGGCCCATCAAGTTGAGTGGCCATTTGAAGGTTGTGCGGGACAAAATCTTGCCCCGCTACCATATGAAGACTGACTCGAGTTGCTCCATTGGTATGTATCATCAATTTCGGCACTTCAGACCAAATAATCTTTTCATTGATGACTTGACCGCCTCTGATCAACTGAGACGAAAATGTTTGATTAGTTTGCACAAACTGACTCCTAACCATATTCAAACCAATTTCCGAGTTGGCCGTGACCAGTACACTGGCACCAAACCGTACCCAGATAGTGTACTGAACAACCGTCGGGTCTTCCCCGTTGGAATAAACAGTGTCATCACCACGCTGAGTCCAAACACCAGACGACAAGTTGTAAGTGGATTCGATAACTCCGTTGGGTCCAAAGTGGATACCGACGAAGTTAGCGTTGAACATGATATTTGAACCAGTAACCGAATCTCTTCCAACCCAAAACGTAGTGTCTTGAATGTTGGAAAGAGTACCGGTGATCCGGCACTGATAACCTGATACAGGATATTTACCCATAGCATGAACGGCCATACGATTTCCCCGCCGCTCTCCTGACATACCAGTCACTAAGCTGTTGGTAAAACCTCGCCACAGAGACATAGTTGTTGAGGTAATCAAATCATGCCATTGCCAACCATTGGTCAGCACAACATACCAACCAGCCGGGTCAAGTTTGTTGGTGTTAACGCTCATACCAACCAAACCACCCATGACATTCCGACGACTCGCCGAAATGTTTGATGATGCTGAATTGGCCGAGCAGAGTGAGCTAATCTCAACCTTCTCGTGCATCATTTGAAGATGCGGCAAGGAGGGTTGAACTGACGCAGGCGCAAAGCCAGGAAGAAGAGGTTTTTCGATAAGTGGCTTCACATATCGAATCGGTTCCTCCTCGAGAATCAGCCGCAGACCTTCTTGAGCCCGAGCTGTGATTCCCAAGAAGTTAATAACCAAAACCAACACTGCCATGCGCAACATATTTTTCATTTTCAATCTATTCCTTCAATAACTGAGTTTTACTCCATTTTTACTTGTTATTTGAGGTTCACCACAAGGTAAACCTAACAAGTTCTAATCAGCTTTCTATACTAAAATAGACAATTTGTCAATAGTAACATTTGGTTAAAGGCACTGTTACAAATCAACCAATTTTATTAGATTTCCCCAGAGTTACCAAAACCCTACATGTTATAATTGATCACAACTGTATGAACATTATACTATTTGCCGCTTTAGCTGGTGTTATTCCCTCTTTAATTTGGCTGTTTTTTTGGACTCGTGAAGATATTGCTCATCCAGAATCCAGAATGATCATTATCCTTTCATTTTTTGGAGGTATGATAGCTGTATTAGCCGCGATCATTGGAGAACAAAAAATTGCATACTTATTTTCTGATCAATCATTACGCTACACAGCTTGGGCGGCAGTAGAAGAAATTGTAAAACTTCTAGCAGTAACATCTATTGCTTTATTTAGTAATCAAAATGATGAACCAATCGATGCTATGATCTATTTCATCACTGTGGCCTTGGGTTTTGCCGCTTTAGAAAATAGTCTTTTTATCATAAAACCTTTGATGGATGGAGAAATTATTCGTAGTGTCGTCATGGGAAATATGCGCTTTATCGGTGCAACTTTAGTTCATGTAGTAAGTTCTGCATGTATAGGTTTTGCTTTGGGGTGGAGTTTTTATCGAAGTAGATTATACAAAACTGTAGCTTTAATTATCGGATTAATTGCAGCGATAACTATACACTCTGCTTTTAATCTCTCAATAATCTCTGGAGGAAGTAGTGATGCACTTCGCACATTTGGGTGGATCTGGGGTGCAGTAGTAATATTAATTATTCTTTTTGAAGAAGTAAAAGCTATTCACCCTAAATTTGTCAGATAACCATGTGAGTATGTTATAATTAAATTTAATAAATTAATTGTTATAACCATGAGTAAAGAAAAGAGATCTTTTTTTGAGAGACTAACAGGAACAGTTCGAATGGACGAGCAAGATGTAACGCACAAAACTAAACACTCTACAAAAGATTCCCTTCAAAAAGATTCAGACGATTCTTGGATAGAAGATGATACCGAAAAAGAAGGTGAACTAACGGTTGATGTCTACCAGACTCCAGAACTTATCGTAATAAAAAGCATGATTGCTGGAGTTAGACCAGATGATTTGGATGTCACTATTGCTCGTGACATGGTTACAATTCGTGGCAAACGAGAAGAAGAACGTGTTGCAAATGAAAATGACTATTATGTTCGTGAATTATACTGGGGATCTTTTTCTAGAACTATCCAATTACCAGAAGAAATCGACGTCGATGAAGCTGAAGCTGTAGAAAAACACGGCCTTCTTATTCTCAAATTACCTAAGCTAGACAAAAAACGATCTTCTAAACTTAAAGTTAAAACTGTGTAAAATAACCAAGGTAAAAGATACAATAACCAAACTCAAAAAATTGAGTTTGGTTATTGTATCTTGGTTATTTTTTCTTGCTATATATCCAACGTAGCCAACTTTGCATTTGACTGAATAAATGATTTTCTTGCAGGAACATCTTGACCCATAAGCATATCGAATATTTTATCAGCTTCTTGGGCATCATCGATATTTACCTGTTTCAATACGCGTCTTACTGGATCCATAGTTGTTTCCCATAATTCATCTGCATTCATTTCACCAAGACCTTTGTAGCGTTGAATTGAAATCTTTTGATTTCTGACTTTTACTCCATCTTCTGAAACCTCTTCTGTTTCCGCTCCCGCTGCTGTTAATATTTCTTGTTTAGCTAATTCTAATTCTGCATTTTCAACCATTTGTGATTCATCGAAATCTTTTCCCAAAGCTTTTACCTTTGATTGTTCATCGTAAAAGTACATAATTTCTTTACCTTTTTTGACTTTGTAAAGTGGAGGCTGAGCAATATAAACAAAACCACCATCGATAAGAGGACGGAAATATCGGTATAAAAGGGTCAATATAAGAGTTCGAATGTGAGCGCCGTCAACATCTGCATCAGTTGCCAAAACAATCTTATGATAACGCAATCTTGAAATATCAAACGTATCTCCAATTGCTGTACCAAAAGCTAAAATAAGATTTTTAATCTGTTCTGAACCTAACATACGATCTAGACGAGCTCTTTCGATATTTAAGATTTTACCTCGAAGTGGCAATATAGCCTGAGTACGACGGTCTCTTCCTTGTTTGGCTGTGCCGCCAGCCGAATCTCCTTCTACAATAAACAATTCTGACTCCGAAGGATCGCCAGACTGACAATCTGCTAATTTACCCGGCAAGGTCATACCCTCCAAAGCTCCTTTACGCAACACGGAATCTTTTGCTGCTTTAGCGGCCTTTCGAGCCTTCATGGCCAAAATAACTTTGTTTATAATTGCACGAGCATCTTCAGGATTTTCTTCTAAAAAGGCAGCGAAAGCATCACCAAAAACAGTTGCTACTGCACCCTGAGCTTCCATACTTCCTAATTTTGCTTTTGTTTGTCCTTCAAACTGTATTTCGCGAAGTTTTACTGAAATTACACCAGTCATACCTTCCAAAGCATCATCGCCCGTGAAAGAATCTTCACCATTTTTAGTTAGATTGTTGTTTTTTGCATAGGTATTAAGTGTACGAGTTAGAGCTGTTTTAAATCCTGTAACATGAGTACCCCCTTCTGGAGTATGAATGTTATTAGCAAAAGCCATTAGACGCGCAGAAACATCGTCAGCATACTGTAAAGCGACTTCAACAGACTCTACACCCTCAACCTGCTTTTCGACATAGAAAATATTTTTATGAGCCGGCTTGAGAAGCTGATTGGTAAACTTTACCAAAGAAACAAGGCCTCCTTCAAAATAAAAAGTGTATGATGGTGCATCAACACCGGTATCACGAAGATATACGATTTCATTATCATCACCAAAACCAGAGATCTGTTCACGAGCATCTATAACAGATATACGTAAACCTCTAACCAGATAAGCTTGCTGACGCATATGAGTAACAATTCGATTGAAATCAAAGACTACTCCTTCTTTGAAAATGGTTGGATCTGGCTGAAAAGTAACTATAGTTCCATGAGTCTTTGAAGAGCCGATTTTCTTTACAGCTGCTTTGCGTTTACCTTGGGAATATTCTTGTAAATGTATACCTCCATCACGATGAACAATAACTTTTGTATAATCAGACAAGGCATTCACCACCGAAGCTCCTACTCCATGTAATCCTCCAGAGACTTTATAACCACTATCTTCACCCCCAAATTTACCTCCAGCATGAAGAACTGTCATAACCATCTCCAAAGCAGATATTTTGGTCTGTTTATGAATATCTACAGGAATACCACGACCGTTATCCACTACACGAACACGGTTTCCAGGCAAAAGTGCAATTTCAATATCATTTGCATGGCCACCCATAGCCTCGTCACGAGAGTTGTCGAATATTTCCCAAATTAGATGATGGAGACCATCGGGACCCGTTGTACCAATATACATTCCGGGACGTTTACGTACTGGTTCTAAACCTTCAAGAACGGTAATAGATGAAGCATCATAACCTCCTTTTTTATCCTTATTATCCTTTGTTTTTTCAGACATATGAAAGAAAGCTTATAAGCTTTTTATAAATATAGTATAGCAAAAATATAGTCCACAATCACTTGACAAATACACTTAATATGATCTAGTTTAAAAAGAAGTTCGACTTCTGACTAAACCTTAAAAAGAGATCCTGTTTCTTTAATAAACTTATGACAAAAATGCCTAGAGTTGAGGAATTTGTGGGCCTTCAAGTGGAAAGCGAGGCTCAAAATCCTAAATTCACTGAAAATTTATTCTACAAACTCGCCCTCTCGAGTCTCAATTCATGATTATCAAGTTTTTCTTGATGCATTTTCATACCATCTCTATAAGCCCGCATTTCATCACGAACCCCATCAAGCAAAGCACCCATCTGATGCTTTGATTCTCGACGATAATAAGCTTTCATATTTTTTGTAGCACTATCTAAAGCACTATGTATTTCTGCTCTTACTTCTTCAAGTATTTCTATCTTTTGAGACATGAGCTGATCTGCCAAAAACTTTTTTGTAACAATATCTTGTTCTTTAATCATCTTGTTTTGAATTAAGTTTTTAATAAAATTGGCAGGCACCAACCTATTTTACCAAAGACAAAATTCCCCTGACAACTTTACAGGTAACTATAATTATCATCGAATCAATATAAACCTACCTCAACACCGCACTTAATTCTTCAACTGTCTTCTCACGAATCTTTTCATGAATTTCATTTACCTCTTCGTTAGTTAAAGTTCTCTCGGGTGAACGATAGACGATACGAAAAGTATGACTAACTTTATTTGCACCAAATTTTGCAACACTTTCGAAGGTATCAACATGTTTAACCTCTTCGATAATATTACCTCCACATTCACGAACAATTTCATAATAATTATTGAGAGCTACATCTTTATTCACGATAAAAGAAATATCGCGTGTTGTGGGTGGATATTTACTGACTTCTTGGTATTTTTGACCAAGTTTGAGTTGTTTAGTTACTCGTTCGTCGTTGGACCAAAGCAGACGTATATCTGGCAATAACATGGAAGCAATTGCTAGTCGTTCCATACCAAAACCGAAAGCCCAACCATGATAACCTTCGATGCCGCATTCTTTTAGGACACTTTTTCGAGCCATACCACAACCCAAAATTTCTATCCATTGACCATTTATAAAAGCTTCCATTTCAAAACTTGGATCGGTATATGGAAAATTATGATCATAAAAACGAAATTCTACCGTATCACCAAATATACTTTTTGCAATTTCAGAAAGAGTAAACTTAAGATCATCTGGGGTAATAGTTTTAACATCATCTGGAGCAATATATAAGCCTCCAAACTGATGAAATACATTCATATGACGATTGTCGATCTCATCTTTGCGATAAACCTTGCCGTAACATACGGCTCCCAAAACTTCTTTATTCTTTATTTTTTCTTTTATTGCAGGATCATTGAGATAGTAATACCAAAAAACAGTATCGTGAGTTCTTAAAACATTTTCTTCGTCTACATAATAGGTATCAGATTTACTGCGGGCAGGATGACCAATAGGCATATTGAAAAGATCGAACAATATCCGAGTAGGAACAATTTCTGGGATATTGATAATATCAAAACCTGTAAGACTCTTTGTTTTTAGAGCACGTTCAACGATTTCTTTGATTGGACTTCCAATTGTTCGCGAAAGATCTGGTAAAGCCAGATAGCGCTTGAGGCGTATAGCATCAGCGTCGGTTCGAGATTCAAGCGTTTTGAGTAATTGTTGTTCTTCTCTACGATCTATAATGATTTCAGCCATGATGAAGAATAGTGTAACAAAAAAAGAGGTTTGTGACTATTTCCCATTTTCATGCACACGCACGCATTTTTCATTTTTGGAGCCACCTCCCAGACTTGAACTGGGGACCTTCGCTTTACAAAAGCGTTGCTCTACCAACTGAGCTAAGGTGGCGGGAATCACGAATTGAAAAATTAAAGATCAAAAATCAAAATTGAAACATCTTTCTACTTACCATGCGTTGATATTCTTTTTAAATACAACGAGGCGCCATGTTTTTTGACCTCACCCCGACCACGAACAGCGTCTAGAACTTTACGGCCATGGGGATTTTCTAAAGTTCTGTGTTTCATTTCAACATATATCTTTCGAATTCGCAACAATAAATGAAAAGCGACCAACTGTCCAATGACAATAAACGTATGCCTATTTATATACGACACTGTACGATCGACTGATGAAAAAATCTTATCGAAGAATACATCGGTTCCTCGTCCTAACCTAGACAATATCGATGCTTTGCCAGTACGACTTTCTTGCCTTTTTAAAACAATCATTATGATTAGAGTTAAAAAAGACACATAAAAAATAGAAACTGTAATATACATAGGCTAAATTATTATATCACACTACTGTTCTAACACTTTAAATCGCTTAAAACGACTGACTGCGGCCTTTTCACCAAACTTTTGGGTAGCTGCATCCAAAAGACCTTGAATAGTGACTTCTGGATTCTTAATAAATGGTTGATCTAAAAGAACCATTTCTGCAAAATATGCATCTAATTTACCTTCTAAAATTTTAGACCTTACAGCTTCTGGTTTACCTTTGACCTCTTCTTCAAAAACTTCCCGTGCAGTCTTTTTATCTGCTTCGGTAACGTCATTTTTACTAACAAACTTTGGATTTGTAGCAGTGACGTGCATAGCAATATCACGAGCAACACCCTTGAATTCTTCGTTATTTGCAACGAAATCTGTTTCACAATTAAGTTCAACTATTGCCCCAACTGAACCATTGGCATGAATATAAGCCTGAACAACACCAGCAGAAAAAGATCTATCTCCTTTCTTGGCAGCCAATTCTCCACTTTTCTTACGCAAAATTACTAGAGCTTTTTCCATATCTCCCCCGGCTTCTTCCAAAGCCTTTTTACATTGCATTATAGAAATACTTGTTTGATCTCTGAGTTGTTTTACTTGTTCGGTAGTAATCATATTAGTTGTTGATTTGATTATTATATTTTGATTATTATTTATCGTATATTCCTTGCCCAGCGAAGCTTTAGCGGAGTCGAGTTTCCTTTTTCTTAATAAACTTAGAGAAAATGGACTGATCATATCCAGATCTTAAATCTTCTTAGCAGCCTGATAGGCTTTTGAAATTTCTTCAACAAAAAACTGAATGCTTGTTTTTGCAGCATCGTTACCTACGATTGGATAAGCGATGTCTGCAATATTGCAGTCTGAACTTGCTAGAGCGATAACAGGGACGTTCATATCCGCAGCTTCCTTTATAGCAATTTTTTCATGACGAGGATCAATAACAAACATTGCGTCAGGCTGCTTTTTCAAAGAAACAATTCCCAAAAACATTTTTTCAAGAGAAGCGATTTCTTTGTCTAACAACATACGTTCACGTTTTGTATATTTTAGTAATTCTCCTTTTTCACGATCTGAAGTCAATTTCTCATAACGTTCGATGCGCTTTCGAACTTGACCAAAGTTGGTAAGAGTACCACCAATCCAGCGACTATCGACATAAGGCATGTTTAGAGATAAGGCTGAGTTTTTGACTACATTTGAAGCTTCTTTTTTTCCACCTACAAATAAGATAGTCTTGCCTTCTTTGGCCAAAGAAGCAACAAAAGCTTTGGCTTTTTCGAGTAAAACTTGAGTCTTTTCAAGATCGAAAATGTCTGTTTGGTTCTTTGTACCGAAAATATAACTAGAAACAGTAGGATGACGTCGAGAACGACCCAAACCGAAATGTGCTCCGGCTGAAAATAGAGAATCTACAGACTTGGTATTTGTTGACATAGGTGAAGTACAACTTATCAGAATAATATATCTAAGTCAATCTCTTTAAAACAAAAAGGTTTCAAAGTTTTACTCATCACTATCATCCCCTCCGGTTTTACCTGTTTTCTCAAATTCTTGTAATGCTTCTATAACTGGAGTCAACTTACCACTCATAATAATAGGCAGATTATACCAAGACTGCTTTATACGATGATCGGTAATACGATCTTGAGGGTAATTATAAGTACGTATTTTCTCTGATCTGTCCCCTGTACCGATCTGACCCTTGCGATCAGCAGAAAACTTTTTGGCTTCTTCAGCTTCTTTTAGAGCTTCAACTTTTGCAGTAAGAATAACGAGCGCCCGTTCACGATTGGCATTTTGACTACGCTCAACAGTAGAACGTACATCAAGACCGGTGGGTTTATGAATAAGACGCACCGCACTTTCTACTTTATTGACATTTTGACCTCCTTTTCCACCAGCACGAGAGAACTCCATTTCCAAATCAGTGGGATTAATAACAAACTTTGATTTTTTACGAATAGGCATAATAGCCACGGACGCTGTAGAAGTGTGGATACGTCCCATCTTTTCAGTTTCTGGTACACGTTGAACACGATGAACTCCGGTCTCCCAACGAAGATCGTCGTAAACTCCCATCCCTTTTATCTCCATAGAGGCTTCTTTATAGCCACCGATATCATTTGTCGATTCGTCAACAATTTTTGTAGACCAGCCTTTTGTCTCGGAATAACGACGATACATATTGAAAAGTTCGGCTGCAAACAAAGCTGCTTCATCTCCTCCTGCACCAGCTCGAACTTCTAAGACGATTTCATTTGGTTTTTCATCTTCAACTTTTTCGGCTGCAAGTATTTCATCCATTTGGACCTGCAAAGATTTTTTTTGCTCAAGAATTGAAACCAAATCACTCTCTCCCATTTCTTTTAGAGTTGGGTCTTTTTCAATCATAGAACGCACTTCATTTTCATCTTTAATTAACTTTTCATACATTCCAGCCAAAAAAGAAGTTTTTGGGTTTGATTTGTAAATATCTAAATTCATATAAATACGTCGTCCCAACAATATAACACCTATATTCTACGAAAATAATAGAATACGCGCCGCCAATGCGGGGATAACAAAATAGAGTTACTTTTTGGCCTTAGCCTGACGAGTCTTGAACTTTTCTACACGACCAGCCGTATCGATAGTCTTGTCTTGGTTAGTATAAAAAGGATGTGAAGCACTAGAAATTTCTACATAGTGAACTGGGTATTCTTTGCCATCTTTGGCCTTGATTGTTTCTTTTGTCTCGATAGTTGAAGAAATGATAAATTGCGCACCACTTGAATTGTCGGCAAAAACGACTGGTCTATAATTTTTTGGGTGAACGTCTTTCTTCATATAAGTGAACAAAATGTAGCACAGGGACCAAAAAGATGCAATTAGGCAAGGTTTACCGTTGGCAATCATCATCCCCACCCTGTTATTGAGACCTTCCTGTTATAATACCTGCAAATCATGCAACTACGTCCTGATCCAAAAAATCACGTTATTTATACAATAGCTGTTATAGGTTTTATATTTACCCTTCATATAGCTATACCAATTTATTCAAACTCTAGTTTTCTAGCCTTATTTGCAAACGCTGAGACAATTGGTTGGATATATATGGCTGGGGCTGCAGCTGGAATATTTGGTTATTTAGTAGCCCCGTGGGTCATTCGTAAAATTGGAAATTATTTTACTTCATTAATTTTAGTCTGCCTACAAATAGCAATTTTTTATGGGTTAGTCGCTTCTAGTTCTGTAAAATTACTGGCTTTTTTATTTATATTACAAATTGCTATAGGTTCTTTAATCAGTCTCACTTTAGATATTTTCCTAGAAGTTTACACGGATGGTCACAAAGTTGGAACCGTTCGAGGTCTTTATATCACAACATTAAATGCTTCTTGGGTCATCGCTCCACTAATTGGAAGTATGCTCATTGGAGCAAGTGAAAACTATCGAAATACTTACGTTGCCGCTTTAGCGATGCTTTTCCCCCTACTTTATCTTATTTACAGAAACTTCCCAAGATTTAAAGATCCACATTATAGACATTTTTCACCTTGGCAATTAGTAACACGAATTACGGGAAGTAAAAACTGGATTAAACTTTTTGCCGCCAACCTTATACTACAAACATTTTATGCCTGGATGGTTGTTTACAGTCCGATATATTTACACCAAACAATCGGCTTTGATTGGGATGAAATTGGCATTATTTTAACTATCATGCTTTTGCCTTTTGTCCTTATTCAATACCCTCTCGGCAAATTGGCTGATCAAAAATATGGTGAAAAAGAAATGATGGCAATTGGTTTTATGATTATGGGCGTTTCAACCATGATGTTGCCTCTATTTTCCATGAAAAGCGTAGCTCTGTGGGCACTCATGCTCTTTATCACTCGTATAGGTGCAGCAATGGCTGAAATCATGATCGAAACTTATTTCTTTAAAACAGTTTCCGCTCAAGACAGTGCTATTTTAGGTTCATTTAGGATAACTAGACATGCTTCGTATTTTATTGCACCTCTCATAACAATAGTCGGTTTGATGTTTACGACTTCACCATATTTGTTTACAATTGTCGGCGCAGTCACACTTTTAGGATTGTATCCAGCACTAAAAATAAAAGACACGCTATAAAAAATATTAATTAAAATACACTATGTCCAAAATATCTTCTGTTATTGCTCGTGAAATACTTGATTCGCGTGGTAATCCTACCGTCGAAGTCGATCTTACTCTTTCTGATAAATCTTTTGGCCGAAGTGCGGTACCGAGTGGTGCCTCTACTGGTAGTCATGAAGCTGTAGAACTCCGAGATGGTGGCGAACGCTACAATGGTAAAGGCACTTCAAAGGCCGTAAAAAATGTAAACACCGTTATTGCCAAAGCTTTAAAAGGCAAACAATTCAACCAACGTTCTTTGGATGAATTTCTAATCAAACTTGATGGTAAGAAAAATAAAGGCAAACTTGGTGCCAATGCTGTTCTTGGAGTTTCTATGGCTTTTGCCCATGCTACTGCCAAAAGTCTAAAGAAACCTCTCTATGTTTATTTCAATCAAATAGCCAAGACGGGCAATTCCGTAAACATTCCTGTACCCATGATGAATATTATAAATGGAGGCAAGCATGCCGAAAATTCGGCTGACATTCAGGAATTCATGATCGTACCAACTGGCTTTAAAACCTTCAAAGAAGCCTTACGTGCTGGTGCAGAGATATTTCATGCACTTAAAAAAATACTTCATGAGCGCAAACTAGCTACTACCGTTGGAGACGAAGGTGGCTTTGCTCCATCTCTTCCTTCCAATGAAGCCGCTCTCGAAGTTGTTGTCGAAGCTATAACTAAAGCTGGTTATGAAGCCGGTAAAAATGTCTTTATTGCTCTCGATGTCGCTGCAACCGAACTCTATAAAGATGGAAAATACGAACTCATTCGTGATGGTAAAAATCTAACTTCTTCAGAAATGGTTTCTTGGTACAAAACACTTGTAGAAAAATACCCTATAATCTCTATCGAAGATGGTCTCTCTGAAGATGACTGGGAAGGATATGCCGAACTTACCAAAGAACTTGGATCCAAAGTCCAACTAGTTGGAGATGATCTATTTGTAACCAATATAGAACGTCTAGCGATGGGTATAGAAAAGCATATTGCAAACTCTATCCTTATCAAACTCAATCAAATTGGTACCGTTTCTGAAACTATTGATTCTATAAATATGGCCAGTAAAGCAAAATATACTTCTATCATTTCTCACCGCTCCGGAGAAACCGAAGATACCACAATTGCTGACTTTGCAGTTGGTACTGGTGTAGGTCAAATCAAGACTGGTTCACTCTCCAGAACAGATCGTGTGGCCAAGTACAATCAACTCTTGAGAATTGAAGAAGCTCTAGGTAAAAAAGCAAAATATTTAGGAAAAAAGGCTTTTAGGGTTTAAAATATTTGAGACCACAATACTGGTGAATTTTTATTTCAAGCTCATTTGATCTACGATTTTACGAACACGCTCATATACAACAAGCAACACCTATTTAGGATGCCTCTTAAGTTTGGTATTTAAATTATAGCCAGAACTATATAAAAGGAAAACCCACTGCAAGCAGGAGTTTCCTGTTGAGTGGGTTCGTTGAGTGATTCAGGGAAATAGTGGCTTGTACTTCTTCTTCATAGGCGACAGCGCCATTCGTAAAGTTTTGATGGCATCTTCACGAGTGATCAAATTGTCGTCAATGACCAAAACGGTCTTTGGACCGGAAAAAGGGTTTATCTTTGACCGTCCAATTTTTGAAACACGAGACTCTCAACAATTACTGCATGGTGGAACCCCGTGTATACATCTACAAATGTCCTTTGGTATTTGCGCTGATTCTCAATCCAGACGTATTTTGTATCAACTTGTACTACATCACCTGGTTTTCTGGGTATTTAGTGCTCTTTGAGAGGGGTATACCACGGTAGCTTCTTTTGAGGTCTTCTGATTAGTTTTTTTCTTAGATACAAATTGTATATGGCTGTAGTCGAAACGGTTAAGTCGAATCTTCTCTTGACCAAGAGTTTCATTTTCTTTGGTCCGTAATTAATTCTGAGTTTCTCCTCGCATACAAATGTCCTGACCTCACCTTTGAGTTTGGTTTGAGGATGTTCTTTTTTAGGGACGTACCTTCAAGGACCTCGATCACTATTTCTCCATTTGTAGTATGTCTTTTTTGATATGGCGTACATATCACATACTTCAGCAACCGTCTTTCCTGCCTTTTCAACAAGAAAATACCACTTACCTCGAACCTTCGGCGAATATGCCGGCGCCTGTTTTGTGTTTGCCATATTAGGTGAATTAAAGATGGTTAACCTTTGTCACCCCAATTTAGCAGGAATGTCACCTCATATGCTTAACTGTACGACCACTTGACAAATCTGTAACAATTTGCTATGATTAGCAACGGATCAATAGGTGCGTCACCGAAGATCCAAACTATGAAGTAATATAAGCATTTAACTCTTATATACCCCCCACATGGCAAGTGCCAAAATGTGGGGGTTTTTCTTTGCCTAAATCTTAAACTCTATGACACTGCCATCTTCCTCTTGACTAGTAATTACTCTTTTTTCGAGTAACATAACCAATCAAACCTCCTAGAGTACAATAGACTGCCAATGGAACTAGATACCAATAGTTACAGTAAGAAGTGCTTGAGTAACCATGGTTACATGATTCTACTTTCGGCATGAACAGTAGCATGTTATCTAGAGCGTAAGAACATCCTCGGTCCCAGCATCGGTAATTCATTATTAGTATAAGTACAACAACAAATATGAATCCGACGACTATAGCAACTAGAATTCTTTTCATAGAAATTTTATTAGTATTAATTGGTAAAATTATACCACAAAAAATTCCTAAATTTTAAACTCGATAACACTACCGTCTTCTCTTCCGTGACTAATATCATATTTAATGCTATTGTCCCTCAAGAAAGGAGGTGACCAACATGACACCAATAAAGGTATTAGACCTGATCAAAAGCTGTCTTGAGAGTAGACCGATCGATCTACACAGAAATGGACCACATGATGAATTCCGTGGCAAAGTCAAAGTGGTAGAGGTTTCCGGCAAACGGCTCACAATCAAGACCGAAGGTACCACTTATCGGAAGATTTCCTCTGTGGAATCTAAGCGTTCTCGTCGTAATACGTTCTCTGCCACTCTCAATGATGCAACAGTTGAATTCCGATCGGACGGAACTGTTTGTTTGACCGGCTGGAGTTGTTTCGATAAGGTCTTCATTCGATCTCATTAGCCAATCCAGACTCCCAAACCGTATGGTTCGCCCAGCGGTTTTCGTTTTGGAAGAAGTCTATATCCTAAACTCGATAAGACCACCATCTTCATTCCATGCTATAATTTGGCCATGAAATATTTAATGGGTGGTGTTGCGGTTTTTATTATTAACATCCTTTCTATAATTATAGCTCCGAAGATTTTTCCTGCTACCAGTAATTCCTTTTTTCTTCCCCAACTTCCCCATTGGTCATTTATCATAGCCTTAATTTTTGGAATTCTTTACCTTCTTTTTGGATCGCTTACAATCAGTAAAGAAAAGAGATATTTTTGGGGAGTTCTACTTATTATTCTTGGAATTATTGCACTTTGGTTTGCTTTAATTATGAACAGTATTCGATAGAATTTTTCTCAGATTTTAAACTCTATCGCACCACCATCTTCTGAATTTGACAAATAACACATCACATGTTAATGTGTTT
Organism: uncultured Candidatus Saccharibacteria bacterium; assembly: GCA_964596595.1. Taxonomy (GTDB): domain Bacteria; phylum Patescibacteriota; class Minisyncoccia; order Phycocordibacterales; family PALSA-1337; genus C7867-002. Next base: position 19,348 of record CAZQUI010000005.1, read on the forward strand.
CCAGAAAGGTGGTGCCATATGACCCTTATGCAACAGTATATCGTGTATGCAGTCCTTCCACTTCTGGTATTAATCCCGTTGTGGAAGTTTGCAAACTCGTTTCGACGAACCGCCGCCCTTAACCCTTCTGATACTTGGACTACCATCAGTGCCGGTTTGTGCACTGCTGCGATTTCCTTCGTAACGTTAGGGCTCGTCGGTTGGTTCGTTGTTGTGAGTCTTGCAGTCTTGTCATCACACCACTAACCCGCCATCTCAAAACGTAAAATTCACGTCGCGAGAGGTGGGTTTTATGTTGGTCAAACCCTAAACTCCATAAGACCACCATCCTCCATTCCTCTACATACAACCTACCTATTTATCTGTCATAGTTTTTAATCCACAGTTTTTTACGTGTTATCCACAGGTTATCCAGTATGATATCCACTACTATTGATTGTTTAGTTGGATTAAAAATTACACAATTAGACTAGGTTGTTAGTGTTTGGAGAAGATCCTTAACTTTCCATTCGGAGTTCAAAAAATCCCGGCCTCGGCCGGATATAGAACCCCACTTTTTTTAAATTTCGGCTTCTCTCTCCAGTTAAAACACAAGCAACTCGCAGCATACAATTTGCGTGAGCTCATTGTTTTGCTAAAAGAAAACCCCTTCATATAAGGGGTTTTCTTTTTATCTACCCCACCTTTTACTTATGAAAAGCTGGAAGTTGTCTGTTCAGGAGCCTGAGTTTCAGGAGCCGGAACGGTCTCTTTGGGCTTTTTGGCCATAATATTTGGCGGGGTGGTTATCTCCCGCCTGACTATTATATGTCCCCTGCAAGCCCATTCCCCTTTTGCTCATTTAGTTGACGACTCGTCAAAAGCCATAACCTATTTACATAGGTAAAATATAGGCTTTTTGACCCTTCTTTTTTCTCTTTAAAAATAGGAAATTTTTGAGATAAGTGGTCAAGGATATTTGACTTTAATATATAAATATGCTATTATTTTAATAAATCGCACCTTTACAACAATCAACAAAACAGGAAAAGTGAGCATGAATCGCAATCATTACCTCGCGGTGGCTGTCGGCGACCTCGTCCTTATACAGTTCGAGGGTAAAAATAAAGAATTAAGAATCACCGAGATCGAACGTCGGTATGGTAAGAGTAGAAACGGAACTCGTAAACAAAATCCGTTAATCATCGGAGTAAACCTCGAGACCAGCAAAAAGGAGCATTTCGATGCTGGTTTCGTCACAAAGATCTTGGGGAGAAGAGAGGGTAAGACAGTCCATCCCAAGAAAAATCATTTCCAGCTCGAATCACCTCTGGGAAGTTTTGAGCAGAGGGGTAACCGTTGGATCGGTACTCTCACTGCTCTCGTGGTTCATGCCCTGGGTAAACTTCCGTATGAGCTGGACCGACCTCTCCACGAAGGAAGAGTTCGCCGTCTTTACGAAAAATCTGCCTTAGGGAAAAAACTAAGAAATGAAGACCAGTATTACGAGGAAGTAGATGGTCGCCTCTTCATGAGATGGGTAGCAAAAAACTACACTCGTTTGATCATGAGCTCGAAAGAGTATCACGCTTACCAAACTCGTCAAATCATCCAGGGCGAAAGACAGACAGTGGCTGATATGGAACGTTGGATGGAAATGGACGAGGAATCTTGGTTATTCTCTAAGTAATTTTAAAGTCCAATCAAAACGCACGACCTTCGGGTACGGCGTTTTTATTTTGCTACTACAGCTAGGGTAGGCCTAGCTAAACATAAATGCTAAACTATTCTTTATGAATATCAATTCCAAAAAATCCGTTATGCTCATCGTTCTCGATGGCTGGGGTTATCGTGAAGACACCAAAGACAACGCTATAGCCGCAGCTCAGACTCCTTTTTTTGATGAACTATGGAAAACCAAGCCTCATTCCCTCCTAAAAGCTTCAGGAGACGCAGTTGGTCTCCCAGAAGGTCAAATGGGTAACAGTGAAGTTGGACACATGACTATTGGCGCTGGTAAGCCGGCAGACACTGATCTGGTCCGTATAGACAAAGCCATAGCCAATGGTGAATTTGATAAAAATCCAGCCTTGCTTTCCCTTTTTGATCATGTAAAAAAATATAATTCCATTCTTCACGTTCAAGGTCTCGTCAGTCCTGGTGGTGTACACAGTCACCAAAATCATCTCTATGCTTTTCTCCGTTTAGCAAAAAAGATGCAGGTACCAAAAGTTGCTATTCACGTATTCACCGACGGTCGCGATACCGCACCGCAAAGTGCCTCTGCATATCTTCGTGAATTAGAAGAGGTTATTAAGGAGCTAGGACCAAACTTTTTTATTGCCACTATTTCTGGAAGATACTATGCCATGGATCGTGATAATAACTGGGACCGTTTAGCACGAGTCGAACAAGCTCTTTTTGACTGCAAAGGTAATGTCTGCGAAATAAAACCTTCAGCTTACCTCGAAAAACAATATGAAAGTGGCAAAAATGATGAACTTTTGGAACCAGCGGTCTGTGCAAACATAGAAGGTGTCGGATGTGCCATAAAAGAAAATGATGCTGTATTCTTTTTCAATTTTCGAGCCGATAGAGCCCGCATGTTATCCGAAAAAATGCTTGAAAAAAAAGATAGTAACAGTCTCTTTGTTACCCTCACCGAATATTGTGTCGATTTTACCTGTACTATTGCCTTTCCTCCTTCCAAAATCGAAACCACCTTGGGTCAAGAAGTTTCTAAAGCTGGTTTCACTCAAGCTCACATAGCAGAAACAGAAAAATTTGCTCATGCTACTTACTTTTTAAATGGCGGTCGCGAAACTCCGTACACCGGAGAACGAGATATTCTTATTCCAAGTCGTAAAGATATTAAAACTCACGATCAAGCTCCAGAAATGCGTGCCGAGGCCATTGCCGATAAAGCTATAGAAGAAATAAACGCTGGCACAGATTTTATTTTTATAAATTTCGCCAATCCAGACATGGTAGGACATACTGCAAATGTACCAGCTATCATCAAAGCTATCGAAACAGTGGATGCTCAACTCAAAAGAATTATAGATGTACTCAATGCTCAGGGTGGAATAGCCCTCATTATCGCTGATCATGGCAACGCCGAAGTAAACATCGACCCTGATACCGGCACAAAACATACATCTCACACAACAAATTTAGTACCATGTATTCTTACTGGATCAGATCAAAAAATTCGGAATGGAGGACTATTTGATGTAGCCCCAACTATTCTTGGTCTATTAAAAATAACAAAGCCAGATCCAATGACTGGTAACAGTTTATTTGTTTAATATTTTCTTGTCTTCAATTTTAAGCTAATCCATCCTGCCAATAGAGCCAGTATTGAACCAATTATCCAACCAAAAACGACATCACTTAGCCAGTGAACATTTATTAATAAACGACTAATTCCTATAAGAAATATAAAAGTTATACAAAAAAATACAAATAAATTACCCCTAAGTTTTGATTTAATTACTGGTAAATAAATTATGATTAGCGATACAAAAAAGGCTGCAGCCATACTGGCATGTCCAGAAGGAAAACTATCACTATGTAATGTTGGATATAAACCATTTTGAGGTCTTATAACCATAAAATAACCCTTCATAAAAGAAACTATGACTGTCGTCATCCCCGTTGCAAGAGTAATCGTAATGACGTTTTGCCATTTTTTACGAAAAATGAAATAAATAATAAGCAAAATTGAGACGATTATCACATTTTCAACGTTGGCTATTTTACTCACCCACGTGGCGATAACTTCAAAAAAATGAGAAATATTTTTTTCTATAAAAACACTCAACCAAGAATCAATAGATGGCCATAATGATTTCATAAATTTATAAAGCAATTATAACACAACAATAATTTAATTAATGAACTCTTTGCAGATAAAAAATATATGCTACAATTGGCGTGATATCGACCACATGTGTACACAAATGTAACACATGAGTTTTATTGTGTGATTAAAAAATAATTATATTAAAATGAATACCCTAACTATCTACTCGACTCCAACTTGCACATATTGCAACATGGCCAAGGCTTTCTTCAAATCTAACAATCTTACTTATACAGAACATGATGTAGCTTCAGACCTAGCTAAACGCAAAGAAATGATCGACAAAACTGGTCAAATGGGAGTTCCTGTCATAGAAGCAAATGGACACCTCATTATAGGTTTCGATGAACCAAAGCTTCGTGAAGTTTTAGCTATAAAATAAAAACCCTTCATGTAGTTATACACGAAGGGTTAAGATGACTTAAGGAACTTCAGGACGAGGCCTTTTATCCCAGCGACGAAGCGAGCGAGGTCCCTCTATTTCTGAAGAGGTTCCAGAATCGATGGCACGCTTCAACCGTTCATCAATTCTCAAGTCGTACATAAATAGAGCCTGCTCTATAGCCTCAGCTCTAGTCCAACTACGTACCTCTTTCTCTGTCATCTCCCTGGTGATGTAACGATCAGATGACGTGTCCCAAATCCGAAACTTGACCTCATCACCGACCTTCTTTGCATGTATCAGGTTACCCATAGATCTCCACTGGTTGGTTATTTTATTTTTGTTACAACAATTTATTGATAGTCAATGTTGCTATCTTTCTAAATTATATCATTTAATTACATATAAGTCAATCGATGCGTTTTAAGCATTGTTATTAAAAACATTAAATAAAATCAATTTCCTATTCCAAAGTAACCTATAATTTTTTGCCAAAAGCTTGGTCGATCTGCAACAGAGACGGTAGCGGCGTCTGTATTCTTTTTTTCATCCACTATCACAGCAACCAATTCTCCTTCTTTAGTGGCACGGTACTTGGTACGCATTTCAGCTTCGACTCCTGCATCGGTAGAAAGTGCAGAAACTTTACTACTCAATATTTTATGCCTATCCTCTATTTTTTTAATTTCATCCATAGTACGCGACAAACGCTCATCGGTAATTTTTGTTTTTTGATAAATGTTCCATGTGGCTTTGACCAAAATAAAACAAATGATCAGAAGAATAACGATCATTATTTGAGAATGGATAATTTTTTTAAAATAATTTGGGGGGCGATTGCCGTATTTCATATCTAAGAGTATACTAGATTTATTATGTTATTTCATGACAAATCACAAAAGATCATCAGAACCTTATCAATAATCATCGCCATTTTAGTCTGTTTAAGTATGATCCTGCTTTCTTTTCCAGCTATTTTTTAATCAATAATTTCTAATCAATAAGAAAAACCGCAACGACTACGATGCGGTTTTTTGATCTCACTATCTTTTTTCAAGAGGCAAATCCAGTGCTTCAAGTAAACAATTTCTCAATTCTCGATCATATTGACAACTCACATCACAAGCATCAGATGCGTAGGAAATAGCGATAATCTCCCACCACCTTTCTTCCTTACCATCTTCCAGTGCAAAATAAGGACTCATTTCTGGCATCAAAAAACTATTCATAACTTCATAACCAGTTAAATGATAGTAGACTGCCGATAGTGGTGAAAATACCATCCTGCTTCCCTTTAGTTCCAATCTAATGAGACCATTTTTCTCTCCATATGGTTTCCATAAATACGGTCTCCATTTCTTTTCCGGAGAATGAGCCAGAGCGCGAAGAAATAGTAAAAATAATTCCATATCCAATGATTTTGGAAGATTCTTCATTTGTATTCCCTTTGTTGATTTTTTAATATACCAGGAGTTCTAAAAACTTAGAATACACTTTTAAATTAGATTTGTCACTCTCCGCTTCTCATCATTCGAACAAAAACTTCCTGTGGAATTGTTACGGTACCATGTTCCTTAAGACGTTTGCGTCCTTCTTTTTGTTTTTCACGAAGCTTCATTTTGCGTGTAATATCACCCCCCGAAAGAGTTCCAGCAGCATCTTTCTTAACTCCAGAAAGAGTTCGAGATGAGATTATGCGACCATGTGCTTTGGCTTGAATCTTGAATGTAAATAACTCACGAGGTAAAAGTTTATGAAGTTTTTCTACTGAATTTTCAGCATCTTCTTCTACCCGACGACGCGAGACAACTCTAGAAAAAGCAGCTACAGGCTCATCGGCAATAAGAATATCCATACGGACAACATCTGCAGGACGTTCATTTGTAATATCGTATGAAATAGAAGCGTAGCCAGAAGAAACACTCTTGATTTCATCAAAAAAGTTTCTCATCAACTCTCGTAACGGCATATCCAATGTCAACATGGAACGATTGTCTCCAAAATTATCCACGGAAGTCACATTTCCTTCATGGTCAAAAATAGATTTCATTAGTGAACCAATATAATCAGGTGGCGTAATAATTTTCATTGTCACAATAGGTTCAAAGACTTCACTAATATCATTATCATCAGGAAAAAGTGAAGGTGAATAAATCTTTATTTCTTTACCATTTTTTAATTTTACATTGTATGTAATAGTCGGCATTGTTACCACTAATTCAAGATTAAATTCGCGTCGCAACCGCTCGGTAATAATTTCCAAATGAAGCATTCCTAGAAATCCGCAACGGTAACCTTTACCTAAAGTACCAGAAGCTTCTTCTTCATAGGTAAAAGAAGAATCAGAGAGACGTAAACGACCCAAAGCTTGGCGTAATAAAGCCAAATCATCCTGACTTTCTGGGTATACAGAAGCCCAAACCACCGGATGAGGTGTTTGATAACCATCCAAAGGGGCTGAATTATCTTTTACCGAAGCAACTGTATCACCAACAGAAGCAATACCAGGTTCTTTGACTCCCGTAACAATATAACCAATTTCACCAGATTTAAGTTCATCTGTTGGAGTTTCTTCTGGAGTAAAAATACCCACATCTATCGCTTCGAATTCCCTATCTGCAACTTTAAAAATTAACTTATCATGTTTTTTTACTGAGCCACTCATTACACGTACATAAACAATAACTCCTGTGTGATTTGAATATTGAAAATCAAAAACCAAAGAACGAAAAACTGGAATAATATCTTCGTTTTTTGGAGCAGGAATCCTAAGAATAAGTTCATTTAAAAGATTCTCAACCCCTTCTCCCGTCTTACCCGAAACCTTTAATACTTCAGACTCTTTGCAACCCAAAAGCTGACTAACTTCAAAAATTACCTCATCTGTTCGAGCTAAAGGAGAATCGATCTTACTGACCACCGGCACGATAACTAACCCCGTATCACGCGCCATATTGAGCGTAGTCAACGTTTGTGCCTGTACTCCTTGGGTTGCATCAACTAAAAGAATTGAACCCTCTACCGCCTTGAGAGCACGAGACACTTCATAAGAAAAATCTATATGACCAGGAGTATCGATCATATTTAAAATATAATTTTGTGGACCTGTTTGATTATTATTTCTTGTATCTTGAAATTTCCAAGCCATACGTACTGGCTGCATCTTGATCGTTATACCCCTTTCACGCTCTAGCTCCATACTATCTAGTACCTGAGCTTGCATCTTACGTTTTTCGATTGTGCCTGTAATTTCCAGCAATCGATCAGCCAAGGTAGATTTACCATGGTCAATATGGGCAATAATAGAAAAGTTGCGAATATGGGAAGAATTCATAGGGTGATACGGGCACTATAACAGAAAGTACTGGAATTTAAAATGAAAATATCAAAATGAAAAATTAGACCCAAGAAATGCTAAACTAGTAGATCATTTTCTATTTTGATTTTTCAATTTTCCATTATTACATATGTTCAACTTCTGCTGGTGGTACCGGCGCTTTCCAAATCTTCTTGTGGAGCGTATTCCAAACTTCTGCCAATTCTTTATTACGAAGAATAATAAGCACCAAAACTCCAACAAAAAGACCTACAACACCCGAACTAAATCCTTGCATAAAAATACCCCAGACTTTCTGTAGAGGAAAAATTTCAGCAAAAATACGTAAACTAAGAAAAGCAGCGTAACCCATGATTACTGAAGCAGAAAAACTATGATACAAAGTCTCTAATACTGGCTTAGTAAAACCTTTATGATCTTTCTCAAACATCCACCAATGCAAAACCATGTTAATTAAAATTCCAAAAGAATATGCTACACCTAACATTATGACTGCGGTACCAGATTGACCACTTACTTTTAACAATTCTTCAAAAAAATATGCAAAAACTGGAACCTCTGTAAATATTTTAGTCAAAACATACCCTGAAATAATAATAATTACAGAAGAAATTAAATTAATAAATAATGGACGACGAGTCTTTCCTTCAGCATAAAATGCCCTGACAAAAAGTACTACCAGACTTTGCCCAATAGTTGAAATAACAAATATAGCCAATAAAGCTGCGGTCAAGCGTGTATCAGACCAATCAAAACGACCAGCACCAAGCACCGTACGAACTATTTGAGCTCTTAAAACAATAAAAAGAACCAAAATTGGCATTGACCAAAATATAATATGTCGAGCTGAAGCAATCATTTTTTCTAAAAATTCATTAATATTTTTTTCAACATACAGACGAGACAATGTTGGAAACACTGCCGAAGAATAACTGGCACCAATAATAGTTAGGGGTACAGATTGTAAATTAAAACCAAAATTAAAAATCGAAATTGACCCAGGCACCATAAGAGAAGCGATCGAAACAAGAACGAATGAAGCCAGTTGATTAGAAGAAAGAGCTAAAGTTCTTGGGAAAGATACCAAAACCACCTCTTTGATATTTAACCAATTTATTTTTGTAGTAAATCTTGGTAATAAACCTTCTAGCGAAATAAACGGAAGTTGTATTGCCATGTGTAAAAAAGCACCCACAGCTACACCTATAGCCAATCCTGAGATACCAAACATTGGGTATATAAACAAGACTCCGACTATTATTCCAAAATTATATAGTACTGGAGAAGCAGCATAAACTAAAAATCTATGCCTCATTTGAGTTAAGCTGGAAAATAAATTTGATAATCCGAGAAAAATTGGTGACAAAAGCATTATACGCATAGAAGTCACTAATTCAGCCAGTAATCTAGCATTATCTGCAAATCCAGGAATAACTTTTGGCACTAACCAAGGAGAAATAATTGCCACAATAACACTAACAATAACGACTAAAATAAAAAATACAGTGAAAATTGAATCCGAAAATTTACGACCATTATTATCACCTTTTTCAAATTTCTCGATAAAAAATGGCAACAAAATTGAAGCTGAGACCAGAGATCCTACGGCTGCAAAGATAAAATCGGGTATACGAAAAGCTGCATAATAGACATCCAATGTGCTACTTGCACCAAAGCTATAAGCAAATAATTTATCACGAACTAACCCAAGAATTTGAGATAAAATTGCAAAAATAGCCAAAAGATATGCTGCTTCATGTAAACCACGTATTTCCCTTCCAATCACTGAAAACCATTTCTTAACCATTGCGATAATAGACTATATTTAATTTTCTTCTTTTATGGGTAATGACGATCTCTTTTCTGGGGCCACCAAAGTAGACGAATTTGTGTTTGTAAATGGTGACTGACCAGATTGGAGATTCTTTAAGATAATTTTAACTTCTTGATTATCAGGATTTGACACAGTTAATTTTTTAAACATTTCAATAGCCATTGAAGTCTTACCTTGATAAGCATAAGAAAGTCCCAAGAAATACTGAGCATTTGAATATTCAGGAACAAGAGTTATGGCCTTATTGAATGACTCAACCGCATCTGAGTATTGTTTAGTATTATAATTCAATACCCCTAATTGGAACCATAACAAAGGATTATTAGGATCTATTTGAGTTGCAACTTTTGCTGCAGTAATAGCATCTGACATATTTCCTTTTGCCGCCTGAATCTGAGAAATCAGATATATAGCCTCCAAATAATCCTGCTTTTCTTTTATAGCTGCTCCGGCGGTTTGTAAAGCATCATCTAATTTATTTACTGAGGCTTGGAAACGACTCAAAATAAGATACAGTGCCGGACTATGCGGATTAGACTTTATAGCATTCTTATAAGATTCGATGGCCGCATCTACTGCACCATTCATGTTTAATTTTGTTGCAATCTCAAATATTCTACCTTCAGAAATATAGTTGTAATAATTATTTGGATCATACGCTATAGCTTTTCTTGCTACAACCAAAGTATCATTGACCATTCCTGTAATCAAAAGAGCTTTATCTTCAGGTTTTTGTTTACCATCAATAGGACTTTGAACAACTTGGGTAATTTTTGAGATCAAAGCCTCGACTTCTGCGCGCCAGAACATATCTGAGTGATCAATTTTTGCAGCCAAATTAAAAGCTCGAGCAGCAGCATCAGGATCATTTTTAATAGTTAAAGACTTAAAACCGGAAGCAAAATATCCAATAGCTATTGATTGACGAACATAAAACACTCCCCAGACAAGACAAATAATTATGAGAAGTAAAGGTAATTTCTTAAATACAGAGAAAATAAATTTTTTGTTTGAATTTAAATCAATTTTTGTTGATTTTAATATTCCACAAGAAACAGCCGAACCTAAAGCTATACCACTCAGTACAAAAGTGTAAAAAACTAAACTGTGAGAAGGAGTAGATAACAACATCATCACCCACATAAACAATGCTCCAGAAAAAGAAGCCGTGACTATAAACTTATGATTGGAATCTGAAGGTAAATTTCGAAAAACTTGTAACACAAAAAGGGTAAAAACTATTATCAAAGACAGCCACAAGATTCCTCCGACCAATCCCTGTGTAACAAAATAGGTAGAAATAACACTAAATCCTGTTGTAAATTCAGCATTCCAAACTTGAGTTAAATTTAATTCTAATGGCTTGTAGTCTAAATAAGCTCTACCGAAATGATTTGGTCCTAAACCAAACAAAGGTTTGTCCTTCAATGTATCTGACATAATCTGAGAAGTATATTTCCAAGGAAAAGCAATTTCTACGTAACCAGGATTTGCCATTGCAATATACTTATTAAACACAGCCCCACCTTTCCAAGCGAAACCAACACAAACCACACTGAGAACAATTAAAGCCAAGGATACCTTTTTTCTAAATGATTTATTTTCAGATGATGAACTTAAAAGGTGACCATTAAAACTTTGATAAGCCAAAAAAGCAATCATTATAGCCATTGCTATCCAAGAATACATATTTCCAACAATAAGAGCCGAAACAAGTCCGGCAAATGTTAGAATCTTGTAAATGTTCTTTGCCTTTTTTGATAAATTTAAAGTCAAAAGCGCAATTATAGAAATCAAAACCACCAACAAAGAAAATGAACCTAGGGAATTCCAGCCTCCACTTACGATCAGCATATTTGACTTTATAAGCGAAAGTATTGAGGTGCCATTGGACACAGGTACCAAACGAATTATCTGAAATGCCACTACACCCAAAAAAGAACCAATTATACCAATGTAAACCAAAGCAGCCCTTTGGATTCGATTCACAACAAACAAATACGAGATAAAAGCACCTAAAAACACAGTCAAAATAAAATTAGTGGTGCTTATTTCAAATCCTTGACCAAAAAAGGATTTGTCTATATTTTTACCAACCAAAGTAGAAATTATTAACGAAATAACTAACAAACCACCAACAATAGCTATCTTCTTTGGTGGTAATGATATGTTTTGTTTCTTTCTCAAAACTAACATCAATAATATTGTAGAAACTATCGTTCCAAAAAATATTACGAATGTCTTTACAAAATCCTGAGAAATCGAAACGCTCGGCCAAAAAACTAAAGGCGCCAAGATTATTGTTCCTAGAAATATTCTAAATGGAAGTTTATCTAAATTAGAATTAGTATCGGAATTTACATGCTGAGCATGATTTGCGGTTGAACTTGTAGCGGAAACTGAAGCAGCTTTATTGTGAGAATTATAATGTTGTTTTTCAAGGTTCATATAAATTTTATGCTATAAAAAATTAATTACCTCGTATTATACTATAATAAAAATGAAAATACCCGTCTTTAGGACGGGTATTTCCAATTAAGCCACACCATAAGCCGAATTCTGTTCCCAATGTCCCGATGAAAATCGGGATTCTGGATAACAACCATTTATCTGGTCTTATGATCACTCATAAGATCTAGCGACTCTTCCCGATGTTACATCGGGACACGGTCTTGCACCAACGTAAGGGTTTTGCCGTTGCACCTTCCATGTTGCCATGAAAGTTCGTCCCGATGCGCCTGACGGCGTTCGGGACGGTTGCTCACTTTCGTTTGCAACCGTCACTGTTCGCACCTCTGGGTATTACCCTGACAGGGATTACCTGCTACGTGCTCCCCGATGCTCACTTGCGTGAGTTCGGGGTGGTGTTCGGACTTTCCTCCCCCTCTCAGTCAATAAAGCCTGAAAAAGAGCGGTTGTTTAGTGGAGCTGATATAATTATAACATCAATAAAAAGTTTTGGCAATTTAAAAATACCTAATTTTTAACCCAATAAAAATTGACTATTCTCTTTAATTTAACTACTTACTTTTTCTTACCGTGAGCATGAGAATCTACCTCATAACTAGTGTTTTGTGCTTCAAAGAAGTTTACTAATTCGTAAACATCAGTAGCAGCACTCATCCACTTAGCTGGATTTGTGACATTATAATATTTTGGAAAACCAAGTTCCTCGAGACGACGATCGGCAACGTATTTTACGTATTGGTTTACGTAGTCAGCATTGAGTCCCAAGATACCAGTTGGGAAAAGATCTTTGTTATATTCAACTTCGCGGTTAACACCCTCTATAACAATATTTCGAATATCATCGGCAAATTCTGGAGTAAGTAATTCTGGATTTTCTTCTAGAACATTTTGTATGAGATTGATTCCAAACTGTAAGTGTAAACTTTCATCACGTAGAACCCAATTGATCATGGAGCCAAAATTTCTAAGTTGTTTTCGCTGACGAAACGATAAAACCACCATAAAACCTGAATAGAACCAGATACCTTCCATTACTATATTTGTTGCTACTAGATTGCGGATAAAGTCCATCTTACCTTCTACAGTTTCGACATCTAAAGAAACTTCGGTCATACGCCTCATGTATTTGTTTATATAGTCCTCTTTAGCTTTCATGGAAGGTACATTGAGATGATGACTGAAGACTTTTTCACGATCAAAAGGAAAAGTCTCAAGTACATATTCAAAAGCTACACAATGGTTTGCTTCTTCCCACATCTGTTTTGCTAAATACAAATGACATTCTGGAGATTTTATATACGGATATACACCTAGAGCAAGAGAGCGATTTACTATAAGCTCTGCAGGATTGAAAAAAGACATCAAAAACTCAACAGCATGTCGTTCATCTTCGGTCATGCGAGCCCAATCATCTAAATCTTCTTTTAGAGTAATTTCATGAGGAAACCATGTATTACGAACTGCTTGCATGTACAAATCATAAGCCCATTTGTATTTTATTGGATGCAAACTTGTATCTTCAGGGGCGGCTTTTCCTATAAGCATATGTTTAATTAATTTAATTGATAATCAACTTTATAATTTATTCACAACCGATACAAATATTGGCTGTCCCGGGATCTTCTGGGCCAAAAGAATTTTGTACTGGATGATAATCTTTTTTACCAAAATTATCCATCATCTCTTGAACTTGTTCTGGAGTTAATTGAGGTTTTTTATATGAACTAAATTTTGTATCTGAAAATTCAGATTGTATCTTTGCTTGATTTTGAACTGGCGGAGCTGTAAATCCTATAGGTGTAGCGTTTGGATGATTGGCTAATTTTTGTACCATGTCTTTTATCGGTTCAGAAACTGAGAGTTTTGTCCCAACATTTGAATTGGAATTATTGATAGGGAGTTCTGGCTGAGCTTCCAATCTTACAGAAGCAACTGCACCAAAACCTTTAGCAACAGATGAAGTGATAGGAACTTCTAATTCTGAAACTGTAGGAGCTTTCATTTTGAAAACAACCTCTTCTTTTTGGACTTTATTTTCAGGAACCGGTGCGGTAGAAAGAGTTATATTGTTATCTACAGCAATTCGTGCAATCTCGGCATCTGAAAGTGGGGTTGGTACAGGAGTTCGATCTTTCAAAAGTTCATCTTCTGGTCTTCTATATGAAGCTACTGCAGCAAAACCAGTTTTACCCATTTTTTCTGCTTTATTAACTTTTGTAGTTGATTGTTCGGCAGTATGACGAGGTTTCATGTGGAGATAATAAGTTGACTTAAGTCCTTTTTTCCAAGCAGTTGTGTATATCTCCATGGTTTCATCGATATCTCGAGTGGCTAAATACATATTTCGTGACAAAGCCTGATCAACCCACTTTTGTGCACGTGCAGCAACTTCTACGTATGCATATGGGGAAGTTGTAAATGATGTTTTATATATCTCCTTTAAAGATTGTGGAATACCAGGAATATTTGAAATATCACCTTGATTTTCAATTATAGCTTCCCTGACTTTTTCCCAAATTCCCATATTTTTTAGATCTTTAACCAAATTATGATTGAGATCGAGATATTTGCCTGATATTTTATTTCTAGAAAAAACTTGAGCAAAACGAGCATCGATACCAGGTGTTGTACCTACCACAAGACCAATATTTGCATTTGGTGCAACTGCCATAAGGGTGGCATTGCGCATACCGAGCTTTACTTTATTGCGCAAAACTTCCCAATTTAAACCACGATGTTTACTTGTCTGATCTACAGTTACTAAAATACCTCTTGATTCACTGACCTTTTTTATAGTATCTATTGGAACATGACCTTTGGACCATTCTGAGCCAGGGAAATTTTTGTACGAACCACGCTCTTTTGCAAGATTTGCACTTTCATCTATTGCCATATAACTAACAAACTCAAATATACGATCAGCAAAATCCCACGCATGTTCACTGTCATATGACATTCCTAAACGTTCAATAGTATCAGCAAATCCCATCACACCCAATCCTATAGCTCTATTTTCAGAATCAGATTTTGCCGCTTCTGGAATAGGAAGAATATTGATATCTATAAGATTATCTAGTTGACGTACAGCGAGCCTTACACTTTCTTCCAATCTACTCCAATTAACTTCTTTATTTGCCACATGAGCAGCCAAATTTAATGATGCCAAATTACAAACAGCAACATTGTCCTTATCCTGAGGTAGGGTAATTTCAGTACAAAGATTGGACATATGTATAGTGCCCGTATTGTTATTAAGAGCCCGATTATTTATGGTGTCTTTCCATACTAACCATGGATGCGAAGTCGACTGCAATGCAACAAGTATTTGACGATACTGCTCAGCTGCAGGAACTTTTTTAAATAATCTTAATTCACCTTTTTGGGCTTTTTCTACATATTCCGCATAACGTTTACTAAATGCTTGGCCATAGAGCTCATTTAAATCTTTTGTATCAGCAGGATCAAACATGTACCAATCTTCTCCAGCCTCAACACGCTTCATAAATTCATCAGATATAAAAACTGCAGTATTTGCGGTTCTCATACGTAGATAATCATCTCCAGCATTATGTTTCCAATCAATAAATTCAGGAAAATCTACATGCCAGTTTTCCATGTAAAAACAAAGTGCACCTTTCTTTTTTCCACCACGCATAATGGCACGTATGGCTGTATCAATAATCTTTGCAAAAGGTGTTGGTCCGCTTGAAGTTCCTCCAAAATTTGATTTGAGAGGGGAACCAGTGGCACGTAATTTGGTAATAGAAAGACCGATACCGCCAGAACCTTTTGATAAAAGCATGACGTCGGAAACAGATTTTGCTATATGTTCCATATCATCATGCATTTCCAAAAGATAACAATTTGAAAGAGTTGGACGAGTTGTACCAGCTGCTAAGTTTGTAGACCCGCCAGCAATATATTCATGACGAGACATTTTTGAATAGAATTTCTTTGCTGAAGCAGTAGGATCTTTTTCATTGTAAGAAAGACCCATGGCTATACGCATAAAGAAATATTGAGGAGTTTCTAGAGGGTGTTGACGTTCATCTTTTATAAAATAACGATTTATAAGACCATCCAAGCCTGCG
This sequence comes from uncultured Candidatus Saccharibacteria bacterium, assembly GCA_964596595.1. Lineage (GTDB taxonomy): Bacteria > Patescibacteriota > Minisyncoccia > Phycocordibacterales > PALSA-1337 > C7867-002. The sequence continues at coordinate 35,305 of CAZQUI010000005.1, forward strand.
TATACAAATAATTCATCTCTTTCTATATCTAAAGTGTCAGCAAGCTTGTTTAGATCGAACTTACTAATCATGTCTGGATGAAGACGTTTTCCAGCAACACCTTTTTGTATATAGGAAATAAAACCATCTCGATGTTTTTTATCTAGATCAGAAGGATCTTCTTTGTCATATTCTCCAATAACACGACGATATACTGTCTTTAATAAAAGGCGAGTAGCGACTTTATCGTATTCTATGTCTTCTTTTATATTTTGGACTGCGGTGTTTATTGTGGCCTGATCCAACTCATCAGTTGTAATACCATCGTACAAAGTAAGTCTGGTCTCAGTGGCAATCTGTGTCACCATAGCAATAGGATCAGTCAAACCTTTGCAGGCACGTTCAATCGATCTGTTAACTCTATCTGCATTATGTAATTCTCTTGTACCGTCTGCTTTTGTAATTGAAATATTATTCATAAAAGTAAGTGATGGATATTACACGCGACTGATATGTCGTTCTTATAGGTCATTATATATCAAGATTATTAAGATAACGAAGGAGCAGGGGAGTTTTTTTACTATATTTTTAACACTGTAAATAAAAAAATAAAACTTGTGAAGAGTGATCCGAAAATAGATTGCAGTACAAGGATATTAGAGAATACTTTTTTGGAAAAAATTAAAAGACTAAATATTTTTCTCCCCTGCCCTACCCTTTAATAAAGTTATCCACAGGTAAACCAAACCTTAATAAAGCTTAAGATTAGCTTTTTACATTTTTTTAAATTGCAAAACTTACTTATCTAATTTAAAAATCAATTTTAATTCCTTTTTTTAGACCTAAATCTTTGGCTTTCCCACTATTTACTTCTAAAACATACTTAACAACTACTGGTGGGTAAAAAACATTAGGATATGTGCTCGTTGAGACATTTTCTTCGATGCCTACAATTTGTTTAAATTCATCTACCCAAATAATATCTAAGGCAAAATTCATATCTTTCATCCAAAAACCATACAAACTTGAATCAGGAAAAACAAAAAGCATACCTGAATCTTCTGATAAAAATGTAACACCACTTAATCCTTGTTCGCGAGCAGCGTCAGTATCGGCCAATTGCACCTTAATAACTGAATTCGGAGTCTTTAGGTTCAAAAAAACCATACTATCTTTAGAAATGAGACTATCTTTGAAAAGAAAACTCAAAAAACAAAGTAAAATTCCAAAAATTAGTAACCGTAGAAATATCTTCATAATATGCTAATATCGTAACATATTAGTTATAACATAAAGTAATATATGTCTACGATAAATTTCTGGCCGATTCTAATTTCAGCGATTGTAAGTTTTGGTATTGGAGCATTGTGGTATTCGCCAATTTTATTTGGCAAAGAATGGATGACTTTAATGAAAATTAATGACCACGATATAGATGTTGCCAAAAATAATGGCATATCAAAATCTTACGCGACACATTTTATAACAAACATTGTATCTTTTGGAGTATTGGCTTTCTTTATTTCACTTTCAGGTAGCTCAAATGCTAGCGATGGTGCATTCTTAGGATTAATTTCTTGGTTAGGGTTTGTTGCACCAATAGGCATTTCAAATTTACTTTGGCGCAAAGATTCTCTAAAACTTGTACTGATAGACAGTTTACAAATTTTACTTAGCTTAATAGTTGGTGGAATAATTATTGGAGTTTGGAAATAAAATAATTTACAAAAATAATGGAAAATATAGAAAGTATTGGCTATGGTATTTTGTTTATCGGTTTAACCTTATTAACAATAATTGCTAATTGGAAAATATATACAAAAGCAGGTCAACCAGGATGGACTTCAATAATTCCAATATACAATATATTTATATTGCTAAAAATTATACGTAAACCAACTTGGTGGATAATCTTATTATTTATACCAATTGTTAATATAGTTGCAGCATTAATAATTATGCACGAACTAGCAAAATCATTTGGTAAAAATATCGGTTTTACTATTGGACTTCTAGTTTTTCCATTTATTTTTTATCCAATTTTAGGTTTTGGTGATGCAACTTATACCCCACCGCAAAATTCCGAAAATCTAATCTAAATAGCTTTCGTTTGTCATTTTTGTTAATCTATTTTAACAAAGGAGGGTTCGCATAGCGGTCTAGTGCGCACGCTTGGAAAGCGTGTGTGGGGCAACTCACCAAGGGTTCGAATCCCTTACCCTCCGCAATGATCTATGAGGACTGCTAAACGCAGTCCGAATAGAGCATCATTGCGAGAAGTGTAAGGTGATGAGAAAGACGGAGCGTGCGAGCACAGCAGTGCGAGCCGTGAGTCGGGGTCGCGACCGAGCCGAACTGGTGAGGCGAGAGTTGTGACCGAATCCCTTACCCTCCGCACGAACGAATGAAATTTTACTTCAAAATAAATTCTCCCAAATTAATAATGCTCGAAGCGATATCTTTGGGAGTATTTTTATTAATGGCAGTTTTTAAAACTTCATTACGAGCTTCACCATCAGCAACAGTAACTTTACCATTTTCTATAGATACTGGTATAAGTTCAAAACGAATCTGATCACTTCCCCATTCCATAGCCACAACCAAACCATGCATAGTTGCAAATGAAAAATTTTGATCAAAAACAAAATTACCAAGTGAATAAAATATTGCTTTGTTTTTATATATTTCTACAGGCTGAACAACATGAGGATGTGCACCGATAACAAGATCTGCACCGATATCAATAAAACTTTGAGCTAAGATACGTTGTCTATCACTAGGAACGTGCGTATATTCTGAACCCCAATGAACAAAAACAACAACGTTTTGACAACTTGAACGAATTTTTTTTATTTCCTCAATCACACCCGAAGGGTCTGGAAAGAACAAATCATGATAGCCGACCAAACAAAAAGCTCCATCTTTCATTGAAATTGAAGATGATAAATCTTTATCATTCAATGCCGAACCAAAAGTCAAAATATCATTCTGATGTAAATAATCCCGTGTTTCCGTATCGGCGTCATGTCCAAAATCGAGACTATGATTATTTGCTAAACTTACTGCCTTAAAACCAATATTACGTAAAATTGGCATAAAAGTTGGATCGAAAGTAAAACGAAGAATTGATGACCCTGGTATCGCAATAGATTTTCTATAACTTACTGTACCTTCCAAATTACCTATAACCGCATGAGCATCTTCAAAAAGATACTTAATACCATCAAATACTGATTCTTTTCCATCACGCTGAGCGTGAATAGCGACTGCTCGATCTAACATGATATCCCCGACAAAAATTATCTTTTTAGCATCATTTTTAAAAAAATTTCCATTATTTACAAAACTTGCCGAATAATTATTATCTGAAAAATACAAAATGCCACCCAAAATAATTGAAAACAAAAAAAATATAACAATAAGAACTTTATTTCTAAACATTAATTAATGCTTTTATTCTATCTTCAATTGGTGGATGCGTACTAAAAAGTCTTGAGACTTTTTTAAGTGAATTATTTCCAAAAGGACTTGAAATAAATAAATGAGCAGTAGCATTATGAACATTTTCCATAGGGGAAGAATAACTTCCAATCTTTTTTAATGCTGATACCAAACCCTGAGGATACCTCGTCAAAAGCGCCCCTGAAGCATCAGCTAAAAATTCTCTTTTACGAGATATAGCCAAATGGATAAGTTGAGTAATTATAGGAGAAAGTATCACAAAAACAATTCCAATAATCATTAACAAACCACCACCATTATTATCTCGACTTCTTCGACCGCCAACTCCCCGCAGAAAAAAATCAGCCAAAATTGAGACGAAACCAAGTAAAACTATGACGATAGTTTGCAATAAAATATCCCTATTGCCAATATGCGCTAATTCATGAGCGATAACTCCATCTAGTTCATTTTTATCCATTATAGATAATAAACCAGTTGTAACCGCGATCGAAGCATGATCTTTATCACGTCCTGTAGCAAAAGCATTAGGTGCTTGATCATCTATGACGTAAAGATTTGGTAAAGGTAAACCAGCTGTTATTGCTAAATTTTCTACTGAACGATAATAATCTGGAAACTCTTCACGTGTTACCGGACGAGCTCGTGAAATTGATAATGCTATTTTATCAGATTTCCAATAACTAAATATATTCATCAGTAATGAAAAACCAAAAGCGATATAAGTAATTATCATGTTCTTGTAATAGAAACCGATAAAATAACCTATAAAAACAACAACAACCAAAAACATGGCCATTAAAAACCATGTCTTACGAACATTTGCGTCTTGATGAGTATAAAGTGTTGCCATTCTAAAACTTAACCTCTACTGGTTGTTTAGCTTCCTCATTATCTAATTGGAAAAACTCCATTTTTCCAAAATTAAATATTCCGGCAATAACATTACTTGGAAATACTTCGATTGAAGTATTCAGGTCGCGAACATTTCCATTGTAAAAACGACGCGCGGCTTGAATCTTGTTTTCAGTATCAGAAAGTTCATTTTGTAGAGAAAGAAAATTCTGGTTTGCTTTGAGCTCAGGATAAGCTTCAGCGATTGCAAATACTGACTTTAATGCACCCGTTAGCATGTTTTCAGCTTGACCTTTGGTTTCAAGATTGTTACCAGCACCCATCGCAGCAGCTCTAGCCTGAGTAACTTTTTCAAAAGCTTGAGATTCATGAGTGGCATAGCCTTTTACTGTATTAACCAAATTGGGAATAAGGTCATAACGACGCTTAAGCTGGACATCGATATCAGCCCAAGCTTCTTTTGCTCGATTGACCATTCTTACCAAATTATTGTAAGCAAAAATAATCCAAAATATAGCTATGAGTAGAATTATTCCTAAAATAATAAACATTTTAATTATTTAATTAGATTTTTTTGTAGAAGTAGCAGTAGGAGCTGGAGCTGGTTTTGCTTTTGTTTCATCTATACCTTGTGGAGCAACGACAAATGAAAATGTTTTGACCATTTCAGTAAAATCTTTGTCAGTTTCACTTATAATTGCCTTGTTATTATTTTCAGCTTGAGTAAGGTTTGAACCAGTTAAATTTTTACTTGCCGGACTTAGTGTTATAGAAGCAAATGAGAATACGTAACAAATCTCACCTTTTTGAAGAGAATACATTCTATTAAAGTAAGAACGTCCCTGAACGGTATTTGACATTGAAATGGTATTCAATGTTGACTCTCCTACTTTCAAAGTTCCACGTTCTTTGACACTTGTTACCGGAGGAAACGCACAAACTCCACCTCTTACTTCAATTGAACCCTGAAGAGTTCCAACGGTAGAAATCTGATTTTTATCTATTGGAATAATGAACGTGACTCCAGAATTTGTTTCTTCACTCTGCCAAGCACTTGGATACTTAACTGAAAATCCCAATTCAACATTCTTATACTCTGATAATGTATTTGAAACTTTGATTGTTTCACTTACAACTGGAGTATCAGATTTTTCCCTGTCTTTATTGGAATCAGACTTTGAACTACCCCCAAACCAAAATATACCCACAACAACCAACAGAACTAAGACTATTAGACTAATACGTGATGAATTTCTCATAGAGATATAAATAGCGACCCATAAATGAATAATTAGTTCACACTATATCAAAATTAACATTAAAAGTCACCTCCTGGCATATTTCCATGAGCTAAAGATTTTTCTTCTTTTGGCTCCTCTGCTATAGCAACTTCAGTAGTAAGCAAGATAGCAGCAGCAGAACAAGAATTTTCTACCCCAAGTCGTGTAACTTTAACAGGATCAACGATACCAGCCGCGATCATATCTGGAACAATTTTATCAGCTAATGCATCATAACCACTGTTTTCTGAGTCCTTTTTTGTAATAGATTTTTTTATTTCTTCTACAATAAACGAACCATCTTCTTTACCAGCATTAATGATTATCTGTTTCAATGGAGACTCTAAAGCTTTGATGACAATAGCATAACCAAGTTGATGTTCTGGACTACTAAAGTTCATCTTTTTTGCTGCCCAAACCTCTTTTGCAGCTCTAACTAAAGCAGCACCTCCCCCTGACACAATACCCTCTTCAATCGCAGCTTTTGTTGCATTGACAGCATCTTCGATCTTGAGTTTAAGATACTTCATTTCTGTTTCAGTGGCTGCACCGACTCGTATCACAGCAACACCACCTGAAAGTTTTGCTATCCTCTCATCAAACTTCTCTCTATCATATTTGGAATCATTGGCATCTCTTTGAGTCTTAAGTTGAGCAATACGTTCTTCTATATCACTTCTTTTACCTTTACCACCAATTACAACCGTAGTATCTTTTGTTGAAACAACTTTTCGAGCTTTTCCTAAAGATGCCAAACTAATATTTTCAAAGGTAAGACCGGTATCATCTGAAACAACCTGAGCCCCAACAGTAACGGCAATATCTTGAAGAATCTCTTTTTTACGATCACCATAACCCGGAGCTTTAATTCCCAAAACACTAAATGCACCACGAAGTTTATTGACCACCAAGGTAGTTAATGCTTCACCATCAATGTCATCAGCAATAATAACTAACTCTTTTTTTCCTGTAGCGGCCAATTGTTCCAAAAGAGGCAAAATGTCTTTAATTGTTGAAATCTTCTTATCGGTAAGCAAAACGGCAGGATCCCTAAATTCAGCCTCCATCCTTTCAGCATTAGTGACCATATAAGCAGAGACATAGCCCTTATCAAATTGAATACCCTCAACAATTTCTGATTCTAAGCTGGTGGATTGTGATTCTTCTACTGTTACAACTCCATCTTTTCCAACTTTTTTTATCGTATCAGCAATAATAGATCCCAACTCAACCGATTCTGCAGAAATTGATGCCACTTGTTTTATCTCTTCATCACTCTTAATTTGTTTAGCGGCCTTTTTAAGAGCAGCGACAACATCTTTAGAAGCCATTTCCATTCCATATTTAAGACCCATGACATTTACACCCATAGTCGCATGTTTCATGCCTTCGGTAATAATAGCTTGAGTTAAAATTGTAGCGGTTGTAGTCCCATCTCCCGCACCATCATTGGTACGTGAAGCTACTTCTTTTATTATCTCAGCTCCCATATTTTCAAATTTATCTTTGAGTGTTATTTCTTTTGCGATAGAAACACCGTCATTGGTAATCGTTGGTGAACCATAGCCTTTATCCAAAACAACATTCCGGCCCCGTGGACCAATAGTTATTTTTACAGCATTAGCAACAGCATCGACACCACGTTTTAGAGCTTTTCGTGCATCTTCACTATATAAAATCATTTTTGCCATAGTTTTTTACTTGATTGTTATTTGATAATCGCCATAACTTCACTTTCTCTAACAATATAGTATTCTTCATTATCAATTTTAACCTTATCTCCCCATTGAAAAATAACCCTATCACCAATCTCTACTGATACGGTTACTATCTTCCCATCTTCGGTCCTTCCCGGACCGACAGCGACAACTGTCCCTGTTTTTCCTCCCTTATCTTCATTTACATTTATCGGAATAATAATACCTGAGGATGTTTTTCTTTCAGCTGATCCATTTTCTTCTTTTATGACAATTCGATCATACAGAGGTTTAATTTTTTTAGAAACATCTTTCATATTTTATGTAAATTATTATTGATAATACTCACCAATTTCGAGTGCGTGTGTAATTATAATCAGTAAAATCACAAGCACAACTTGACACAAGATTTTAAATATTGAACCTCTAGAAAACCCTCGCTAAATATAAAATACTCTTTGCTAATGCTTTTTTACAATTTACATTTTCCCTTTTGATTTTTCAATTTTAAACTTGCTTGCTTTCTGTTATATATATGCTATAGTTCTTACTCATGAAGTCACTCCTCCCGTATATTCAGATTATTCTGTCAGTTCTTCTTGTTGCTGCAATTCTCTTACAAAGAACCGGTGCACAAGTAGGTGGAGCATTTGGTGGTAGTGACAACTTTAGTTCCACTTTTCATACACGTCGTGGACTAGAAAAATGGCTTTTCATCGCAACTATTGTAATAGCTATACTTTTTGCCATTTCAGCACTCATAAATCTTATATAAATAAAAAGGTTTCTTAAAAAGATTATTGTGATTTTAACTTCTCGTGACTCAATCAAATAACTCAAAAGAATTTCGTTTAAAGCGTAGTTCCAACATACTAAAATATATTAAAAACTTCTCTTCTACAGAGAAAGCTATTTTTGGTTTAATGGCAACAATAATGTTAATAACAACAATAATTATGTTTGTTAAAGCAAATAATAATTTCCTAACCGAAATACCAGCAACAGGAGGCTCACTTCGAGAAGGAATAATTGGTTTACCACGAACAATAAATCCAGTTTTAGCGATAACAGATGTAGATAAAGACATATCCTCACTGGTATATTCTGGTTTAATGAAATATTCAAATGGTCAATTTATTCCAGACATTGCCAAATCTTATTCTGTATCAGAAAATGGCCTAACTTATACTTTCATATTACGCGACGATGTTAATTTTCAAGATGGAACACCTCTAACAACCAACGACATTGTTTTTACAATCCAAAAAATCCAAGAAATTACCCTAAAAAGTCCTCGTCGACCAGATTGGACCAACGTGACAATAAATCGTATATCTGATTATGAAATTCAATTTATTTTGAAACAACCATATGCACCCTTTTTAACAAACACAACAATCGGCATTATCCCAAAACATATTTGGGGTAAACTAACTGACAATGAATTTATTTTTAGTAGCTACAACATGGAACCAATTGGTTCTGGACCTTACAAAATAAATTCAGTTAATAAAGATTCTGAATCTATACCCACAGAAATCTCTTTAACAACTTGGAACAAATATTACGGCGAAAAACCTTTTATTAAAAATATAAATTTCATTTTCTACGCTGACGAAAATAAAGTTATTGAAGCCTTAAAAAATAACGAAATAGACAGCATACCTGCAATATCTGCTCAATCAGCAGCAAAAATTTCTCCCGACCAAAACAGTGCTTACAAAATAGTATCTCAACCATTACCGCGTATTTTCGGAGTTTTCTTTAATCAAAACCAAAATTCAGTTTTAGCAGATAAAGTAGTTCGTCATGCCTTAGACCTAGCGATAGACCGTCAAAACATCGTTGATTCTGTACTATTTGGTTACGGTATACCTATAACAGGACCAATACCTACAATTGAATCAATCAAACCACTAGAAAAAAAAGATTCTCTTGCAACGACTTCATCTCAAATAATTGAAGCAATGAACTACATAGAAAATAATGGTTGGAAGAAAAATCAAGCTGGTATTTATGAAAAAAATACCAAAGGATCAAGCCAGAAACTATCTTTCACACTTTATACAGCAGATACTCCTGACCTAAAACAAACTGCAGATATTCTAAAAAATTACTGGGGTCAATTTGGTGCAGAAGTCGAAGTAAAAATATTTGAATCAAATGATCTTTATCAAAATATTATTCGTCCTCGTAAATACGACGCTCTGCTTTTCGGTGAACATATTGGTAAAGATAGAGATCTTTATGCTTTTTGGCACTCATCACAACGTAATGCTCCAGGACTAAATGTTGCGATGTATACAAACAGTAAAACTGATGCTCTTTTAGAAAGTATTCGAACAACTTCAGATTCCAAGAATCAAATGGAAAAATATAATGAACTCGCAAATATTATAAAACAAGATTTACCTGCAATATTTATTTATTCACCAAATTTTATTTATGCAATTCCAAAAACATTACATGATATTAACCTAGGAATCATTACCACACCATCAGATCGTTGGAATTCAGTAGAATCTTGGTACATCGTAACGGAAAAAGTTTGGAAATGGTTTGCATCGAAATAAATATTAAAACTTATAACAACAAATTTATGAATGAAAAAAACCCATCACCATCAGATCAAAGTCCGCAAACAAAACCTGTTTCTAACAATACAGGGGCACAAACTAATATGCACCGTCCTTGGCGCAGACCGATGAAAACTCGAACTCTTCATACAAACGGACCATCATCGGTAAAACCATTTCATAATCATAAAATGATGATCAATAAAACCCTTAGAAAAAATTCAGAGAATACTCCTCATGTAGCCGGAGCTCGTATGAATATTGTTCGCCCTGATGCCGCACGTTCGATAAGACGCCCACCTACAAAATCAACACCAAAACGTGAAGGTGATATTATTCCCCCATTAGCAAGTGATTCTATTCGTATAATCCCTCTTGGGGGTGTAGAAGAGATAGGTAAAAACATGACAGCTATCCAATATGGCAATGATATTATTGTTGTTGATATTGGATTCCAATTTAAAGATGATGATACACCGGGAATTGATTTTATTTTACCAAACACAAAATATCTCGAAGAGCGCCGAGACCAGATCAAGGCTGTTATTATTACCCATGGTCACTTAGATCATATAGGTGGACTTCCTTACATCATGCCCCGCATTGGTAATCCACCCGTTTATACTCGCCTACTCACTTCGGTTCTTATCAGTAAACGCCAAGAAGAATTTCCTCATGTACCCAAACTGGATATTCGAGTAGTAGAAAAAAATGAAACAATAACAATTGGACAACTTTCAATCAAATTCTTTGCTGTAACACACACCATACCGGATGCTATGGGAGTCATTATCGTTACACCATTTGGATCAATTGTTCATACTGGTGACCTAAAACTAGATCACGATAATGGTGTCGCTACCCCAGAAGAAGAAGCTGAATATGATCGTGCTTTCAAAAATGAAAAAGTTTTATTGTTAATGGCCGATTCAACTAACGTAGAAAATCCAGGATTTTCTCTACCAGAAAAAGTCGTACACAAAAATCTTGAAGAGATTATCAAAAACATGCAGGGGCGCCTTATAATCGCAACTTTCTCATCACTTCTCGAAAGACTATTAAAAATAGTCGAATTTTCAGAAAAATACGGAAAGAAAGTAGTAGTTGAAGGAAGAAGTTTAAAACAAAACATTGAGATCTGTAAACATATTGGCTTACTCAAAGCAAAAAAAGAAACCTTAATTTCAGTTGATGAAATAGACAACTATCCACCAGAAAGAATTGTGATCCTTTCTACGGGAGCCCAAGCTAATGAATTTTCCGCACTTGTAAGAATGTCTCAAAAATCTCACGCAAAAATAAAGATTACTCCACGAGATACTATTATTCTTTCATCTTCTGTAGTACCAGGAAATGAACGAGCTGTACAAAAACTCAAAGACAATCTATCGAGACAAGGAGCAAAAATTCTTCACTATCGTATTGCTGATGTTCATTCTTCTGGTCATGCTAATAGAGATGAAACTGCTTGGATACACAAAAAAATTCACCCTAAATTCTTTATGCCTCTTCACGGATATCACTACATGTTACGAGCCCACTGTGATGTAGCAAAAGAGGCAAACGGCTTAAAAGAAGAAGATGTTATTATTCCAGACAATGGAACTGTTGTAGAAATTCAAAATGGTGGCACCAAAATTGTAAAATTAAAAGAAAAAGCTGCCTCTGGTCTTGTGCTTGTAGATGGTTTTTCTGTAGGAGATGTTCAGGATGTTGTTATTCGTGATCGTCAAATGCTGGCTCAGGATGGAATATTTATCATCTTTGGTATCATGAATGCTCAAACAGGCAAACTTCGTAAATCTCCAGATATCATATCTCGCGGATTCGTCTATCTCCGTGAAGCTCAAGAGTTATTACACGAGGTGCGCATGCTTATTCGTGAAACTGTAGAAAAATCTACTCATGGCATGAATCCGATCAATTTAGATTTCGTAAAAGATAATGTTACCGATACAGTTAGCAGATTCTTACTTCAACAAACAGCAAAAAGACCAATGGTTATACCGGTTATTCTTACCATATAGCAATCCCATTCATCGTCCAAATCTTCTATTGAAGCAAATCGATCATTGTACGCTGAATAGTATCAGCCCTTATAACTACTTCGTTGCCATAAAAAGCATTCGCGGGTGATTTGTTGTCACAAGATCTGCCTGAATAATATTTACAAGCCGCATTTCTTTCTGCGGTATATGTTTGAGCACTGGCACCAAGATCAGAAAGATATAAAGCTGAAGCTGTAAAGGCATGAGCAGGGTTCCAAGGATCGGGATTTTTTACTCCTATAGCAGCAGAAATGCGTTTTTCAAACAAAGCCCACGTAGTTGGTATAAATTGAGCTGGACCCATAGCACCACCCCACCCTGAACCCCAAGGACAAGACAACGGTAGACCTTCAGGACTTATACCAAGAGCCTCGACAATACGTTTAAATACAGATTGATCATCACGACGAGAAAGTCCAGCAGCTTGTTCTTTTGGTCCTGGCATAATCTGAGTCCAATGCTTATCAGGAGAATCCCCCACACGATTACAAGTACCAACATTTGCACCAAGATTTGATTCTTGTTGTATAACAGCCAAAATAAACGCTGACCTTACTCCTGTTGCCTTGGATGCAACAGAGGCATAACGATAAGCATCTCCAAAAGGAATCGGGTCAGAACCACGCAAAGGAAACAATGTTGCTTTTATTTGAGCAGCTCGAGCACGCTTTTTCTCTAAATCTTGTTGGTAAGCTTGTTCACTATATTTACTAATAGACAATAAACGTTGTTTCTCTTTTTCATCAGCTTCAATATTCTTTTTTTCTTGTTCAATAACATATTTTGCGTCCATTTCAGCATTTCTTCTTTTGTCCAAAATATCCCTTTCAGCTGCAGTTTCATCTTTATCAGAACGAATCTGCTCAAAAGTTTCTTTTAGACCATTTTGGACTGATTCAAAATCATCAATATCTTGTAATAAATCTGTTAGGTTTGATTGGGCTAAAAGTATTTCAGGTAAAGTAAGAGAGGCTGTTTCATTTGTCTTTCTCATGATAACAGCCAAAGATTCACGACCTTTATTAATTCTAGTCTCAAGATTATCTATATGATTTTCTTTTTGTTTAATATCTTTCCCTAAAGTTTCAATTTTTAAATTTTTAGCCCGAATATTAAGTTGGGCAGCTTTAATTTTTTGATCAAGCAATTTTATATCACGCTCCAAAGATGAACTCTGAGCTTGAGTCTTTACCAATTCAGCTTCTACTCTTTTTTGTTCAGCTTCAACTTGAGCCAACTCTCTTTCTAATTCAGCTTTTTGTTCTTCCGTCAGATTTTGGGCAAAAGCAAAAACCGAGCCTGTTGTAAGCAAAACAAGAATTACCAAAATAATTCTATTTAATAACTTCATTAGAAGTACATTATACCAGAGGTATAAAAAATATTATTTTTTCTCGGAAACTTTTGCTTCTGCGGCTGTTCCAGTAGAAGCTTCATCACCCTCTTTTGCTTCTTTACCTTTTGCTTCAACTTCTATGGCTGACATATCGATAGCAGTAGGAACTTCCTCAATTTCTTCTTTAGCCACAGAAATAGATGCAACCACATCGTCTGCATTTATCTTTAATTCAACGCCTTTTGGCAAAATAACATCTTTAGCATGAATAATATCTGACAATTCAACTAGTTTTGAAATATCAACAATCAATTCATGAGGAAGATCTCTCGGGGCAGCTTCAATCCTTAGATCACGATGAACTTTAACTAAAATACCTCCTTTGTCTTTTACTGCCGGAGAAACTCCATTAAAAACAAGCGGTACAGAAACCTCAACTTTCTTACCTTTTTCAATTACATAAAAATCTGCATGACGAGGCTCACCAGTCAAAGGATGAACATCTACTTCTTGAATTAGAGCCTCATGTTCTGTACCAGAAGATTCTTTAAGAACGATGATCGATGATTCACCAGCTTTTTTCCAAACCTTTTTAAATTCAACCATTGATATAGCCACTGAAGTAGAGGCTTCAGTTGGACCATAAAATACCGCTGGGATCTTGCCAGAAAGACGAATTTTTTGGACATCCGTCTTAACATCACGTTTTTCTAAAGATAAAGACAACATGCGAACTAGTATACATGACTATAAAAATAAGTCAAAAATATAAAATTATAATACTTTTATAATGCTTACTGACACAAAACTGGGTTGACTGGAGCATTGGGAACATATTGTGTAGTATTGACTACAGTTCTTCCTGATGAATCCATACAATAATACCCAGCAGGAGCTCCAGACGAAGAAACAAACCTTGAATAAATGGCATAGCCAGAAGCTGGAGAAGCTGGTCCTGAACCACTATTTGCACAAGCATTCGAATCAACAAAAATTCTTATTTTATTTGGAACATCAGAAGATCCATTTAAATTGTACGATTCTTCGCAAGGACCACCAGTAGTATATACTCCTCCGTAACCAGTTGGCCAAGACGAACGATGTAAAGCTAAAATGTCATTAATTATCGGCATTAGTTTTGGATTCGCAAACAAAGTAGTCTGGCGAGCCAAAACATAAATCCCATTACTGTAACTTGAACCAATTAAATTTGGATACTTACCATCTGAACTTCTACCTATTTCAATTTGATTTTTTAATTGCTGAGTATTTTGAATGATTCTTGAATTATTAGCTTTTATTCTAGCATTGTTTAAACTAGCCAAAACCACACTTGATAACATTGCGATAACAGAAAAGACAACCAAAAGTTCTATTAAAGTAAAACCTTTATTTTTTACCATCAAATTAAGGCTTAGCATTGTGTTTGTTTAAAAAAATTATTGACAGACAACAGGACTAACGGGGGTGTTTGGAGCGTAACCAGAATTTACAGTAACTGTTTTCCCTGATGAATCTATACAGAAATATCCGGAATTTACGGGAGTAAAACTAGAATAAATAGAATAACCTGTAGCAGCACTAGAGACACCAGCTTGGCACGCAGTACTATTAACAAATATTCTTAATTTATTGGCCGCATCTGGACCAGCACCACTCAACGTATAAGTTTCCCTGCAACCTGTGGTTACACCGTTATCTCCACCACCATAACCAGTTGGATAAGTTGTGCCGTTTATCCTCAAAATATCATTGATTAATGGCATAAATTTATCATTAGCAGTTAATTCGAGTTGACGAGCTAATATATAACCGCCACCGTTTGCAGTTGAACCCATAAGAGACGGATAACTACCATTTGAAGTTCGAGTTATCTCGATCTGATTTCTTAATTGTTGAGTTTCTTGAATAATTCTTGAATTATTAGCTTTTATTCTGGTGTTATTTAAACCAGCCATAACAATACTCGATAGCACAGCAATGATTGAAAAAACTACCAAAAGTTCGATCAGAGTAAAGCCTTTATTTTTGGAAATCATATAAAATATAATACAACTAATATAGTAACAATAATATTCACTACAACCATACCTATCATGATCATCTGGGCAGACTGTGGTGACTTTGCCCAACCTTTTTTTACTAACCAACCAGCCATCCCCGCAGATTCGGAAGACGACATCTGGCCAGAAAAAGGTTGGCCGCCATTTGGTTGTGGCTTTGAACTATAATTAAATTTATCCTCTTCAAATTCTATTCCGGATGACATATGTTTTGATTATAACACTCTCATATATTTAAAGTTATCCCCACTTATTTAATTAATCGTTCTAAATATTTTTAATTTTTCTTCGACAACCTTCTGCATGGCATCCTTTGCAGGTTTTAAATATTTATAAGGAGAAACTTCTTCAGGGTTAGCAGATAGAGAACTTGATAAACCTGAACGATAAGCAATACGCAGTTCTGTATTAACATGAACTATAGATATGCCATTTTTAATTGCTTCCTGTATTTCAGAGGCTGTATTTCCCGAAGCCCCATGGAGAACCAGAGGAATATTTAAAGTTGAAGAAATGTCAGCCACTCTTTTTATATTTAGAGCAGGGTCTCCTCCTCGCACAACACCATGAATATTGCCAACAGCGGGAGCAAATAAATCAACACCTGTTTCTTTTACAAATCTTGCAGCATCTTCTGGTTTTGTAAGGTTGGCTTCACCTACAGCTGCACCATCGGGAACAGAATCTAAAATTTTTGATGAAGTTCCAATATAACCCATTTCAGCTTCTACGAGTACATTGCGACCGGATTTTTTGGCATATTCAACACATTTTTTTGTTATCGATATATTGTCTTCAAGAGAAAGTTTTGCGCCATCAAAAATAACAGCATCAAAACCTGCATCTATTGCTTCCACAACTCTTTCATATGAATAAGTATGATCGGCATTTAGAAATATTGGCTGATTTCGATCTTCTCTAATACTTTTTATTATAGCTACAGCCTGTTTAACACCAACATAGTCTCTTTCCCCCTCTGAAACTCCAATTATTACTGGTAAATTTAAATTCTTTGCCGCATCGGCTACTGCCCAAATGCCATCTAAAGTTGAAACATTGAAATGACCGACTGCAACCTTTTCATTTTTAGCTTGTAAAACATACTCGTGTAATGTATTCATAAAAACATTATAACACATGGCATATGTTATAATATTTCCATGTTTGGAAAAAAAATTGATTTTATGGCAATCGGCGACACAGTCACTGATGCATTTATTAGACTAAAAGAGGCCGAGGTTCACTGCAAAGTTAATACCAACGATTGTGAATTGTGTATGCGTTTTGGTGACAAAATACCATTTGAATCTGTAAAAGTTGTGAAGGCAGTTGGAAACGCAGCCAACGCTGCAGTAACCGCCGCTAGACTTGGATTAAACTCAGCCCTCATCTCAAACCTTGGTGCAGATCAAAATGGCAAAGACTGTTTAGCTGAACTTCAAAGAAATAAAGTCATCACGAAATTCATTCGTAACCATAAAGGCAAACCAACAAACTATCATTTCGTTCTTTGGTACGATGTTGATCGCACGATCTTGGTCAATCATGTGGACTACGACTACCAATTACCTAAAATTCCAAATCCAAAATGGATATATCTTACCTCATTAGCTAGTACCACTTTTCCCTATCATGGACAAATTTCAGATTATTTAAAATCTAATCCCGATGTCAAATTAGCTTTTCAGCCTGGAACTTTTCAAATGAAGCTTGGTGTAGAAAAATTATCAGAAATATACAAACACACTGAAATATTTTTTGTTAATTTTGAAGAAGCTCAACGTATACTTTCTACAGCATCTCGAGATATAAAAGTTCTTCTTAAAAAACTAAGTGATTTTGGACCAAAATTAGTCATCATTACAGACAATACAAATGGTGCGTATTTTTATGACGGCGATCATTACTATCATATGCCAATGTACCCAGATCCTCGTCCTGCATTTGAACGTACTGGTTGTGGTGATGCTTTTGCTTCAACTTTTGTTTCCGCTTTAGCGATGGGTAAAACTCCTTTAGAAGCTTTACTATGGGCACCAGTAAATCCTATGTCTGTAGCTCAATTTGTTGGTGCTCAAGAAGGATTACTAACACTAGATCAATTGGAATGGTGGATTAAAAAAGCTCCAGCAGACTATAGGCCGAAAGAAATCTAAATTTAAAAATAGTTCTAAATCTTAAATTTTTAATTTTAAATTTTCTTTAAACTTTTCCCACCTTCCCTCCACAATTGCTTTTCTAGCTTCTTTTACCAAACTCACAACAAAATATAAATTATGAATTGAGGCAAGAGTTGCAGCTAACATTTCTTTTGCTCTAAAAAGATGCGCTACGTACGCTCGAGTATAATTTTTACAAGTATAACATGCACACGTAGAATCAATTGAAGTTAAATCGGATGTGAATTTTGCATTCAACAAGTTTATCCTTCCTTCATTTTTAGTATAAACAGATCCATTGCGTGCTATACGGGTAGGTGCCACACAATCAAAAGTATCTGCACCATTTTCAATTCCTAAAATTAAATCTGCTGGTTCACCAATACCCAATAAATGTCTTGGTTTATTTTCTGGTAACTCTGAACAAACCCAACCAACAGCAGTTGCCATATCACCCTTTTCAAAAGTACCACCAATACCAAAACCATCAAATTCCATAGCACCGATATTTTTTGCACTCTGTTTTCGTAGATCTTCAAATTTTGCACCCTGGACAATACCGTACAAAGCCGGAAAAAAATCGCCGTTTGATTTGACTAATTTTTTATGATGAGCGAGACTTTTTTTAGCCCATTCATATGTACGTTCAACAGCTCTCTTTTGAGTATTGTAATCAGCATCCGGAGCTGCACATTCATCTAAAACAAAAATAATATCCGCACCAATTGCATACTGGATATCTATTGAAGACTCAGGAGTAAAACGGTGGGATGAACCATCGATTACTGATTTAAAATCAACACCCTGATCATCAACTTTAGCAAGTGGAGCAATCTCACTTTTTTCATCTAATTGAACTGCGGGAACCAATACTTCTTTTTCATCTTTAGCAATCTTACTTCGTCTGCCATGATTTGCTCCCAACGAAAAAGCTTGAAACCCTCCTGAATCAGTAAAAGTTGGTTTTTGCCAATTCATAAATTTATGCAACCCTCCAGCCTTCTTTAAAATTTCACTTCCTGGCTGCAAATATAAGTGGTAAGTATTAGCGAGAGTTGCCTGAGCTCCAACCAGATCAGCCAAATGTTCTGGGGTTAAAGATTTTAATGTGGCTTTTGTAGAAACTGGTATAAAAGCTGGAGTCTCTATAATTCCATGATCTGTCTCTATTATTCCAGCACGAGCTAAAGTACCAGAAACCCTTGTTTCTATATTGAATTTAAACATAAACGTAAGAATAACGGAGCAGTGGTTATTATTCAATAGTTAAGAATCAGATCTGGTATAATAGCTAACACAATAAAATATGAAACAAAGCTCCCGTCGCACTTTATTTATTATACTTTTTGCAATTTTCCTTGACCTTGTATCTAACGGTATCTTAATACTCGTTATTCCTCCTCTTTTAGCAGACCCAAATTCTCCTACCTATCTTTTACCAAACTTTATTCCTTTTGAATACAGTTATATTTTATTAGGTTTTCTAATAGCCGCTTTCCCGTTGATGCAATTTTTTTCTACCCCGGTCGTTGGTGAATATTCCGATATATATGGTCGCAAAAAAGTTCTAACTATAACTTTAGCAATTACCGGTTTTTCATTCTGTCTATTAGCTATTGGTGTAATTTGGAAAAACATCTTCTTACTTTTTGCTGCCAGAATAATTGGTGGTATTGGCGGAGGAAATATCTCTGTAGCTCAGGCGGCAATAGCCGACATTACACCCCCAAAACAGCGTGCAGCCAGATTTGGTTTGGTTGGCGCAGCATATGGAATCGGTTTCATTATTGGCCCTATAATTGGCAGCGTTCTTTCTAATCCAAAGATACTACCTTGGTTTAATCCTTCAACACCATTCTGGACAACAGCAATATTATCCTCAATCGCTGCACTCCTTATCCAATTCCTAATGCCAGAGACTTATAAAACAAAACCAGATTTTCCTATTTCTTGGTTTAGTTCGATCTCACACATTGTTAAAGCTTACGGAATGAAAAATTTACGAGGTATATTTTTCACCACTTTTTTCTTTCATGCAGGATTAACTTTATTCGCAACTTTTTTTACAGTATTCCTATTAGACTCATTCAATTTAAACCAAACAGCCATTGGATATTACATCGCTTATGCTGGTATTTGGATGATATTAACTCAGGGTGTATTGCTACGTTTCTTATCAAAAAAATTCGACGAGGTTTCACTTTTAAGAATATTTCTAATATTGGGAGCATTTTCTATATTTGGATATTACTTCCCTGATAAAATTACGGGTTTACTAGTAGTTGGAGCCTGTTTTGCTTTGACCAATGGAATAAGTATGGCTGTTTTACCAAGTATAGTCAGTCGAAGAGTTAATGAGAAATCACAAGGAGAAATATTAGGTATAAGTGCAAGTATTCAAGCCTTAGCACAAGTCGGTCCACCGATATTTGCTGGTTTTCTTGCTGCCAAAATAACCCCTGCCGCACCCGTTTATATCTCGGCAATTATAATCGCTTTTTCTTGGATAGTATTTATAATCTTTGTACGTCGAACTGATTAATTAATATTTCGCCACCATTCTGAAACTGGAGCTTTTTTAATTTTTTCTACTATATAATCCAAGGAATCAGTTATTTCAAAAATAGACAAATCCTTTCGATCAATCGTTCCATATTCCTCACACAAATTTGATCTTAATAAATTACTAACAGGATTCCAAAAATGGGAATCAAAAAGAAATATTGGTACCCGAGGTATCTTACCCGTCTGAATCAAAGTTAATAATCCAAAAAGCTCATCAAATGTGCCATAGCCACCAGGGAAAAATACAAAAGATTCTGCTGCAAAAATAAGCATGGCTTTTCGAGAGAAAAAATATGAAAAATGCAAAGAATTGCCGGTAAAACCATTGCCACCATTTTCATGAGGAAGACTAATAGTTAATCCGGCAGATAAACCTTGTATCGAACATACATTTTTACTTGAGTTTTTATCTGCAGAGTCTGAACGTGATTGACATGCACCTTTATTTGCAGCTTCCATGATACCAGGCCCACCTCCTGTAATAACAGCATAGCCGAGTTCTTTGGCAATTCGTAATCCTAATTCTTCAGCTTTTATATAATTTATATTATTTGGTTGAGCAACTGATGAACCAAATATTGTCACTGACCGAGGGTATTTTTTTAAAAATTCAAAGCCCTGACGAAATTCTTTACTGATATTTTCTATATGCGTATTAACATCCACATCATGTTTATGATCATTTTGCATGACATGTATTATATCAGAATAATAATTATATAACCTTATATAAAAAATAAAATAAACAAAAACATCCCGAATTTTTTCGGGATGTTTTTGTTAGTATTTAGTATACAGATTTCTCTGATATTACTGCTTTGGACGAGCTTCAGATACAACGATCTTGCGACCATCGAGTTCTGAGCCGTTTAGTTTCTCAACAGCATTCTGTGCATCTGCATCAGAACCCATTTCTACGAAACCAAAACCTTTAGAACGTCCGGACATTTTGTCCATAATAACGTTTGCAGATTCAACTGCGCCTGCTTGTTCGAAGTGTTTCTTCAAAGTTGCATCAGTTGTACCCCAAGCAATACTTCCTACGAAAAGTCTCTTTGACATTTCAATATATCCGTACACGATCCCCTTTACACGAAACTCGCGAAAGAAAACACGTAACGGTGCTCTCGTTCACTAGAGTAACGCGTAAGGACGAGAAACTTACACAACTTCAGTGTAACACACTGAAGTAAGTTTTGCAATATTTACGATGAAAAAACGGTAACGAATTACAACCCCCCATTCACCCACTTCATCGTACTCGGTCCAAAGTACCCTGTGCCTGTGGTTAGTCCATGAGGAGTAAGAATCTCTGATCGATATGCTT
>CAZQUI010000006.1:0-45350 GCA_964596595.1 uncultured Candidatus Saccharibacteria bacterium
AGTTGGTAGAGCATTCCCCTGAAGAGGGAAGGGTCACCAGTTCGATCCTGGTCCTCGGCACCAAGTTTTGTGATAATTTTTCACCCCTTGACTTTTTTTGTTTTTTGATTTAGTATGCGGATATACAAATTTTGCATTTTAGTCATCGGGTATTCAATGATATTCGCTTTGTTGAGGCGTATTATGCAAATTGGATGATAATAAATGGGTATAAATACTAAAATATATGAATAATTCAATTTATAAAATAATGCTTGTAGTAGCCGTATTCATTACGGTTTTTGGAGTTTTTTCTCCAAAAAAAGCTCAAGCTTTTGATTTTGGACAACTAATTGATCCGGCTTGTTTTTTTGCTTGTGATAAAGATGAAGCTCCTAGAATTAAAAATGTTACAAATAATTATACAAATAGTAATAACACAAATAGTAATGTAAATAGTCCCGGTGCAACTGTAGTCGATGGTTCACATTATGAAAATCCTACATATGCTTATGATTATAATCATAATTATGACTATGATTATAATGAACCTCTTCGTGTATCATGTTATCCATTGTCACAAAATGTTTATGAAGGTGAAACTGTGAGATGGGTTGCCAATGTGTATGGTGGTAATGGTTCTTACCACTATAGTTGGTCTGGTACAAATGGTTTATCTGGGAATGGTTCTGAAGTAAGTAAGAGATACAATACTTCTGGATACAAAAATGCAACAGTTAGAGTTACTTCTGGAAGCAGATCTTCTTCACATAATTGCGATGCGACTGTGTATGTTATGGATGATGATTATAATTATGACTATGACTACGATTATGATTATCCAAACTATAGAAATCTTTATGTTACTTGTTCGGTAAACCAAAATTTTATTCAAGCTGGTGGTACTGCAACCTGGACCGCGTATCCTTCAGGGGGTAATGGTCGTTATACTTACTCTTGGTCAGGTACAGAAAATCTATATGGATCAGGTAAAAGTGTTTATAATCGTTATAACTATGCTGGTCAAAAGACTGCAAAGGTCACTGTTTATTCAGATGGTCAAAGTGTAACTCGAAGTTGTGATAATGCTCTTACTGTTGGTTCTCAGGTTATATATCAACCAAATTATCCTGTATACAATAACAACGACCTTGATGTTGCTTGTTATGCAGATCCAATTAATCCACGTATCAATCAACCAATTACTTGGACTGTAGAAGTAACGGGTGGAGTTGCTCCATATACTTATTCTTGGACAGGTACTGATGGTCTTTCAGGAAATCAAAGTTCAATTATTAAGTATTACACTACTACTGGTCAAAAGAGTGCAATAGTCTCTATCACTTCAGCTGATGGTAGAAACACTACTCGTGCATGTAGTCATACCGTTACCGTTCGTTCAGCTGCTTCTACTGCTCCAGTTACACAACCTCCGGCATCAACTCCTCCTGCAACTGATAATAGTTTGTCAGCAGCCTCATTATTCTCATTGCAAAATATTCCATGGGGATGGGTAGCGATCTTGGTTATATTGGTATTGTTTGGTACAGTTTTATATCTTATCTTTAATAAAGAAAAGATATAAAGTAACAGAGCGGGATTGCGAACTCCAAATAAAATTGTCTACAGGAATTAAATCCTGAAATACATAAAACCTCCTAAAATAGGGGGTTTTATGTTGTTTGAAAAACAAAATAATACGATATAATAATACTTGACAAAATATCTATAAATATGGTATACTATTAATAGTAAGGTAAATATTAGCTCTATGAAAACCCAGGATTTGCAGGTTACTTTGGCTCAAAGTAGTTGGGGCCGAGTGGTATTGCATCTTTTGGTTTTGGCTAAAAGTCGAAATTGGAAGTTTGCGTACAGAGGGATTTCTCGAGAATTTCATAGTATATAATTCTCGATCGGAAATGGTAACCACGATTGCCATAAAGTTTGCTTGTTCAGAAAACATCGTGCGGAGCGCTCTTGCCGAAATCAAGAAGAGCCGATGAAGGATTCGCAACTAGTCACTGCGATACATCCAGCGATAGTGGATGGGTGAAGGAATCACACAATGATTTACTTCAACGGTGAGTATTATACTTCCGCTGAGTATCGCACTATCGTCCTCGGACGATAACGATGCTCGCGGAGTCAGGGGGTTCCATATGGAACCCCCTTTCTGTTTATTTATTTTCTCTCCTTAATCTCTTCTTGTAACTTTTTTAATACTTCTGGAAAATCTAGTTGACCAATCTGACCAGCACCTGCCTGCGTAGACAGGTTGCGACTTTCGAGAGTGACTTTGTTTGCGGCAATGTCTTTGTCACCGATAATAATGAAATAAGGGATTTTAGCGTTTTTAGCATTACGGACTTTCTTGCCAAAGTTATCGTCAGAGAGATCTATTTCGGTGCGGATAAATTCATTACGAAGATCATTATAAATTTTCTGGGCAGTCGGAATAGCGTTTTCATTTACAGGAATAATTTTGACTTGCACAGGAGAAAGCCAGAGAGGGAAATTACCAGCATAGTGTTCGATGAGGAAGCCGATGAATCTTTCGTGAGTACCCAATGGAGCACGATGAATACAGAGAGGAGTCTTTTTCTTGCCATCCTTGTCAATAAACTCGAGTTCGAATCGGCGGGTTTGAGCAAAGTCTACTTGATTTGTTGCCAAGGTAAATTCACGACCGATAGCACTCCAAACTTGAACGTCAATTTTTGGTCCATAAAAAGCTGCTTCATTGGGGATTTCTACAAAAGGAATTTTTGATTCAACGAGAACATTACGAACCATGTCCTCGGTTTTCTTCCAGAGCTCAGGCTCATTGACGAATTTTTCACCGAGACGTTTTGGGTCGTGAGTAGAAAAACGCATGACGTATTTTTCTATACCAAAAATCTTGAAATATTTGAGATACATTTCATTGACTGCCCGGAATTCTTGAGTAAATTGCTCTTCGGTACAATAGATGTGAGCATCATTCATTTGCATGGAGCGTACGCGCATGAGGCCAAATAATTCACCAGATTTTTCGTGACGATAGACCGTGCCGTATTCGGCGAGGCGCAACGGAAGATCTCGATAACTCTTTGGTCTGGCAGCAAAAACTTTGTGGTGATGGGGGCAATTCATAGCTTTGAGATAGTATTTGCCACCTTCATATTCCATCGGAGGGAACATGGATTCTTCATAATATGGTAAATGACCACTCTTCAGGTACATGGATTCTTTGGCAATATGAGGAGTGTGAACACGTTCATAGCCCGCTTTGAATTCGGTCTCTTTTGCTAATTTTTCTAGTTCTTCGATGAGAATACCGCCATGAGGTAGCCATAAAGGAAGTCCTGGACCAACATCGTCGTCGTATTCAAATATGTCTAATTCTTTACCCAGTTTTCGGTGGTCTCTTTTTTCGGCTTCTTTCATCATGGTTTCGTATTCGTCGAGTTCTTTTTTTGTATTGAAAGCTAAACCATATATACGGGTAAGTTGGTTGTTCTTTTCATTTCCACGCCAATAGGCACCAGCAAGGTGGGTAAGACGGAAAGAATCAGTGGGAATTTCTTGGGCTGGATTGTCACTATGACCACCACGACAGAGATCAGTAAAAGTACCAGCAGTATAGAGGGTGATTTTTTCTCCTTTACTAACAATCTCATCGATGAGTTCGAGTTTGTATGTATTGTCTTTGAATTTATTTTGAGCTTCTTCTTTGGAAACTTCTTGGCCGGTAATTTCTTTCCAGGAAGGAAGAATTTTTCGCATCTTCTTTTCTATATCTTTGAGGTCAGTATCGGTTATGGATTTGGAAAATTCAAAATCATAATAAAAACCATTTGCAATAGCCGGGCCAATGGTTGGTTTTGTATCTGGGTAAAGTTCCAGAATAGCAGCTGCTAAAAGATGGGCTAACGTATGTCGCTTGGCTTGAAGATTTGGGTCTGTAGGATTCATGGGGCAAATGATAGCAAATTTGTGTAAGAAGCGGAAATTACTGAGCGTGCACTAATCAAGATCTAGAAGAGAACTGATTATTGTTGTAAAATATTTATATGCGAAAAAGAAATAAATTATTGAAAAGTAAAAATAATTTATTATTACTGATAGCAGTGATTTCTATTGTGTTAGGTGTACAAGCCTTTCATCTCTACGGAAAAGAAATAAAAAGAGGGATAGATTATGTAAAAGATCAATTTTTTGAAACAACGCATATTGATATTTATCCTCAAACTATTTTGCCGGGGAATGCAGTTTTTATACGTATTCATGCCACCTCTACTCCAATCGAAGTTTTATTTGATGATAAGAAAATTCCGATTATGTATTATCAGAATAAACCGATAGCAGTAACAGCTATTCCTTTTGAAGAAAAAAAATTATCTCACACCATACAAACAACTTTTTCTGATGGTCAAGTTATCCTTACTCTGCTCACAGTGACACCTCGGGAAAAGATCGAGCGACTGTTAGGAATTCCAGATAAATTGGGAGGTAATACTACAACTGCGAGCAAACAGTTGGCTACAAATTTAGCAAAAGAAAACACTGTTATTTTAAATGTACCAACAGGAGATAAACAATTATGGGATAAATCTTTTAAAAATCCTTTGGCAAAAATTTTTGTGACTGACGATTATGGGTATGATCGTAAAACGGTTGATCGCAATATTTTACATAAAGGAACCGATTATCGGGCGGCGACCGGCACCGCGGTTATGGCGATGAATGATGGTGTGGTAAAAGTTGCTCAAGAGTTTATGGTCTACGGTAATACGGTGATCATCGATCATGGGCAAGGTATACAGACTCTGTACATGCACCTTTCTGAATTAAAAGTCCAAGCGGGAGATATAATAAAAAGAGGAGATGTGATTGGTTTGAGTGGTATGACTGGGTATGCAGATGCACCGCATTTACATATTAGTGTAAAAGTGGGTGGAGTGTCGATAGATCCGGAGGTTTTTTTGGGATTTTTTGATAAGAAATAAAAGCTCTTTAAAAAATTACAACCCCTTCATTCTATCCACCATAAAGCTCCTTTCACCATTTCGGGTATTGAGTGTTACTTTCATGGCGAGACATCTATCTGGTACGATAAGATTTTTGAATTCAGTATAGGTGCGAGGGAATACAACCGCTTCGGCAGAAGCAGAGAGATCGGATATGGTAAGAAAGGCCATCGTTTCATTTTTCTTGGTTTGAATAACTCGAACGACATCGATGATGGCAGCAAAGACAAACGAGCTACCATCTTTTCCTTCAGCCAGAATTTTCTTGATAGAAGTTTCTTTTTTGTTGATCATCTCTCGATATTTTTCTAGGGGATGTCCTGAAAGATACAATCCTAACAATTCTTTTTCCCAGGCGAGCTGATCACGCATTTCGATCGGCGGTGTTTCAGCCAGACGAAGTGTGGGAACGCTCGAGGTGTCAGACATACTGGCAAAGAGGGAATCTTGATCATGGTGCGCACTACTACTTTCTTTATTGTATTCGAGCATGAGATCAATATTTCCCAATAGGAGTCCCCGATTATGACCAAAACAATCCAAAGCTCCAGCTTTGATGAGGGCTTCTAATGATTTTTTATTGAGGTTGCGATCTTTGACTCGATCGAGAAAATCGATCAAAGATTTGAATGGTCCATTTTTCTTACGCTCTTCAATAATGACCGAAGAAATACCTTGACCAAAATTTTTGATAGTAACAAGTCCAAAACGGATACGATAAGATCCGGTAGCACGAGTCTGTTCCTCTTTCGCAACCGACGTCAGACTCTGCTGAGTCTGCGTCTCACTCTCGGCTGCCTTCGCAGCCTCCGAGAGTTGCTCGCGAGAAACAGACTCGTGCTTTTGAGATTTAACCTTTTCTTTTACAACCGTAAACTGACTATAACTTTCATTTACATCCGGAGGTAATACCGGAATATGCATGCGTTTACATTCAGCGATAGTTTCAGCAACTTTTTCAACGTCGCCCGATTCTGAGGAAAGTACTGCAGAAAGATAAATTTCAGGGAAATGAGCTTTGAGGTATGCGGTGATATAAGCTACGCGACCATAAGAAACTGAGTGTGCTTTATTGAATCCGTAAGCAGCAAAAGGTTCGATCCATTTCCAAACTTCTTTAGCTTTTTTCTCAGACCATTTGCTGTGGGCGACACAGCCTTTGATAAATTTTTCTTTTTGCTCGGCCATTTCTTCGGGGATTTTTTTACCCACTGCTTTACGAAATTTATCAACCTCTCCCCAACTATAGCCAGCGAGCTCTTTGGCCATCATCAAAAGGTCATCTTGATAGACTAAAATGCCGTAGGTTTTCTTGAGAATTTTTTCGAGTGCAGGATCGAGATATTCAATAAGGCTGGGATTGTGTTTGCGCTCGATATATTGCGGGATAAATTGCATCGGACCAGGACGGTAGAGAGCTACCATAGCGTTGATGTCGTGAATGGTGGTCGGACGAAGATCTTTGAGGAAACGCGTCATACCATCACCGTTCAATTGGAAGAGATCGGCCGTTTCGCCACGAGCCAACATTTCAAACGTCTTTTTATCATCGATCGGTATGGTATCTGCATCTATTTTTATGCCATCAATTTTTTCGATACGACTAATCGTATCAGCGATAATGGTTAAGTTTTTGAGACCCAAAAAGTCGAATTTGAGCAAACCTGCTTCTTCGATCGAATACATATCGTATTGAGTAATGATCTTACCTTCACCTTTTGGATCGTACTGGAGTGGAGTAAAATCGGTCAGTGCTGTCGGAGAAATAACCACACCCGCAGCATGGACACCGATGTGACGAGAACATCCTTCGATCTTTTTTGCCATGTCGATGATTCTTCTCACATCTGGTTCACTCTGATACATGGTTTTTAATTCCGGTACTTCTTCCAAAGCGCGATCAATGGTCATCGGAAATCCTTGAGCTCCCATGGGAACCAATTTAGAAATTCGGTCACCGACATCATAGGGGAATCCCATAGCACGGGCGACATCACGAATAGATCCACGAGCCATCATGGTGCCGAATGTTCCGATCTGAGCTACTTTATCCTGACCATATTTTTGTCTTACGTACGCAATCACATCATCACGTCGATCGTCAGCATAGTCCATGTCGATATCGGGAGCTGATGGACGTTCTGGGTTTAGGAAACGCTCAAAGGGAATTTCGTATTCCAATGGATTGATATTGGTAATACCAGAAAGGTACGTCACCATAGATCCAGAAACAGATCCTCGAATATTAGAAAGAATGCCATTTTCCCGAGCAAAACGGAGGAGATCGGCTACCACTAGAAAGTATGGTGCATAACCTTTGTCGCGAATGACCTTGAGTTCGTATTCAGCTCGATTCACTGTCTCTTCGGTTTTTTCTACATTTCTTTTGGAGAAACCTTCGAAGACCAGTCGACGCAATTCTTCATCGGGAGAAAGACCGCTTTCGATGGTTAATTTTGGAAAAACCCATTTTCCTAAAACCATTTTGAAGTTACAACGATCGACAATTTTAGCAGTATTTTCCAGAGCTTCGGGAAGATCGTGAAATAATTCCTGAGCTCGCTCGGTTGAAATAAAAGAGAAATCATCTTCGTCACTATCCGATATTTTTTCTGAAGCATCGCCATGACTATTTACTCGTACGAGGGTTTCGCGCGCAAAACGATCTTCGGGTTTAAGATAATAAACATCATGAGCGGCACAAATGGGAATATTTTGATTCTTGGCAAATTCCACCAGAGTTTTCATAGAGTTTTCGTGATTTTCTATTTCAGGATGACGAGTGATTTCGATATACAATCTTCCTTCTGGACCACTACCAAATACTTTTTTGTAAAATTCAGCGACTTCTATGGCTTTATCTTGATTGCGGCTTTTGAGTGATGCTGCAATTTCTCCGGAAAAAGAAGGGGAGATCGCGATGAGACCTTCATGGTATTTTTCGATAAGTTCACGATCGATACGAGGTTTGTAATAAAATCCTTCTAAGTGAGAACGAGTGATGAGTTCTACTAGGTTACGATAGCCAACTTCATTCATAGCGAGAAGCACGAGACGTGAGCGACGATTGTCGATACCGGCTTGCATGTCTGTGCGACTACGGATAGCGACATAGAAATCGACACCAATGATTGGTTTAATTCCTTTTTTCTCACAGGCTTTGTAAAATTCGATAGCGCCGTAGAGGTTACCATTATCGGTAAGGGCGAGAGCTTTCATATTGAGTTTTTTAGCTTCACCAACTAGATCATCGATCTTCGGTAACGCTGCCAAGAGAGAATAGTGAGAATGGGTGTGTAGGTGCGTAAAAGCTTCTGACATCTCCAAAGTATAACAAACAAGATTTTTTTATATTATTGACATTATTAAATTACAATGATATTGTTTTGTTAGATTAACACTGCAAGGAAAATCAATCGAAGGAAAGGAGGATTATGAAGAAAATGTTATGGAATAGTATGAAAGAGGTTTGGAATAAAATGACGCAAGAGGATCGGCGGCGTCTCCTTCACGATTTGGAGGTTGATACAAATCCTGTGACTGATCATATTCCGGTTGAAAAAATTGTTGAAGAAGGGTGTTTTACAGGGTTGCCTTATTACCTGAGATGGTTTTTGGAGTATAGTTTTGATGGAAGAGCTTTTACTCGAGAACAATTTTCTCAGATCAGATTGCAATTGGTGGTGCGCTCTCATCCCCCTCGACACGATTTTGTGGGTATTGATCACCTTTCTCTTTCTTCTCATGACTGAGATTTGTATGGACATCATTATAGAGCAGCGCTTCGAGCGGGCTCTTTTTTCTTGCTATATAATGAGCTGGTGAAAAAGTTATTGCGTATTGGTATCGATGAAGTTGGTCGTGGACCTATTGCTGGTCCAGTGGCCGTGGGAGCTTTTGTATTTCTAAAACCAGAAGCTAAAAAATTATTTCGAGGAGTCAAAGAGTCCAAGCAGCTCACTGAAGAAAAAAGGGGATATTGGTTTGGTGTTGTGCAACAAGCCCAACAATCTCAGTTGGTTGATTTCCGTGTTACATTTCAGAGTCAAAAAATTATTGATACCAAAGGTCTTTCTCGTGCCATCAAAACTGCACTGAAGACTTCTTTAGCAAATCTTCGTATACCATGTACTGAAGCGCACGTTTTATTGGACGGAGGTCTAAAAGCTCCAACTGAATATATTTATCAAAAAACTATTATTAAAGGTGATGAAAAAGAGATGGTCATTGCTCTAGCTTCTATTTGTGCCAAAGTTTTACGTGATCGCAAGATGAATATTTTAGCCAAAAAATATCCTTTCTACGGTTTTGAAAAACATAAAGGTTATGGAACCAAAAAGCATTATGAAGCTATAAAGAGTTATGGATTGTTAGAGGTGCACAGGAGAAGTTTTGTGAAAAATTTATAAATTAATTCTACCAACTTCCACCACCTCCACCTCCGCCACCACCTCCAGATGAGCCGCCTCCACCACTACCACTGCTACTTGGAGATGATGAAAGGGAAGATGAAGCAAAGGAGCTAAAGCTATTTAATGAATCGCTAAATGATACAGCGCTAAAAGCTGCAGTTGATGGTCCAGAATACCAGGATGGTGGGGTTGTATATATTCCTTCAAATTCTTTGGCCCAAATATCGGCAACACCCAGAATCATGGCATAGGGGAGCAGTTGCTCGAAGATCTCGGGTTTTTTGGCAGGAGCATTATGGAATTCTAAACGATCTTTCTCGGCAATTTGGAGATAATCTTTGAGGCCCAATAAATATTCTTTGGCCGCGACTCCTTTTTCGGTTTTGGCAGGGCTAAAATAATAGACAATGCTGTAAATAATGATAGATGCACCAACTCCGAGAGCGAGCACAAATATATTTCCTGGCAGAATAACAGCACTCATTATTCCACCAAAAAATATTGATCCCCATACCAACAGAAATACTAAAACGATAAATCCACTCATACCATAGCGCATGCGACCCAAATTCTTATAGTAGGTCTTCATGAGAAGGGTATTTAAAACTTGTTTAATTATTTCTTTTATCTCCGTATAGAAAACATTTTTAAGAGTAGAAAGTTTGATACGCTCTTTACCAGCAAATAATCCTTGCATAAGCCTGAGGTCAAATTCATTTGGCAGGTCAGTATAGTCTTTTAATTTTATCAATTCATAATCGTTAGTTTTCATGAAACCAAGGGTCTTTTCTTCTAATTCTTGAATCTTGAGATAACCCTTGGTTGCAAGATAAATAATCTCTGCAGAAATGCCCTGTGCAGTTACTTTTTCATAGACAATGCCACTGACTTCTAGGGGGGTTAATTCGTCGATAACATCATATTGGGGGATAATGGTTTGCATCTTTCGTTCATCTCGGCCGGTGCGATACCATTTTCTGAGAGCAATAAATAAAGTGAGAAGAGGTAAAATTCCTGCCACAAACCAAGCCCAATATTTTTGAAAGACACTGAAGGCTTCTTCTTGAGCTGTATAAGGAGTGACAATACCTTTTGGAAAACCGGCTGCAACGGTAAGTCCTTCATAATTTTCTAGGATAGAAGGAGCAGAAAAAGTGAGATGACCGTACTGATCAGTTTTAATTGAACATTGGGTTTTACTTCCTTTTCTTCCATAATAGCAAGCTGATTGTAATGCAGTCGTACCAGAAGGTAGAGTGATCGTAGCTGTTGCTTCCTGTATCGGCATATCCCACTCATTACCTGTTACATTCCAATATATTTCATCAAAATTTTCTAATTGAGCAATTGCTTGAGTTGCATGGTAGGTAATGATGTAGGTTTTTTGACCCATAAAAGTTCGATTGGGATCACCGATTTTGATACGCGTATTTTTACCTACATGAGAAATTTGGAATTGATAGGGAGATCCATTTTCATCGCTTACATGAATATTCGTGAAGGACATAGTTCGTCCTTGGGAAGACAGGGGAGAAATATCACGGTATATACCATGATGTTCACTTGGTCCTGTGTTATAGATGATAGTCTCGGTAACGTCTATAGAATTATCGGTATTAACGACAATATCTCCGGTATAAGAAACAATGGTTTCTTGAGGTAAAGGAGAAGTTTGGGCTCGTGTTGAATTTAATATGCCACCTGATGCATATATAAATATAAATAATATCAATAAAATTTTTTTCATTTTGTAATTAATATTTTTGATATTTAATTTTTGATTTATGTGTGTGCCCGGGGTGGGAATCGAACCCACATGACCTTGCGGTCGACAAATTTTAAGTCTGTTGCGTATACCAATTTCGCCACCCGGGCTTATGAATATAAAGATAACATGACTATTAAAAAATGCCCATCCTGAGTGAATCTCGGATGGGCATGATGTGTAATTCTCTTTAGGTGATAGTGGGATCTTTTTTCG
The DNA here is from genome assembly GCA_964596595.1 of uncultured Candidatus Saccharibacteria bacterium. Taxonomy (GTDB): domain Bacteria; phylum Patescibacteriota; class Minisyncoccia; order Phycocordibacterales; family PALSA-1337; genus C7867-002. Next base: position 11,385 of record CAZQUI010000006.1, read on the forward strand.
CCCATTTGGCAATCAGAATTCCTACCGGCAAAAGGAGTAAGGTCATAATGATCTTATGATAGTCGTAACCCAATAATATTTGAAGGCTCAGAAGAAGGCATACAATGCCCATGTTAACCCTATAGAAACTTTTCCAATACCCCGTATAGATAAGGAAACAGCCTAACAGAATCCCAATGCTGCCGATTAGATTATCCATGTGCAATGTTTCTTTCTTGGTTGAGTTTTAAAATCTACCACAAAGGATACCACTTATTAGATATAATGTCAAAAAGTATTTTCATCTATCTGGGGAAAAGTATATAAAAATAAAAAATCGCCCATGAGGCGATTTTTTTGAGGCCACGGCGGGAATCTCGCCTTACAGGCGCGGTACAGCCTTCACATTTTCTCATCCCGATATTCATCGGGAATCGAAAATATGTTCAGGCTTTTCGATTCCCGCACGGAAAGCCCGCAGGGGCTTTGCTCATAACCTCCATTAAAAAAATCGCTAGAGTAGCGATTTTTTTAATGGAGGCCACGGCGGGAATCGAACCCGCGATGGCGGTTTTGCAGACCGCAGAATTACCACTTTTCTACGTGGCCCTCTAATATATGCGTAAACAAGTAAATGTTTACTAGTTCTTAGTATCGCTTATCTTTGCCATTTCGTCTATCCTTTGTCTATTTTTTTCCCCATGATCAATACGTACTTCAAAAAATGGTACTCGCATGATTCTCGAGTTTTTTTGGACATGTTCACGAAATCCAGAAAGTTGGCGTTTGGTGAATTCGAGAGCTACTTGCTCCATAGATTCAGGAAGTACGGTAATCAAAATTATTGCTTTCGAGGCACGATTGCGGAGGTCAATATTTGTTACCGTGATGAGTGATTGTCTGTTTGATTCACGAGAAAAATATTCTGCTGCCAGAGTTCTGATTATTTCTTTTATTTTATCGTCTTTTTGATTCATTAGTTTTTCTTTTCTACTGTTCTAACAGCTTCAATTTTATCTCCAGCGGCTATTTCTATTTTCGCTTCAATAAGCGCACCAAACTCATGTCCTTCTGCAACTTCGGAAGCACGGATCTTTTTTGTTTGTAGCTCACGAATTTTTCCACGACCGATTTCATTGCCACGTCTTATTACTCTTACATCATTTCCAGTATTAATTGTACCGCTTTGTACTTTGCCCCCTAAAACCTGTCTATCTTTTTCATGAGAAAATAGAGCTAAAATTTTTGCTTCTCCAGTGACTTCCTCGATGTATTCTTTTGGAATCTTTGAAGTCAATAACATGCGAACATATTCAGATAATTCATAAATAATTTTGTATGTTTTAACTGCGACTGGTATGCGTTCGATAATGCCAGCAGCTTTTTTATCAGTTGAGACATTGAAACCAATAAGTGTGATGTTTGGGTCACTCAAAGCCAGTTTAATATCATTCTCATTTATTTCACCAATACCTTCGGAGATAATTTTTAATTTTACTTTTTCGTGAGATATTTTATTTAATTCGTGATGGATACCATCGAGACTGCCAATAGTGTCGGATTTTATAATGAGGGGAATAATTATGTTTTTTGGTACAGCATTTCTATTTATATCAAAAGTATCTGCCGCTTGAGTTTTAACTTTCGGGGATTCTTCGATAGGTTTTGCGGCTAGACGATTTTGACGAGCTTGATTTTGGTATTCAAGACTTATTTTTTCAGCTTCTTTTTTTGTAGAAACAGTTTGAAACTGAGAGCCACAGACTGGAATTGATGTCCATCCTACAATATGTGCTGGAGTCGAAGGGGTTGCCTCCTCAATTTTTTTGCCTTGAAAATTTTCGATAAATCGAACTGGTGTGTAAGCTCCGCCTGAAATAATAAATGTTCCAGGTTTCAGGGTTCCTTCTTGAATTAAGGTTGTTGCAGATATTCCTTTACGAGTGTCTAATTCTGATTCAATAATAATACCCGAAGCAGGTAGAGAATTGTCAGCTTTTAGGTCCGCAAGTTCGGCCATGAGCATGATCATATCTAGAAGTTCTGAGACGCCTGTACCTTGGAGAGCCGAGATGGCGACACAGGGAATAGTTCCACCCCAACCTTCAACGTAAATCTCATTTTCTCCCAAACTTTGTTTTGTCCGGTCTATATTGGCGTTAGGTTTATCGATTTTATTTATTGCTACAATATAAGGTATCTTGTTTTCTAAGATTGTATTTAGAGCTTCGATTGTTTGGGGTTTTACTCCATCCTCGGCAGATACAACCAAGATTGCTATATCTGCGGATTTGGCTCCTCTTTCACGAATTGTACAAAAAGCTTCGTGGCCAGGCGTATCTAGAAAGGTGATAAGATTTTTCTTTCCATCACTTGAAGTGTGCTCGGCTTGATAAGCACCCATGTGTTGGGTGATACCTCCAGCTTCATTGGCAACAATTTTTGATTTGCGAATATAGTCGAGAAGAGTCGACTTTCCATGGTCAATATGACCCATGATGACAACCACAGGAGGACGTGTAACCAGGTTTTTCTGGTCTTTTGACATAGTAGTAAGAGAAAATTAGTGTATCAGAAAATAACTTTATTGACAAGAAATATAAAATATGGGCGTGTTATTTATTTAGACCTTTTTTGGCATTATTTAGTGATTCATTTTCTTCTTCTGAAAGTTCATGTTCGGTAACGTGGTTTTTAATTGGTTTAGCAAATACGCTAACATGCTCCCGAGAATATAAGCTGGAGATAATAACACCGTCTCCATCTTCGTTTATTAAGGTTGTGGCAAAACTTTGGTTACTTCCACCACCTGTTCCTTTGAAAGGATTGAAACGTACTGTGTGTACAGATTGAACACTTTTACGTAATCTTTTTTCAACTTCTTTTAGATATCCTTCTAGTTCGTTTCGGAAAATTTTTAATTCATCCAGATTGTCTGAAACGCTGGATAAAGATTCGGCGATGTTTTTTGCATTAACATCAACTAGAAAACTTTTTAGTTTACGATTCATTGATATGATTAATAAAAATAAGATAAGAACAGAAATAGAAAGAATTATTACTACAATAATTAGTGGGTTGTTTAGTATGTTTGTCATGGTGTGGGCAATTATATCACTTATGTGGCGGTCTTTTGATATCTGCGCTATATTCAGATAATGAAAAGGATATATTTAGATTATGCTTCATTGACGCCTATAGACAAGCGTGTTTTGGCAGAAATTAATAAATATTCAGCTATTGAATATGCCAATCCATCTTCCTTTTACAAAGAAGGTGTAGCAGCTTTAGGTATTTTAAAAGAAAGTCGCAAAAGAGTGGCTAGTTTTTTACGTGCTTTACCTGATGAAATAATTTTTACTTCGGGTGGCACAGAAGCAAATGCTTTGGCTTTGGAAGGTGTTGGACGAGCGGCTCATCGTAGCGGTTTTACAAAACCACATATGATAATTTCCAATATCGAGCATTCTTCTATAATTGAAGTTGCTCATATGTTAGAAAAACAAGGGGTTGAAGTTACTCGAATTTCTGTTGGTTCAAACGGGTTAGTTTCAGTTGATGATATTAAAAATGCTTTAAAACCTGAAACATTTTTAGTTTCTATAATGTATGTCAATAATGAGGTTGGAACCGTACAGCCTATTCGTGAGATTGCAAAAGTTATTCGTCAGTACCGAAACACAAATTCAAACTCAATCTATCCTTTATTCCATACCGATGCTGCTCAGGCTGCTTTATTTATGGATATGAATGTAGATAAATTAGGAGTAGACCTGTTAACCCTTGATGCGGGTAAAGTTTACGGTCCTAGAGGTATCGGTTGTTTATATATTAAAAGAGAAACTCCGATTGAGCCTATTATATATGGTGGCGGTCAAGAAAACGGTTTAAGATCCGGTACAGAAAACATTCCTGCAATTGCTGGTTTTGCTAAAGCGTTAGATTTGGTTGAAAAAGAAAAAGATAAAGAGCGGATTAGAATTACAGAGCTTAGGGAATATTTTTTGAAAGAATTAAAAAAGATTAGATCAAATATTATTTTAAATTCTGGTGATTCTAATACTCAAACCAGTTCACATATTATCAGTGTTTCTATTCCGGATATCGACAACGAATTTTTCTTATTTCAGTTGGATGCAAAGGGTATAGCTGTTTCGACAAAAAGTTCATGTCTACGTGATGAAGAGGATTCCTATGTTCTAAAAGCGATTGGTGCTAATAATAAAACCTCAATTAGGTTTTCTTTTGGTAGATGGACAAAGAAAGGGGATATTCGTTACGTGATTAAGATCATTAAGAAATTGTTAAGTAATAACTAATTTATTTGCAATTCTTCAAAGGTTCTGTTATGATCTCACCCATGTTAATGATTCGTCTACAACGCACTGGTCGCAACCACGAGCCTACATTTCGTGTTGTTTTGACTGACTCAAAGAATGGTCCTAAGAGTGGTAAATACTTGGAAAATCTCGGTTGGTATGATACTCGTATCAAAAACAAGATTGATCAGATGGACACCGAAAAGATCAAACACTGGATGTCACATGGAGCAAAACTTTCACTCACTCTGCACAACTATCTAGTCACTCAAAAAGTCATAACCGGCAAAAAGCTCAACGCTTTACCAAAGAAGACTCCGATAAAGAAAGAAGAGCCTACAGCTTCTGCTCCAGCTACTCCTACGGCAACTCCTGCAACCGAAAGTGCCACAGCTTAAGGGTTCTATTGGTTTTATATAGTATAAAAATACTCACTTTTTTATTCAAAAAGTCCTTGCGTACTATTTCTCATTTGTTACACTTGTAAGTAGTACAGACTACTGTACATATTAGTACTAATTAGCTTGAAAATAAGACTATGCAGCCAGATCAGCAATTTCTTGAATATGTGATAAAAGCTTTAGTGGATAGTCCTGATGAAGTAAAAATTAACCGCACTGTAGATGAAATGGGAGTTTTACTTACGCTTGAAGTAGGTGCAGCAGATATGGGTAAGATTATTGGTAGACAAGGCAATACAGCTAAAGCTGTAAGAACTTTACTTCGAGTTGTAGGTATGAAAAATAATTCTCGAGTAAACCTTAAAATCAATGAACCAGTCGGTGGAATTAAATCTCCTGAGCGCATGTCATCATCTCCAGCATCAAAAACTATAGATGAAGCAATGGCGGATTTGAAGTTGGAGTAAAATCTATTTTTGTTTAAAATATATTGAATAATTTAAAAATCCGTGGTAAAATAATTTCCACGGATTTTTAAATTGAATGCTTACTTATCACGTTATAACTTTGTTTCCAGAAAGTCTTGGAGCGTATATAAATACGTCCATTCTTAAGCGTGCCCAAGAAAAAGGATTAATTTCTGTAAAATACTATAATCCTCGTGATTTTATTGTTGTTAAAAAAGGAGTTACTCCCTCATATTCTGATCGTCGAGTTGATAATCGTCCTTATGGAGGTGGACCAGGTATGGTTATTGAAGCTTTGCCTGTAATAAAAGCTATAGAAATAGCAAAATCAAAAATAAAAAATAAAAAATCAAAGATTAAGATCGTATTTTTTAGTCCAGCAGGTAAACAATTTGATAATAAAACCGCTGAAACTTTCAAAAAATATACAGATATTATTTTCGTTTGCGGACGTTATGAAGGTATCGATGCTCGAGTTAAGAAAGTTTTTCCGATGGCTGATATTTCAGTTGGCCCATATGTACTGACTGGTGGGGAATTACCCGCAATGATCATGATCGATACTATTACTCGTCGTATTCCTGGAGTTTTGGGGGACAATCTATCTATAGAAGAAGAACGTGTAGCTAGTCCTGATGTCTATACTCGCCCTGAAGTTATAGAATATAAAAATAAAAAATATAAAGTTCCAAAGGTTTTATTGTCCGGTCATCATGCCAAGATGGATGAGTGGAAAAAGAAGCGTAAAAAAATAAATAAAGTATAAGCTGTTAAAATAAGCTAAAAACCAGATTATTTAGCTTGACACTATAATTATTGTCTGCTAGCTTAGTGATAACTTCGCAGATTGAGTTCTGCAGCGCCCCCTAAGCTTTTGGCAAAAGAGGGCCGTGTCGCGGAGGATTACAAGGCTCAAAATTGGTCCTTCTCTTGAATATTAATCTCTACTGAAAGACTTATAGATCGCTTCCATATAGATGGAAAGCGTTTTTTGCTGTCTTGATTTATGTGATCAATATGAAATTATCCACATTATTTCCACAGGATTATGTAAGTTAATTGTGGTAATAAAGTAAATTCGTGTCATTTAATATTTTTTAATAATTTTAGACTTATACCTTTATGTCACAAACCAACGTCGGCCGCCCAAAGAAATATTTCAGTCGCTACCAGGTACCTTTGACAGAAATGCCAAACTTAGTTGAGTCTCAGATCGTTTCTTTTAATTGGCTTTTGGAACAGGGTATTTCAAATTTGCTCAAAGATTTCTCTCCGATCAAAGATTATGCTGAAAAAAAGTTTGAACTTTCAATCAGTAACGCTGAGCTTGTACCTCCAAAATTTGATGAACATTATGCAAAATTAAACAAACTTAACTATGAAGGTCAGATTAAGGTTCGTGTAACACTAAAAAATAAGTCATTGAATGTGGTCAAAGAACAAGAAATGTTCTTGGCAGATTTTCCGATCATGACCGACCATGGAACATTTATTGTAAATGGTGTTGAGCGTATTATTTCACCTCAATTAGCTCGTTCATTTGGTATCTTTTTTACATCAAATGAAGTAAAAGGCAAAACATTTTTTGGAGCTAAAATCATTCCAGCTCGCGGCGTTTGGATGGAAATTGAGATGGATGCTGATGGTGTTATGTATTGTCGTATTGATCGTAAACGTAAGTTTCCAGTAAGTTCTCTAATGCGCATTCTTGGTGCTGATACAAATCAAAAAATTGTTGATTTATTTAAAGAAAATCCAGAAGCAAAGAAAGTTATCGATGCGACTTTAGCCAAAGATCATGCTAAATCAGCTGATGAAGCTTATATAGAAATACACAAGCGCCTTCGTGATGGAGATTTGGCGACAGCTGAAAATGCTCGTTCATTTATACAGGCACTTCTTAAAGCAGATCGATATGATATTTCTCGTGTTGGTCGATTCCGTTTCAATAAACGCTTTGGAAAGTCTATGGAAGAGAAAGATCTTGAGCGCAGAACTCTTTCTTTAGATGATGTTGCAACGGCTATTTCTCATGTTGTAACTTTGTCTCTTGATCCAGAAATGCAGGCTGATGATATTGATCACCTTGGTTCTCGTCGAGTTCGTTATGTAGGAGAGTTATTGGAACAACGTATTCGTCTCGGTCTGACTCAGATGAAGCGTAATATTCAGGATAAAATGTCTACAGTTGAACCTGATGTTGTTTTGCCAGTTTCTTTTATTTATCCACGTCCATTGCAGGCTCGTATAAAAGAATTTTTCACCACTAACCAACTTTCACAATTCATGTTGCAAGAAAACGTTTTGGCTGAAATTGAACACTTGCGTACATTGACCGCTCTTGGTCCTGGAGGTCTCTCTCGGGAACGTGCTGGCTTCGAAGTACGTGACGTTCATCCATCTCACTACGGTCGCCTTTGTCCTATACATACTCCAGAAGGTCCAAACATCGGTCTTGTGTTACGTCTAACTACCTACGCTCGTATAAATGATTTCGGCATGATCGAAACTCCTTATGCCAAAGTAAAAAACGGTAAAGTTACAAAAGAGATTGTTTACCTCAATGCTTTAGAAGAAGAAAATTTCCGTATTGCTCATGCTGCAACTCCATATGATAAAGATGGATCTATTACGGTAGATGAAGCAGAAGTTCGCCGTAACGGTAAGCCAGAATTAGCAAAGAAAGAAGATGTCGATTATATCGATGTAGCCACAAACCAAGCATTTTCTATTGCGACTTCTCTTATTCCATTTTTGAACCACGATGATGCAAACCGCGCATTGATGGGATCAAACATGCAAAAACAAGCGACTCCATGTTTGGTACCAGAAGCACCATTTGTCGCAACTGGTATGGAAAAGAAAGCTGTTTTGGATACAGGTCGTATCATTGTTGCTCCTGAAGATGGAGAGATTGCATATGTTGATGCTAAAAAGCTCGTATTTAAATCTAAAAAAACTGGAAAGACTCGCGAATACAATCTTGTATTGTTCTCTCGAACAAATGGTTTTACGGCTTTCCACCAAAGACCAATTGTCTCACTTGGAGATCAAGTAAAGAAAGGTGATATTCTCGTTGATACTTCTACATCAGATAAAGGAGAGATTGCTCTGGGTCACAATGCTCTCGTTGCCTTTATGTCATGGTCTGGTTCCAACTACGAAGATGCGATCATTCTTTCAGAGCGTGTTGTGAAAAATGCAAAATGGAGTTCTATTCATATTGAAGAATTTGTGGTGAATGTTCGCGATACCAAACTTGGTCCAGAAGTTACAACTTGCGATATTCCAAACGTTGGTGAAATAAAGCTTAAAAATCTTACCGAAGAAGGAATTATCCGTATTGGTGCTGAAGTTCGTCCGGGAGATATTTTGGTTGGAAAAATTTCACCAAAAGGTGAGACTCAACTAACTCCTGAAGAGCGTTTGCTCCGTTCTATTTTCGGAGAAAAAGCTCGTGATGTTAAAGATACTTCGAAGCGCATGGAAAACGGAAAGCGTGGTCGTGTTATCTCTGTAAAAGTATTCTCACGTGAACGTGGTGACAAACTAGAGTCTGGCATTATCAAAAAGATTTACATCGAAGTTGCTCAAGTTCGTAATATTTCTGTGGGTGATAAAATGGCCGGTCGTCACGGTAACAAGGGTGTTATTTCACGTATTCTTCCAGAAGAAGATATGCCATATATGGAAGATGGTACACCTATCGATGTTATCCTTACTCCACTCGGCGTGCCTTCACGTATGAACCTCGGTCAGATTCTTGAACTTCACCTTGGTCTAGCGGCAAGTACACTGGGTTATCAGGCTATCGTGCCTCCTTTCGTTGGAGCAACAGATGCTGAGATCAAAGAAGAATTGGTCAAAGCTGGTCATAATGCTTCTGGAAAGATGAAGCTTCGTGATGGACGCACAGGTCAACATTTTGATCAACCTATCGCTGTTGGTTACATGTACATCATGAAACTGCACCACATGGTTGAAGACAAGATTCATATGCGTTCAGTCGGTCCTTACTCTCTTATTACCCAGCAACCTCTCGGTGGTAAAGCACAAGGTGGAGGTCAGCGTTTTGGAGAAATGGAAGTCTGGGCATTGCTTGGTCACGGTGCTGCACATACTTTGCGTGAAATTCTCACTGTAAAATCTGACGATATCATAGGTCGTTCACAAGCTTTTGATTCTATTGTTAAAGGTGAACGTATCAAAACTCCAAACCTACCAGCTTCATTCAATGTTCTTTTGAAGACTCTTCGTGGTTTGCAACTCAATGTCGAATTACCAAACAATAATCCTGTTGAGGAGGAAAAAAAATAGCCGGCGGTCGGACCTCAGTACTGAGGTCCGACCTCCGGAATCAAAACATATGAAAAACTCAATTAAAAAAAATAAGGGATTTGGTACAGCGGCAATCTTTATTGTTGTAGCGGCACTTTTGCTTGGTGGTGGATATTATTATGCGAAGAAGAATGAAGTTAAACTGATTGCTCCGGTTGAGGTGACAGATTGGAAAACATTTTCTTATAAAGGTTATCAATTCTCTTATCCTCCAACATGGGTAAGTTCAACAGTTGAGGCTCAAGGTACAATATTTACCGAACAAGGACAACAGGTTGCTAAACTTACTTGTCCAATACGAGAAGTCGGTTATGAAGCTTGGGATGTTGATCAAAAAGTTCGAGAAATAGATGTGGCAGGAAAAAAACATAAAGTAGTTCTGTGGGATCTTGTTAGTTCTGATGGAAATCCAATATATAATTTCAATCTTATCTTGATTAACTGGAATCTTGAAGATGGTTCCGAATTTGCTAAGTCATGTGAACTTTCGATTGGAAGTTATAAACCAGAAATTGCACAAAAGATATATGATTCGATTATGATCCAATCAGATACGGCTTTAGCTCCAGAAAAGATCGCAACACCGACTGACAATGGTCCTCTGCCGTTTGTTGTGAAAAAACCAAGTTGGGGAATTTCTTTTCCGTTACTCAATGGTTGGAATGTAACTAATGATGTCGATAGTCAAGTTATTCTTACACAAGTTTCAACTGGCGATCGTATCATTCTTGATTATACAGTAAGCAATAGTTACACAGATATTAGTGCCAAATTTGGACAAATTACATATACCTTTAATGATGTTTCTAAAAAATGGATTGTAATAGAAAATACATATACTGATGGTGGTCAAAATTCGAGAGAAGCAAAACCTGTTTCAATGATTCAAAATATTATTCCAATCTTTATCGGAGTTTCGCGTTGGAAAACATACATTATTGCATTGTCTAACAATCAGTTTCTGAAAGTAAACATTACGGGTTCTGGACAGACAGTACCGCTCGACGAATTTATTAAAACAATTATTATTTCTGGCTAATATTACAACCATGTCAAACGCAAACACACAACACGTTACTATCACTACAAAGAAGTATGTTGAACCTCAAGATTTCGACTTTGTAAAATTGTCCCTGACTTCACCAGACAAGATCACAGAATGGTCTTATGGTGAAATCACCAAACCAGAGACGATCAACTATCGTACTCAACGCTCGGAAAAGAGTGGTCTTTTTGATGAACGCATCTTCGGTCCAGACCGAGATTACGAGTGTTACTGTGGCAAATATCGTGGTATTCGCTACAAGGGTATTGTCTGTGAAAAGTGTGGTGTAGAAATCACTCGCTCTATTGTTCGTCGTGATCGCATGGGTCATATCGAACTAGCTTCTCCTGTTTCTCATATTTGGTTCCTTCGCTCAGTTCCTTCCCGTATTGGTCTTATTCTCGGTATGACAACATCTGATCTTGAAAAAGTTGTTTATTTTGCCGGATATATGGTGACTGTTGTTCATGAACAAGAGAAAGAAAATTTCCTCAAAGAGCTCGATGCTGAATACAAGACCAAAGTCAAAACTGCTCAGGATGATAAAACCAAAGAGGCTCTTAAGGAATTACTTTTAAATGCTCGTAAAGAAATTGAAAGTATTGTTCCTGGATTAGTCATCGATGAGATGACTTATCATAAATATGCCATGCGCTACAGTTCAATCTTTGAAGCTTTGATCGGCGCTGAAGCTATATATGATCTTTTGAAAAAAATAGACTTACCAAAACTCAAAGTTGAACTTGAAAAGTCTTACGAAGAAGCAGGTGCTGCAGATAGAGAAAAACTTGGTAAACGTATTGCTTTGGTAAAACAAATGATCAAAGCCAAACTTCGTCCAGAATGGATGTTCTTGGTCCGTATTCCAGTTATTCCTCCAGGACTACGCCCAATGGTGGCTTTGGAAGGAGGTCGCTATGCAACATCTGATGTTAACGATCTGTATCGTCGCGTAATAAATCGTAACAATCGTCTTTTGAAACTCAAAGAAATCAATGCTCCAGAAGTTATTTTGAGAAATGAAAAGCGCATTCTGCAAGAAGCTGTTGATGCACTTATTGACAACTCTATTCGTCATAGTTCTTCTGCTGGTGCTGCTGCAGCGGCTGCTCAAAAACGAGCACTCAAATCTCTTTCTGATAGTTTGAAGTCCAAGCGTGGTCTCTTCCGTCAGAACCTTCTCGGTAAGCGTGTAGACTATTCTGGTCGTTCAGTTATCGTTGTTGGTCCAGAGCTCAAACTCGATGAATGTGGTCTACCAAAGCATATGGCTCTAGAACTTTTCCGTCCATTCGTTATCTCTGGTCTTTTGAAGAGGGAATTGGCATTTAATATTCGTGGAGCTAATCGTTTAATCGATGACGGTGCTAAAGAAGTTTGGGAAATTTTGGAAGAAGTTATTGATGGTAAATATGTACTTTTGAACCGTGCTCCAACTTTGCACAGATTAGGTATTCAAGCTTTCAAACCAGTCTTGACCGAAGGTAATGCTATTAAAGTTCACCCATTGGTCTGTACGGCTTTCAACGCTGACTTCGATGGAGACCAAATGGCTGTACACGTACCACTTTCAGAAGAAGCTCAAATGGAAGCTCGTGAGATCATGGCCTCAGATAAAAATATTTTGAAACCAGGTAACAATGATCCAACAGTTGTTGCTAAATTGCTCGATATTGTGCTTGGTTGTTTCTGGGTTACAAAAATTATTGATGGTGCAAAGGGAGAAAATAAATTCTTCGAATCTCCTAGTGCAGCAGTTTTGGCAAACAGTTTTGGAGAGATTGATCTTCGTGCCAAGGTAAAAGTTCTTGCTCCTGATACGACTAAATATGCTGCATACAAAGGCGGTATGTTTGAAACCACGGTTGGTCGTATCTTGTTCAATGATATCTTACCTGTAGAATATCCATTTCTTAATGAAGAAGTGGGACGTAAGCGCATCAGTGCCGTTATTGATGACATGATTACCTTGCATGGTGCTGAGAGTGTTGCACCGATTTTGGATAGTATCAAACAATTTGGTTTTAGTTATGCTACTCATTCTGGTACTACCTGGGGTATCGATGATATTATGATTCCTCAGGCAAAGTATGATCTCATAAAAGTCGGTAAAGGAAATGCAGATCGCGTAACTCAACAATTCAACGATGGTCTTTTGACTGAAGAAGAACGCATTCGTAAACATATTGAAATTTGGCAAAAAGTAAAAGGAGATGTTGAAAAAGCTATTCCAGGTTCACTCGATAAGAATGGTTCTGTTTATGACATGGTTAATTCTGGAGCTCGAGGATCATTGTCACAGATTACTATCATGGCGGGCATGAAAGGTTTGATCGCTTCAGTTTCTGGAGAAACAATTGAGTTCCCGATTCTTTCTTGTGCAAAAGAAGGTTTGACTCCTATTGAATACTTCATTACTACTCACGGTTCACGTAAGGGTCTTACAGATACTGCTCTTAACACTGCTAAAGCTGGGTATCTTACTCGTAAGCTTTTCGTAGTTGCTCAAGATGTAGTTGTTTCTGAACCGGATTGTGGTACAAAAGACAGTATTGTTATCCATAAACAAAGTGCTTCAGGTATGAATATTCCACTTTCCAAGAATATTCGTGGTCGCATTGTCGCTGAAGATATCAAAGATGCTTCTGGAAATGTTCTTTATAAGAAAGGTCATTTACTATCAAAGGCAGACGCTCTCGGAGTAGAAGAGGCAGGAGTTGAACATGTGAATGTTCGCTCACCACTTTCATGTAAGACGATTCGCGGTGTTTGTGCAAAGTGTTATGGTCTTGATTTAGGTAAAAATGCACTAGTTTCTCTCGGTGAAGCAGTAGGTACGGTGGCTGCACAAGCGATTGGTGAACCAGGAACACAGCTTACGATGCGTACCTTCCATGCAGGAGGAGCCGCTTCACAAGGTGGAGATATTACCGCAGGTCTCCCTCGTGTTGAAGAAATCTTCGAAAAACGCCGCCCAAGAAATCCCGCTGTTGTTGCTTCTGTTAATGGTGTCGTTATGTCTATTGAAGATATTGGTAAAGAAAAAGTTATTCGTGTGCTTCCTGAGATAGAAGATACTAGTACAAAGAAAAAAGCTGCTGAAGTTGAATATGTTTTCCCATATCGTCGTACCACACTTGTTCGTGTTGGTGATCGAGTCAAGAAAGGTCAAATTATCACTGATGGATCTGCTGATATCGATGAAGTTTATGAATTTGGTGGGGAAGAGCGAGCAAAGGAATACGTTATTTCTGAAGTCGGTAAGATTTACGAACTTCAAGGTGAAACTGTATCACGTAAGCATATTGAGCTTATCGTGAAGCAGATGTTCTCCCGTCGCAAAGTGGTATCTGCTGGAGACACTGATCTTACGGAAGGTATGATTGTCGATGATATCCAGCTCTTCGAAGAAAACAAAGCGGCCAAGGAAGCTGGTCTTGCTACAGCTGAAGCAAAGAAACTGGTGATGGGTATTACCGAAACATCACTCTCCCGTAAGAGTTTCTTGTCAGCCGCTTCATTCCAGCACACCACTCGTGTTCTTATTGCAAATGCTGTCCGTGGTGCCCAAGATGACCTCACGGGTCTTATGGAAAATGTCATCATTGGTCGCTTAGTCCCAGCAGGTTCTGGATTTGAAGGTTCTCCAAAGAAAACTATGATCGACACTATTGCTCCAAAAGAAGAGAGTACCGAAGAGTAAAAATCTATATTTTAAGCCCTATTAACAAAATAACCCTATCTATTGACAGATGGGGTTATTTTGTGATAAACTTTATATGGTCCAAAAGGACGAAATAGAAAATAAAAACGGCTCAAACATGCCGAACAAGCCGATTCTGATTCAATCAGGTCGGCTTTTTCTTTTGAAAAAAATTCATTTCTTGTCAATATCTTTTTAACTTTATGTATAATGGTATACTGCCTTTATGAATCGCACTGCTGTTGATGAAATAAAAAAACGAATTCCAATTGATGAGCTTCTCGGTTCATATGTGAAATTGGAAAAATCAGGCAAATCTCTCAAGGCTCGTTGTCCTTTTCACAATGAAAAATCAGCTTCTTTCTTTGTTTCACCAGAGCGCGGAAGTTATTATTGTTTTGGTTGTCAGGCAAAGGGTGATATTTTTTCATTTGTCGAACAATTTGAAGGTCTCGATTTTCGTGGTGCACTAAAAGTATTGGCTGAACGCGCGGGAGTAAAACTTGTTCATGATCAAAAAGCTGATAGTGAGCGCGATAAGCTGTATGAAATTATGGAAGTAGCAACAGTTTATTTTGAAGAAAATTATAAGAAATCTCCGGAAGCTCAAAAATATCTGCAAGGTCGAGGTATCACAGAAAAAACTCAAAAGGATTTTCGAATTGGGTGGGCGCCACTAGGGTGGAGTAATCTCTATGCTTATCTTAAAGGGAAGGGCTGGTCAGCTGAAATCATTGAAAAAGCTGGTTTGGCTAAAAAAGGAGAAAAAGGAGATTTTTATGATCGTTTTCGAGGTCGTATTATGTTTCCGATTTCTGATACGAGTGGTCGAGTAGTTGCGTTTTCTGGGCGTATCTTGGTGGATGATGGCAAGTCACCAAAATATCTTAATAGTCCGGATACTCCACTTTATGACAAATCGGCTATTCTTTATGGATTAGATAAAGCCAAAAGCGAGATTCGTCGTCTTGGCTATACTATTATGGTTGAAGGTCAGATGGATCTGGTTATGTCTCATCAAGCTGAGATAAAAAATACAGTTGCTTCTTCGGGTACAGCTTTGGCAGATGATGGTATTGGTAAATTAGGGGTAATAAATAACCTAGGACTCATTCGTCGTCTTTCTCCAAATATTATTATTGCTTTTGATTCTGATGTTGCTGGTAAGAAAGCTGCTTTACGTGCGGCAGGTATAGCGCTGGGCATGGGTATGGATGTAAAAATTGCCGATATTGTTGGTGGCAAGGATCCCGCCGATATTATCAAAGAAGATCCTGTTCACTGGAGAGAAGTTTTAAAATCAACAAAACCTGTAATAGAATTTGAACTTTCAAATGTTTTGTTGGAAGTTAAAGATCAACGTTTAATTGCCAGAGCCTTGCAAGAAAGAGTTTTTCCCTTGTTAGCGAACGTGGAAAAACAAACTGATCAAGATTATTTTGTTCGAATGATTGCTGATCGAGCCCATATTCAAGCTAGTAGTATCTGGGATGATTTGAGGGTTTTGAAAAAACGTCAAGATGCTGAAACAGTTGTTAATCAGAAAAACGAAATAATTCCAAAGACAAGTAGTGAAATTGCAAAAAGAATTGATCTGGTGGAACGTAGAATGTTCGGATTGTTGGCTCTCATGGAGGCTGCACAATTACCAGAAGCGTTGAGTCATAGAGAGAAAATTAAAAAAATAGCTGGTGCATCATACGATAATCGAGTTGCTCGTATTCAGCCTATTTTAGCTGATGCGACATTTGAGTCCGAATCTTTTTTTGGAAGTAAGCCAGAACGTTGGAATATTCATATGAATGAATTTCTTCTTAATTTTGAAGAAGATGTCTTGGCTGAAGAGCTGGTTACCGCTATGCAAGAATTAAGACAAGCAGAAAAGGTGGGAGATCAAGCTAAGGTTTCAGAACTGGCCACTAAATGTCAGGTCTTGTCGATCAGAAAAGGGGAGATATCAAAGAAAAAAGTGTTATTTTAAATTTTAATTAACTTTTTAAAATAATTTGCTATAATATTTATGTAATGAGACTTCCTTTTAAAATCATTCTCTTTTTAATGGTCGCCAGTTTAATAGCGGGATTTATGTATGAACAATTTCGCCCGTATGGCGTGTCCGGTATAGTTGATGCTGCGCATGTGTTTGATTTAGCGATTCAAAACAAAGACATAAGCATCTGTGATAAAATTCACCTAAATAGTTTTGCTGATATTACCAATGATGAACTTAAAGGAACCTGTTATGCGCAATTTGTAAAAGCATTTCCCGACCAAAGCGTATGTCCACGAATTCAAAACAGGTTTTCGTGCGTAAAGGCGCAAGCTATTGCCTCAAATGTTCCTAACGCTTGCCTAGTGATTCAAGATACTGGATACAGATCGCTATGCGTCTTCTACGTTGCCCAAAACCAAAACAATCCGAACATTTGCAGTATTTTACAGACAGTGCAAGAACAGCAACAGTGTGTTAGGTATTTCGATTCAATTAGATAATAAGTAAAATTTACGAGATGTAAAATATCCTTGCTTAACTGGAGTGTTTTGTTGTATACTCAACGAAATCGTCTATTTTTATGCCTAAAATAAAAAAAAGCACCAAGAAGACTACAAAAGCCGTAAAACGCTCAGTAGTATCGAAAAAGAAAGTTGAAACAAAGTCACGTGCCAAGGCTCCAGTAAAAGTAAAACTTGATAAAAAAGGCTTTGAACAAAAAGCTACAAAGTTAATTCAAAAAGGTCGCGATCGAGGATTTGTGACCTACGATGAGATTTTAAAAGAGTTTCCTCAGATTGAAAACGATATTGTATTTTTAGATGAGCTATATACAAAACTCTCTACTGCAAATGTCGATGTTTTGGAAGGGGGTGGACTTTTGGAAGTTGAAGATTTGTCTGTCAAAAAACCATCAGCGTATGGTTCACGTCATGGTTCTGATTCAGCGTACGATTCTATTCAGATGTATCTCAAAGAGATTGGTCAATATCCTCTTATCACTGCTGCCAATGAAAAAGAATTAGCTCGACGTATCCAAGCTGGAGATATGGAAGCAAAAAATCTTTTAGCGAAAGCAAACTTAAGATTGGTAGTTTCGATTGCTAAAAAATATGTTGGTCGTAGTCCAGATCTTACTCTTTTGGATCTTATTCAAGAGGGTAACTTGGGTCTTTTTCGAGCAGTGGATAAATTTGATTGGACGAAAGGATATAAGTTTTCTACTTACGCGACCTGGTGGATTCGCCAAGCTATCACTCGTGCTCTAGCTGATCAATCAAGAACAATTCGTGTCCCCGTACACATGGTTGAAACTATTGCCAAGTACAAACAAGTTGTACGTCGTTTGACTCAAGATTTGGGTCGTGAACCATTACCAGAAGAAATTGCTACGGAGATGGGAATGGATGTCGATAAGGTTTATCAAATTGAAAAAATTGAACAAGATGTGGTTTCGTTAGAAAGTCCTGTTGGTAGTGATGGTGGCGAAGATGATAAGTCTACACTTCAAGATTTTATTGCTGATGATAAAATTCTTTCTCCAGATCAAGAATCTTCACGTCGAATTTTGCGTGATCAAGTCAATAATATTCTAGATGATCTTTCTGAAAAAGAACGTAAAATTCTGGAAATGCGTCATGGTTTGAATGATGGAATCACACATACTCTAGAAGAAGTGGGACGTGAATTTGGAGTTACTCGTGAACGTATTCGTCAAATTGAAGCCAAAGCTCATGAAAAAATTCGTCAGCACGATAAAATTAATCGTCTGAAGAATTACTAGTTTTGATAGTTTTTTGTGTATTATTGAAATTCCGTATTTATATTCGCGGGATTTTTGTTGTCGTGTAGAATGTAATTGATAAATGTCGAAAGCCAATCATCACACAACTATTTTTGAGCGATCTTATAAGATTCTCAATGCCGCTCAGAGAAAAGCCGTCGATACAATAGAGGGTCCGGTTGTAGTTATTGCTGGTCCAGGAACCGGAAAAACAACAATACTCACTTTACGTATTGCAAATATTCTCAAGCAAACTGATACTTCTCCAGATAGTATCTTAGCTCTTACTTTTACAGATTCTGGTGCTCAAGCCATGAGAAGAAAGCTTGTTGAGACGATAGGTGCAACAGGGTACAAGGTAGCAATTCATACCTTTCATGGTTTTGCTGCATATCTTATTGAAAAATATCCCGACTATTTTCCAAGGATTATTGGTTCTAGAATTATTAACGAAATAGAACAAATTAAAATTATTGAAAAATGTTTAAATTCAAAAAATATTAAAATTTTGAGACCATACGGTGATCCGACGTATTATGTAGATCCTATCCTAAAAGAAATACATACTTTAAAAAGAGAAAATATTTCACCGTCTCAGTTAGAAAAAAGTTTAGATGAGGTTATTTTTTCTGATAAGGAAATTTCTCGTACAGAAAAAGAAAAGCAAGAAAAAAATTTAATCAAAAACCGAGAGCTTGTACAGATTTATCAGGCCTATGAAAAAGAACTTGCAAAAATAGGTTGTTATGATTTCGACGATATGCTCTTGGAGATCATTCGGGTAATAGAAAATGATCAAATATTTAAATTAACTTTACAAGAACAGTATCAATATATCTTAGCCGATGAACATCAAGACGCTAATGCGGCTCAAAATCGCATTTTAGAGCTTTTATCTGATTTTCATGATTCACCAAATTTATTTATTGTGGGCGATGATAAGCAAGCAATCTATCGATTTCAAGGTGCTTCATTGGAAAATTTTTTATATTTTTCAAAAAAATATAAAGATACTACTGTTATAAATTTGGAACACAATTATAGATCTCACCAAGGTATTTTGGATGCTTCTCATAGTTTGATAATTAAAAATCCTACAGCATATGATCAGGAGCGTATTCGTTTGAAATCTTTAATTGTTGGTAGTAATCAACTGCGAATAGTTGAATTTTCTACTGTTAATGATGAATTGGAGGGCGTTGCAGCTGCAATTTCAGCTTTATTATCTGCCGGTGAAGTTGCCGAAGAGATAGCTGTTTTATACAGAGATAATCGTCACGCTGATGATCTCTCAAAGATTTTAGAATCTGAAAACATATCTCATAGTATAGAATCTGATCACGATATTATGTCTGATTATGATATAACTAAAATATTGATTTTATGTCGAGCTATCCATGATCCTTCAAACGATCAATATCTTTCTGCTGCCCTTTTGTTACCCGAAATGATGGTTGATTCCGCGGAAGTAGCAAGTATCTGTCGTCAGGCGTCTAGAAAAAAAATTCCTTTACATCGTTTAATAAAATCATTAAATAACAATGAAACAAAAGATTTACGTAGAGCTTATGACAAAATTAATAAGTGGTCAAAAGAAGCGCCGCTACTTTCTTTTACTGTATTTTTACAAAAATTAATTCAAGAAACTGAATTAATGTCAGATATTGTTATGGCCCCAAATTCTTTAGAGAGATTTTATTCAGTTCAGGCATTTTTTGATCAGGTTTCAGCTATGGTGCGGTCTTTTAAAAATTTTTATTTAGCAGATTTTATAGATAGGCTCAATATTACAGAAGAACATGGCATGCTGGGTGGGCGTAAACATTCTAAATATATAAAAGGTGTCCGTTTGATGACGGCACATCGAGCTAAAGGTTTAGAATTTAATCATGTTTTTATTATTCATGCCGTTGATGGAATTTGGGGTAATCGTTCTTCTCGTAATCATTTTCATGTACCACTTATTGAGCACGCACGATTTACAGGTCGGATAGATGATGAAAGACGTTTGTTTTACGTTGCTCTTACTCGTGCTAGGCAGTCAATAATGATTAGTCGGGCTCATTCTGATGGGGTCAAAGAAATGATTGCTAGTCAATTTATTTCAGAAATTGATTCAAGCTTTTTTGATTTTAATATAGTTAGTTCTAGAAATATAAATGAACAACTAAGTAAAGTTATTTTACCAAAAGATTTAGACATAAAAACTGGTTCAGTTTCTATTTTGCAGCCAGATTTTATTAAATCATTATTTATTAATCAACCTTTGTCGGTCACGCATCTCAATAATTATCTTGATTGTCCTTGGAAATATTTTTTTGTTAATTTAATTAGAATTCCTCAGGCTGAAAATAAACATCAGTTATATGGTACCGCTATTCATGCCACTTTGCGATCATTTTTTGATGCGTATTCCAAAAATAATGATATTCATATAAAAAGATTTATTGAAATATTTAAAAATAATATAGAAAATTTACCATTTTCGGCAGATGAAGAAGATGAGTCTTTTTTGAAAGGCAAAAAAGCTCTTGAAGGTTATTATCTTACTTATAAAAAAACTTGGAATCGTCATTTATTGAATGAGTATGCTGTTAAGGGTGTAAATGTGAGTATAAATAATACTCATTTGGAATTATCTGGAAAATTAGATAAAATTGAATTTTTGAGCAATCGTGATGTGATTGTTATTGACTATAAAACAGGTAAACCGAAATCACGAAATGAAATTGAAGGTAAGATTAAGTCATCAAAAAATAATGGTAATTATTTTAGGCAATTAGCTTTTTACAAGCTCCTCTTAGATGGAGAAGGAAAGTTTAATATGAAATATGGCGAGATTGATTTTATTGAACCAAATGAAAGATCTAAATATAAAAAAGAGAGATTTGAAATATTAAATGATGACACATTGAAAGTTAAAGAAGAAATAACTTCAATGGCAAATGATATATTGTCGCTTTCATTTATTGCTTCTAAATGTAAAGATAAAAAATGTGAGTATTGTCGTTTAGGTAAGTTGTTAACAGGGAAATGATTATATTACTAGTTATAATGTAGGTATATGGATATAACAGAATTATTTTTAATTACTCTTGTTGTGGCGGTTCTTTTACTCAACAGTACAAAGAAAAAGGAAGTTAAGAAAGACAAAAAGTAATTTTATTTTTTGTTATCTAAAATGATATCTAGTATATTTGAGTAAACTGTTTCTGGTAAAGCGCCACTCATGATTATTCTCATTCGGTCATCAGAGATAATGACAGGTGTTCCATATTGAGAAGTTATACTGGTGGCCAAATTATCTATAGAGGCCGGAGCTGGTTTTGATAGGACAAAAATATTAGCAGGTGTTCCTGATACCCCGGCATTTATTCCATCTTGGTATTGATTCTCAATTTTATCTTTAAAACGTTCACTAGATAAACAATCTGCAAAAGCCTTGGAATCGAGTCCAACAAATGAGGCTATTTTGGGCAGTTCGCTTTGGTCTAGACCTTGTGGAGTTTGACTGGTAACAGAAGGGGTTATTTCATACAGACGATTGGTATATTTCCAGAAAGCATCATTACCCCCTATAGCTGCTGCACATTCTAGAGCTTGAGCTTCTTTTCCGGCATTTGGGTGAAGGGTACCACCATCAGATCGAGTACCTGGTTTATCTAAAGGAAAATGACGATAAACCCAGGCCACCTTGCCTTCAGCGCCATAACGATCAATAATTTTTTTCATTGTTGGATGAAAAATTTTACAGAAAGGACATGAGGTGTCTGAGTATTCAACGATTTTTATTTCAGCATTAGGGTTACCGAGTATGTGGTCATTTGAAGTCACAGGTAACATTTTTATAGAGTCTTGGGTTTTTGTTACGGGTTCAATTTTGATATTTTGAGTAGGTGGTTTTAAGCTAAAAATTAGGGCAAAAGCAATAATTGCTCCAGCAATAATAATTGCACCAGGAATACTAATTGTATTATTTTGTTTATTTTCCATACGAAGAGTATATCACAAGCTCATGGCGCATTATGGTTTTAAAAAGGTAAGGTATAGGTCATGGCGGTAGCTTGTGGCGTATCCCAATGAGTTGTATCAAGTTTGATTTCTTTAATATTACCCAAATCTTTATATTTGAGATGCTTATTTTTTACTGCATAATCATATAAATCACGGGTCAGTCTCACGTCTTCTTTACAATAATGGATAAGTTTATCTATTTCACCATTTTGCCACCATTGTATAGCGTCTAATCCATGGCCAGATTTATTTTTGCCTAACGTAGCCTCGGCGACACTATCAAGCTTGAGTCTTCGTCCCAAAGATCCATGAACTTCTTTCATGAGATCGAGACTTTTGATCTTGGTGAGATCGCCGGAATAGTATTTATTGAGAAGCGGAATATCAAAATGATCTCCATTCCAAGTAATGAGTACATCAGCTTGTTCGAGAATGGGCCACAGGTTTTTTAATTCAGGTTCTAAATAACTTTTAATTGAATCATCAAGACTATCGTGTACACAGACCACCGATATGTCGAGAGCAGTAGGGTCATTTGATCCAACGTCAGAGAACATGTTCTTGGTTTCAATATCAAAAGTTATTTTACGCATGGGCAATATTGTATCACACGAGATGATCTACAAAAAAGCCGCAGAGCGGCTATGGAGAATGGAGAACAAGGCAGAACTTAATAACTTTGTTTATTTTTCAATGTGGCATAGGCTTTTCGCCACATTTCTTGTCGAACTCGAACGGTATCATTGGTGGCCTCCTGTATTTGATTGGGATCTTGGTTAAGGATGCGGTAAATATCGGGTGTTCCACTGCAGGTTTTATCTCCGTTTGTTACTGGAAAAATATGTTGATGTTTGAAATTAGGACTTCCCAAACTAATTTTTAAAAACGATAAAAACTCTATCGTTAAGAAAAATAAATTGTTAGCATCTTGAACTTCACCACCACATTTTACACACAGGTTCATAAAAACCTCCTTTCTTTTTCTGCCCTAAGAGTACTCTTGTAACGACTATAAGTCTAGGAATAAGTATTAGAGGGTAAGATCGGTAATTGAGCCTGTTTCAAGGTCTTTGAGCTTCACTGTACCAGTTTTTACTTCTTCGTCGCCGATAACAATGATCTTTTTTACTCCTTTTTTATTGGCATTGGAGATCTGATCGCCAATTTTCTTATAAGAAAAATCTACCGCAACATGCTGGTCTTTCTGTCGTAGTTTCTGGGCAACTTCGAGAGCATAGGGAGTGTTGTGTTCTCCCATGATACAGATCATGATCTCGGTAGCTCCTCTGGGCGAAGGGAGGTTGTTATAGGTTTCCATAAGGTCTCGCGCCGTAACATCACCCGCACCAAAGCCTACGGCAGTAACTTTTTCATTACCAAAAAGAGAAAGTAGATCGTCATATCTACCCCCACCCAAGACTGCGCGTCGATTGATAGGATTGAGATCGAATACCTCAAAAACAATACCAGTATAGTAGTCAAAACCACGCATGAGAGTTTGATCAAATCGGACATTGGTAATACCGAGAGCTTCTAATGCTTTTGTAACGGTTTTTATCTCTTGTAAGCCCTGGTGTTCTTCGTGAGTTTGGGGAAGACGGGTGGTAAATTCTTCAAAGTTTTTAGAATTTAATAACGTGATAAAAGTCGCCACATCCTTTTCTGGTAATATTTCCATGATGGCAGCTTCGAACCATTCGGGTTTTACTTTGTCTTTGCGGTCGATCAGTTTGGAGATTTTGTGGGCTTGTTCATCATTGAGTTTAAATACATCTGTGGTGATATAGTTCATGAGCTTACGACTGTTGAGACGTATTTCGAAGTCGGTCTCTTTGAGACCATAGGCCCGCGTAATATCATAAGCAATATTTATGATTTCAATTTCTGCAGATAGAGTCTCTACTCCAAAAATATCAACGTTGAGTTGCCAATGTTCTCGGACGCGTCCCCGTTGTGGTTGTTCGTAACGAAAAAGATTGGGTATAGAATACCACCGCAAAGGAAAAGTAAGTTCACGCTTTTTGGCAGCAACCATTCGAGCAACTGTTGGAGTCATTTCGGGACGTAAGGTGACCGCTCGATCACCACGATCGGTAAAAGTATATGTTTGATCATTGATGATCTCTTCGCCACTTTTGGCGTGATAGAGTTCGGCTGGTTCGAGAACAGAAGCGCCGTATTCTTCGTAGCCGTATTTTTGGACGGTGTTATGCCATATATCAAAGATATTATTCTGAATGGCCATGTCAGTTGGAAAGAAGTCACGAACGCCTTTATAGGCATCA
The DNA here is from genome assembly GCA_964596595.1 of uncultured Candidatus Saccharibacteria bacterium. GTDB lineage: Bacteria > Patescibacteriota > Minisyncoccia > Phycocordibacterales > PALSA-1337 > C7867-002. The sequence goes on from CAZQUI010000006.1 coordinate 35,712, forward strand.
GTAGAGAGTTTTTTGAGCTTGTCGGACATATAGGAAGCATTGTAGCAAATAGGGAGTAGCGAGGGTAGGCCTCGACATGATAAGGTCAGGATATGGTTATTTTAGATAAAATGATTGGTGAAACACCACTTGAAGCTTTGGAACGTTTTCGGTCACGTGAAATTGCAGCAGGAAAAACTGAAATGGCGTCAATTCCTATGACCTATGCTGGTAGGCTCGATCCTATGGCTGAAGGCAAGTTACTCGTTCTCATCGGTGATGAATGCAAAGAAAAAGAAACATATTTGAATCTTGATAAAGAATACGAAGTTGAAATTGTTTTTGGGATAAAGACGGATACGTATGATGCTCTCGGTTTGGTTGAATCTGTAGAGGGTAGCAGTAAGTTTGATTTTAAAGACATACAACAAAAATATTTAGGAAAATTTACTCAAACGTATCCACCATATTCATCACGCACAGCACAGGGTCAGCAGTTGCATAGTTTGGCTCGGAGAGGTGGATTACCTGAACAGATGCCAACCAAAGAAGTTGAAATTTATTCTATAGAAGAATTGGAGCAGAGACAGATAAATTCTGTAGATCTTCGAAATTTAATTATTGAAAGAATAAATAAAGTAAAAGGGGACTTTCGTCAGTTTGAAATAATTAAATTATGGAACGATATTCTTGTCGACTCAAATAGACAATTTGATGTGTTAAAAATTAGAGTCAAATGTTCGAGTGGTACATATATGCGCTTATTGGCGCATAATATTGGTAAAAACTTAGGAATGGGAGCTTTTGCTCTATCTATAAATAGAACAAAGATTTTTTTAAATAGTTAATTTGGAAAATAAAGACTTCAAATTCGATTATTGTGATAATATAAGTTTATGCGTCGGATAATCATAAAAGAAGGACCTTTGGTTTTTTTGAGGGATATTATACTTATGGAAGTTTTGGCTGTTATAATTTTTGTTGCAGCCTCTTTTCTTGGTAATTATGAGATGCTTTTTAAGGGTTGGGGTTTTGATCAATATTTACGTTATGATTTGTTTTTAGTCGGAGTGTTTTCTCTGTTTCAAATTATTTATTTTATTTTACTTTTTTTAAATTGGTATTTTTCTCATTACGAAATAACTGAAAAAGAAATTGTTTACAAATCAGGCATTGTTTTTCGAAGGCGTAAATCAGTAAGTTTATCTGATGTTACTTCAGTTGAAACGTATCAATCTCCTCTTAGTCGAATTATTAATCATGCAACTATTATTTTGGAACATAAGACTGATCGAGTTACTAAATTAAAAAATATTTCAAATTTTGATGAATATGTTCATATTATTCAACAAATGGTTAGAAATTATTCCGGATCTATTCTCGAAAGATCGGTTAAAGATATTATTAAAAAAGGCGAGGGGTTATTTATAGAATTTAAAGAGACTCTTCGTTATGATATTCGCAAAGGAGAAGTTAGTAAGGAAATGGAACATGCGGTAATAAAGGCTATCGTTGGTTTTTTGAATTCAGAGGGAGGAACCCTATTGATTGGAGTTGATGATAATGCTTTAGTGAAAGGCTTGGAAAATGATTACAAATCTTTACCAAAGAAAAATAGGGATGGATTCGAAAACCATCTCAGTATGTTGATTAAGACTATGATAGGGCTACCATTTTCAAAATATGTATCTGTTCAATTTGAAAAAATAGAAGATAAAGATGTTTGTATGGTTTCTGTCCGCGAGAGTCATAAACCAGCTTATGTTCGTAACGCCGATAAAAAAGAGGAGTTTTTTGTTCGGGTGGGTAATTCTACGCAACCATTTCTCATGAGTGAAGCTGAAGATTATATTAAGACCCATTGGAAATAACATGGATACAAAAAAATTTGTATGGATCGGTATGATAGCAGGTTCAGCACTCGGCAATTATATTCCGCTGTTATGGGGTGGTAGTTCTTTATCTTTTACTTCGATTATTTTGGGAATGGTAGGAGGAATACTTGGCATCTGGGGAGGATTAAATTGGGGCAAATGGTGTAGTGGTTCTATAATAAGCGGTCTTTAAACACAAAAACCCTCGAAAGGGTTTGTGTCATCGTGTCTTACGTCCACCAACCGAGTTATCAGTATGATAATTATAGGCTACTTATTAGCCGATTTCGTAAGGGGCGGCTTTCTTCATATATCAGTCCTTTACTTCAAATTATTCCTCCCAGCCCTAGCTCTATCCAATTCAGTCAATAATTTTTGTAATCGTAAATATTCCTTTCATATTATATTTAACCCATTGGTTAGTACTTAAAGCTTCTTTGAGCATAATAAAACCTTCGGCTTTAATGTGGTTTTTATTTTTAAATTGTTCTATAGCCGAAGCTGATTGGCCAAAATTTACGAGATAATAAACACCGTCATCGGTTTTTAAACCAAAAACACATTCTTCGGTTGGGGGTATTTTTGGATCTATAAAAGGTAAACAGGTGTATGTTCCCGATAAGGTGGTATTTATTGGTAATGAAGCATCGGTCGGTATTTTTGGTTCAGCAGTTTCTCCTTCAAAGTTTTGTATAACAATTCCAAACTGATTAATCTTTGGATCTAATTTGAGCCATAAACTTTTTCCCATTGAAGGAGGTGTCGTCATCGGTTCTTGGGCTAATCTGTCAGCATAATTAACAATTAATTTTCCGTCTCTAATCTCAGTTGTTTGCGGTGATATACGGTCACCAATAAAAACTGCATCTGTACCTAAGTAATTACCGTCTTTATTTTGTATTGCTGCTACTACATAATAAAAAGTACCACTACCACCGCTATTTTGAGTAAGTAAAAAGGCAGTATCTTCTATACCGTCATTATTTAAGTCCCCAGTTGCTTCATTGCCAAAATAGTTAGTAATTATTTTTCCATTTGAATTTGGTTGAGAAATTTCAGAGTTACCATTATGTAATGTAATTTCTTGGCCATCTATTTTGTAAGTTGTGTTTTTTGGATCGGATAAAGATTTAGAATAGTTATAAAAATATAAACTTCCGCTAATTAAAACAATAAGAGTGAAGATGATGATTTTTTTCATCTGTTGATTATAGATGCAAGAATAACTCGTCACAAGTGGTGATGGATTGAGAAATAAATTGTATGAAATTTATTTCAAATCTTTACGAGTAGCACGAGCACGATCTAAGGCGGTAAGATATTTCTTGCGTAAACGAATATTTTTTGGGGTAATTTCCAAATACTCATCACCACGGATAAGCTCCAAACCTCTTTCAATATTGAGTTCAAACGGAGGGATGAGTTGTAAGGCTTCGTCTTTACCGGAAGAACGCATGTTGGTTAGGGCTTTACCTTTACATGGGTTAACTTCCATATCGTCACCTTTTGAAGTGTCACCAACAACCATGCCTTCATAGACATCTATAGCCGGTCCAATATACATACGACCGCGATCTTGGAGATTCCAGAGTGAGAAGCCGAGTGATTTACCAGAGACCATTGAGGTCATTGATCCTGTTTCGCGTCTTTCGATCTCTCCGGCATATGGCTTGAAGCCGATTACACGACTGGACATAATACCTTCGCCTTTGGTGTCAATAATAAAGACATTGCGGTAACCCAAAAGACCCCGCGTAGGAATTTCGAATACCATGCGGCATTGATTGCCGTGTGTTTTCATGTCAGTCATGATACCTTTGCGTTTACCGAGTTTTTCGATAAGGGCACCAGAATATTCTTGAGGAGTATCGATGATCAATTCTTCAAATGGTTCGAGTTTAACGCCAGCTTCTTCTTTGATAATTACTTGTGGTTGAGAAACTTGGAGTTCATACCCTTCGCGGCGCATATTTTCAATGAGGATGGCAATGTGTAATTCTCCACGACCAGAAACAGTGAAATATTCACTGGTCGAAAAATCGACCTTAAGTCCTACGTTTATCTCCAATTCTTTTTCCAACCTTTCACGAATTTGGCGACCCGTTACAAAAGTTCCTTCACGACCAGCAAAAGGGGAATTGTTCACTAAAAATTGGAGGGAAATAGTTGGTTCATCAACCGTAATTGCTGGTAATGGAGGAGTGGTTTCAGTATCAGCGATCGTTTGACCAATATAAATTTCAGGAATACCGGCAACAGTAACAATGTCACCCGATTCAGCTTGGGGAATTTCTACACGTTGCTTACCTTTGAAAGTGAAAAGTTTAGTGATTTTTCCCTGAAATGATTTACCCTGCACATCTTTTATCCAAACGTTTTGACCATCTTTGATCGTACCGTTATAGATACGGGCAATAGCTAAACGGCCAAGGAAATTATCATAACCCAGATTGAAAACTTGAGCCGTAAGGGGTGCTTGGGAATCTTTGTTTGCCGGTGGAACATGTTCGAGCACAACATCTAAGAGAGGAGAAAGATCTTTTGAGTCATCGGTCAGATTGCGTTTGGCAATGCCTTGGCGACCAATAGCGTAGAGGGTAGGGAAGTTAAGTTGTTCATTGTTTGCACCGAGTTCCATAAAAAGTTCTAGAACTTGATCGTGAGCTCGAACAGGGTCTGCTGCTGGTTTATCAATTTTATTTAAAATAACAATCGGTTTGAGTCCGAGCTCAAGAGACTTTTTGAGAACGAAACGCGTCTGTGGCATAGGACCTTCTTGAGCGTCTACAACCAATAGAACAGTATCGATAGAGCGGAGGACACGTTCTACTTCGGAACCAAAGTCAGCGTGACCCGGAGTGTCTACAATATTGATCTTGGTGTCTTTGTAAGTAATAGAGGTATTTTTAGCGTAAATAGTAATACCACGCTCTTGTTCGAGCGCATTAGAGTCCATTGAGCCTTCATCAGCGTGACCAGCTTGAGTCATTAAAGCATCGGTAAGAGTGGTTTTACCATGGTCCACGTGAGCGATAATTGCGATATTACGAATTTGCATAATAGAATGAACTCACAGTAAAGCACGAAAATCTAAAGAGGGCAAGACTTTTGGTCCTGTATGTAGTATTAAAAATCCCCGCTGGCCATGAGGCGAGCGGGGAGGTAAAAAAGACAAGAGTTGTGATTATTTGCGGGAGAGTTGCATTCCGATGGGAATTTTGTGACCAGAATACCGATACTTTTCTTCGGGGTCTGGGTGTTGTTCTTCTTCCGTGAGAGTTCCTTCGATTTGGGCGATTCGTTTTCGAATGGGATGACGAGGATCTCGTAGTCTATTAAGAGCAAGTCGAGTCATTTCTTCGGGGATTAGACCTCGTTTTTGGAGAACGGTCAGTGTTTCAGTGAGGCGATCATGAAGATTGGCCGTAGGGGAGAGATGAAGGCATTTGTCCCCCAGTTTCTGCATAGCTTTCGCTGTGGCTTGAGCTTCATCCCACCGAATCTGGAGCTGTTCAGGTGTGGGAGAGTTTTCCATTCGCAGTTCGTTTCCTGGTTTACCCTTACTTTCTTCCCACCGTTTTATAATCGCTGCATCGGATTGTTCTTTGTTGGTGGGTCGGTAGAGGACGATTGATTGGGTGAACTTCTCGAGCCCTGTTAGTTGTCCCGGGGTTCGCGGAAAGCCACCGAACAAGAAGATTCGCTTAGAGGTCGTAGTGAGAATTTCCTCAAGCCACCGATTGTACGTGCGAAGGGTAGGTTCATCCGGGACGAAACGCCCTGCCTTAATGGAGGGGATATATGTGCGCAGTTCTACTCCTAGCGCATCGGTCAGTTTCATTCCCCATTGGGAAAAGATCTGACTCATGTCGATCCGACAAACCGGCGTGGAAGCAAATTTGGGTCTGAAAAGACCCTCCAGCAATTCCAGAAAAGTTGTTTTTCCGTTACCGGCTGGCCCTGTGGCAAAGATACCAGTGGGGCTAATTTTTCCACCACGAATAAATGCGTGTGCCATGCAATCCTTTCATTTTTGTTGAGTGTTTTTATTCCCTCTCCTTCTATATTTTTTAGAAAGAGCTAAACCAACGTAAAATATTACCACATATTTAGGAAAGTGCAATGTGGGGAATGCGTATGTCAATCATCTATAATTCATCAATTTTTGAGACAAAATTCATCAGAATTTGAGAGATGATTGATAGTATATTTTCATGGAAGAAAAATGGAACCACGTATCATCACCTGTAGAAGCGATTGATCGTATCTTATTGCACGCGGTGAATCTGGGAGCTTCAGATATTCATTGTGATCCGGAGGTAGACCGTATTGTTATTCGCATGCGGATTGATGGCATTTTAGAACATATTACTTTTCTTTCTAAAAATTTCCACGAAGAGATGATTGCTCGGCTCAAGATACTTTCCGGTGCTCGAACTGATATTCGCAATTTACCTCAAGATGGTCGATGGAAAACAGATATTGGTCTTCCGTACAATATTCGTATTTCTTTCATGCCTACCTATCATGGTGAAAATGCGGTGATGAGACTTTTACCTATAGAGAGAAGTAAAGGATTTTCTTTTATAGATCTTGGTTTCAATGCTGATCATGTGAGAAGTATTCAAAATGCTATAGCACAGACGACAGGATTGATCTTGGTTACTGGTCCCACCGGTTCTGGTAAGACAACAACTTTACATGCCTGTTTAGCTCATAAAGCGCAAGAAAAGATTTCTATCATTACGCTCGAAGATCCTATTGAATATGAGATACCAGGTATCAGGCAAGTCTATGTAAGGCATACTCATGGTATGACATTTGCAAATGGTTTGCGCGCTTCTTTACGTCAGGATCCAGATGTCATCATGGTGGGCGAAATACGCGATCATGAAACAGCTCGTGTGGCCGTTCATACGGCTCTTACCGGACACTTAGTTTTTTCTACATTACATACCAATTCAGCTCTCGAAACTATTCCACGTCTTATTGATATGGGAGTTGATACTTATCTTCTTGCTTCTACATTGCGTCTGGTTATCGGTCAACGTTTGGTGCGAGTTATCTGTAAATCATGCAATCGTGAAGGTTGTGAAATTTGCAGGGGTACCGGTCTTACGGATCGTATGGTTATTGCTGAAATGTGCGAAGTAGATACGGTTATTCGTAAACTGATTTTGTCTAAAGCTCCTTTATCAGATTATTCTCAACATCTCTCTGCTCGTGGTTTTTGTTCAATGCACGATGATGGTGCTGAAAAGATTGAATGGGGAATGACGACACCAGAAGAAGTTCGACGTGTTCTATCAGAATAATTTATTTGTATGTTTATAAACTTCTTAAAATTTTTTAAAAATAAAAAATGGAGTCGTCCAGAAATAATTCTCTTTTTGGAACGATGTGAATTGTATATTTCTGCCGGCCTTACGTTGGATCAGGCGCTCAGTGCCGTCGAACAAGGTTCTCCTCCATATCGTATAAAGGTTATTGTCTCTGTTCGTCAGGCAGTAGAACAAGGCAATTCCTTTTCAGGAGCATTGGCTCACCATCTTAAGTTTAATGCAACGATTATAAATATCGTGAAGCATGGCGAACAATCAGGTAATTTAGCTCAGGCACTAGGTTCCGCACGCTTACTTATCGAAAAACAAGATGAACTTATCAAAAAATGTTTTTCTGCACTGACCTACCCGATTGTTATCGCATTGTGTGCGGGAGTGCTGACCATCGGCTTGTTGCGGGGTATTATGCCGCAAATCATTCCAACACTCAAAAGTCTCAATGTTAAACTGCCTTTATTAACAAAACTAGTCATTTTTATTTCAGAAGAAATAGCACAACGGGGAATCTGGTATGTAATTATTCTCATTATCACGTTCTTTATTTTAAAGAAAATATATAGCGAGTTTATTTCAATAAAAAGTTTTTTACATTATTGCATCTTAAGAATTCCTTTGTTCGGCAAATTACTTTTGTCATATCATCTCTCAGTTGTTGTGCGCTCGATGGGTACCCTTCTTGAATCTGGAATACCGCTCGTGAATGCGTACCAATCTGTTTTTGAAAATTTGAATTTTATTCCACTTTATAAAATATTGAAAGAGTATTATCTTCACGTGAAAAAGGGAAGTTCCGTTGCGGTTGTTTTCAAAGGGTCGTACATTCCTGAATATATTTTCCCTCTTATTTCAGCGGGAGAGAAAACTGGAAGTTTAGGAACCTCACTATTGAGAGCCTCAACAATTCTCGATCGAGATCTTGAGCATTCCTTAAAAAGAATCACTACTCTGATTGAACCTCTCATGATGGTGGTCATGGGAGGAATTATTGGAGCAATTGCTTTATCCATATTACTACCGATCTATGATGTCTCCAAAGCATTACAAAAATAAGGGCATGATCCTGACCGATGTTATACTCGCTTTCTCTGTGGTTACTATTTTTGTGGTGATCATCGTGCAATCTTCTTTAGGGGCTCGAGAGATATTCGATGGGAGTAAAGAAAAGAATTTATTGTTGGATATATACGAGCAACATCGAGAGGAATTTGATAATCTCTTACCCTATGAATCAAAAAGCATTGCTATAATTACAAGCAGCACTACCGTGAATATTACCGGTCGAGCTCAGTGGTATGGAAATGAAAGAGTAGAAACGATAATCACAATAGGGAATAAGTTAACTCTAGAAACTATCAAACCGTATGCTCAAGAGAACAATAAATATAAAGGCAGATCTCTTTGCAGTGTAGATATTGGGGCACCATATTTTGGAGGACAAAATAAAAATATATCTATACAACCTATTACGTTACCGATTGATCCCTTATTACCACTCACTGATATTGAAATCAGAAATAATATTGTCTATATTTCTGCGGATTCTACTCGAGCGAATGATCCCGATCTTCTTATTTTTAATATAGCCAGTACGACTGCTCCCACCCTATTATATACTCTGAATACTGGTCCAGGAATTTCCTCCTTGGTTTTTGTAGAAAACAAGATTTTTGCAGCGGTCAATAGTACAGCGGCGCAACTCCATGTTATACAAATTCAAGATAATTTTTCTCCTACATTGATGGCTCGGTACACGTTAGCCCTACCTAGTACCACTACGCTTCCAACTACCGGAACTTCTATAGATTATTATGCTGGATATATTCTCCTGGGTACCGCTAAATGGGATGGTAAAGAAGTTGTTATTTTTAAAATAGAAAATGATGGTTCATTACTTTATCAATCAGGTTATGAAGTTAGTAGCAAAATCAATGACATTTTTTCGGTGCGGGATAAGACCTATATTGCCGCATCAGCTATCGATCAGCTCATCTTATTGGATATGAATAATTTTACTAATCCGCAACTTCTCAGCAGTTTTCAACCTTCAGGTTGGCAGCGACAAGAGGGTAAAGTAATTTCCTTTTTTGAAGATTCTCTCATCTTTGGTCGTACTGCAGGAGGTTTCGATATTCGTACCGATCACGAACTTTTTCAGAGTACTCCTAGTTCTCTTTCTACACCACCAGCAGCATTTAATTTTCCGATTACTTACAATATGCCCGGTGGAGTTTACGGTATAGTCGTCAATAGATCTAAAATTTTTATCGTAACTCGAGAAGCTGGTCGAGAATTACAAATATTTGATTCTTCACTATCACGAGGACCGCAAGCGTCCTACGGTTTACCGGTTGCTCCTCAAAAGTTGGTGTGCGATAACGATCGTTTGTATATATTAGCCGCTTCGGCACCAATCATATATGTACTATCTTTTAAATAAAAAAATA
>CAZQUI010000006.1:45360-55028 GCA_964596595.1 uncultured Candidatus Saccharibacteria bacterium
CTGGTTGTTAAAAACACCCCGAAAAAAAGGTTTTGGTTTTTGTTTGTTTTTTATTTTTTAAAAAAAAAAAAAAAAATAAAAAAAAAAAAATCAAAAAAAAATAAACCAAAAAATAACAAAAACAAAAAGCACCACAACAATAAATAAAAAAATGTATGGACACCGAGGTATGACGCTGATCGAGATTATTATTTATATTGGATTAATCTCTATTCTTATTACGGGATTAATTTCTTTTGTTTATGAAATATATATCAATTTATTTGAGCTTAATGATGCTATCAATGATGCAGAACAACATTAAAAACAAAAAAGGATTTACCGCTGTTATTGCTGTGATTCTTATTTCAACCGGGATTATTGCATTGTCTGTGATGGTGATAGGTCGTGCAGCTGCATATGGAGATATGGTTAATAAAAGGGAAATGAGAATAAGAAAATCATTAGCTTTATCTGCATGCCTTACAAGCTTAGAAATAATGGCAGCTAAAGATATATTACTTATAGGTTCTGTTATTATGGAAGAATTTCAGTGTGAGGGCTATATAGAAAAAGATCCTCGAGGTCAAAGGATCTTTTCAGTGAAAAGTATATAGCTACCGAGAATTATTTGAGTCTACTTCTGCGAAGGAAAGCTGGTATAGCACCCCAATCATCGTCATCATTTTCGACTGGTTTGGCTTCTTTCTTAACATCGGTAATACGCTCAGCGGCAACGGGTTCACGACGTGGTTCTGGTGGAGGATTAAAAATCTTTCCTTTTTCTGTTCCGCTTTTCATGAAAGAGAGAATGCTCGCTTCGGCTGCTTGGGCAGTAGCAGGAGTTTGAGTAGGAGTAGTATTTTTGTTGCTTGGAATAACTCCTTCGGGGAAACCGGTAGCAATAACGGTGATCTTTACTTCATTTTTCTTGAGTTTTTCGTCTCTCACGGTACCAAAGATAATTTTGGCTTCGGGATCGATAGACTCGGTAATAACTTTAGCGGCATCTTGAATTTCGAACATAGTGAGGTCTTCGCCACCAGCGATAGAGAAGAGTACTCCTTTTGCTCCGGCAATAGAAACATCTAGAAGTGGGGAATTAATAGCTGCTTTTGCTGCTTCGATTGCACGATTTTCTCCAGAGGCAGAACCGATACCCATAAGAGCGGAACCAGCATTTTCCATAACAGTCCGAATATCCGCAAAGTCGATATTGATTAGACCTGGTGTGGTAATAAGATCAGAGATACCTTCTACTGCTTGGCGAAGTATTTCATCACACATAGCAAAGGCGTTTTTGACTGTAGTTTCTTTGCTGATAGCCGAAAGAAGTTTGTCGTTCGGGATAACGATAATAGCATCTACTTCTTTGCGTAGATCTTCGAGAGCGGCTTCAGCAATACGTACACGTTGTCGACCTTCGAAATAAAAAGGTTTAGTCACTACTCCAACGGTTAGACAACCGAGCTCTTTTGCAGTACGTGCAACGATAGCACTGGCACCACTTGCAGTACCTCCACCCAAACCACCAGCAACAAAAACCATGTCAGCACCCTTGACTGCTTCTTGGATCTCATCACGAGTCTCTTCGGCTGCACGGCGACCGAGGTCAGGATTCATGCCGGTACCAAGTCCACGAGTGAGATTTTTACCGATATGAATACGTTTTTTGGCGAGAGAACGATGGAGATCTTGGGCATCAGTATTGATGGCAATAAAGTCTACACCTTTTACTTTGCAGGCAATCATGTGGCTCACTGCATTGCCACCAGAACCTCCTACGCCGAGGACTTTTATGCGGGCAAATGCTTCTATGTCAGGAGTAATATTGGGCATATATGTAGCCTGTATACTACCACACGATTTTACGTGCACAACTTGTCGGGTTCAAGGGATTGTGGTGAGAGGAGTAAATGGAAAATGAAAATCTCAAAATGGAAAATATAATCACGAAAATTGGTCAAGTTTATTTAAATCAATATCTTTTAAATCAAAATAAAACCAGTGACTATCATTCGATTGGTCACTGGTGGTGATTTTGATTGGGGTATCTGCTATTTAAAAGTGATCAAACAGATGTTGTGGTCATTTTTCAGGGTTTTTGTATTGAATCCGTGAAGCTCAGCAATGACGCGAACAATATCTGAAAATTGGCCGTCGGACCAAATATTCACAAAAAACTTATCGTCACCTCTGTCTCGAAGAATTCTTTCTCCATTACGAGAGAAAGCAATTGTACCATCTGTTTTCAGTAATCTTACACAGTCTCCGCGTTGAAGTGTGGTCTGTGAACCTTCTATTTTCATAAACTAACTCTTTCTTTTTTTTGTTGAATTTTTGACCAAAAGATTTAACTATTTGGCCGACTAATACGTTTTAAACGTTAACATATTATAAAAATATTGTCAAGGCAAAAACTGTTTAAACCACCTCGATATTGTTTTCCAAGAATGTCGTAGAAATTCCATAGAGGAGTCGATTTCAGGTCCTTCTTCAGTATGGAGTCCCCATGCGGTAAGACCATAGGCTACGGACCAGATATTGTCACGAGAAGTGGATTTGGCTGTTTCTGAACTGATAGAACCTATACGAGCAGGAATCTTGAGAGAAGCTTTGGCCATAAGGTCCACTGAGTTGAGTGCAGAACCACCACCTGTAATGATAATTCCTGCCGGAAGCAAACCATTACGCCCAATCTTTTTGAGATGAGATTCAATGAGTTCAAAAATATCTGACATACGCGCAGCTACGATTTCATCAAGTTTTTTGCGCGGATAAGAGCTACCGGTAATAGCGCCGATCTTTATTTGCTCAGCTTCTTCTATTGGAACTCTGAGGCCAAGAGCAATGTCATTGGTAATGTCTGTGGAACCAATAGAGAAAACTTCGAGAGAAGTAGGAATGTTATTTTCAAATACTGCGATCGAAACTGTTTCACTGCCAATATTAGTCAGTACACAGCCAGCAATTTTTTGCGATTTAGAAAGCGTTACAAAACTAGCGGCGAGGGGAGCGGCCATCACATCCTCAACTTCGATGCCCGCTTGGTTCACAGCTTGGATAAGATCGGCAACATGACGGTCGAGACAGGAAATGAAGAGGGTTTTTTGTTCGATTTTATTGCCCGTCATTCCTAGTGGCTGACTAAGTGCCGGAGCGCCATCAATTTTGTATTGAATGGGAATATCATAAATTATTCTTCGGTTTGCCAAAGAAGTCGGAGGAAGATCTTTTTCACACTGTTCACGTAGTCTTGTAAGGTCTAAAGCAGTAATTTCCGCATCGGCTCTGGAGGTCATAATAAAACTAGATACAGATGTGCTAGCTAAACCGATACCACCAACACCAACAAAAGCTTTTTTAATTTTGACACCAGATTTTTCTTCAGCCAAAGCAATTGCACGTCGAATACTTTCAGATACATCGTGAATACTTGTGACATATCCATGTCTTAAACCTTTAGATTCGGTCATTACGGCAGCAATAATACGAGGAAGACCTTTATCGGTCTTTTCTTTTGCATTGGCAACAACAACTTTGACGGAGTGGGTGCCGACATCTATGCCTGTAATAATATTTCGGGCCATTTAGAAGATTAGATCCCAAATATTTTTCTAATTTGAGACTCTATGTTCTCCATTGTACTCCCATGATCGTGTCCTTTCAAATGAACACATCCGTGGATAAAGAGAAATGCTAAAAAATTTTCATAAGTTCTATCAAATTTCTTCGCTTCTTTTTTGACTTCCTTTAAACAAAGGTAAATTTCTCCTTCATTTTCACTTAAAGGAAAGCTAAGAATATCTGTAGGTTTATTTATGTTACGGTAAGTGGTATTTAACTTTTTAATATGATCAGAATCTACTATGGCTACTGATAATTTATAATTTTCACCCAACACTTCTTTGGCAATTTTCTGAAATAGAGAGGTGGGAATTTTTTCTTTTGAATTATGTGAGAGATGAAAAGACATAGGGTTAACAACACTCCCCGAATGTTCGGGGAGTGTAAGGAGTTTATTTTCTTTCTGGTTTTGCTTGAGCTTTACCTAATTTTACGAGAAGAGCCATCTCAGCTCGGCGACCAATAGTTTTTAGAGCTTTTTGTTTTACTTTGAAACGTGATTGGACACGGTCATTGAAGCGGAGACTGCGGACACGAGGTATAACGCCAGAACTTTGGACTTTGCGGCTAAAACGACGAATAAGACTGAGGCCGTTTTCTCCTGGATTACGAGTTATTTCTACATTTATCATGAAATACAAGATACCATGATCCTTATAAAAAGGCAATAAAAAACCGAGTTATAGTAAACTCGGTCTGTGGTAAAAGCCATTTTTAACTCAAAATCATGGGCTTTCGTGGATTTTGACTTCGGTCAGGAGTTCATCGGTGTAGATGATCTCAATTATATCTCCAGGTTTCATTTCTGTTGAGTAAAGTGAGTGTTGTTGTGCCTCGGGCGAATCGTTGAGAAATAATTTCTTTAATTCGTTTGCCCAATGAGGAGGAAGCATTACCATCAGTACTTTTGTTCTTTCAAGAGTTAGTTTGGTTTGTACAAACATCCTAATTTTGTACGATGAATTCGTGATTGGTTCGGTAGTACTTGGCCATCTATCAGTAACAGTTACCTCATTTATTTCGGTAATTGTACCCAGAAGAGGGTTTAAAGAACCAAAATCCCTGAGCTCTTCTGAAGAAAGTACTTCTGTAAACTTTCTCGAAGCTTGAGTATTTGCCAGAATGCCCTCAATTGTCGTTCCGGCAAATCGGAGTTGATTTACACCTTTTTGTGTTAATTTAAGACTATCTTGACCATTAATTTCGGTTTCACCATTTGCCACAATGAATAAGTGCCAAATTTCCATAATTCTCCTTTTTAAGGTTCAGTGATTTAACCTATTTAATATCATTAAATAGAGTTTTAGTCAAATAAAAAATATTACCTTTTATTACTTCTTTAGCCACATTGCTTCAATTTTTTTCATGTATTTTGCAAGTTCTGTAAGGGGCACAATGTCTTGGGAATGAGTATCAATACGTCTTACGATCACTGTTTTTTCAACAGCTTCTTTTTTGCCCATGACAATCATGTAGGGAGTGTGAAATTTTTCGATATTAGATACTTGGGCCCCTAGACGATCTTTGGCCAAAGATAAATAAAGAGGAATATTTGCTTGACGGAGTAATTCAATTACACTTAAGGATAAAAGTTTTGACTCTTGTCCAAGTTGAATAAAAGAAGCAATTGGTCTTTTTATTTTTGTTACTGGTTTTCTCAAGGTTTTATCGTTTTCTTTTATCAGTAAAGAGAGACCAACACCCTGAATATCTTTTTTGGCATTAAGTCTTTTTGCTAAACCGTTATATCTTACGCCAATACCAAGTATTTTTTGTTCTTTTGTCTTGGAGTCTTCTTTTTTACCATTAATAATAGAAAAAATAGTTTCGGTACAGTATTTTTTATTTCCAATAAGTCCATTGTTTAAGTTGTAAGGAATACCTAAAGTTTCCAAATATTCTAAAATTTCTTCTAAATGTCGTCTGCTCGTTTCGGATAGAAAATCCATCGATCTTGGTGCACGAGAGTTTAATTCACGACAAGATTCATCTCGAAATGCAAGTAATTCGAATGGATCTCTTTTAAACATCTGTCGACACTCTGGTGTCATTTCGTTAATATTTTTTCTGTAATAGTTTATTAATTCACGAGTAAAACGAGCGATAGAATCTTTGTCGCCAACGCTATTTATGTCGACGCTGGTGTCTACATATCCTTCTTTGGCCAGCATTGCTCGACCAGCTTGAATAAGTGTTGCTTCGGCAATTGGTCCAGAGCTTCCAATGATTTCTAAGTCAGCATAACGAGGATATTTTGCTGCTTTGCGAGGACCGCGACACGGGTCTTTAAAGTAGAGCATTATTGGTTGAGGTAACGTGTTCCAACTTTCTTCTTGGTAAGTTCTGATCAGAGCTATCTTTTCTTCAACATGAAGGGGAAGTTTACCGTGATGAGAAGTTTCGTCGTCGATGTAGTCGCTTTCCATGATATCTTTTGCTGCATCGAGGTCTATTTTGCTGATAGAAGGACTTTTGGCTGGAGTAAATCCGTAATAAAAAGGAACCTCTCCAATTTTATCGAGATTTTCACAATTTAAAAAATTCGATGGACGTTTATTGTTATTTTTTGTTTCTTTATTCATGGTATTCTCCAGGTAAAATTGAAATTGCTTTTGGTGGTAATAATCTAATTATGGGTCTTCCTATTATAAATTTTTCATCTAATGGACCCCACGACCTAGAATCTGAACTCTCGGCCCGATTGTCTCCCATAACAAAATATTCACTGTCGCTGAGAGTTTTTTTGAAAGAATCATAAGATTTGTGTTTACTGTCAATGTAAGGTTCATTTATCTCTAATCCTTTTGGATACTGAGTGTTTATTATGGATACTTTTCCATCTGACATTGAAATAGTTTCTCCGGGTAATCCAATGACTCTCTTTATGTAGTATAGGCTTGGTTTGTTTGGGTATTTAAAAATAATTACGTCGCCTCGATTTGGTTTTTCAAATCTGTAGGTAAGCCTGTCGACAATAAGAAATTGGCCTGTTTTGAATGATGGATCCATTGAGGCTCCGTTGACTAAAAATGGTTCAGCTATAAAAAAACGAATTGGTAGGAATATTATTAAGGCAATAACGATAGCTCTGATCCATTCACCAATACTGTGCCAAAATCCATGATGATTTTCACTCGGTTCAGAGTATGGGTGCCGTGCACTTAGTTTATTATTCTCGGCATTCTCCATATGCGTGAACACATTGTACTCTCAAAAAAAGATGCGCACAAGTTTTTGTTATTTTTATTTAAAAATCACTATAAATTATTTAGTATTAATTTAAAATTTATGTGCTGTACAATCGATTCCAATTCCCCTATACTCTCGGTATGACTTTTATAGTTACTGGTTTAGGTAATCCTGGAGAAGAATATCGTGATACTCGTCACAATACTGGTCGTATTGTTTTGGAAAATATTCGTAATCATTTTAAAGGTGAAGAATTTGAGTATAAAAAGAAGGTAAATTCTTTAGTTTCTGAAATCAAAATAAAAAAAGAGAAAGTTGTTTTACTTGCTCCAGAAACTTTTATGAATAAATCTGGTGCAGCTGTTGCCAGTTTTGTAAAAAATGTTAAAGCTGCCCAAAGATTGATTGTTATTTACGACGATTTTCAATTACCCTTAGGTCGGATTCGCATTTCATACAATCGTAGTTCTGGTGGTCACAATGGTGTTGAGTCTATTATTAAGGCTGTAAAAACAGAAGCTTTTATCCGGATTAGGGTTGGGCTTTCGGATGCTGATGCTAAAGGTGTAGCTAAAGTTCCTCATGGTGAAGAAAAAATTGAAAAATTTATTTTAGGTAAATTTAAAGAAGAAGAAATTAAAGAAATAAAAAAGCTCAGCAAGAAAATTGCTGAAGCTATAGAAATGATTGTTACTGAAAGCAGGGAAAAAGCCATGAGTGTTTTTAATGCTGGATAAATTTTTTTATTTTAAGACAAAAAAGACTTAGGAATTTAAATATCCTAAGTCTTTTTTGTTTTGTTATCTATAAACAATAAATTATTTTTTATCTCCAGTATAGATAAGTGCCATTTTTTGATCTTTTGGATCAAAGAGAGAAATCTTGAAATCGTATGTTTTGCCCAATTCAAGAGTAGATTTGAGTTTTTCCTCTGAACCAAATTCTGAAACGTGGACCAAACCAGCAACACCTTCTTCGATAGATGCCAAGGCTCCATGTTTATTGAATTTAATAATAACTCCAGAGACAGTCATATCTTTCTTGTATTTTTTTGCTGCTTCAGTCCAAGGATTTGGTCGAAGCTGTTTGATTGAAAGAGATATTTTACTATCTTTTACTTCAATAATACGAGCTTTTACTTTTTGACCAACTTTGATGAAATTTCTAGGATCATCAACCAAGCCCCAGTCTAGTTCTGATATATGAACTAATCCTTCTAAACCTTCTTCTAATTTTATGAATGCTCCAAAATCAACAACTCCTGTAACGGTACCTTCGACAGAGTCACCGATTTCATATTTACTAACAATTTTTTCTTTTTCTTT
Organism: uncultured Candidatus Saccharibacteria bacterium; assembly: GCA_964596595.1. GTDB lineage: Bacteria > Patescibacteriota > Minisyncoccia > Phycocordibacterales > PALSA-1337 > C7867-002. The sequence continues at coordinate 53,481 of CAZQUI010000006.1, forward strand.
TTGTTCGGAGCCTTTTTCAGAGAAGATTAGTTTTCCTTCTTTTGGATCAGCTGTAATTATGGATACCGCAATGCGTGTTCCAACAAGCTTCTTTAATTCCTCAAGAATTTTATCTTTGTCGCCATCAGCTACGTGAGGGTAGTGTTCTGTCTTGAGCTGAGATGCTGGTAAAAATCCAACGATACCTTGCCATTCGATGAGTAAACCACCTTTGTTGGCTTCTTTGATCGGAAGTTCCAAAACTTTCTTTCCTTTGATTGCTAGTTCAGCTTCATTCCAGATAATAGCTTGGCGAGCTTCTTTTAGAGAAAGTTCATAGTATCCTTCTGGGTGTGTATTATCTACAATCTTTGCAGCAATTACATCGCCGATATTTATTTTTTTAATAACATCACGAGCAGTGATAAATTCTCGTCCGTATATGATTCCGGTACCAAATGGTGCTAGGTCTATATAAACAGAAGATTTTTCTATAGAGATTACTGGACCTTCGACTAAATCACCTAAAATAGGTGGATTTTTCATCGTTAAGATAAGACCACCCATTTGAGTCTTCTTTTGTTCTTCTGTCATTACGAATTCAGGAATTTTTGGGGGAGTATCCTGAGTGTTTTCTTTTGAAATTTCTATCGAATCAGTTGCTTTTGTATTAGTTTTCTTTGGCATTGAATGTGACGCGCCCCGTTTTTTAATTTGATAATAAATAGTTTCGGGATAACGCGAAATAAATAAAATGAACACACAATTAAAACAGCCGAAGCTGTTAAGGTGAATCTAACATAAAAGAAGGGAATTGTATAGATATAGCTAACAAGATGGAAGTGATAATAAAAAACCGCCATGCGAGGTCATCGTATGGCGGGTGAGAGAAAAGATTCAGGCTGCTCGATTCAGGAAAGGCTTTACAGCTTCCATTAATCCTCGAGGTTCGTATGGTTTCTGAATGAAGAAATCAGGGGCGCTTTCCCAAATTTCGGGATCCTTGATATCTCTGCCACTCACGACGATCACCTTCACGTTAGGATTTTTTCGTCGAGCCTCCTTGATTACCTCTGAACCCAGACCATCTCCTAGGTCCCAATCAGTAAACAGGACATCCAGAGTTGGCATTTCCTTGATGTGTCTTACTGCTTCTTTTGAAGAGTTAAAGATGTCAATGTTTTCTGCTGCGAAACCGGTTTTCCTCAAGACTGCAAAGAGGATTATGCTCAGTTGAACATCGTCCTCTGCAATTAGTATTTTCATTTCGTCTCCTTCTTTTAATTGTTGATAACGTTTGTTTTTACGAACGTAACGTTACCTGCTACCTGTTAATATGGTAGCATATTTAATATAGTATGTCAATATGTATTGGGTGAGAGTAGGTCTCGACCATAACTAACTACTGGCAGAGCCGTACTATATTTGATAGTATGCTTTCATTATGATAATTAACTATTTAGGAGCAGAATTTATAAAGGTTCAATTTGGAGATACAAATATAGCTTTCAATCCTATTTAAAAGGATTCGAAACTCAAAACTTCAAAAATTGGCGCCAACGTGGTGCT
>CAZQUI010000007.1:0-14133 GCA_964596595.1 uncultured Candidatus Saccharibacteria bacterium
ATAAAAGCAACTCCCAAAGATGTATTCAACCAACGTTGCCACCACTTTTTACCAACTTCTCCTGAACCAAAAACACTCGTAGAAACAATATAAAACATCCACAAATGTAATATAACCATCCAACCTTCCATACGTTCAAAATTTGACCAAATACTTCGAAGTGGATTTATACCTAAAAGATCAGCAACTAGAGTAACCAGAGTGAAAATAGTTACCCCTAAAGTAATAGGACTTAATTTTGGCCTATATTTTGGTTCCAAAAACGCCACTATTACCCAAGCTGCAAAGGCTATCTCAACTAAAATTCTAAAATAAAAAGCCTTTCCTGTAATAAACGGGAAGAAAAAATGTGAACTAGCGACGATCCAAGGGAAAATGGGAATCAAAAACAATGAGCCGATAACTACGTAATGCAAAGTTTTCTTCATGGAGATTAAATAATTTTTTATATAGTGATTACCGCACTATCATACTCAATATAATAGAAATACTCAACAAGTACCCAGCTAAAAAGCTTTATTTATCAAAATATTTACTAATTCTTCAAAAGAAGTTCTCGGTTTCCATCCAGTAAAACCCTGAATAACATCGATCTTACCAACTTTTGGATATTTTTCATCTGGTTTATAAAAGTCTTTTGAAACTTCTACAATTACCTGCCCATTAGCATCAACAGCCCGAGTATCTAATTCATCACCAAGCCAAGTAATTTTCATGTTTAATTTTTGAGCAACTAAATCTATCAAATACTTTATTGAGTAATTTTTACCAGTCGCAACAACAAAATCCCTTGGAGACTCTAACTGCAACATGCTCCACATGGCTTCAACATAATCTTTGGCATATCCCCAATCACGTTTCATATTAATATTTCCAACTAATAAAACTTTTTCTTTACCCTCTCTAATATTTTTAAGACTCGAAACAATTTTTGTAGTAACACTTTTTAGACGTCGAGGTGATTCATGATTAAAAAGTATAGCTGAACAAGCAAAAATTCCATCTTTTTGAGCCTTTTCAATAAAATCACGATCAGCCAACATCTTTGCTTTGGCATATGGATTTTTTGTCTCCCAATCTCTCGGTGAATTTTCCTCAAGTGGATCTAATTGTGGAACAAATATTTCACTCGAAGATGCCTGCAAAAATTTTACTTTTGGATTTATTTTTATACATTCATTTAACAATACACCGACGGCCTCATAATTAACTTTCATCGTTAATTCTGGATTAGCAAATGCAGTCTTCAAATCACTAATTCCACCCAGGTTATAAACTTCATCTGGATTTGATTGTTGGACAGCTTTTAGCAAAGAATCCTTATCTGCCATATCTCCGCATATAACTTGTACTGATTTTGATACATCCTTAAGATTTGAATCAGGCCGAGCAAAACCAAATACTTGATATCCTTTTTCTAGCAACAATTCAGCCAGATATGACCCATCTTGCCCAGCAATACCTGTAATAAGAGCTTTTTTCATAAACTCAGTCTATCTCAATTATTATTTAATTTCGAGCCTAAACTATAATTTTTCCAAGTCCGCATACAAAAATATTTGACTTATTGCGATAAAATATATATAATTACACTTAACTAGTTTCTGGCTTTTAGTCAGAAAATAACAGTACATTGAAAACAAAAGAAGGAGTTAGAAATGCTAAGATCATCACTGACAGATGCAGAACAAACGGAACTTGGTCGTCTTCTTACCATCGTCGCCGAAAAAGATGGTGGCTTCATTCCTGATGCGGCCTACAGGCCAATTCATAAACTCGTACCATGGCCAGCAGTAGAAGTTTTAATCTACAGAAATGACGGTAGCTTTCTCCTAAGTTACCGTGACGACGATTTCAAAGGTTGGCATATACCTGGAGGGTTCATGAAACCAGGAGAATCATACTGGGAAGCATGTTGCCGCAACGCTCGGAAAGAAAATATTTGCGATACTGTGCAAGATATGCGGCTAATATCGAGTCACATATGGACCAGAGGAGAACATCCTTTTGGTTTTCCGATCTCCATAACAATCGCCTGCAAAGCTGGGGGCAAGGTTGTGGAAAGAGAGGATCTCCGGTGGTTCACAGAAATCCCCGATGATATCATTCCTCAGAATCACCCAGGCTTTCTTCGCCACTTCATCAACCTGTTTAGGAATGAATTCAACGATGGATCCGCAGCGATAATTTCTTAACAACAAAAATCCACAATACAGTGGGGATTATAAAATCCCCACTGTTTTTTATTTTTTACCAAAAACTTTAACCTTTGGAAGTGGAGATATAAATTTAACACCTGCCTCGATGAGATCATTTTCTCTTTTCATAAAAGCTTTGACAAAACTATAAGGCAGAGCCAGTAAATAATCGGGCTTCGTAGTCCGCATTTCTTCTTCGCTCTTTATGATAATATCAGAACCAATAATATATTTACCTATTTTAAAAGGATTAGAATCGGCAGCTGCGTCAATATGATCTTTACCTAAACCACAGAACTGCAATATTGTATTACCTTTTGTAGATGCTCCATATATCCAAATAGTTTTTCCTTCAGCTTTTATTTTGGCACAAAGTTTCTGTAAATCATCACAAGTCTTTTGAATCTCCTTCATAAAAGAGTGGTAAGTATCTGCTTTATAAACACCATCTTCTAATTCTTTTTTTAGTAATTCTTTATAACGTGCTGTTAATGGAAAATTACGATTCCCTTTCTTTTTTACAAAAATCCGGAAACTTCCTCCATAAACATCATTTTCCATGACATCAAAAACTTCAAGACCAATTTGTTCCATAACCCACTTCATATGTTGGGCAGCATAATAACCAGCGTGTTCATGGACAATATTGTCGTACATCCTTGTTTTGATCATAGCTGGTAAATAAGCCATCTGAATAATCCAAACACCATTATCATCTAGTACAGCAGCAACATCTTTTGAAAATTTTAATGGATTATCTAAATGATAAAACATAGCAATACTAAAGATAAGTTTAGCTTTCTTTTTGGAAACTGAACTATAAGTTTTTTTACTAAAAAAATCACGAACTCCAGTGTATTGTGGTAAATCAGAAATAAGAGATTTGATGTTTTTTGCTGGATCAATACTAATAAGATTAACTCGATCATTCTTAAAAAAAGAAAGTAAAGTTCCATCATTACCACCGATATCTAAAATTGTATCCCCTTCTTTGAGATTATTGAGTGCCCGACCACTCTTGGCAACATCCTCGAGAACCTTAGTCATGGCAGAATTAGTTGAACTAGTATACGGATAAGCATCATACATTGAACTTAGATCAAACCTGTGACCGAGTTGAAGCAAACCACAAGCTTTTTTATTTTTTCTATTACATAAAACCAGATCCAGTGGGTATTTATATAATTTATCTTTATAATTTAAGTTACTTGGAAAAATAGACGAAAGATATTGTTCACCAATATCAATACATGGAATCAAATCAGTATTGCCACACAAACGACATTTTTTAATCTTGGGAGTAACTGATTTGGTTGGTGGTGTTTTTTTCATATAAGCTGATTATCTCTTCCAACTAAGAAGAAAGTCAAGAACGAGCTTAGCTTCAGGGTATTCAGCTTCAGGAAATTCGATCTCTTGGTGGTCCAAGCTACCCTCAAATTCAATGTTTTTACCCAAATATTTTGCAATGTCTTTTAAAGCAATTGCGTTTTTACCACCAACTTCAACTATACCCTTACGATCTAAATTTTCGACAATCCATGAAGCAATAAAATCACGATGAGCAAAACAATAACGACTACTACCATCAACAAAAACTTTTCGTCCTTCCATAATATCTACCAATACTCCTTTAGAAAGATCCTCACTGTACATTGCCCCAAGACGAATAATTAGATTGTCACCAAAATCACACAACTTTTCTGCTGCTGCTTTATGACGACCATAGACAGTATCAAGTTGACAACGTGCTGACACAGTACTTATCTGAATAAATTTTTTAAAATTCCAATTATAAAGAAGTTGAGAAGTTTTAGTCACTGTCTCTGTAAAATCCCAAACGGGATCATTTTTTGCTTTAAAACGAGCTGAGGGCATAGCTGAATTTATAACAATATCAAATTTATTTTTTTGTAACTCAAGATAATTATCACGAGTAACAGCTGTAACTAAATAACGATTAGATTTCACTAAAGAAAGATACAAAGCTTTTCCAACATAACCGTTGGCGCCTATAACTGCTACTAATTTCATATTATTTTTTAGCAGGACCAGCAGGTCCTAAATTATGTAAATATTCAACACGAACAATTGGAGGTTTACAGTCATCCCATTTTTTTGACAACATTGATATGGCAGTAACTGCTGTAATAGCAAAAAAAGCGTGAGAAACATTTTTGGGAGTCCGCACACACATCCCTCGACTCATATGTATCTGTTCTTCTGGTGCATCTTCGGAATCACGTGTAACCATAACCCCAGAACCTTCGATCACCATAAAATACTCATTAAACTCTGGATGATAATGATGTCCTCGAGCCTTGCCTGGTAAAAAATAAAGCAAATTAACTTCAACTAGCGGGTCTTGTGGTATCCAGGTAAATATTCCTCCACGTCCATCGCGGATAGTATCAAGATTACAAGAAGGTGTCAGAATTTCTATTTTCATATAAGAAATAAATTATATTTTAGGAAATCAGGAAGATTTGCCCGTAAGCCTAAAACGAATTAATTTTAAAAAGTATCGAGGAGCTTGTTGGAAAAAATTGAGTTTTGACTCACCAAATTTACGTGGTGAAAATGTAACCGGAACTTCAGCAATACGAGCACCATTTTGTTTTGAGCGATATATTGTCTCAAAAAGAAAAAAGTTTCGATCTTCAACAGTAACAAAGCGCTTCCAGGTCGATGATCTTATAATTCGAAAATTAGTATTATAATTCTTCAAATTACCTACTCCAGCCAAGAGACGCATTATTGTATTTGAAACAGTACTAATAATCACTGTAATTAAACCATTTAAACCTCGAGAATCAGACGAGGTCACACTTGTATAATAACCCAGAACCAAATCAAAACCACTTTTTATCTTATTGAAAATAACTCTCATATCATCAGGAGAAAATGAGAGATCAGCATCTGATGAAAGGATATACTCACCTGAAGCTCTATTGTAACCATCCCTCAGTGCCGATCCGATACCTAAAAGCCCAGGCCGTTCGATTAAAATTATATTTTTATATGTTAAATTTAAAATATCAACTAATTCTTTAGTGCCGTCTTTTGAATTATCGTCAACGACTATAATCTCGGTTTTAATATCCTTAAATTCAGCCTCAATTTGAGGAATAAAAATAGCCAAATTCTCTTTTTCTTTATATGCAGGCAAAACGATAGAAAGCTCTAATTGTTTCATTTGAATAGATTATTCTGGCAGTCTAACATTTTTTTCAAAAAGGATATACTTATCAAAACGAGATATTTCTTTGTACCTAGAAGGCATTTTTTTAAGATCAAATTTTGTATCAACCAATACCAAATCTGGCATACCTATAGCTAATCTGATTAGATTTTCTTGACCTCGAATAACACTATCCGCCAAACGAATATACTGATAATAATTTTTGTGTGGCAAGAAAACTACAGCTTCTGGAACATTATAAAGTAGAACTGTTTTATTTGCAGGAATTAAACCAACATGTTCAGAAAGCTCCTTTGTTCTATTACTCTTACTATACTCAGATATCCAGGAACTAAATAAAGTCTGATAAAGCTGGAAACAAATAAATACAATTATTAAACCAAAAAATACTTTACGATTTAATAAAGGTATTCTTAAAGAAACAAGATCCCACACGTACCACAATGAAGGGACAAAAAATATTAAGGCGATTATTTCTCCAGGAAAAAAATAACGATAATACCCCAAAGTAATCGTGTAAGCAAAAATGTTTACAGTTGAAAATATAAGCGCAATACATTCAACTGCAGAAAGACTCCTATTACGCTTATATCTTATATATACAGAGACCCACCAAACAAACATTAGCCCAGCAAAATACATTGGCTGAAATTCTGTAACAAAGCGACGAAGATTGCTGAACAATAAATTTGTTACTGATAAAGTATCAGGATTTCCAGTAAAAATACTTAATTGTGAAGTAGAAGTAAACTGAATTAAATACCAACAAATAAGTGGCAGTAGACAACCTATAAATAACAAAACTCTTTTCCTTGCAGAAAATCTAATACGAAAGAAATAAACTGTAACCAGTAAAGCCGGCAACATAATAATTATGTAAATGGGCTTTGTTGCCATAGTTAATCCTGCCAACAATCCTGCGGACAGAGCTGTACCCCACCTTTCACTACCTTTCTCAATCCTAGACAAAAAATACAAAGTCGCTACAAAAAACATCAGACCCGGTATTTCTCCTAAAACATTTTTTCCATGACCATATAGTGGTGCAAAACTTACAAGTAACAAAAGAGCAAGTGGCGGAACTAACCAATGTGTAAATCTCGATTGTTCATGAAGTAAATAATAAGCACCAATAATAAATAATAAAATAAAAAATACCATCAAAGTTCGAGCTTGATACAAGCCAACTCCAAAAATTTTAAATACTGCCATCAAAGGAAAAATAACTGGATAACTGGTAGTCAAGAAATCAGCATCAATAAAACTATCTGGTTCAGTTTGATATCCATATACACCATCTGTACTAAGATTAATAGCCACTTGTGTAATAAGGCCCTCATCAATCCAAGTTGGTGGAGTTTCCACAAGTCTATACGTACCCATAAATAAAGCGAAGGCAATCGCAACTGAAATCAGAAATATTTTCATAAATTAAAAAGGAAGATTAACAAAATTCAAAACAAATGAATCCATTAACAAACTTAATGTGGCATAAATAAATATAATAATCGCAAATATATACCAATATCTATCATATTTTTTAATAAAAAAACATGCCAACATAACCAAACCTGGAACAACCATAAAAAGAACTCGTTGTGTAATACCTGGCCACATAACTGCTGGCAAAGAAGATATAAATACTCCGATCAAAAATACTACCCTTTTAAGATCAAAACTACGATTTTTTATTGATCTTATAAACGGAAATAAACCAAAAAAAGAAATGGGAATTAAAAAATTTAACAATGAACCAAAACTTTTTATATATTCAATAATTCTAGATTTATATACATACACGGTATGATTAATTTTTATCCAATGAAAATAATTTTCTCCATAAACAATATAAACAATATATTGATGAATAATCGTTGGTACAAAAGTGATAAGAGAAAGAGGAACAATTTTCTTTACAAATGAATCGAGAGACGAACGATGTTCATATAAGACAACAAAAAACAAAGGAATATATGCGAAAAGTGCATTTTCTTTGAAGAAACCTCCGATGGCCATAGTTAGTGCGGCTATCCATAACCATTTAGGTGTATCAGAATCTATGTACAAATATAAGAAATAAATTGAGAGAATATAAAAAGTCCAACCACCTATATCCATAAAATAAGTTAGACCAAAGATGACCATGGCATAGTTTGCAGCAAAAAATAATCCACCAATTGCGGCAACTTTTTCATTATCAAACATTTTAAAAAGTAGCTTATAAAAAATAATGTTTACAAAAAAATACAATATAGCTGCCCAAAATAACCAAGCCACCTCTATACTCCCAAAAATAAACGAGAGACCATTTATCACCTGAAGCCCCAAAAAAGTTGTCATGATCCGATGAATAACATAATCATGCATTCCAATTTCCTCATTTAAGGGAGCACCGTTTAGTACTTTAATAGCATCAACATAAGTAACAGCGTCCCCGTCAATCTTATGTGGCAAAATAAAAAGTGAGATTGAGGCCAAGATTATCAAAGAAACTAAAAAAACAATGAACTGTAGAGAAAAATGTTCAAATCTTAAAAATTTTCTATAAAATGGAGTCACCTGGTGCATAATGGAAAGTCTGAGATAGACTGATGATATCACAAAATGTATACTTATCGAATCATATGAAAAAGGCAATTATAACCGGAATTACCGGACAAGACGGATCTTATTTAGCAGAATTACTCCTAAAAAAAGGCTACGAAGTTCATGGGCTCATTCGCCGATCATCAAGCTTTAATACTGCTCGCATAGAACACCTATATCAAGATCCGCATCAAAAAGACACTCGCCTATTTCTTCATTACAATGATCTAAGTGACAGTTCGAACATATCTCGCCTTATAGCAAAAATCAAACCAGATGAAATATACAATCTTGGTGCCCAAAGTCATGTCCGAGTAAGTTTCGATCAGCCCGAATATACCAGTGATGTAGTCGCCCTTGGTACATTACGAATACTCGATGCAATTCGAGAAAGTGGTATTAAAACAAAATTTTATCAAGCTTCATCATCAGAAATGTTTGGTGAAGTTCAAGAAATACCACAACGCGAAACTACTCCTTTTTATCCTCGTTCACCATATGGCTGCGCAAAAGTTTATGCCTACTGGATTACAAAAAATTACCGTGAAAGCTACGGCATGTTTGCCGTAAATGGCATCCTCTTCAATCACGAATCACCTCGTCGTGGTGAAACTTTCGTAACAAGAAAAATCACTTTAGGTCTTACCAAAATACGTTTAGGATTAATGGACACTCTTCATTTGGGTAATCTCGATGCAAAACGTGATTGGGGTTATGCCGAAGATTATGTCGAAGGAATGTGGAAAATGATGCAAGCAAAAAAGCCTGATGATTTTGTTTTGGCTACAAACGAAACGCACACTGTACGTGAATTCATCGAAGAATGCTCAAAACTACTTGGATTTAAAATTAAATGGATAGGTAAAGGAGTCAAAGAGCGTGGCATAGATTCAAATACAGGAAAAACTATTATCACTATTGATCCTCGTTATTTTCGTCCAGCTGAAGTAGATCTGCTTATTGGTGATTATTCTAAAGCCAAAAAAATCCTCAACTGGAAACCAAAAACAACATTTAAAGAACTTGTACGACTCATGACTGAGGCTGATTTTGATGTTGCTCAACGGCAATACTATATAAAACATGGCAAAGCTCCAATACTTCCAACAATTATTCAAAAACACTTAAACATTCTTTCTCTTCCAAGATAATGAATATCAAAAAATACATAACGCCACATAATTACAAAAACTTTTTACGTTATCATTTAAAAAATAAATTCAAAAAAAGTTACGCTCAATGTGGCGAAGATATTATCATAGAAAATTTTCTTTCCGGAATAGGCATTTCAAAGCCGACTTATATTGATATTGGGACATACCACCCTATCCTGAACAACAATACTTATTTATTTTACAAAAAAGGAGGTCACGGAATCTGCATTGAACCAGATGATGTCTTTTTTAGACTAATCAGAAAAAATCGTAAAAATGACGTCTGTTTAAATGTTGGAGTTGGTCCAACAGAAAATCCTTCTGCCAAATTTTATAAAATGAGTTCCCACAATCTAAACACTTTTTCCAAAAGTGGCGCTGAACAAACCGCTTCAGGAACTCATTATGGAAAACAACAAATAAAAAATGTTGTGAATATACCTCTAGTTACAGTTTCTGGAATTATTAAAAAATACTTAAATAACAAAGCTCCAGATTTTCTCTCAATTGACGCCGAAGGTCTTGATTTGGAAATACTAAACTCAATAGATTTTAATATTTATAGACCAAAAGTAATTGCTACAGAAACTCTTCGTTACAACTCTAAAGGTGTTTTAGAAAAAGAAACTGAAGCAAAAGAATTTCTAGAAAATAAAGGATATTTTTTATACGCAGACACTTATGTAAATAGTATTTTTGTAGATAAAAAGTTAATTAAATAAAAATATTATTTATTACTGAATCAAAAAACTTGGGTGAAAATGTAATTCTTCAAATGTTAATTTTTTATCTATTAAAGGTTTATCTAGAATTTTCAGAATTGCATTTGCAATATCAACTTTAGTTGGATAGTAAGACTCCGTTAAAGCTGAAGATGTTGGACATGGTACATCTGGGCAAGAAAGTGAAACGGGTTTTGATCTGAGTGTTATCAATTCATTCTGAGCAACTTTACCAATAATCTCTGATCCTATATTAAAAGATTTATTTGTAGTATCGACTGTCAAAAGTTGACCTGTTTTTTTAAGTGATTCATATATAGTTTCATAATCAATCGGATTGATACTAACTAAATCAATCAAATCAACAGCATCCGTAACACCAACTTCTTTCAAGATCTCAATTGCCTCCAATGAAGAGATGAAACCATCCCCGTAAGCAACAAGTGTAATTTTATTACCTTTCTTAAAGACTTTAGCTTTATCTAGCGCTTCGGTATAAACTGCTTCTGGAACATTTTGTTTCATTCCATATAACCAACGAGACTCAAGCATAATAACTGGACTATTTTCCTTAAGAGCCGAAACTAGGAGACCTTTGGCCATGTAAGGAGTTGAAGGTATGACCACTTTAAGTCCTGAAACATTTCCAAATAAAGAATACAAAGCCTGAGTGTGTTGTGGACCATTTCCCCAAGCTCTCCCAACCGCAATGCGCAAAACAATCGGTACAGGGTTATTTCCTCCAAACATATAATTCCACTTTGCGGCTTGAGTAAATATCCCATCAGCAGCCAGTAAAGCAAACTCCACTCGACCATGATGAATAACTGGTCTTAATCCATTTATAGCAGCACCCACGGCCATACTGGTAAATCCAGCTTCAGAAACTGGAACATCAAAAACTCTGTCCGGATAAAGCAATTTGAGTCCTGCCGTAGTACCATCAGCACCATTTTTATAAGTAACACCTAAGCCCATAACAAAGACTTTTGGATCAATAGCCATCATTTGTTTGGTGGCTTCAGTTATTGCTTCATTGCATTTTATTATTCGTTCAGACATACAGATTTTTGTAGAGATCTTCCTTAGGTGGGTAAGGTGATATCGCCGCATGATGAATAGCCTCCACCGCATTTGTTCGGGCAACTTTTTCCATTTCAATAAAATCAGATTCTTTTAGACCATCTTTAATAAACTTATTTTTTAATTTCTTCAAAGAATCTTGCTCTTGTCTCTTTTCCAAAACATCTTCTTCTCTGTATCCTTGAGCATCATCAAACAGAGGTGCACTGTGAGCCATGTGACGATAAGTAACACATTCAACAACCGCTGGTCCACTACCCTCTTTCATACTCAATACAACTTTTGAAACTTTACTATAAACATCTTCATAGTCATTACCATCCGCTTTAACATAATGAACTCCAAAGCCTGTTACAATTTTTTCAACATCATGTTTTTCTGAACGACGATCTTTAATTTTTGAATTTACAGAATAGAGATTATTTTCAATTACCAATAAAAAAGGTAATTTAAAAAGAGCGGCTAAATTTAAAGTTTCATAAATTACACCTTCTTCAAAAGCTCCATCTCCACAAAAAGCAACTGTAATATTATTTTTATTATTATATTTTTGTTCAAAAGCACTACCATTTGCCAAAGGAACTACACTACCAAGTATTGGTGTAGAGCCAACAAAACCAACCGATTTATCTATCATGTGCATTGAGCCACCTTTACCTTTGGCTAATCCATTTTCCCTACCCAAAAGCTCTGAAACCATGCGCTTAAGATCTCCGCCTTTTGCAAGATAATGACCATGAGATCTATGATTCCCCATAACCCGATCTTCTTTTGTTAAAGCATCACAGACTCCAACAGCAACAGCTTCTTGTCCAACATAAAAATGCACGAAGCTCATTACTTTATTTTCTAAATAATATTTAGCAATTTCTTCTTCGGCAACTCTTATTGCTAACATTCTTTTGTATGCACCTAAGAGATTTGATTGCATATTACATTTCGATAAGAATACGACTAGCCTGACCTTTCCGAACCAAATCTATTGCTTCGTTAATTTCGTTTAAATTTATACGGTGAGTAATAATATTTTTGATATTCAATACTCCAGCTTTGTGAAGACGTACGTATCTTGGAATATCTTGAGTTGGTGAAAATTTACCACCCTGAGTAGCTTTGATCATTTTACCCTCACCACCAAACATATGATTGGCATTTAAAAGTTCTACAGTCTCTCCAGGTTTCGGTTGACCAACCATAATAAACCTTCCGACTCCACTCAAAAAAGGTATCGTATCTCTGAGAGCATGCTTGCTACCTGGAGTCTCGATGATAACATCAACATCTTTAATGCCAAACTTTTTTTGTAATTCTTCTGCAATATTGTTTATTGATGAATTTATAAATAAATGTGCCCCAAGTTCATAAGCCAACTCTCTTTTATGATCATTTATGTCTATAGATATAATAGGATAAGCACTGGCCAACGTTGCGGCTTTAACAATATTAAGACCCATACCTCCCGCACCAACGACCATAACACTCTCACCAAAACGAACATTAGCTTCATCTTTAATAACCCCTAATGCTGTAGAAAGACCGCACCCAAGAAGTGCGCAAAGTTCATTTGGAGTTTCGTGAGGTACCGGTGTTAATCTATTTTCAGATACTACAGAATACTCACTAAAAGTAGTTACCTTACCACTGCGAATAGATTTACCCTTATACATATAGATAGGAAAATCAGCCTCAATACCATCACCTTTTCTCCAATGCATAATAACTTTGTCACCTTTTTTAATACGAGTTACTCCGATTCCAACTTCTTCTACAATACCTACCCCTTCATGACCTAAAAGATGCGGTACAAATTTTGCATTACCTTTATGACCACCTATCTCAAGAAGTTGTGCCCCACAAATTCCACTAGCTAAAACCTTAACCAAAACTTGACCAAAGAGTAATTCCGTAAGTTCCACATGACCAACAACTAACGGAGCGTCAATTGTTTCCAAAATGGCGGCTTTGATTTTACGTCCCACATAAGATGAACTAGGAGATTTTATAACGGTTTTTTTAAGAGATTTTTTGCCCTTAAATACACCTTTTATCAGCTTTTTCTTAATATTTTTTTTAGCCATATAATATTAGAAATCTACTACATCTGTAATCAAAGGTCGAGACTTGACGCATGAGCCACAACTCTGTGTAGCTACTTAAGATCCTACCCTGAGTTATATATATTGCGTATACTTCTTGTATGTCTAGTATCGTTATATATCATCACCTTGGATTAGGAGATCATTTTATGTGTCATGGAATTGTCCGTGAATACTCCAAAAAATATAACCATGTTGGTATTTTTACTCTAGAACGTAATTATCCTTCTGTGAGATTCATGTTTCGTGACCAAAAAAATATTAATGTTATCAAAGGAACCGATATTGAAGCGAAAAAATATATTACCGAAAAAAACACAATCTTTCCTCATTTTACCTATGACTCTGCCCTAATATTAGGCTTCGATAAACTCAATCGAAACTCAGGTGAATTACTAGAAAACCAATTCTATAACATGGCCGATGTTGATCTTTCAAAAAAATGGGATTCTTTTTATGTAGAGAGAGATCCGGTCAGCGAAAAAAATATTTTTAATAAAATTGTTCCTCAAAAACCTTATGTATTTATCCACGAAGATACAAAACGTTCTTATTTAATCGATCGTAAACTGATCAATCCTCAATACTCAATTATAACCCCCGATCCTACCTTGGCTCCAAATTGTTTTGATTATTGCAGTATCATCGAACAAGCCACAGAAATACATGTTATCGATTCATCTTTTATGTTTATGATTGATTGTCTAAAATATAACTCTCAAAACCAAAAACTATTTGTTCATAGATACGCTCGGGAAAATGAAGACTGGAAACTTCCTACCCTTAAAAAAGATTGGCACATTATTAATTTTGAAAATTGGAACATCGGTTTTATAAAATACCTTCGTCGTAGATTAACTGAGTATAAAGGCCGATTAATTTCAAAATTATTCCCAATAAAAAAACAAGTTGAGATTGCTTAATAAATAAACTATAATCTCATAATTATGACAAAACATTTCTTTGACGTTGGTGGAAACATTGGACAGACATTTGATTGGCTTGCGACTCTTCCTCACGATTATAGTGATCATACTATGTGGATTTTTGAACCATCTCCTCGACACTACACAAAACTCATAAAAAAATGTA
>CAZQUI010000007.1:14143-47141 GCA_964596595.1 uncultured Candidatus Saccharibacteria bacterium
TGTAAGGACATGTCATCCAAATACAACATAAAACTATGCCCATTTGGACTTGGTGGAAAAAATGACACGATAACTTTTTATGAAAAAGATGATGACAAAGGAGATTCTTTCGAACCATGGCTAAAATCTGACCATGAAGTAACAAATATTAATCAAGGATATGAAGTTGTAGCATCTATTATCTCTTTGCCTGAATTTATCTTAAAAGTTACCAAACCGGGAGATGAAGTAGTTCTTGATATAGACTCCGAAGGAAGTGAGTATCCTATGCTAACCGCTCTTGTCAAAAATCCAGAGGCTATGAAACGAGTCAAAGAAATAATAGCCGAATTTCACCACATCAAAAATCCAGAACGTTTTATGTCAAAAGATGAACTCAAAACTGAAATTGCCAAACACAATATTAAGTTACTAATGAGAGGTTTTGCGTAAAATTTTAAGTTACTCCACCAAAAACAACCCTTCCTCCGTCCCTACCCTCTCAATAAAATTGACAATCTTGGCAGTAATTTCTTCCCAATTATGATTTTTAATTGCTAACTCCCTATTTGTTTTTGCCCTTTTTAATAATTCAACGTCATCAAGATTTTGTAATTCCAATAATTGTTTTACATTGAAATCAGTATCACTAACATGAAGTCTAGTAAGTGACGTGTAATCATAAGACGACTCTGGTGTACAAGCCACCGCGAAACCAAAACACATATTTTCCAGAATAGTTGCCGGTGAAGGATCGGCACTACTAACATTTACGAAAATATCATATTCTTGAGCAAGTTTTTTCATATAATCAGGAGTAAGGTTGGCCCAAGAAGCAATCTTCTTCCATCCTTTAATTTCTCCCGTCGAAATATAACCTCCTTCAAAATTAGGTATCTTTTCTGCAATTTTTTCCAATTGAGCAGTATTTTTATACCAAGCAGCCTGACCTATATATAAATATTTTCTTTTACCCTTAGGATTAAATTTATTTTTAACAACCGGATATTCATTTGAATCTATACCCATATTCACTCTTAATAAATTTTTTACATAAGATTTTACTGGACTCTGATCCCATGTATCCGTCCAATATTTTCCAGAAAGAATGATTAAATTTTTTCCATGTCTTTC
Source organism: uncultured Candidatus Saccharibacteria bacterium (assembly GCA_964596595.1). GTDB lineage: Bacteria > Patescibacteriota > Minisyncoccia > Phycocordibacterales > PALSA-1337 > C7867-002. Next base: position 15,257 of record CAZQUI010000007.1, read on the forward strand.
AATAAGACCGGTAGTTGATTGGTTATATCGAAGATCATGACAATAAGGTAATATGATTGTACCTTTAAGATTATTTTTTTCTAAAGTTCGACGAGTAACACAATTAATTGAAGGGTGATCCCAAGATCTTCCATCATAAACCTGAACTGGTAAACCAATAAACAAATCTCCTGGTTTCATTATGGCCGAAGTCTTTTCCCAAAGATCATAAAACTTTACAGGACCCCTCTTTTTAAGAGCTTGAAGAATATTAAATGAAGCCGATGCAGGATGACGTTTAGGTATTTTCCATTCGATATTTTTGCCATAACGCCATATTGGAGGAATAAATGGAATATTTAAACCAATCTTATCAAAAACCTTCCCCAAAAAAGTACTATGCCTCGGAGATTTATAAACAAAATGAACAGTTGATTTTGGCATCATTTATTTCTTTTGAAAAACAGTAATTGAATGAATTTTCTCTAAAAGTTTTACAGCTGGATGTCTTTCTAATTCGATGACAAGCTTAGATGGTCCCGGCCAACCTTTGTTATATTTGCCTTCTGGAGTACCAGGAACAATATTTGAATCATGAAATAATACATACCCACCTTTGCGAACATATGGTAACCACTGATTAAAATCTTGCCTCACCGCATCATAAGTATGATCTCCATCGATAAAAAGAACATCGATTGATAATTCCCAATTTTTAACTTTGTTATAACTATAATCAGGAATCAATGTCCAAGAAGAAGATCTTTCAGCTTTACCAACATCAGCAAGAGCATCAACGACATGACTGTGACACAAATCTTTAGTAGCTTGAAAGGTGTCCATGGAATCAACCACAAAAGGATCGATTGAATAAACTTTTACACGATCTTTTTTACCCAAAAGAAACAAAAGTGAAGAACCGCCATAGGCACAACCAATCTCCACGATCGTAGAATCAGCTTTATGGGCATAATCCTGTAAAGCAACAACTTCTGCATCAGCCAACAAAACTGGTGAACCAAGTAAAACATGCGCTTCTCTGCGAGTAGATATAACTCCACCAGATCTTATTTTTTCCACACAAACTTTACGATCATTACTATTTTTTATACGTCTATACAGTCTTTTTATTCCAAAGCCAGAAAGAATAAACTTTATAAATGGTGAAGATGGAATTATGATCATAAATCAGTTCGTTTTTTAATATTCCAAGTAGAATTTAATAAAATTGCTCCTGGATACGGAATAAATTTCTTTGTCGTATCTACAATTTCAAAAGGTACTGAAATTTCACTTGTAGGATCTTGGTAAATACGAATCATAAAAGTATACCGACCAAGTTGTAAAGAAAAATTAAGTTGAGGATCTAATATAAACTCTGTGGAATAGTGACCTTTTTTGCGACGTGAAGCAAGACTCGGATCTTTATCGGTATCGCGAACAAAAAACACCAGATTACCTTGTTCATTTATACAACGCAAAATCATCATAAAATCTGATCTATCTTCAAATAAGTCATACTCCACTTCTACAGAAAATTTTTGTCCCGCCTCGAGATGAGTCTCCGGCAAACCGCTACTATTTTTAACTACAATTTTACGAATCTGTTGAATCTTACCTTCAATTTTTGGAAATTCATGAATAGCAGTATGTTTTTGTGTAGTCTGTTTTTCAAGATACGTTTTAATAACATCCTCAGTTGGTCCAATCATTTTTACTTGACCATGATCTAGGTACACAGAACGATCACATAAACCTTGTACAGCTTCGAGATTGTGACTTACAAAAAGAATAGTGCGATTGTCGCGTTTTGCTACTTCCTGAATTTTGGCCAAACACTTTTTTTGGAAACTAATATCACCGACAGCTAACACTTCATCGATAAGCAATATATCTGGCTCCATATGGGCTGCCACAGAAAAAGCCAATCGAACATGCATACCAGATGAATATCTTTTAACAGGCGTATCGATAAACTGTTCCATCTCAGCAAATGTAACAATATCCTCAAACTTTTCAGCTATTTCTTTGTGCTTCATGCCTAAAATCGCCCCACTAAAGAAAACGTTTTCCCGACCTGTAAGCTCGGGATGAAAACCTGTACCAACTTCAAGTAATGAAGAAATTTTTCCTTTAATCACAACTTCTCCAGAAGTAGGTTCCGTAATGCGATTAAGAATTTTTAGTAAAGTGGACTTACCGGCACCATTGGGACCAATCAAACCTATTATTTCACCTTGATTAATAGAAATATTTACATTTTTAAGTGCCCAAAAAATATCCTTTTTACCATGACCGGTAACATTTTTTGCTTTGGTCGAAAGAAACCGAAACGGAGCCTTGGCGATTGTCGCAATAACATCTCTCAAAGCCACGTAGCGTTCATGGCCACGATTGATTGAATATGATTTGGAGATATTTTTTATTTCGATAACAGAATTCATAGGAGTAATTATATAAGATCAGCAAAACGACGCTCTGATTTTTTGAAATACAAAAGGCCTACTAAAAATATAACAACTGCTGTTATGGCTGAGAGTAAAAGTAGCGTCCAGTTGATTGGTTGCCCACCAAAAATTGCAGCTCTCATGGCTTTTATTACTCCAGTCATAGGGTTAATAGCTAATATCCAAGAATAAGAACCTAAAATACTTGGAGGATAAATGACCGGTGTAACAAATAAAAGTAACTGAACAAAAAATGGCAAAATATATTTAACGTCGCGATATTTTACATTTAAAGAAGAAAGAAATAGACCCAACCCAACAGCAAACACACAAGTAATAAGAACAAGTACTGGCACAAGTAAGATTCCCAAGATATGCGGAACGAAACCATAGTAAATCATGAGACATACCAAAATAAATGAGGCCATTGCAAAATCAACAAGATTTGAACAAAAAGATGATAAAGGTAAAATTAAACGAGGAAAATAAACTTTTGTAAGGAGACTTTCTTGGCTAACTAAGCTATTACTTGCCTGCAATAAAGTTGCCGAAAACAACTGCCACAACAAAAGACCCGAGAATACAAACACTGGATACGGAATGTTATCGGAAGGGATTTTACCGAATGTACCAAAAAAAATAGTAAAAATTACCATGGTAACAAATGGTTGAAAAAGTGCCCATAATACCCCTAGAACAGTTTGCTTGTAACGAATTTTAAGATCTCTCCAAGTAAAGAAATACAATAACTCTTTTTGAGACCATAATTCCTTAAAATCTCCCAAGGATAAAGGTTTTTTGGGACGAATAGTCGTAATCATGAATACCAAATAATACCATCTTATTTGGTAATAATCCAATATACGGTAAAACCAAAATTTCTAAGTATTTTACTCTTGTAAAACCTCTGATTAATCCAATCAGAGAAAAACATTTTCTTTGGAATAAGTAATCGATATCCTTTTTCTTGAATATTAAAACCTGCTTCCTTAAAAATCTTCTCAAGTTTGGATATCGGGTGTCTATAATGTGGCCCTTCGGGCATTTTCATCTTCATCTTTTCGGCCAACATTAAAATTGGTTCCCACATTGGATTAGCCAAAGTGATAATAACTTTAGAACTAGATAAAGTTCTTTTTGAAAGCTGTTTTAGAAAACTTGGAACATCATCGACGTGCTCTAAAACATCTGCTAAAAATATATACTTTGAAGAAAATAATTGATCTGTTTGATGAATATCTTCTCGAGCAAAAAGAATATTTTTTTTATCAGCATGTTTCTTACGTGCGATTTCAATCATTTCATAACTCAAATCTACAGCTTTACCCTCACGGACATCAAGTTGACTAATAATATCTCCAGTTCCACATCCAATTTCCAAAACCGAACTAGATCTAGGAATCAAAGAACGATAAAGATTGATGAGATTTTCATAATAATAGGAATTTTTTTGTTTCCAATAATCATAATCACGAGCAATCTTATTGAAATGTTTTTCGGCTTCGGTCATTTTTTTATTTAACGAAACTTCAATTTACGAGCAGCAAAGATGGTCATTCTCAATAACAACCAACCATGTTTCCAACGACTAATATTGGTCTCTCCGTAGACTCTTTGTTTATAATGAACTGGTAAATCAACTATTTTTAGATTAAGTTTTGCCGCACCAAAAAGAAGATCGAAGTCACCAAATGGATCAAAGTCGCCAAAATAAGATCGACCTTCTTCTATTTTATGATAATCGGAACGCCATAACATTTTTGTCCCACATAAAGTATCCTTCAAAGGTTGACCTAAAATCCAACTAAAAGCCAAACTAAAAAATTTATTACCAAAAAAATTCAAAATTCTCATCGATTGCTCTTCCATTGGATAGACTAAACGTGAACCATTAATAAAACTTCCTCGACAATTTATTAAACTCTCATAAAAATTTTTTACCTCAAGAGCAGGAACGGTCATGTCAGCATCGTAAATAGTAATAATATCACCAGTAGCCATATTAAAACCTTTACGTACTGCATCACCTTTTCCTCGGCCACCCTGTTTACCATATAAAATTTTTCTTTTTTTACCGTATACACTTGCTACACGTTCAACCTCGGCATAAGTGTTATCAGTTGAATTGCCCTCAATAAAAATAAGCTCCGTAAAAGAACCGAGTTCCGGCAAATCACGTGCTATAGCCTCCATAGTTCCCGCTTCATTCCGAGCCGGAATAATTATAGACAATGACGGTTTCTGACTGACTTTTAAATCCTTATTAGACGGAACTTTTCGAATAACAAGATAATGAAATAAGCCCAAACGGGAAAATGGCCAAAGATTGGCAATATATCTATTTAAAAAAGTAGAAATAAATGGAAGATAAATCGGCATTATCATTTTTGTACCAGACTTGATCACCTCAAAACCTGCCAAATAAGACATGTTTTTTAAGTCCAATAAAGAGAGCCAATTTTGTTCCTTTTTTTTCGTAGATCGAATACCTAAACGAGAAGCTACCCGCAATACCGGTTCCCACAACTGACTATATTGAGTAATTATCACACTCCCCTTATCGTTAAGAGATTTTTTAGCATCTTCTAAAAAATTTACAATATCGTATACATAACCCAAAACATCAGACATGATTATATATTCATTATTTGAAGAATTAAAAATTTCATCGTTACTTTTATACAAAACTTCATCTTGAGATATAGGTAAGATCCGAGCCTTTTTAGGAATAAGAAAAACCAAAAAAGAAGTTAGATAATCATAATAATATCTCTTCCAAAAAGAAGATACTGATTCAGATGATCTGGAATTAAAGCCAACTTGAAGTGGTGAGATCATAAAATTACTTACACTTATATACATTTCCGGATATAACACCAGACTTTGTCTCAAAGAGGATATCACATTTCAAGAAAAAATCACGATAAAATCCATTATACAAAGGTGGTATCCCTATGACCATGTAATAACCATTATAATCAGCAAATTTTTTTTGATGAACTTCTTCAAATTGTGGAGCGGCGTAGAATCTACCAGCATATAGTTTTTTTTCAGCTAACTCACGGGCACCTATATCATTGTAAGTTATCACTTCTTTTATGCTTGAATTATTTAAAATATACTCGATAGACTCCCTTAAAACATTTGCAGCACTACCGTTTATTTTTCCAAAAGACAACTCTTCAACCAAAAAAAGATTATAGCTACATCCAATACACAATATGATAATTAACACCATTGATCTATATTGTTTTTTATATAAACCAAGAAAAGCTAAGCCGATCGAAAAGATAAATGAAACTGCAATAAAAATAAATGAAACATAAAAACCCATTGGCCCCGAACCTCCATTAAAAGGATTGAGCATTAACCATTGCCCGTGAAGCACTCGTGAAAACCAAAGAGTCTTGGGATACAAAGCCAAAACTTCATGTGAAAGGAAACTTAATGAGAAAATAAATATTGATAAAAACACTCCCCCTATAATTCCCTTCCTATTAGAAAAAGATTTTTTATTAACCAAAATTAAAGAAGCGTAAATATCTGAAATAATTGCACACAAAGGAATTATCAAAAACATTAAATATTTATCCAAAACACCTCTAGAAAAATCAAAAACTCCAAAATAAAAAATACAACCTAATATTAAATAAATAACAAAAATACGATTACGTCTAAAGATTTCTCGGGAACCCAAGATAAGTGGTGCAATAAACAAAGGTGAAAGATAAAAAATAGATTTAACTCCTTGTATAATTATTTGAATCCAATTTCTACCCAAATCTTCAACAAATTGATTTGCGTGACCAAACATTATCTTTATATCAAAAGCAGGATAAATTAAGGTTATGAGATAAATAAGACTTGCATATAAAATCATAAACCCAGCAAAGATTCCAGATAAAATAAAAATTTTCTTAAAATCAATTCCCTTTCGATATTCTATATAATAATCCAAAAGAAAAACTCCAATCACAATAATAAAACTCAGCTTTGTTAAAAAACCAAGAAGTAAAGAAATGATAAATAAACTAAACCACTTAATTCTTTTATTTTTTTGAGAAGAATCAAGAATCTTCCATTTATCATATGCATACAAAGCGATAAGAAAAAATAATGGCAAAATTGAGCCGTCAACATCAGGCATTAATGAACCGAGAAAGTTATAAAAACACAAAGTTAAAAAAATAATTGACCACAAAGCAGCTTTTTCTTGCTTACGATTCTTAAGAATTAAATACAAAACAAAAGCTGATAGTAAAGAAAATAATAATGGAAATACTCTAAAATAATCAGGACCAAAAATACCATGACCAACAACAAATAATATCTGCATCAATGGAGGATGAGCAAAAAATTTACCCGCAGTTTCAATCTGAGCAGAAGCACTAACGTTCTTCCATTCATCTTGATAATACGGTACATCAATAGCTGGCAAACGAATTAAAATAAAAAACAACAATATGAAAATTGCCACCGCTAAAGAAGATAACTTGCCAGTAAAAATATCACGAGGAATTATCATGATAAAGGCTTATTAGGTAATACTGACTTATTAAAAATAAAAAATTGATATATAAAATAACTTTCTATGGCAATAAATCCACTAGAAATAAACTGCCCCAAAAGATAATGCGCACCAAAATATTCAACAAATACGTATACTAATAAAACATTTATACCTGTATTAATAACCGCTACGATTCCATAAACCACAGCTTGGCGATGTACTCCTTCTTTACTAACATCTTTAAATGTCCAAAATTTTTGAAGAACAAAACTGACTCCCAGTGCCATGATAAATGAAAACACAACAGAAATCAGATAATAAACTCCTACCCATTCTGTAAATAAATAAAGAAAAAAGAAGTTTACAGCAGTTGCGCTTCCTCCAGATACAAGATATCTCAATAATTTACGACGAGAACTCCAGATTCGCATTATAAGAGTATAAACTTTTTCCATCGCGAAATTATAACATTATTATATTTAGTAATTTTTGTGCCAAAACTTGACCAGAAAAACGTTCCAAATACATTTTGTGTGCATTTTTTGCAACCTTGGAACATAAATCTGACTGATCAACTAAACTTAAAATCTTAGCTGCCAAAGTCTGAGAATCAGCAACTGGTACCAAAAAACCATTTTTACTATCTTCAACAATTTCTCTTATCGCCGGAACATTTGCAGTAACATAAGGAATAGAGGAAGCAAAAGCTTCAAATGCTTTATGTGGAATTGTTCTATTTAAACGTGGATTATTTTCAAATTGACCTAACATAATGTTCCCTTCCTGAATTAATCTTACAAAATTTTCATCATCCAAACGCTGGGATATAAGCTCAACATTAAATAAATCATGTTTTCTTATATAATCCTCTGTTTCATTAAGGAAATAGCCAGAACCAATTATTCTAAATTTAATATGTTTTTCTTTTTTTAACATCTCTGCAGCCTGGAGTATGTATAAAATTCCACACTCTGGTGTAAGTTTTCCACGAAAAACTACAAGCCAAGATTTATTGAGTAAAGAAATTTCTGAGCGTTCAAACATTTTATCAACACCGGTATATACCACATAATAACGATCAGATGATCCAAATTTTTCAGAAAAATATTTTTTTTGAGCTTCAGTCTCAAGAAGTATCTGATCACTATATTTTAATGCCAAATAATCAGCAAGCTGACTCTTTATTTTTCGTAAAAATGAAGGATTGTGTGAATGTATCTCGGCATCATATAAAGAACCCAACATATCAACAATAATTTTTTTTCGTGAAATTAAACGTGCTAACAGTGTAACAATATGACCGGGATAACCCACAAAAATTACATCATATTTACCAATAAATGATTTATGCTTTAACCACAAACGAATGTATTTTAATAAACCCGGAGAAGAATCTTGGCACTCAAGTATAATATGGCCCTCCGATTTTAGAGCTTCCATATATATTTTATTTCTTCCAAAATCCTTTTTATATATTCCAAACCACAAAATTGTCATGATCTTATAATTGAAAATAATTTTTCCGTAAGAGATACTAAACTATGACTTGAAGCAAACAAATATTCTTTTTCAAGAATTTTTTTCTTATCACTTTCTGAAAGTGTAAATATTTTTTTGATTCGTTCAGAAACTTCCAATGGTTCACGTTGTTTGATAATCAACACATCATCAATCTGACCATTAAGATTTTGATTGGAAGCCAAAACTACACAGCGACAATTCATTGCCTCAAAGATAGTTTTATCATACATTCCATCGGGGCTTAAATTTATAAATAGTTCATGTGAAGAATAAACCTTGGGTGTTTCAATATTCGGAATAGAACCATGGAATATGACTTCTTTTTCTAAATTTAATTCTTTGATTCGATTTTTTAATTTCTCAAAATATAAATTATCTTTTGGTAGAGGGGCCCCATAAATGTTGGCACTAAAGACAATATTATCTTTTTTAAGGATGTTTAGGGCTTCGATTAAGACTACTAGATTTTTTGAAGGTGCTATTCTTCCTAAAGATAAGATTGATTTTTTAGACCTCGAGACGTTTTGATTATCGTTAAAAAGAGTCAGATCTACTCCAACTGGCATAATTATTGTTTTCTTATATTTAGCAGTATAAGAATATTTTGAAGTACAAAATACTTTATTACAAAATATAGATGCAACATCAGTCATCCGATTACCAATATGATGATTACGCCACATATACACCTTTTTACCCATAAGACGCCACAACCAACCAGCCAACACTACATATTCCTCGTTCATATGAACAAATACTGCATCATATCTATTGAAATATCTTAGAGAAAAATAAAATAATAAAAAAATATACTTTAGTTTACTTCTCCATTTTTCTTTACCTAAAGACAAAACGGCAACATTATCTGGAAGGTCAAACTCTCCTTTAAATAAACAGATGGCAACGACTGATTTAAAAGTTTTAGCAAATTCAGCAATCCATCCATGAAAAAATCCCAGAATAGGATCATTTCTATCAACTTTTTGAGTAATAATAAGGAGTCTCATAATTGTTTACTGAAGCTGTCTAACTATCGCTTCTGACACTTCCTGAGCATTATACCCGACTATTGTTGCTCCTGCTTCCCTTGCAACTCCAACATCAGTGGATACAATCTTACATCCAGCAGCTTGAGCTTCAATAAGTGTCATACCGTAACCTTCATACCAAGATGTCACCAAAAACAAATCCGCAGTCTTATAATAAGAAACCAAGGTTGAAAGATTTGCCCAAGATTCAAACACTATAGATTTATTTAATTCTTTTTTAAGACTAAGATTTTTCAACTTAGATAATTCTGATCCTTGGCCGATAATAATAAGTCCACTGCGAGGCATTTTTTTTAATACAAGTGAAAATGCCTCAATAGCCAATTTAATATTTTTTTCTTTTTCCAACCTTGAAGCAACTAAAATAATCCGATCATAGTCAGGATATTTTTTATGCAAATCAACTGTTACTGGAATTGATTTTATTTTTTCAACATCAACATATATTGGCCTAACTTCAATTTTTGAATTACTAATTTTTAATTTTTCAATAAGATATTTTCTAATTCTTTCTGAAACTACCCGAATATGATCAGCTTTTATTAGATATGATAGAGCTACAATTTTTCTCACTTTATTTCCAAAAGTTCTTATATAATTAGGACTACCGATATCGGTGTGAATCTGTAACTCTAAGGAAATATTAAATTGTTTTTTCAAAGAAACTCCCACGACAGCTGTAAAAAATGGATCCTGACAAGTCACATTTGTTATTCCCCGTCTAGATATTATAAATCTTCCCAAACGAATAGCATCAAAAATAGAAAATACTTTATTTTTAGATTTTGTTGGATACACCCAACAATTTGAACTTAGACTCGTTTCTTGAAATGATTTGCCTCCAAAAACAATGATATGCAACTCTTCATATCTTTTGGAATATTCGACCATTCTGTTGGCAACATCACTGCCTTCTTGAAAAATCTTTTGATCTGTCGAAATCATTAAAAGTTTCATGATTTTTTCTTAAACTTATCTTGTATAAGATTGTAATGTGATTCCAGAACCATATCCCAACTTTGATTTAGATCAATACCAGCAACAAAATCAACAGCCTTAGCATAAACTTCTGATGATAAAAGATTTAATAATTTATTCTCAAAATCATTTTTATCCAAAGGATTAAACAACAAAAAATCTGGTAATTGTACTGATAGCCCATTATCTTGAGCCAGAAGAACCGGCTTACCAAAAGATAAGGATTCTAAAATAAAATTTGGATTAAATTCACTAATTGCTGGCCCAATAGAAACGGTTGATTCTTTTATGTTATTAAATAGTTCTAATTGAGGCACAGAAGCACGAAACTCGACAACAGAAGAAAGATTGTGATTACGAACATAATCTTTCAGTGACTGCTCATCTGGTCCTGTACCAATCAAAAGTAGTTTAACTGGAGTGATTTTGGATATTTTACCAACAACTTCAATAACCATTTTGAGATTTTTATAAGAAACAAAACGTCCAGCAAATAAAACTACCGGATATTTTGGTAACACCTTATCAATCACCCTCTCTCTTGGAAAAACAGGATTTTTTATAATAGACATTTTTGATCTATCAACTTTAAAATATCTAACATAGAAATCTTGTAATTGTTGATTATAAGTCACAACCACATCGGCCCGATCAATGACCCATACAATCATCTTATACAAATAAGGAGAGTCAATTAAATGAAATTTATTATCATAATATTCTGTTAACGGTAGAAAACGCTTATGATTTTCGACTACTCGCTCCCAAATCGGATCACCGCCTATTCTTAGAAAAAATTTCTTACGAAACAAAAAAGCGGTTATCGCAGCTGGTAAGCCAGCAGCAGTCAGATCAAATGCATAGATCATATCTGCGAAAATAGACTCTTTAAAAACTGCCAAAAAATAAAACGGCCATCTTAAAAACTTTGGATATGAGCGAGAAATACGAATAACTTGAAACAAATCCTTTTTATCAGTTTTATTGTCTCCATAGGAAATAACAACTACTTTATAACCTTTGTGAGTCAAAAATTCTGCTATTTTATATACGTGTGTAGCGGGCCCACCAACATCGGGAAAAAAAATAGGGGCAGCTAAAACAATCTTCATACCATTGAATATATGCGAAAAATGTAGTTTAATCAAGGTTAATAAAAGTTTCTTATTTAAAAAACAAATGAAACCACGCATCGCCATAATTGGAATTGGTAATTGGGGCAAAAATCTACTAAGAGAATTCAATACCGCGGCCGAAATAGCATATTGTGTTCACAAAGAAAATCCTGAAACTTCAAAATGGTTAGCCGAAAACTACCCTCAAATTTTGACTACCACATTTGATAAGGTGCTAAATGATCAAACAATAAAAGCTGTTGTTATTGCTACTCCCATTAATACTCATTTCGATTTAGCGTATAAAGCCCTGGAATCAGGAAAACACGTTTTTTTAGAGAAACCAGGCTGTGAATCAAATGAACGATTATTAAAAATAATTAATTTGGCAAAACAAAAAAATCTAACTTTACAAATTGGTTATATTTTTCTTAATCACCCTGCTTTTAAATACTTAAAAGAAAATATCAAAGAAAAAATAATATCCTTAACTTTCAATTGGGAAAAATTTGGCTCTTTCCGAGAAAACATAATATCCAATCTTGCTTGTCATGATTTATCAATACTTTATGCCTTAAAAAATACTCAACCTTTCAAAGAAAAGCTTTTATATAAAAAACCAGCAATTAGTGATGGTGATATTGCTGCACTAGAAGTCGAATACAGCGACGAAACTAAAGCTTCAATAAACATTAACCGAGTTTCCAAAAATAAGACAAAGACTCTCACAATTATTACTGAAAAAACAATCTGGTTTTGGGACGATACAAAAATATTCAAATCTACAGACAAAAAACCTTATGAATTAGTTTTTGAAAGCAATGATTCTCCCCTATCAAAGGAATGTGAAATGTTTATATCAGCCATAAATAAACCCCAAATAATTTGTGGCGATGAAGCCATATCGGTTCATAAATCAATTGAATCAATCAACCTTCTTTAGTTTTTTATTTATCAACTCTAAAACTTTTTCAGCCGCAATAACACTATTACCAATTTTCCCCGAAAAAACATTTATTAGTTTGTCGCTCAATTCTTCAACTAAAGTCGGCCTTGCATCTGAATGATCGAGATTTGGTAAAACTGTTCGAACTGTAAACATAGAACCGACGTGTTCAACCTTGGTAATTTCTGGTATAAAACGAGCTGAACTATGGATAAATTTTTCAATGTTAGTCAAATCTCTAATTTTTTCTATGCTAATTACTCCTTTATTTATAATATCTAAATATTTATTTGGTATTTCAAATACCTCATTTACGTCGGTTACATGTAGAGCATGAACAACGTTACCAACAACATGTAAGCCAGTTGAACCAAGAGGATCAATACACATAAACGGACCATCAATAACTACTATACTAGTTTTATTAAAAGCCGAAGGAAATTTCATAACTGGTTTTTCACAAAGCTCAAATTGATACTTCTTTTTTGGATGTTTTTTCTCATCTAAAACAGAATTTAAATTAGCATAAGTACAGTTAACAACAACATCATAACTATCTAAAATTCGAGAATCTGCAGTTTTATTAAAAATCAAATTTACTGAAGAATTATTTAATTTATCTTTACAAATACGGTACAAAATATGTGGATCAAAAAGTGATTCTTTAACTTTTACAATCAATTGAAACTCTTTTTCATTTAATAAAGGTAAGCTTACATTTTCAAATTCCAAACCACACCTGCGGCAAAAATCTTTGAATTGCGAAGCATTTACTTTACTTCCTTCTTTTGCCAAACCATAATAATGATTATTTGTATCAATAACAGCCTCAGGATATTCTGAACGAAAATATGATTCGGCAAATTTTGCTGAGTTGCTCGTCTCAAAACTACGAGGATAATGATACCCACGATGCAACCTATACTGATTTGACCCAGAAGCTGCCTGTAATATATCTCCGTATCTTTCAATTAAATCAACTTTATATCCGGCACGATTAAGCCGCAAAGCTATAGATATACCAAATATACCGGCACCAATAACAGCAATTTTCATGTTAGTGAGTCTATCATAAACAAAAATACTTATTGCGCCATATTGAATATTTTCTCCATCTTCTCAGCCACAGATTTCCAATCATATTTATCTTTCACCATTTTCTGAGCATTTTTTACAATATATTCTCGTAATTCTTTATCTTCGATTAACTTCTCCGCTTTCTGAACAATGCTTTCTGGATTATCAACTTCGCAAAATAAACCAGTTTCTCCATCTACTAAAAAATCTGGAATTCCACCAACAGGTGTAGCTATAACTGGTATACCTGCAGCCATAGCTTCAATAAAAGAATTCCCTAGGCCTTCTGTGCGAGATGGGCGAATAAAAACATCTGAAGCCTGAAGATACTCCGGAAGAACATCATGAGGCACAAAACCTTTAAAAATAATCCTATCTTGCAACTTTAAATTATTCACTTGATTAAGAAGTTCACCTTTATCAGGACCGACACCTAAAATTAAAAATTTATATTTTTCTGGAAATTGACTCACTGCTTTTATAACAACGTCAATTGCATTTTTATGTACAAGTCGTGAAGATGTGACCAAGACAAAATCATCTTTTTTAAATTTACATATAATTCTGATTTCTTCCTTTTTTTCAGATGTAATAGGAGAAGAAAATTTTTCATAATCAACACCATTTGGAATCACCTCGATCGGACATTTTGCACCCATTTTTTTTGACCAATCAGCTAAATAGTTAGATATTACTTGTATCTGTGAAGCACTAGTAAAAATTTTCTTAAAAAATGGTTTTAAAAAACCCTGACGTCTTTCAAAATGATCTCCCTCTTGAATAGTAAGAAGCAGCGGTATTCGTGGGTAAAAAAACTTAACTATCACTGCAGCAAAACCTCCATAACTAGCCATAATAGACCAAACCACATCATAGTGATGTTTCTTGTATAAAGAAATTGCTTTAATTGCAGCAAACGGTATGTACAGTAGTTTTGAAAGAGGAAAAATACGAGAACTTTTGGTATTTTTACCAAACCACGGAAGACCAACTCGGTGCACCATAACGTTTCCTATTTTTTCCTCTGAAGCAGCATGCTTCCTCAAAGTAATCATATGAAACTCTATCTCCGAAGATGGAATACGATCGGTAATTTCTTTAACCGCCACTTCTGCCCCGCCAATAAAACGAGGATAATAGACCAAGGAAAATATGAGCACTTTCCGCATATAGGCATTGTAGTGGAGTTATTCGAGAAGATCAATCTATCCTGAGTACTTCTTTTAACACTCCTTCAGGTATTTCTTTTGGTAGAGGGGCACCCTTATTGATATTACTAATATTTGCTTTGGTAGTAGCATCGCTACTATTTTTATTTTCTACTTTTATTTCAGAAGAAATAAGATTTTCTTTTGGAGAAATTTGATTTGATGTAACTTCTTTTTTATTATCAACAGCATTTGAAACTGAAACCGTTTGTTTATTCAACACTGCAGCTAAAGCATTTTTTAATTCATTAACATTTTTTTGAGTTGGTATTTTTGGGTCACTTTTTAGATTTGTTATCGAAGCATGAGTAGAAACCAAAACAGGCTTTACTGGTTCAGATATTTTTTTTATTGGTAAAGAATTATCTTTAGCTATAGGCAAACTAGTAACCACAGACTCTTTTACAATCGGTTTTGGAGAATTAAAACCATCTGAATTAAAAGGTTTCAAAGGTGCCGTTGCAGAGGCAGATGACTGAGTACTTGAAACAGTATTTTTAACTACTGTTGAACTAGAAACTGCTGCCGTAGATGAATTCGTGGAACTATTTGTTTTTGGAGCAGAAACAGGCTTTGAAGGTACAGGTGTCGGTTCATGAAATCTAACTATTTCTTGCTCAACTGAACTGCGTGATTTTGCAAATTGTTCACGAGAAGAATCCACAATATCACTCACATATGAATGATCTGGGTGCGGAATTGGCGGCAAAGTAATAGCGGAAAATGGTGAGGATCCTAGACCATCTATCATCAACTTGAGATATATCTGAGCGAATCCAAGATTTACTAAATCTTCTACAGTAAAAAGTGGAGCAAATTCTTTTTCTAAGACTTCAGCATCAGTCGCCCCTACACGAAAAGTAATCATTGTGCCAACGTTACCAAAAACAGCTGGGCGCACCACTTCATCCATTTGTTCTATATATTGATGAGCAATGGTCAAATTGAGTTTATACTTACGAGCTTCAGATAAAATATCGGCAAAAGAGGCATTGGCAAAATTTTGGAATTCATCCACAAAAAGATAGAAGTTAGGAAGCGTCTTAGCAATACGATCAGGAACATCTGCTCGAGACATAGCTGCTAAATAGATTTTTGTGACCAATAATCCCCCTAATAATTTCATATTTTCATCACCAATCTTTCCTTTAGAAAGATTGATAATCATGATCTTACGTTCATCCATAGCTCGACGAAAATCAAAAGAAGAAACCGGCTGACCGATCATATTACGAATAAGCGGATTAGCCGTGAATTGTCCCACTTTGTTCTGAATAGAAGGAACCGCTTCGGCAGCCATACGTTCGGTATAGTTGGCAAATTCTTTGACCCAAAAAGATTTAACTGAAGGGTCTTGAACATGGGAAACAATTTCATTGCGATAAGCTTTATCAGAAAGCATCCTGTTTACACCTAAAAGAGTTGTATTTGGAGCTTCAAGCAAAGCCAAAAGAGTATTAGTTAAAATATATTCCATCCGGGCAGACCAAGCATCTACCCAAATCTTTTTAAAAGTACTCATAAGACCCGACACGACCAAGTGACGTTTCGCAGAATCGACACTTTCTAAAACATTAAAAGAGATTGGGTATTCTGTATCAAAAGGGGCAATATATATAACATCGCGTATACGTTCTTTTGGAACATACTCCAAAAGTAAATCAGCAGTCTTTCCATGAGGATCAATAAAACACATTCCTTCCCCATTTTGAATATCTTGCACGGCCATGTTTTCAAGCAAAGTAGATTTGCCCATGCCAGTCTTTCCGATAACATACACATGACGAGTACGATCTTTGGCTTTGATACCAAATTTTACTCGTTTATTACGAGCATCGGTTTCAGCAAAATATGTGACTCGATTATCATCCATGATAGACTATGATTTCAAAATATATACAACTATATTATACATAAAAATTTATCTCCTCGCCTCACCTAAAAATAAAATTATGCCTCCTGAATTTTATCTATAGATAAATATAATCAAAAAGCCTCCCTGCCATAAAGCCAGGGAGACTGTAATCCACGATAGGATCAAGCGCAAGCGTACTGAAGGCCAAAGCCAACAACTGTACCTTGGCGTTGCGTAGCTGGTTGTGGAGATTTCAGCCCATAGTGAGCATAGAGCATTTCCTGGACTTTCTCCAAGGCCTCATCAATTCTCACCAGTTGAGAATTTTCCCCGACGACAACCCTGAGATAATCACCAACAGGATCGGCTGCCCTCATCACCTTAGCTGCCAAATCCGAGATAAACTTTGTGTGCTTTTTCTCATCCCTCGGAATTGACGGAAGAACAACTGAACAATCCTGATCCGGTCTGTTTTTTCGTGCAGACATAACCTTTTACCTTCATTATGACTAAGTGCTAGACACCTCCCGAAACGATCCTTCAGCCTGATCCTCTCAGACCCAATCGCTCTTCGGGCATCCGAAGGAAAATAGTACCACTATTACGTATAAAAATCAATGAACCTTAGTAGAAGTGGATAACTCTGCAACTGGAGTACTTGAAGCTAAAGTTTGAAAAGGAACCAAAGGTTTTATAATAGCTACATTATCTATAACATCTTTGCCCAGTAAAGCACTTTTTTGATAGACATTTGATGCGTTCCAGATCATCCAACTAGTGAGTCCAACATCATAAGTCGCCTGGAGCTGTGCGCGAACCATTTCAGGAGTATAGTCGGCACCCAGATCAAAATCTTGTATCCACGGGCGTAATTTTTGAGGACTGGTCGAAGCAATCAGGGCTCTTTTGACCGCGGCACTCATTGAAGCATGAATAACAGCGTACGGTTGTGTAGCTGGTTTTTCCATTCCCATATAACCTTTTGCAAAATGTGATGGATAAACCATTGGGGCGATATAATCAAAATAAGGAAAAGCAACCTCTATCACCTGACCAATACCCAAATCATCATACGAGCTCGTTGTTAATCCAAATAAATCAGCTGAAATCGGAACGGTAGTTGAAGCTAATTGAGAATCCAAATACGAGAAAAAATCTCTTAAAACTTCCCTTTTCGGTCTACCCATACTATGAGCATATTTTGCATCAGCCAGATTACCATCCGAAGGAAAACGAATATAGTCAAAATTTATTTCATCAAAACCAATAGCGTAAGCTTCTTTGGCAATAGCGACAATATAATCCCAATACTCAGTTGCTCCAGGGTCTATATAAGCTAACTGATTTTTATCACGCCATATACCATCTGGTTTAGATAGACTTTGGACTGCCAAAGCCGGATGAGTAGATGCGTAAAGTGGATCTTGAAAAACTGTTATTCGAGCAATCACATATATACCTTTTGAATGAAGTTCAGAAATAAAATCTGGTAAGTCTAAGATGCGACAACCCTTACCATTTGAAGGAGCATCAACTCCGGTCGAAGAATAAGAAATCGTACCCGTATAGTCTTTAAGATCCAAAACCAAAGAATTTAGTTCAGTATCTTGAAAAAGAGCTATTAACTTATTTCTCAAAGAAGGAGTACCTCCCACACAGGCCGTCATATAAATAGCCTTAACTGCATCGGGAGTAGAAACGTGAGATGGAATTTTTATAATCTCTTCAACTTTTTTCGTGTTTTCATTAAAAACTGACTCTCCTCCAGATAAAATTGAGGCTGTATAAGAAACTTTACTTAAAGGTACGAACCATAAACAAGATATTATTACTACAAGTAAAACAGTAACACCTCCAATTAAAATACTAGGACTAATTTTACCGCTATTATACTTGCGAGGCATCGTATTTAAAGTCATCCTGTCGTTGTTGGATCACTAGTAATCGAACGATCAGGCACACCACGATGTTCTACGAAAGATTTTCCACGATCTCTGATCTCATTATTAACAACTTTACGTAAAGAATCTTTGTTGTTACGTATCGAGTAGGTAAAAACGACGATCAAAAGACCTGTTGCCAAAGCAATAAATTTATCCCAAAAAAATGGGAAACCTAAAAAGAGAAATACCATTACCCATATTCCTAGTAAGATAACAATTTGATGCTTCGACATTGTGACCATATTATAGCCTGCAAATACAGTAATACACCAGAATGTGGATAGGCTTTAGTATTATTTTCAAAAAATTAAATCGAAGAAACTATTACCACAAATTCTCCTCTTATTTTGTCTTGATTGGAAGTAAAATGTTTTTTCACCTCATTCACAGAACCGTTTACTACCTCTTCAAAAATTTTTGTTAGTTCACGGCAAATAGTAATATTTTTATTTACTTTATTTAAATGAATTTCAAGTGATTCTAGGGTTTTCATAATTCGATGTGGAGATTCATAAAATACAACCGTACGTTCTGAGAACGCAATCTCTTTAAACAAAGTCTCTCGACCTTTTTTGTGAGGCAAAAACCCAAGAAACGTAAAATCTGCACACGGAACTCCTGCGATAGCTAATGAAGCAGTCAAAGCCGAAGGTCCAGGAATAGAATCAATAATCAATTTTTTATTTTCAATTTCTTCTTTCATCTCCTCTCGAATTCGTCTAACTAATTCAGAACCAGGATCCGATATCCCAGGTGTACCAGCATCCGAAACTAGAGCTATATTTTTGTCCTCTTTGAGTAATTTTATAATTTCATCTACTCGAGCAATCTTACTGTGAGCATGATATGAGAGAGTGGGCGTTTTTATATTATGACGATCGAGCAACTTCTTTGTTACTCTTGTATCTTCACAAAGAATAATATTTGCTGAAACAAGAACTTTCAAAGCTCTTAAAGTTATGTCTTCAAGATTTCCTATAGGAGTTGCGACGACTGAGAAAGTAGACATGATTTAAAATCATATCATAATTATTGTTGTATTGTCAAATATATAATTTGATATACGCTCAAATGTATACTAAACTAACCACATGAACGCCCCGAGACGTAAAAACATCATATATGTCACTCCGGATGCAGAGAGAGCAGTAGGTATGACACCCCAATCACATTATCGAATAGTCACCAGCAAAAATCCCTATTCACTCAAGATCAAAGAATCTTACCCAGATTTTATTACTATCTTAAATCACACAAGTGATTCTCTTGATACTCCTGCCCTTCTTAAAAATCCAGAAGTCCAGGCTTTAGCCTTAAATCTTGATGCTGGTATTATAATCTTCAAAAACAACCAACTTATCGAATCAATCGTAAATGAAAAAGGTTTAAAATTATTAAATCCTCATGCTATCTTAGCTGAAAAAATAGAAAACAAAGTTAGCCAAGTGGAATGGCTAGGCGAACTAGCTAAAAAATACCTTCCCCAACATAAGATAAAAACCGGTAAAGAACTAATTTGGAAAGATTTGCCTTATGTTTTTCAATGGGCTCATGGACACTCTGGTGAAAGTACTTTTCTTATCCGCTCAGAAAAAGACGCCGAAAAAATCCGCCAGACTTTTCCTGAACGTTTGGGTCGTGTCACCGTTTATATAAATGGTCCATCGTTTACGGTAAATGCAGTTGTCACCCCCGATAAAACACTTATGGGTAATATTTCTTATCAAATAACTGGCATTGCACCATTTACTGACAAAGAATTTAGCACAATCGGTAATGATTGGAGTATTACTCATAATCTCCTCTCAGAAAAAGAATTGATCTATATTGAAGCGATGGTTGGAGAGATCGGTGATGCGATGCGCAAAGAAGGTTGGCGAGGTTTATTTGGAATAGATTTTATGCGTGATGAACATCTTGATCAAATATTCTTAATAGAAATAAATGCCAGACAAGCAGCTAGTGCTGTATTTGAATCACAATTACAACAAAACTTACGCCGCCAAGGAATAACTGGCCAAACTATTTTTGAAGCACATATTCATTCATTGTCTGGTGAAAATATTAGTTCTCCGCTTATTCCAATAAACGATGGAGCTCAAATCGTTCAAAGAATCACTCAATTACAAAAAAATATTCCTCAAAATAAAATCGATGAATTAAAACAAGCGGGCTACGAAATAATATCTTATGATAACACTTTACCTAATAGTAATATTCTGAGAATCCAAAGCCTTAAAGGAATTATGGAAACTCACTCAAAATTTAATTCTCGAGGTAAACAAATTCTTAACATACTGACATTATGAATAGCAAAAAACTTTCTCCTCAGGCAATAGGCATAATAGACAACTATATTAACTTTCGCATCTCTAATGCAAAATGCTCAATTCCTTATTTTAATAACAAAACAAAAGGATCAAGATTATCTTTGGCTGTGAAAATTGGAAAAGGTAAACCGAGTGAAATTCAAGAAGAAGTTAATTCGATAATTATTAAAAATCGAGTAGACAAATCTTCGCTTTCAAATAATGATCTACAAAAAATTCTAACCGAAAATAATTTAGGTATTGATTGCTCTGGACTTGCTTATCATATTTTAGATGCAGAAATTTTTACTACAACTAAAAGACATTTAAATGAAAAATTACACTTCTCAGGAAATCTCATAAACAAAATTCGTTCTAAAATTAGACCTACAGAAAATACCAACGTGTCAGTGTTCTCCAGTAATGAAAATAGTAAGATAATAAAATTATCTGAAGTTACTCCAGGAGATTTTATTTCAATCATGGATAACGATCAAACTATTATTCGAGATCATATTCTTGTTATATATCAGGTGGATTTTGAAAATTCAATTCCAAAAACAATATATTACATTCATAGTATTGCTTATCCTCAAGAAAAACCATCACAAACTGGAGTTCGTCAGAATAAAATAGACATCCACGATATCAATACTCCAATTACTCAAGCAAAGTGGTCAGAACAAGAACTTTTTAATCGTATACAAAAATCAAAAACTGAATTGAGAAGACTCAAATAGCATGGTATTGTATGTTCCATGATTACGATTCTGCAAGGTACCGCAGATTTGGCTTATATTCTTGGCTTTACCCTTTTAGGGACTTTTGTGGCATTTGCATGGTCGCCTCTGCTAATCAAATTTTTATATAATTTTCACCTTACAAAAGAGGTCAAAGTCGAACTAAATCAAATAGGTTCTCATGCCCAAAAAGCCAATACACCACTTATGGGTGGATTGCTAGTTATAATAACCGTTGCTGTACTAACCTTCATATTTAATTGGTCACGAGGTTTTACTTGGGTGCCGATTGGCGTAATGCTGATATCAGCAATGTTAGGTGCAATCGACGATCTCATGAGTGTTTACGGTGTTGAGAGACGTTCTAGAAAGCTTTCTCATGTTCTAAAACTTATACGAGTTCACAAAAGTCTAAACATGAGAATATGGTACATAATTACCATTCCCTGGACACTATTCAAACGCATTTCCGTTTGGTTTGGTTCAAGATCAAAAGGGGTCTTTGTTCACGAAAAACTAATACTACAATTTATAGCTGGGGCTATAACAGCTTGGTGGATATATAGTAAACTTGGTCCCGCTTGGCATTTTATTTATTTACCTTTTAATATCAACATCAATGCTGGCTGGATGATTATTCCAATCATCATACTGATAGTTGTCTTCACTGCTAACGCCGTAAATATTGCCGATGGTATGGACGGATTATCTGGTGGAATGCTCATAATAACAACTAGTGCTCTTACTTTATTAGCCTGGGTAAACGGTTTCGGAGAAATTGCCATACTAAACGCCACTGCAGTTGGTGCGCTCATAACTTATACTTATTTCAATATAAAACCAGCCCGATTCATAATGGGAGATGTAGGCTCCCTCGGCTTAGGGGCTTTGGTAGCAGTCTCGGCAATGGCTATAGGTGAAATTGGCACACTTCCACTTTTAGGATTTATGTTTTACGTAGAAGCCTTTTCAGTAGTTATTCAAGTTTGTTCAAGATATATTTTTGGTCGAAAAATATTTGCAATGGCACCACTTCATCATCATTTTGAAATCAAAGGGTGGAGTGAAGAAAAAACAGTCATGAGATTTTGGATCATCCATTTACTATTTGTAATTTTTGGATTTTGGTTGGCTCTACATTAGAACATGAATTATTTACATTGGGATACAAAAACGATTACTGATTTTTCAGACGAAAAAATAACTGAGATCTATAACCAAGGCTACGTATTTACCAGACTTGGAAAAGGGGTCATGCACCAAACACGTTCAATAAGAATTAATTTAAACAAATTCCATCTTTCAAGTGAGAATAGACGTATTTTAAATAAAAACAAAGAAATTAATCTGCACGTCGAGGAACTTCCCTTAAAATCATATGATTGGAGTATTGCAAAATTAGGAAAAGATTTTTACGAAACAAAATTTGGTCCCAATATAATGAGTGCCCAAAAGATAAAAGAGTTGCTAACTAATTCCGAAGTGAGTAACTTTACAAATCTTTTTGTTTATTCAGTAAACAACGTCCCGTTTGGTTACTCTATAGCCTACAAAAACACTTCTATTTTGCATTATTCATACCCTTTCTACGATCTAACAAAGTCATCAAAAGATTTAGGTCTTGGAATGATGACTTTGGCTATAAAATACGCTCAAGAAAACAATCACAAATATATCTACTTAGGTTCATTACAACGTCCAAACGACACTTACAAATTACAATATTCTGGAATAGAATGGTTTGACGGAAAAGAATGGCAAGAAAATATTTCCGAGGTTAAAAAATTACTTACAGCTTAAATTATTAAACATCCTAAATAAACATGAATGATATTGTTCCCAAAAAGCACGTGCACATAATTGGTATTTCTGGAGTAGCAACTAGCGCCCTGGCAGTTGCCTTTCATAAAGCTGGATGGAAAGTTACCGGTAGTGACAAAGGATTCTTCCCTCCAGCTTCTACGGAGTTACAAAATCAAGGGGTAAATTTTTACGCTGGTTGGCACGTAGACAAAATGATTGAAAGTGGATTACCTGACATGATCATTGTCGGTACCGCTTCAGGTAGTCAAAATCCTGAAACTTTATACGCCAAAGAAAAAAATATTCCTATGTATTCTTTTGCTGAAGCAATAGGTAAATTTTTTGTTAAAGAAAAATCAATTGTGGTAACTGGTACGTGGGGCAAAACATCATCTTCGGCTCTTCTTTCATACATTTTTGACCACGCTAAATTTGATCCAACATACATGTTTGGTGGAATTTCTTTATCTCATAAAAGTTCGGCCAGACTATCAAATAGCTCCTGGAGTATTTTTGAAGGTGACGAGTATAAGAGCTCACCCACAGATCCAACCGCAAAATTTTTTTACTACAAACCAACCCACCTTCTTTTAACTGCAGTTTCCTGGGATCATGCCGATCTCTATCCGACCGAAGAAAGTTATTTTGATACCTTTAAAAAATTAACTGCTTGTTTACCTGCTACCGGCTTGATTGTAGCTAATAACGATAATCCAGGGGTGAAAAAAGTTCTCAATGAAGTAAAAGCTACCATAGTAACCTATGGATCTAAAGCTGCGGACTACGCATATTCTCATATTCAAGAATCCATTCGCGGTTTAACTTTTACTATTACACACAAGGATACATCGTATACCATTACTTCTCCCTTATTAGGTTCTTTCCAAGCAGAAAATATTACCGGTTGCTTTGCGATGGCTTATAGCCAAGGAATACCAGCAGAAAAAATTATTGAAGCTATCACTTCTTTCAAAGGTATGAAGCGTCGGTTAGAAAAACGTTTGGATGGCGATTTAACAAAAAATAAAGTTACCATATTTGACGACATCGCTCACTCTCCAGAAAAAGCTAGTTCTGTATTAAAAACTTTACGCGCAATATACAAACAAAAAATATGTGTAATATTTGAACCAAACATTGGTGGACGTCGTCTAGAATCAATAGCAAAATATGATTATGCATTTAAGGACGCCGATCGTGTTATTATCCCAAGATTAACCACACTAAAAATATCAGATAACGGAAAACAAGAATCAATCGACGGAAAAGCTCTAGCGGAAATTATTTCCAAAACTCACCCAAGTTGCACTTATTTAGAGGACGATGAAATACTTGTTGACCTGGTAACTTCTCATGTAAATAAAGGTGACATTATTGCCTTTCTGGGATCACACGGATTTCGCAATATGATTGAAGCTGCTATAGAAAAACTTTCTTAGTTAAAGAAAAATTTAAATTTGCTTTTTACTTACCAGCATCAACAATTTCAGTCTTTATTTCTTTTAATTCAATTTCTTTAATTAAAAGTGTCATTCCGCAATAATTACACTCTATAACCATACCTACTTCTAAATTTGGATACCTTGAAAGGTCAATGTTGTTTTTGCATTCTGGACACACACATACCATGCTCTCGGATTTCATATTTTCTGTAATCATAGTACTTTCAATAGTATCCAAAAAAAGGTAGTATGACAACCATCATGATAACTCCACATCAAAGTTATCCAGACTTGGCCAAGGCTATTGGTATAACTGAAATTTATTTTAAACGTGAAGATTTACACCATTATGGTTCACACAAGGGACGATCTATTCCAGAAATGATTGATCATTACCATTCTTTAGGTGAAAGAAATTTTGCTATTTCTTCTTCAGGAAACGCTGCTTTAGCTGCGGCTTTGTATACAAAAGAAATAAATAAAACAAAAACCGAAAAAATTTTTCTGAATATATTTATCGGACAAAAAATTAACCCTCAGAAAAAACTAACGTTAGAAAAATTGGCAGATGACCATGTTCAAATACTAACCAAAGAAAACCCACTCCAAGCCCTAACCCAAGCAAACCAAGAAGGTTTTCGCAGTTTACGCCAATCAACTGATGATCTAGCACTTAAAGGATATCTATCTTTGGCAGAAGAATTATCAGATATCAAAAAAATTGGCGCTGTATTTATCGGAACATCATCAGGTACAACTGCGCAAGCATTGGCTGATTATTTCATAAAAAACAGTCTTCCAATCCAGGTTCATATTATCCAAACATCTTCTTGTCACCCAATAAGTGAATCTTTTGAATCACCAGACACCCCGAACGAAATTTCTATTGCAGGAGCTATTGTAGACCGTACAGCATACAGAAAAGACAATCTGGTTGCTCTTGTAAAAAAGACTGGTGGTTACGGCTGGACAGCTTCAAATGAAGACATTCTGACTGCTCAAAATTTTACTAAAAAATATTCTAACTTGGAAATTTCACCGAATAGCGCCCTATCGGTTGTTGGTGTTATGAAAGCAGCTGAAATTGGTTACCCGATCGAAGGTTCAATCGTCTGCATAATTTGCGGAGAGTAAAAAGATACTCATAAACTCTTTACTGCTTTTACAAAACGTTCGCCTCTCTCTTTTCTAGATCGATCAACACCCCCAGCAGCAAATCCGGGACTAAAAAGTATTTTGTCCCCTTTTTGAGCTTTTTCTATAGCAATATTTACAGCTTCTTCAATAGAAGGTACAGAATGAACTTCTATTTTCTCAATAGCCTGAACAGACTTACGTATTTTCATTGTTCCGCTTCCAGGTATAAGTATTACAGAGTGAACATGGTGAGGTAATTTTTTATATAAATCATTATGAATATCGCCCAGATCTACTCCCCCCAAAATTAAAAGTACATTTTTATGTTCGCCAATTGAATTTATAGCAGCCAAAGTAGAAGTCATACTAACCGATGCGCTATCATTGTAAAATTCAATATTTTTTAGTTTCCGCACACATTCCAACCTACCTTTCAAAGATTTCCAATTTTCTATAACATCACGTGCATCCTCTATTGAAACTTTAAATATATAAGCCGCTTCCAATGCCAAAGAAACATTTTCACGATCGTGTGGACCTTTACCAGAATATTCCCAACTTGCCGGAATTGTAGAATTTTTTGTACGAAACATTTTTGCACGTGCATGAAAACCACTAGAATGAATAGAGTCAATTACTGAATCTTTAGCAATTATAAAATTGTTATAAGTCTGATATGAAAGAATTTCAAAAGGTGAAGATAAATATGTACCAGGTCTAGGCACTGTTGTAAGTATGGCTACATGTGGACTCATTCGTACCTTATAAAGTTCTACCAACATCGATTCTTCAACTCTAACAATGACAATATCATTACTTCTAATCTTGGTCAGGTGAACCAATATCCCCTCTTCTGATTCTTGATTAATTACAAAAAGTTGTTGATCTTTGTTTTGATCAATAACCACCTGCAGCATCGGTTGAAGCATACTAAGCACCGTAGATTTTCCTACTGTACCGATAATAGCAATCACTGTTACTGCAGGGGCCAGTTTAAAAAATAAAGTTTCGGGATACTCTATTGGAACATCGTTCTCTTGTGCCGGTAACAAAAATGAGGAGGTGCGAGGATACTCTTCCGATAAGATTATCAAATCCATATCCAATAAATCTTCTGGCGGAACAGATCCACAACAATAACTTATTAGTCCAATAGAACGTAAAAATACAATGTGATTCTTTATCCTGGCTTCACTGCGCATATCATAAACAGCGACAATGGCACCTGATTTTATCAAAAACTGAATATCAGCCAACATTTCTCCATGAGGTCCCAAACCAATAACGGCAATTCGTCTACCTTTAAAGTTATTACGAGACATATATTGCTATCATAACGGAGTGCAAGATGAGCAGCAAGGTTTATTCAACAATTAAGCAAATTTTGCAGTCAAATAACTATAATTAAACCTTGAAAAAATTATCCACAAAAAAGAGGCTTTTGGCCTCTTTTTTGCTTCTAATTTTTCCTACCAAGAAGTCCCTTAACTCTGATCATTTCTTGAAGCATAGCCTGCAATTTCAAGCCTTCAGCAGAACTTGGTTCTAATTCAACCACAAAATTAGAAAACTTTTTTAAAAAAATAACATTAAGATCTTGGAAATATTCATTCAAAATATTATGTTCTTCTTTTGTAGGGACTTTTCTGGAATTAGTGGAAGGACGGTCAAAAGCTCTCAATATTTTTTCTGGACGAGCAACACCTTCATAACTATTACTTTCATGACTCAAAATACCATCAAGTGATGGTGATGCGAGCATGTAATCATTAAACATACTTTTAGATAACTTAAAATCCAGTTAAAATAACCTGAATCTTTTAGTAATGAGCATTAACACTAATGTATGTATCTTTTGTTATAACAACATGATCAAGTACCGTTATACCTAAAAGTTTACCTGCATTTATAATCTGTCGGGTAACTTCGATATCTTCGTCACTTGGTTTAACTTCCCCAGAAGGATGATTGTGCGCCAAAACCAAAGCCACTGCATTACATTCTATGGCTGGTCGGAACACTTCGCGTGGATGAATAATGTTTGAATTTATAGTACCAATAGAGATAACCTCATCTCGTATTATTCGATTATGACTATTGAGATAAAGACCTCTCAGGTTTTCTTTTGATAAATTACGCATGTCCTGCAAATATTCAAAAACATCTTTTGCACTCCGTATAACCGTAAAACCACTTTGATTGCGGTCATAGAAACGACGGCCGAGCTCGCCCACAGCCACAATCTGGCAGGATTTTACTATGGGTATATCCATTTCTCTAGACATTTTCTCTGGATCACGCTCGGCAAGAATGCTTTTTTCGCCATATTCTCTAATGATACGATTGGACATCTCCATCACATCTTCTTTGCTGGTGCCTATATTTAAGATAACAGCCAAAAGCTCTCTGATATTTAGAGCTTCTGGGCCTTGAGTAATTAATTTTTCACGAGGCTTATCTTCTGTGGGCAAATCGTGAATAGTAAGCACGTATTCACGAGAAGAACGGTTAATAATATATGCATTTTTCTTTATGGCGTAAGTTTGCATGTAACAAATTGTAGCAAACAATAGTTATCATACAAGTTTATTTAATTTAAGAAATAAGATCTAATTTAAATCTTTATCTAGTGTTGTAACTTTTGTTTTATAAGTATCTCCATTTTTTTCTACGACAATAATATTGTTATCTTTTGCAAAAACGGATTCTTTTATTACAGTAAGAGCGCTTTTTATTTCTAGTGTACTCGAAATAACAGGACGAACAGCATAAGCCATCATAAGCTCTCGAGCATCAGATTTAGATACACAAACTGGAATTATTAACTGTTCAGGACGATAAGCTGATAAGGCTCTGATTATTTCTAAATCATTTGATAGAACAATTATGCACGTAGCCTTTACAGAATCAGCTTCTTTTATAATCTCTTTTGCTTTAGCATATGAAGGAGAAATTACCTGTGGCACCGCAGTAAAATGGATAAGCTCAGCACGTTTTAATTCCGTATATTTCATTATACGAGCCATTGTTTTTGTGGCTTCTATTGGATAATCACCATAAGCAGTTTCTCCACTCATAGAAATAGCCCCCGTACCATCAAGGATAGCGTTTGAAACATCAGTAACTTCTGCGCGAGTAGGACGTGGATTTTTAATCATACTATCTAACACTTGAGTAGCCACGATACAATATTTACCTTTTAAAAGTGCGGCCTCTACCATCTTTTTTTGCATAAAAGCCAATTCTTCCAAAGGAACTTCTGCACCAAGATCTCCGCGAGCAACCATGAGACCATCCGAATGTTCTAAAATTTCATGAACATTATTAAATCCTTTACGATTTTCTAGTTTAGAGATTATCTTGCCTTTGTAATCCGGATACTGTTTTAGAATTTCTTTTATTTCAAAAATATCTTCTTTACTACGTACAAAAGAATGACTTATAAAATCTATATCATTTTTTGCACAAAAATGAATAAAACCTCTATCTTTTTCAGACAAAGCAGGCAAAGAGATATGAACATTTGGAACATTGAGACTCTTTTTACTTTTTAGTGTTCCGGCACTTTTCACTTCACACACAAGACCTTGATCTGCTTTTTCTTTAACCACAAGTTCAATAGACGCATCATCATACAAGATTGATTCTCCAACAGAAACTTCATTATGAAAATTTCCATAAGAAACATGAATAACATTTTCTCCTACAAGATTTTTATCACCTGTAAGTACAACCATATCACCAGCTTTTACAATAATAGGCTTATCGACATCCTGAGTTCTCACTTCTGGACCTTTTGTATCGATCATTATTGGAATACTCGTTGTAACAGCTCTGATTCTTTTTACAACTTCCAGAGCATCAGCTTCACCTTGATGAGCAGTATTTAGCCATGCTACATCGGCACCAGCAGCAAATAAATTTTTAAGAAATAGTTCATCTGATTTATTATCAGCTATTTTAGCGACAATTTTTGATTTCCTGTTTTCGATCATGACAATAGATCCGCAACACTGTTGCTAGAATAATAAGAGTGGCGGAAGGACTATATATTATCGTACGTTTTACAAATAAGCAAAGGTCAGTCCCTAAAGTGGCTTTGGAGTTACAGGATAACGATCAGGATCAATCTTTCTCTCAAAACAAGTTTTACCAGCCTGGTGATCCCAAGTATCACTTTCTTGTCCAGGATAATAAGATGGGTAAGATACAGCTATATCGTAACTACCCCCAAAACTACCGCGACCTTCTAAATCTTGTGATTGTTGACCGAAAACTGCACATAATTCAAAAGAAGTAACTGTCTTTTTTATATACTCATATTTAGATTTTGTTTCTGGATCAGTTGGAATATTTATACCACTTAAAGAGTCACTCAGATCTTCCAAGGAAAGTGGTAACGATCCTTTTGATTGCCAATAATTTATAATTTGCCATTGAATACTTGATAGATCATTAATACGCTGCTGATCAAAACGTATTGCGCGCTGCTTTGCTGGAGAACCTACTATAACAAAACCTGTAACAATAGTAGATACAGCTATTATAATACCGAACCAAGCATTTAAAGTACGAGCTGTCTTTGCCCAATCAAAATTTGTAACGCCAAATGGTTTAAAGTGTGGATATAAACTAAAGAAATAGTACTTACCGACCGAACCAGCTACAAGTAGTGTAAAGATAACCTTGTAAACAAAACGAGAGGTTATTTCGCCACTCAAATATGTATTTATAAGGAAAATCAAATCTCCCGCCATCAGAATAACTGCCAAAAATAATGTTAGATATATTCTCCATCTACGAATCCAAATGTTGGCTTTTTCTGGGAGACTCTTAATATCACGATTGATCATCCATTCTAGTAAATAAAGAATTGGAATCAGGACAATAAGCATGGAAATCGGCCAAGCAATTGAAGCTCCATAAAAATACCCAGCCAGTTGGTCTGGATTGAAATAATTTATAATACTAAAAGCAAGATTAATAAGAGAGCCAATAGCAATATAAAGCGCTACTGTGGCCCCCAAATGAAGGAAAAAATCCTTGGGTGTAGTTTGTGTATTCATGTGTATATTATACCTAATTAATCACTTATTGTGCCACCTTATGACATTTATAAACAAAAGCGGGTGGTAAATTACGAAACTCATAAGCAATAATTTTCGCATCAAACATCTTACTTATCTGATTCCAATTAGCCAAAAAATACTGAAACTGAATATATACACCCTCTTGTTTTAATGAATTTTTGATTTCATGAAGTAATTCAGACCTAACATTTCTTTTAAAATTACCTATGGGTAAACCAGAAACGATATAATCAACTGAATCTATATTAAGCTTTTGTAAATGCTTACGAATATTACATGCATCATCTTGAATAATGAGACAACGCGAATCTTTTACATTTTCTTTTAAATGATCTGCTAAATTTTTATTAATTTCAAAAATTATTAATTTTCCGTCAATAGGAATTTTCTTTAATAATTCCGAAGTAAAAGCTCCCGATCCTGCGCCTAATTCGATAACTATAATTCCCTTCGTAGGATTTATAGGTTTTAGCATCTGTCGAGTTAAAAACGAGGAGCTGGGAAAAATAGAGCCCTGTTTTACAAAACCTTTAACAGCCTCTTTTACAAAGAGTAACATGGTGCGCGCACTAGGATTCGAACCTAGGACCTTTCGAGTATCAGTCGAATGCTCTACCAACTGAGCTATGCGCGCGTATTCAATTCTCAATCTCTATGCACGCATCTCATGTCTACCAAGACAGCTATGCGCGCGTATTCAATTCTCAATCTCTATGCACGCATCTCATGTCTACCA
>CAZQUI010000007.1:47241-50451 GCA_964596595.1 uncultured Candidatus Saccharibacteria bacterium
AGACAGCTATGCGCGCGCAAAATGCAGTCTAGCAAAATAAGCTCGAAAAATCTATATCTGATCTATTTTTGAAGCTATAATAAAATCATTAACTGAGAGCCCTCCAACTGCATGTGTCGTCAATTCAATACTCACTTTATTATAATTAATAAGCATATCTGGATGATGACCTTCATTTTCTGCTAAATTGGCAACTTTATTTACAAACACCATAGACTCTTTAAAATCTTCAAAAGAAAATAGCCGTGATATTTTCTTATTATTAGTAGCAATTTGCCACTGTGGTATATCTTTCAAATAAAAATTAGTCTCTTCTTTATTCAGAGGAACACCTCCAACTTCACAAGGAATACATTTTTGATCTGATAAATTCATAATTTTAATTATAACTTATATTTAATCATCTCCATTTCAGGAATATTTAATTCACCTTTTTTGATACGCCAACTCCCTTTGCCTGATCTCATCCCCGTTTCTACAAATCCTAATTTCTTATAAAAACTAATGGCTTTTTGGCTATACACCACCACTTCCAAAATTGTATTCTTATCTGGATCATAAAACTTTTCCAATTCTTTCCATAATTTTGCACCAATTCCTTGTCCTTGAAAACGCGGTAGTACATATAGTGTGAGCAATTGATT
This sequence comes from uncultured Candidatus Saccharibacteria bacterium, assembly GCA_964596595.1. Classification (GTDB taxonomy): domain Bacteria; phylum Patescibacteriota; class Minisyncoccia; order Phycocordibacterales; family PALSA-1337; genus C7867-002. Next base: position 47,886 of record CAZQUI010000007.1, read on the forward strand.
ATTTTCTGTATTTTTTATCATTGTAGCCACACCCACAACCAGATCTCCTTGTTTTGCTACTAATCTTTTTTGATTCGAAGGAATAGTAGCGATTTTTTCCTCTAGTTTTTTAATATTCTCTTCAGTAAAAGAATCCTTATAACTCTCTTCAATATCTTCTACTGTGATACCAAATTCTTTATTAGGATAAGTATCAAGCCAAGTCTTGTGCAACAAATCTAATATTCCCCGTGCATCTCTGGATATAGCCTCGGTTATTTGGATATTTTGAAAATTTTTTGACATACAATAATTACTCGCACAGTTACTATATGTTAAATGTGCACAATGGGCAAAGTGAAAGGGTCGATCTATCTAAAGATAGTCGACCCTTACAACATCAAGTGTTCACTCCATGAGCCAGTCAATCAATGGGAACCATAATATCCCCAATGAGACCAGACCTAAGCCTAGAACAAGAGCCAATTGGTAGAGGCTACCTAGTTCCCTCCACCAATTTACCCACCCCCGAAACCACTCGACCCCGGCAAATTTCTTCAAGATTGAAGTCACCTTTCCTTCAATCTGAAGAACCTTGTTACTCCCTGGTTCAAACGTTTCAGATTTCATTTAAATGAATCCTTTCTAGAGCCTAGACTCTAACAATAATGATACAACTATTATCCAACATGTCAAATGCATCACGACCAACATAAAACCCCCATCTCTGGGGGTTTTATGAAAATAATATAGTACTCTTTATTTTGTTCCGTTCATCCATGAGAGATTCAATTGATATCTCCCATGTGTTCCGGGAATCTTCCCCGGTTAAGTGCTCCCATTTTGAGTTGAAGAGCAATTACTCCATTCTGATAAAATCAGAAAGATCGACTATAAGTCATACCGATTTATATCGGCACAACGTTGAAATTTTGAAATATTCCACGAGCAGCTTCCGCTACCCGTGCCTTGTTACGACTTACCCCCTGTCATCGAATTTGCCGTAGGCCCGCACGAGGCGAGACTTCGGGCACCTCCGACTCCCTTGGGTTGACGGGCGGTGAGTACAAGACTTGAGAACGTATTCACCGCAGTATAGCTGACCTGCGATTACTAGCGATTCCGGCTTCATGAGGTCGAGTTGCAGACCTCAATCCGAACTGGCGCATCTTTTATAAGGGTTTGCTCCGCCTTACGGCATTGCGTCCTGTTGTAGATGCGATTGTAACACGTGTGCAGCCCAGGCCGTCAGAGGGCCATGCTGACTTGGCGTCATCCCCACCTTCCTCCCAGCCCGTTAAAAACTTAAAAATCAAATCTCAAAGATCAAAGATAATCGCAATTGCGTTCATTTTTGATTTTTGATTTTTAATCTTTGAATTTGCAACGGGCTGGGCGGTCTCGCCTGACACTTATAACAGGCAACAGGGGTTGCGTTCGTTACCCCACTGAAGGGAACAGTTCAAACCACGAACTGACGACAGCCATGCAGCACCTGTCCAGCCGCCTTGCGGCTACCAACGTTTCTGCTGGTATTCGTCTGGATTTCTAGGCCTGGTAAGGTTCTTCGTTTAGCGTCGAATTGAACCACATGTTCCACCGCTTGTGCAAGTCCCCGTCTATTCCTTTGAGTTTCAACCTTGCGGCCGTACTACCCAGGCGGATCTCTTATCGCGTTAGCTTAGCCTCGAAGAGGGTCGATACTCCTCAAAGCTAGAGATCATCGTTTAGGGCGTGGACTACTGGGGTATCTACAATTTTGTTACTTCGCAACAAAATTGAATTAAAAAATAAAAAATTTAAAATTCAAAATTGTCACCTGATAGAAGCATTTCTGCACTATTCTTCATGTCGCCATGAAGTTCGGACTATAACTTCCCTTCAATTAAGAAAAGTTTGGCGTTTAGTCTCTGAGGGTTCTTACGTATTGGATAGTAGAGCCAAACCGATTTTCATCGGTTTGGCAGTGGTCATCGAACTTTTCAATCTAAGAGCAGTGTCGTAATCTTTTTTCATCTTTTTAGGGATTACTGAAGATAATAGGATTACTCCTACCAACGGAACTCTTCGATTTTAAGTTCTTCCCCACTATCCAATACGCAAGCCTTCCCTGCTGATTGTCCGCACTTGAATATTTTCACTGCCCTTGCGAGCGAGTAATTCAAGATACTCGGAGTTTCCAGCATATGGCCAAATTTTATTTGATATTTCTATCAAAGGGACTATGTTTAACGTACCCCTACGCTTCGAAAACTCATTACAAATTTTCGACCAACTTTTTATTCAAAGAAAAATCTCTAAATAAAAGTGGAAACGTCAATCCCATTCGCGACCCACGCTTTCGTGTTTCAGCGTCAGGAGCGGACCAGTCTCTTGCCTTCGCTTTTGGTGTTCCCCATGATATCAACGCATTTCACCGCTACACCATGAGTTCCAGAGACCTCTTCCGTCCTCTAAGTCTTGCCGTTTCCCCCGCAGACTCTCGGTTGAGCCGAGAGATTTTACAAGAGACTAACAAAACCGCCTACACACCCTTTACGCCCAATGATTCCGGATAACGCTTGAGGCACTCGTATTACCGCTGCTG
>CAZQUI010000008.1:0-34132 GCA_964596595.1 uncultured Candidatus Saccharibacteria bacterium
GTTTACACCTCACCTTGCGGGAGGACTAGACTGTATCTTTCTCCACTTTCGAGGAGACCCTTGTCAGTCGTTCGGGCGCGTATATTATACAGCGCCACGGTCTTAACCCAGAGGGTCTTTAACCGTTATTCGGGATTCACCTACACGTTACCGCATAGGTGGGCAGGGTCTGACGACCTACCAATGGCGTGCTCTACCAACTGAGCTACATCGGCATATCTTTACTAATTCAAAGATAATCAACTAAGAATAGACTATTTAGCAAATATTTTCAATCAATACAAAAATACGAGGGTTACTTGTGGTAACCCTCGGTGATACTGAATACCTTGGCGTTTGATTGAATTTAATCTTCAGAACGATTCCTGGCAGCATTCCTAGCAGCGATTCCTTCTTTTTCTTTATCAAGCCGTTCTTGTTCAGATTGCTCAGCATTTCTTCTTTCCTCATCTCGTGCCTCTTGAAATGCTCGAACCCCGTCGTCTCTTCTTTGCATTCGCTCATTCCACTCTCCTTCTGAACAGCCTCGTTCTTGAATCGCGACTTCCTTGGCGTGTTCTGGAGAATCAAGTCCTCCTCGAGTAGAATAATGTGCCCAATAGTCATCATCAGATGCCATATTTACTCACCTCCTTTCTATATTTATAGTACAATTTTTTGTTAGAATGTCAATAATATTAACAAGTAAAAAACTGGCCCACAGACTGAACCAGTTTAATGCACAGAACTATCAATCATCGTCAGGCCTCATTTCACCGAATGGCCCTTCACCACTACCACCACACGTTGAGCACGATCCGTGGTCATCTGGTTCATCGTAAGTTTCCCAAATTTTTCCCTTACCATCACATTGACCACATTGAGGATACCAATATCCTGTCGCGTTTTCGCCAACCTCTTGAGTACGGCCTCTTCCATTGCAACCTGGGCAATCTATTTCGTGCCCAAATGTTTGATGACGACCCGTACCATTGCATCCAGGACAACTAATTATTTCCCTTGGCATATTCACTCAACTCCTTTCTAAAAAATACTAACATAGATATTGAATTCGTCAATACTTGAAACCATACCGGTTTAATTGTATTATTTTATTTGAAATCTTCTCAACACGAGGACTAGAAAGGATATATGTTCGGAGATCAAAATGTACAACCGTTGCCGCCAGGGAGAACCTGCAATATTGGTAGCGAGGACCATCTGACTCAAATCCAGTCAAAAAAGAACGGGTTCGACATCGTTGACCACATGGACAAGGGAGACTTCCCACTTCCCGTGCACATCGTCACCCACGTTGGCAACGATGGTAAGCTTGACACCAGTATTGAATAATCCGGGACGAAAACTACACACCACAGCAGACCCTTGCTGTGGTTTTATATTTGAAAAACTATTCACAATCTCTGCGCGGCCAAGCGGGCTCGAACCGCCAACCTCTCGCGTGACAGGCGAGTGCTCTAACCAGTTGAGCTATGGCCGCAAGTGAGGAGAAAAAGAAAAGCGAGCTTTTCTTTTTATTCCGAACGCAGCGGCCATACGTAGTATGGCTGCAAGAGTTCGAAGCCTCTGTACTCTACTATCTTCATTGTCACAAACTACATATACCAATCTACCAGAATTTAAGAAAAAAACAAATGTGTCGGCGGGAGGAATCGAACCTCCGACCTTGGGCTTATGAGTCCCACGCTCTAACCGTCTGAGCTACGCCGACATAATCATACAATAAACCAAATTATACTTATACGCAAACTCATATTTTATATATTTGCAATATCCGTTTCTATATGGCACAATGGCCTTGTTACACCTATCGCGGGGTAGAGCAACGGTAGCTCGTCAGGCTCATAACCTGAAGATTGTCGGTTCGATTCCGGCCCCCGCAACAATTTTAAAATAAATTAGTTTTTGGTTGCCGTAGATGATGTTTCGTAGAATTTTTTTGGATAGTAAGTTGAGACTCCGGAGGTAATTGTTTTTATGTGGTTCAATTCCCCTTTTGCAAGATAATATGGATGATGAGGAAGTAAAAATAGAGTTTATTATTCCAGGAAAAATTACTGGTACGAATAGATTCAGCAGATATGCAAAATACGGAACTGACATTAAACCAATTATCTTACCTCAATATAACAGTCGCTTTCATATGATAGTGAAGCCAATAGACTAAAACTGGAGAGAACAGAGATTTTAAAGAGAATACTAGTCTTATACAAGAAAGAAGTAATTAATATAAATGTCAAAATCTTTTGCGAAACCGTAAGGCCACGATTTGAGAAATCCGATACCTTTGATCTAAAGCAAAGGTTTGTCTTGGACTTTATTAAAGAGATAATTTGTGACAATGGGAAGATAATCGTAAAAGGATCCATCTCGATGTAACTTAAAGTACATTTAGAAACTGAAGAAGTAAATAAAATTCAATTCTTAATAGAAAAATTAATCATAGCAATGACTGGGGATAACACCGTAATAATTGCACCTACCTGAGCCAAAGCAGTACCCTCAACCAATACCATTACTTTCGAGAAAAGATAACGCATTAAAATTGTAGGTAATAAACCCTGCCAATATTGCGTAACTGCAATTGAGGATAATTTTTGATTGCATAAGTTTTCGCAAAGTTGTCCCCACTCAAAATCACTTTCCAATTCTTGAACGATCTAGTCCCCACTCCCATTCTTTTGAGTCTGAATAATAAGCCCATGTCTCATCAAAGCCTCTGCTAAAGTACACTACATATTTTGAATTAGTCCCACTTTCATAAAAATATTTTGACGATTCATCGGTCTTAAAACCTATATCATTCAATGACTCTGGCAAATTATCATGAGATATACGATATTCCTCTATTTTATTAATTATTTTGTTGCCCGCATTAAAATCAGAATTTTTAATCACAAAAAACCATGAAAATACGAGAATGATTACAGTACACAAAATAATAGTATTTCTTTTTGTAAATTTCTTTGACATCAGATCTTATTTGAGAAAATATTTACACATTTTTAAAAACAAGTGCCTTGTACACAATAAATATATATTTGAACAGCAAACAATAGAAAGCAAATAACTAAACCTCCTACTGCCGATCCTCCGAGCGCCCACCATTTCCTTTTTATATTCCAATAAATAACAGGGATTATATATGCTGAAATCAGAGATACTAGAAAGATAATGGTGATTATCTCATAGGGAGTTCTGGATATACTCAGAATATTCTGCAACCTTAAAGTATCAAATAATGTAAATAATCCGAAAACCGGAACCATCAAGGTACCAGTAAGTAACATTCCCTTTCCAATTTATTTAGTGACCATATTGATTATTATATTTTATTTTTCCCCTCTTTTAAAGGCATTTCTTATTTGTGACAATGTCTACTTTACACCGTTAACAATTTGTTGGGTCTTTGAAGGCTGATTTGGAACAGCTAATCCCTTACTGTTTCCAGGTGTAACACTGTACCAATTTGGCTTAAATCCGCTTACCTGATCTTGAATTCCAACTCTAGACCCTACATCATAAACGAAATTATTTGAATTTGAGTATCCATTAGCGCCTGGTCCAGCAAGGGACATAATTTTGCCCATCGGGAGCAGCATTGTAAGCACCGCCCAAACTATTTATAAAGTCGGTGTCCGACATGTCATATTGACTTAGCAACCAACTCCACCTTCTCCCCCTCAGGATCAATATATTTGAGAGGGTTGTTCCTTCCGTAACTGTATGAATTCATCTGTTGTGGATCAAAAAGGAAATCATAATCGTTCATCTCAATGAATTTCGTATCCTGAGAAATGAATCTTCCCCTTGCCCCGTCATAATACCTAGCATTCAAATAACTCAACCCTGTACTCTCATCATACTCCTCCCCTATATAAATGCGGTGACCGACGCCAGCATCGCGATCCGCGAAAGCCGAGACGTGCGGAAATCCGCTGTGCCAGGACAGCCAGAATGTGGCCCGAAGAGAGTTTCGGCGGCTTTCGACCCTTTTTAGCTTCCGACTACCCTTCTCTTGACCAGTAAAGCCACAGAGGAAAGTTTTTGGATTTTGAAAGAACACGCACTTATCCAACCCTTAGGCAACTTATTTTGATTTTAGCTTGCTCGGAGAAGGATAAATAAGCCCGTCCACAATAATCAATTGTGGACTTGTAATGCCTTTTGCAATATTTTTCTCATATATATTGGTAATTGAATCTAACTGGGAAATATAACCCTTTTTCTTTTTATCATTTTGCTCTTTTATAATTACTACCACAAAAAAGCTATGGCAAGCATTTTCGCTTTTTTGATATGCTTCAATTTGCTTTTTAAAACCATCTTCCAAGTTTTTATTATCAGATTTTTTAATTTCAACAAGAACCTTTTCTTTATATCCAGTCCCTAACGAAAAATCGACAGGGCCTCTCCCTGCATCTGATTCACCTGCCAAAAGAATATTCGCCTGACGACAAAACTGGTCAGCTATCATATAGAATATTCTTTGGGCCACATCTTCATGATGGGGTTTATTCTTTAGAAGAGCACCCGTTTCAGTCCTATGGTACAAAAGATTATTACCACCATTGTCTTCAATTGATCTCTTGAACTGCGTAATTAAATCTTCTATAGATGAAATTAATTCGGCAGTGTTAGCTGGTTTTGACGTTGCATTGATATTTTTAGACTCCTTCTCAACAAAGGGGTCTATACCGTAGTATCCACGCTCATCTTCTTTAAGGTTGTATGACCCCTAACATCTATTTTTCGATAAATATCCAATAGAGACGAGAGGTCTTTTCTAAACGAATCAATCTCTTCCTTGCTCTTACTGGTAATATCACTCATCACATCTTCAAGTGCTGGAAACACTATCTCGTCAAATTGTTTTCTTAATTCTTCGTTATGTTGTGCAGCATTCGCAATATCATCATATGATGTTGCGATAGGAAGAACCCTAAGTAATGTATACGGCACAAAAATTATTTGTTCTTCAGAAAAAGGATGTACAGGCAAAAGATACTTTATTCCTTCAATTTTAAATTCCTTTGTCTTTATACCAAGTTCTTTAGATATCCTCGCGGTGTATAAGCAAAAATCCTCATATATAATATGGATAATCAAATCACTCATACTGTCAGGACCAAAACCAATTACGAATAGACCCAGAAGCTCAACAACTTCGCTATCTTCAATGCCGACAGCCAGAATTTCACTCATTGAGAGCAGAATTCGATTAGCAACATTTTTGGCTATCGAAGTTCCACTATCACTCTTACTTCCATATCCTATCGATAAACCTTCTGGTTCCGGAACTGCCAGCATTTTTCTTGCCTCGTCACGCAATCGAGGTACTTTAGTGATTGTTTATGCACCCTTAATAGTTGAGTGAAGTATCGGAGAATTTTTTCTCTTGATTTTGTAAACTCAGGAATTTGAGAATTAACTAACAGTTTTGGATCAACAAAGAGTTCAGTATCAATGCCTAGTGTGGCATCAAACACCCCTATTTCTTCAAGGATGTCTCTTTTTACTCCAAGATGTTTGCTTAAAGAAACGGTCTTCATTAGATCAGTTACATATAAAATGAGCCTAAATATGCATTATCTTCGTACTTTCTTTGAACTTCAGGAGAATATTTACTATAAAACTTAGCCTGCTCTTCAGGAGGTTTTACATTTCCAGCCCTTTCACTAGAAGTTAGTAATCTATTAGCAACGAAATTTGTATTGGTGCCCACATATTTTACAAAATCGTTATGAACAGTTTGTTCATGCTCTATTTCCTCAGCAGAGAGTTCGTATATATCATAACGGTTATATTCTTTATCTTCGTATGAAATAAGTCCATCTTCTGCGTCAGCTGGGTTATATTTTCTTTTAAATAAGCAGATCTTATCACCATCAAGCCTAAGCACTCCCTCCAAAGGGACATCCCAGTGATCATTTTCCCATAGTAATTCTATACGAGACATATCAATGTAATTTATTTCTTCTTTTTTCATAGTTATTATTTATTAGGATTACGTTTTGTTGGGGTAAATAACTTTTCTGCCTGCTTTGGCGTAATTCCATTCAAGTCCGCATGATAGGGATTCTTCGCGCTTGGGGTTGGAATCACATCACCGCCCAACGCTCTGATTTTATCAAGAGTAGTCTGCCCAAATTGATTATGTTTAAAGTATTTTGTCAATTTTTTAATGTCTATCCCCTTACCCACGGTTACTGATGAACCATCTAGAAGACCATTTTTAACCTCACCAGGCTTTGCAAAATTATCAGCCCCACATGTTCCTGCTCTACACACAACGGTGCTGTCTGGTAAACCATTAAACGCTTTGTTCGTATCAGATAGGGCTTCTGTTACACTATCAGCCTTGTTCAGAAGTTTCAACGCGTCGTCACCATGTCGTATTCCCCCGACAATTGCCGGAATCGGCGTGACAAGACTTACGGCATCTGCAGCTAATCCTAATCCTGTACCCACCCCAGGATTCTGTCTAAAGTCGTTGAGTGAGAGTGAGAACATCGCAGCATCGAATGCGGTCTCGAAATAGTCTCCCAACTTATCGACCAATTTCATAGGGTTGTTTCGCGCATACGAGTAGCTGTTCATTCCTTGAGGATCTGAGAGGTACTGTTCAAGATTTAGCCCTGTTTTCTCCTTGATTTCATTTGGATTACCCACAGCTTGGAAAGCAGAGTCTTGTGAGATGAACTTTCCAATAGAGCCATTTTGGTAGCGACTGCCGAGATAGTTGAGCCCAGTCTCGGAATCGAATTCTGCGCCGATATACTTATGTGTTTCTTTGTAACTACCAGTTGTTGTATCCATTCTTAGATTACCATATGGATAATAATCAGTAAGCTCTACAACAGCAGTTGTAGTTGCAGTTACTACCTGTGTAGATCCTAAGTGGTCTTGATGATGATAAAAGGTATTTGTAACTGGAAATGGAGTTGGTAGTGGTACAGGTGCAGGAGATGGAATAGGTGGTTGTACTAGAGCAGTTTGAACTGTGGCGTATATGGTATCTCCAGCATATATATAGCGTGTAGTGGTTGCTGTAGAGGATGTTTCGTAGAATTTGTTTGGATAGTAAGTTGAGACTCCGGAGATGGTTGTTTTTATGCGATTACCATCATGATCGTAGGCGTATATAGTACTTACTCCTCCAATAGTAGTACTAGCAAGTTGGTTGTTGAAATTGAAAGTAAACAGTGCTCCAGCAGACGTAGAAGCTAAGTTACCATTGAAATCATAATTGTAAGTTATACTGCCATCGTTTTTTAGAGCATGAACATTTTCTATTCTACCTGTATCTGAGCCAGTGTAGTAGGTGAAAGCACCAACATCAGAACGATACGTCAGATTGCCAGTAGGACTATATGCGTATGTTTGTCTGTAGCCAATAGGGCCAGTAGAAGTTGCTGCTGTAGTAGAAGCACTAGATAGACGATGGATGTCGTCGTACGTATATACAATAGTTTTTTCTGTTTTTGTTCCCGAAGAATCTACAATTTGTGTAATGTCACCTGCAGGACTATATGTATATGTGAGATTTTGTACTGCAAGGCCCCCAGAAACAGTCTTTTTGTTAGTGAGACGATAAAGTTTTGCAGCATCGTAAGTATTTGTAGTTGAAGCAGTATTTCCATATTTAATATTCACAACTTGTCCAAGCGGTGAATAATCTATATTGTCCACATAAGGAGGAATAGAATCTGGTAATCCTGCATAATTATAATTATAAGAGACCACACTATTGTCCGGATAAGTAATAGATGTAATGTTACCCTGACGATCATAAATAGTTTGTGTCATATATACAGAACCACCTGATATACTTGTTGAAGCGTTGGATATCAAACCTACAGGATTATACATGTAAGAAGTTGTGGCTGTATTATAGACTGACGTTCGACACAGCTTTCCTTTTCCATATTGGCAGCTATCGTATATATAACTTATTTCTATACCGGTTTGTCCAGCGTAATCACTTAATAAAACATGATTAATATCATCGTAACTAAAATTAACCGTCTGATTTTTTGGATCAATTCTTGAAATTAAGTTTCCCGCATCATCATAGACATAAGTCCATGTTCCAAAGCTAGTATCGCTGGAAGTGTGCATATCTTCTGCGGTTAATCTTCTACCTAATCCATCATAAGTAAAGTTACGAAGTGCACCACCCTGTTCCGTTATTTTTGTTAAATTTCCAAGTCCATCATATTCATAAGAGAACGTAACAGTTGTTGTAGATAATTTATCCAGTACTGAAACTATTCTATCATTGGCGTCATACTGAATTTCTTTATGTTTACCATCAGGATCAGTACTAGAAGCTACCCACTGATCATAAACAACCGTTGTAGTACCAAGATTATTTGAAATAGTTAATGGTCTTTGCAACGGATCATAAATATAAGAGTTATAAAGAAAATTTTGTGACGTTGGACTAGTATATGCGGAACCGGAATTAAAATATGGTAAAGATTCTTTTTGCTTAAGACCTAAAGAATTGTACACAATATCACTTACTGCATAGTTACTAAACTCTGCCTGTTTTCGTGTTTGTATAGGACGACCAAAACCATCGAAATAACTATATGTATTTGTAGATGTGGCAGCATCTAAATGATCTGTTCTTTGAACTTTAATCGGAATAGTATTATCTGTATACGTAAATGTTGTTTTGTTAACTAAAGTAGAAGGAGTTGCTTGATCTGGTTGTTTTTCGTAAATTATGCGATCCAATCCATCGTAGACTACTTGAAAAAATAAATTATTGACATCCTTAGTCTCCTTTGGTTTTCCGAGAGAATAATCATACGTATACACAGTTGTTTGACTAAGAGGATTTGTCGAGGTAGCTGGATACAAATTGTAACTATCATATGTATAAGTTGTAGTCTTATCGCGCGGATCTTTTTCCTCTGTCACCAAACCATATGTACCATCGTATGTTTTTTCATAATCAATATAACTTGACGCCGATTTCCAATGTTCACTCTTGGTTTGATTACCTTTTACAACAGTGCCCAAAGCCTGAGTATCATAATAATATTTATTTTCCGCAATTTGAGTTCCACTTTGATTTTTTACAACTTCCCGAGAAGGTATCCAAATATGAAGAGCGGTCGAAGATGCGTAATATTTGTCAGTTACAACTTTATCTGCACCAACGTCGCTAAAACTTCCATCGTTATTACCTGTAACTTCACCCCAAAATGTACTAGTAGATACGTTTCCATATAATCCATACGTATAAGAGAAAGCTTTGTCTTTATGATCACTATCACCATCGTAGTTCATAGTCAGAGTCTGGGCCAATTTTACAAAGTATGAATTATTACCAAGAACTGTCTTATCCCAATTATTTACAGTAACAGAATAATCATTACTACTAACATCTTCTACTTCTAAACGATAAGGCTTAGCAACTTTTGAGATATGATCATCATATTGTCCTAAAGCCTGAGTCGCAGTCGTAGTTGTACCGTTATGGAAGTAAGTTTTAGTAATACCAGTATTTGGTAATGTTTTTATAACCAAACCAAAACCAGGAAATGTACGCTCAAAAGCATTAGTGCTAGAAGCGTGAAAATATCCATTACGATATGAATATGAAGTAGTAGCAAAATTACTTAGTCCATCACTAATAGTTGTCGTCGAAACTGTAAGTACCGGAAAAGGAACCCTGCTATATAAAACTCCTGAACCATCACGATATCGTTGAGCAGTCTCATAACCAATAGTTATCGAACCTCCAATTGGATAGGTCACTTTTTTTAAAAGATCTACTTTTTTGTTGACATTTACATATGCATGAGTGTTACCGGCTTGATCTCTTTGAATGACATCAATCATTCCATCTCCGTTAAAATCAACAAACTGCGAACCCTGAGAAATCCAATAGTCTTTATGAACAAACGACAATGGTGGTTCCCAGTCAGGCATTCTTTCTACCCAAGCTGGACCACTTTGAAGCCTAGACATTTGATGATCAACTCCGGTTTCTGCTAAATACTGAAATATGTCTGTCTGACCATCTGCATCAGCGTCTGTAAATCTGTAGCCCAGATCTTTATATGATTCGATAAAAACATCGCTACTCCCCATGTTTGGCAAGACTGCAAGTGTTTGCCATCCTCCTTCCCCATTATTTATATATTGCTGCTGAACAGATGGGTTACCAGTTTCTTTATATGAACGAATCATATCTGTAAGACCATCTGAATTTATATCCATAATTACAACACCCATATCACGATAACTAGCATCAACAAACTTTGTAGGTGAAGCCCACAAAGTTGATGTGGCCCATCCGCGTCCTGTATTAATAAAAGTTACTGAGGTCGTAGAATTATTTGCATACAAAAGATCTATTAAACCATCACCATTTACATCAGCTATTCTTACGCCATTATCTGCCGAACCTGGAGTAAATGTTACAGGAGAATGCCAAAGTGAATTTTCTACCCAACCACTACCTGTGTTTATAAGAGCGGTATCTGTACCACGGAGTATATCATCTAGACCATCACCATTAACATCAAAAACTCTGTAACCTCGATCTTCCCCTTTTTCAGAAAAATAATAAGGAGTATGAGGCAACACCCATGTACCAGAAGTATCTTCTGTCCAGCCTGTACCAGTATTAATGTAGACTTTCTCAACAATCAAATCAGGATTTTGACTAACATCTCTATAAGAACGAATAAGATCTGGTAATCCATCTCCATTGATTTCAACAAAATTGGTGCCAGCTGAAGATCCTGATACATCAACCAAAGGTTCCGGCAAGGTCCAACTATCATCTTCTACCCAACCAATATTACTAGAATCATTGTATTGAAATTCATACGGTAACAACGTCGTAACTGTACCACTTTCGTCTCTTCCAGATTCTGTAACTTTTTTAAGAAGTGCCCTATTACGATAAGTCGACGTTGCATATTCCAATTCATATTTTCGAACCCAACTTCCGTTAATTTTTGCTGTTATATCACTCACCCTGTAACGAGTTTTGACCTCAAACCCAGCAGCAGAACTTGTAGCATAATCTTTATCACCACTCAATCCAAATTCTAATTCAAATATACCGTCGGTTGTAGCATTTCCCGTATAAATAATATTTGTTGGATAAAGTTGTGGATATATATCAGAATTCCCTACTGCCTTATCTTTAAAATACGAATATTTAACATAGTTACCATTTGTATCTCTAATTTCTGTTAAATACCATTTTGAAACAATATTACCGTTAGTCACATTATCTAAACGAGAATCTGTCGAGGTTCCGAAAGTATAAGTAGTGCCATTTTTATCTATAGCCTTCCAAATATTATTCAGGAATTTATATTGAAGAAAATCACCATTTTCTATTTTAGACATGTATACCGTGGTACTAGCTGTCGATGTGGCCAACTCACCACTTAGAGAAGAAGTAAAGTATGAATCATTAAAAAAATTATCCAAACCTCGCTTATTTAGACGTTCAATATAAGGAATTGAAAGTGACCAACCATATCCAACTATACTTCCTTCGTTTTGATTTTTACTCTGATACTTTAGAGATATTGATGGTTGTAAGCCATTTCTTCCAGGAGGAATCGTAAATGGTAAATCGAATTGCAATACACCACTTGATTCATCGACTTGAGTAAAATTATTATTTTGAAACTTATTACGATAGTGATCAACAACTTCAGTTTCATCACCTAAAAGGTTATTATTTTCCTCTCCACCATCATCAATAACTTCTTCTTCATTCTCATTTTTAGGTAAAGCTTCGGGTGCTATAAATTCTCCATTTTCTTTAATGGAATTTTCTTCATCAAGAATAACGGAATTTTCTTCCAAAGAATCATTTGGTAATTCTTGACCAAAAACAACAATCAACTGGGGCCAAATAAAATAAAAAATTAAAACCAGGGAAAGTATTTTTGGTAAAATCTTAGAATTAAAAGGCGTAAAGCTTATTTTCATAAATAATATTTAGATAAAATAATAATTTTAATTAATAATATCACCTGCATACTAAAGTATGCATGTTGATAACTTTTAATATCAAATTACAAACTAATTAAATATTTTTAATCTAACCAAAACATAAGCTAATTCAATAATCGTCAACAAAGTAAACTTAGATGAACCGCTAAAGCGACTACCAAAGACCAGAGGTATTTCCGTATAACGGGAATTTATAAAAATAATTTTGTTAAGTAATTGAACTTTATATCCAAATCCTTTACTAAGTAAATAATCTAAATCAATTTTCTCTAAACAATTTTTAATTCTTGTAGCACGAAGACCACTAGTAGGATCTGTAACGATAAAAAAATTCTTACTCGGAAAAAATAATACAAATCGTACAATAAAACCTCCCCATTGAGATAATAATTTTCTAATTTTAGAATAATCATGATTAAAATCACCTCCCGAAATAAAACGTGAACCCAATACGCAATCATATCCATCTTCAATCTTATCTAAAAGTTTAGGAATAATATCTGGAGGATGTTGAAAATCTCCATCAAATTCAATAACAATATCAGCAGAAAGTTTATCCATTGCGTATCTAAAACCTTTTAAATATGCCTTTCCAATGCCACATTTTTTAGGTTGAGATAATAAATATAAATTTTTATAATCTTTCATTTTCTTGGTAATAATACCGCCTGTATTATCATGTGAATTATCATCAATTACCAAAACTTCGCAGCTCCAATTATCAATTTTAGGAAAGACTTTTAGAAATAAAATATCTAAAATTATTCCAATGTTTTGAGCTTCATTATAAGTAGGAATTATCACAACAGCTTTCATGGCACCCATTATAACCTTTTGTTATACTTTTAGTTATCGTGCCTTTACTGCTAATTCTTATAGTCAGCTTGTTAACTCATTTTTTCCGATTTGGCTACCCTAGAGCGGTAGTTTTTGACGAAACTTATCTTGGTAATTTTATTACAAACTACTGGCATGGTACATATTATTTTGATGTACACCCCCCTTTCGCCAAATTACTTTTTGCCCTTTGGGGATACACAACAAATGTTAATACCCTATCAATTGATTGGTCAAATATTGGACTTACTCTACCAGAAACAGCAACAATATTACGATTAATCCCTCTTTTTTTCGGAATTATATTGCCTCTAATAATATACGGAATCTGTCGCGCCTTTGGAACTTCAAAATTTTCTGCAACGGTTATAAGTTTACTGGTTGTATTTGAAAACTCCTTACTTGTACAATCTAGGTTTCTTCTACCAGATATACTTATGATTACAATTGGATTTCTAGGGATTTTAAGCTATTTGTATTCATTAGAAACAAAAAGGCATAAGTATTTACTGTTTTTCCTGTCAATTTTATTTAGCGCTATTACCGTATCAATAAAATGGACCGGATTATCTTTTGTGGCAATTATATTATTTATGGAAATAAAAGAAATACTTAAAAATAATGCGGACTGGAGGAAAATTTTTAGTTATACCTCAAAAACCATATCAATTTTTATAATTCCAATCATATTTTTATATATAACAGTTTTTGCCATACATTTACACTTTCTACCAAATTCTGGTCCCGGAGATTTATTTATGTCTTTAGAGTTTCAGAAAACACTTAAGGGTAACTTATATGAAAATAATCATGAAATTAATAAGAACAATTTCTTAAAAAATTTTATTGATTTAAACAAGAGTATGTATACCGCCACACAATCTCTAACAAATTACCATCCATATTCAAGTCCTTGGTACACATGGCCAATTATGCTCAAACCAATATTTTATTGGGAAAGTAGTGCAGATTTAAAATCCGACTCAAAATCTTACATTTATTATTTTGGCAATCCATTTATATATTTTTTAAGTAGCGGAACAATTATCATACTGATAGGATACATATTTTTTATAAAATACTATAAACAAATATTTACCCAAAACAAAAAACAAATAGATTTTTTATATTTTATATTAATCGGTTACACTCTTAATTTTTTACCGTTCCTGTTTATCAAAAGAGTAATGTTTTTATATCACTATCAAACAGCTTTGGTATTTAGCATCCTATCTATAGCTTATATACTTGAATTATTTATCAATTTTAAACGCAAAACTATAGGTTTATGGATACTATTTTTTGCAATTTGTGCATTTATTTACTGGAGCCCGCTAACCTACGGAACCGATATTTCAAATAAACAATTAAGTAATCGCATCTGGATAAATTCTTGGAGGTAAAAACCATATTTTCATACTTGACTTTTAGAGCATTTTAGTGTTATAATTATAGTAGAATAAGATTGCCTATTATTCATAACTATTGACGAGAAATCGTATTTCCTTGGGCCGCAAGCTCAAGTGAAATGTCCGCAAGACCATAAGTTAAAACCAAAGGTAAAAAGAGAAAGAACATTGAAAAATGAAAGCTGCGTTTGAAATCGGTCCCATGCTTAACAGCCTTGATCCTGAACTGATCAAAAATTACGAAAATAGAAATTACAAAGGTTGTCCGAGCTTAGAGGATCTAAAACAGAAATACTACACCTATATTCTTACTGACAAGAGGGTGACACAGAAGATTGGGGTCTGTCTAATCGTCATGACAGTAAGTGTGTTAGTAGGAATCCCGCTTGCCCTTATTATCTCTAAGCAATTCTTATTGATACCCCTCGTCACGACTTTGGGTTTGCTCTCTTTTACAGTATCTTATGTAATAGTGACAAACTCCTACAAAAAAAAATTTGTAGAGAGATATCTTCACGCTGTAAAAGAATTCTGTGAGGCGGCGGAGGCTATACAAATATCGCGTTACCGCACCCGCATAGTCACTAAAGAAACAGTAGAAGCGGAGTTGGTAGGCCGAGCCTTCTCTATCCTGGATCAAGAAGAAAAATTTGACATTATGTGTAACAGTGGGCATAGCTATGTAAGAGAAATCTTAGATCATGGCCACAAAATCCTAGAGCACGAAGAAAAATTACACAGAGCTCTAGAATCTGCAGCAAAATTTGGATTGGTTTTTGAAAAAAGAGAGCTTTTTAATAAAGCTCAAGCTCGATTCAGAAAGCTTTAGTACACCAGGTCACTCATCACCATGAGTGGCCTGTTTTTATTTATATATAATAAAACTCTTCAAAAACTTTTCGATACAACTGAAATATTCTTTTGGCTTCATGTTCATTTAGAGTAAAGTCCAAACCTCCATGAGCAATGTTATTACGAGCTTTGTGAGCCTCCCAAGCTTCATTGATCGTAGCAAAATCTGCCGGTTCTGCTCGTTTAAGTTTTTCACCAATAGACTCTCCCCTGTAACCCAATTGAGTAAGAACATCGTCCAAAATAGTATCAGCATCCAAAATAGCCTGTTTCCAATCGTTAGGATTTGTTGAATTCATGTGTTGAGAAATAATATCCCAACGCTTAGCTAAAGTAGGGTCACTTTTGGCAACAATTCCATCTTCTTCTTTATTTGGATCAATATCTTCTACAATACCGTAAGCAGGTTCTACTTTTAGATCATATATCTCTTCTTCTTTTTTACGTAAAGATTTTAATCTCTCAACTGTGTAGATAATTCCAATAATAAATAAAACTGATATTGGTATAGATATTGAAATAAGCAGATCAACAAATCCTTTTAAAAATAAAATAAAAGGTGGAAAAACTTTAACAATCCAGTGAAATACATTTTCAAAAAAACCAAAAAAATCAACACTGGGCGGGTAAACGAGAGGAACATTGTTTGGTACTGGATCTAAGGGTGACATTTACATATTATATCATTCTCCTAAAAAATCTTTTCCCACTTCAAATAAAGTTTTTTCATCCCCATGTCTGGCTGATAATTGCAGACCCAAAGGTAGATCTTTTCCTTCTTTATTTACAAAACCACAAGGTACAGATAATGCAGGCATTCCGGTCAAATTTGCAGTTACAGTAAAGATATCTTCTAAATACATCATGATAGGATCTGAAGTTTTTTCACCAACTTTAAAAGCCGCCGATGGAGCAGTTGGGGTAATTATAACATCTACTCCACCTTGCAAAGAATCAAACGCTTTTACAAAATCTTGAGTTATAAGATCACGTACAGCATTTGCGCGATTATAGTAAGCATCATAATAACCAGAAGATAATATATATGTACCCAAAAGTATTCGACGAATGACTTCTTTACCGAAACCACCTCCTCGAGTTTCAAAATAATCCTGTATACCATCTTCCCCATCAACATGAAGACCGTATTTTACACCATCAAAACGAGCTAAATTAGAAGAAATCTCAGCTGGAATAACAATATAGTAAACCATGAGTGAATAAGAAATATTTGGTAATGAAATATTTTTTATTTCATACCCTTTACCCTTTAAAATTTCCAAACTATTTTCAAAAGCTTTCAAGACGGCCGGATCAATACCATCACCTTTCAAAAAATCCACTGGCACCCCAATAACCGGTTTCTTATTTCTATTTAAATTAACCTCATACGTTTTTTCATCAATCATTGTACCGTCTCGGCCATCTTTTCCTTTTATAGCATTAAAGACAATTTCACAATCTGTCACCGTCTTTGCAAGTGGACCAATCTGATCAAAAGAAGACCCCATAGCCATAACACCATATCTTGAAACTGCTCCATAAGTTGGCTTCAGTCCGACAACTCCACAAAAACTTGCAGGCTGACGAATAGATCCACCCGTATCAGAACCAAGAGCAAAAAGTGCACCATCCATAGCCAAAGCAGCGGCCGAGCCACCCGAAGAACCTCCAGCCACCCTTGAAAGATCGTGAGGATTTTTTGTAATACCAAAAGCTGAGTTTTCGGTTGAACCGCCCATAGCGAATTCATCCATATTTGTTCGTCCTAAAAATACACTACCCCTTTGGCCAAGCTTAGATATAACTGAAGCATTATAAGTTGCATGATAATTTTCGAGCATTTTTGATGCTGCACTAGCAATTTTTCCTTTTATCAAAATATTGTCTTTAATTGCCACTGGTATACCCAACAAAATATCAATTTCTTTTTCCTTGCCTTCTTTTTTGAGTCTAGCAATTTTTTGATCTGCTTTTTTGGCCGCTTCGAGAGCGTCATCAAAAACTTCGAGATATGCATTGATGTCTTTATTTTTCTTTGAAATCTCGTCCAAATAAGCCTGAATTAACTGAACCGAAGTAAAATCGCCCCTCTTTAGAGCTTCGTGAGCTTTTACAATAGTTAGGTTTTTTAAGTCGATATTCATACTAGTCTTGTGCAATTATTTTCTTTACAGCAATAAAATCACCCTCTCTTTTTGGAGCTTCTTTTAATAATCTTTCACGATCTTGAGAATCAATGTCTTCGGCAATATCGGGTCTTGTAACATTTCTAACAATTCCAAGTCGACCTTCAGTAGCCAAAGAAACCTCAACTTTTTTTAATTGATCGATATAATTCAGTATAGAATCAAATTCTTTTACCAATGATTTTGTCTCTTCATTGGATATTTTTATACGGGCCAACTGAGCAAGTTTTTGAATTTCTTCGGGGGTTATCATGGTTTTGAGTGTAACAGGTAGTTAATAAGCTTTCAATAACAATAAATAAATAATTTTATTAAGAAACCATATCTAAAAATTCTTTTTCTGAAATTATCTTTACTCCAAACTGTCGAGCTTTATCGAGTTTGGAACCCGCTTCTTCTCCCGCCACAACAAAAGAAGTCTTTTCTGAAACAGAACTAGATACATTCCCGCCGTTTTTCCTTACCAATGATTGTGCATAATCACGCTCTAAATTTGGCATTGTACCCGTAAAAACAAAAGTCTTTCCTTGGAGTTTTTGATTTTGAGAAAATTCTTCACCTACAATTGTTACCTGTTTCAATAACGATCGAAGTAATTTTTTATTTTCTGAATCTCTAAACCAAAGATATAGAGAATTTGCTACAACTGGGCCGACTCCATAAATAGATTCAAACTCTTCCTTCGAAGCCGTAGCAATAAGTTCTATTTCAGAATATTCCTTTTTATCTTTGCTATGAGTTAATTTCTGTCTAAAATACTTTGCCAAATCATAAGCAGTTTCTTCCCCAACTTGAGGTATAGATAAAGATGCCAAAAATCTCGGTAAAGTTACCGAGCGAGCTTTTTCTATAGCATTCAAAAGATTATCTACAGATTTTTCAGCAAATCTAGGTAAAGCCAATAAATCACCTTTTTTTAAAGTAAATATATCTTCATAAGTTCCAATTAACTGGTTCTCCAAAAGAGCGTCGATGACTTTTGGACCCAACCCATCGATATCAAAACAATGTTTAGAAACAAAATAATACAACTTTCGTTTTTGTTGACTAAAAGAATCTTTAGCCACACAACGCCAAGCAGCTTCACCAGGAATACGTTCAATAAGACCGTCACCTCCGCACGCTGGCACATGCGTTGGCCAAATAAAAGGTTTTTGTTTATTAGTACGCATTTCGATGACAACACGTACGATATCTGGAATAACATCCCCCGCTTTACGTAAAATAACCGTATCTCCAATACGTAAATCTAATCTTCTAATTTCATCCTCATTATGAAGTGTTGCCCGAGAAACGGTTGATCCTCCCACTGATACTGGGCGTAAGTGAGCTACAGGAGTAACAACACCCGTACGACCAACCTGAAAAGTAATTTCTTCTAGAATAGTAGTGACTTCTTCTGCTGGAAACTTGAAAGCTATGCCCCACCGAGGAGCCTTACCGGTATAACCCAAAACCTGTTGATATTTAACTTCATTTACCTTAACCACAACTCCGTCTGCCCAATAATCTTCTTTAGGCATTTTCTTTTGCCATTCTTGCCAATAATTTATTACTTCTTCAATATTTTTACAGTGACGATAGTGTTTATTTACTTTAAAACCAAACTTTCGAAGTGTTTCAAGTTCTGCAAACTGAGATTCTAATAATTCGGATTGAGAATAAGCAATATCATATATAAATGAATCTAATTTTCGAGCAGCAGCCATTTTAGGATCAAGCTGACGAATTGATCCGGCTGCCAAATTACGAGGATTTGCAAAAACTGGCTGACCCTTTTTTTCCTGCTCTTTATTTAAATATTTCAAAGTACTTTTTGCCATCCAGACTTCACCTTCAACAATAATATTTTCAGAAGAATTCAACCTCAAAGGAACAGAATCGATAGTCTTAACATTTTCAGTAACATCTTCACCGACCGCACCATCACCTCGGGTTGCTGCTGTTTTTAGTAATCCATCTTGATATTCCAGAACTATTTTTAATCCATCAATTTTATGTTCACAAACATAAGTTGGATGAGGGTCACTAATTCCCGCTTGTAATAAAAAACGTTTTACTCTGACATCAAACTCTCTCATTTCCTCTGCTGAAAAAGCATCGTTGTATGACCATTGTGGAACTTTATGTTTAACTTTTTTAAATTCTGGCAAAGGTTTGCCCGCCACCCGTTGACTAGGCGAATCAGGAGTTACCAATTCTGGATATTTTGACTCGATTTCAACTAACTCACGCTTTAGAGAATCCAAAGCTTCAGCAGAAATCTCTTCCTTATCTAATACATGATAAGAATAGCGATGAAATTCAATGGTTTTACGTAGTTTAGCCAATCTTTCAACGATTTCCTTGGGCGGATTTTTCATGTTCATAGAATATCACGGGGATACAGAATGTAAAATTAAAAAATCAAAATGAAAAATTAAACGATTGTGTTTAATTTTTCATTTTGAGATTTACATTTTACATTTACTCGTATGTCACACTCATAGCACGCTCTACAGTACGAGGACCAATGAAAGGACAATCTGAGTTATCACCAATATTATATCCTCTCGAAGTAATTTTATTCTTTGATCCATCAGCAGCTACAGTAAAGGTCACAACTGCGCAACCTTTAGGAAATAACGGTGTTCCAAACGGAATAACAACACCATCTGACTCGTAGCTTGGACCCCAACCAGCGGGAGGTGTACCCATCAAAACACCTGAAAAAACAACGTTATAAATATTATCGTTACAATAAAACGTAAGATCACTAGACGAAGGTACCAAATCTTCCCATTTATTTGAAGCACATTCTATACCTGAATCAGCATTATAAATTGCGAACAAAGAATCTCTCGCGGTAGAAGCAAGAATGTACTGTTTACGACTAACCGAAGATATGAATACAGCAACACCAAGCACTACCGCTGCTGTCAGAGCAGCGAAGAGTAAAGTGTATGCACGTTTTTTTGAAGAAATATATTTCATATTATCTGGTTCGATCACTAAGTTGACTTATAAGCTCCATTTCGTATGGTACTGCCCCCTGATTCCATTTTACAAAAACATGAACATCAAAAGAACCAGGCGGATTTGTAACTGGATTTAAATAAAAATAACGTTGAAATTTCATTCCCATATTATCACCACTAATACTATAAATATTTTCTCCATTTATAATAGATATATTACAACCATCAATAGGACACGGGTTAGTGAGCGGATCGATCGCACTAACATCACAGCGTTTATCTGATCCAACACAAGCGCTATAAGCTAGCGTTGGCCAATCACTTACATCTTGATTTACAGCATATGTATTACTACGATCAGCTTTTATAACTTCCATAACCTCTTGAGCCAAAAAAGTTGCAGTCATTTGATCTCGAGCATATAAAGCTGTATTAAGACCTTTACTTGCCGCAACCATTGGTCCAGCAATTGCTATCATGAGGACTGTTACCGCGACCAAAGTTTCTACTATAGTAAAACCTCCATTATTTTTTTGTATATTGAGATTTTTCATATATTAATTTCCAGACAAAAGTCTCGGTGATATTGCCGTCTGAACAGCAAAATCAGTTTTTTCTCTATCCCTAACTCCTGTGTATCCAGCTATCATAACGAAAGCCAAAGGATAAGTATTATTTGTTACCTGTATAGCAAAGTCTGTTATTCTAACGTCTTCTGGAGAAATTATTGGCGTAAAAGGAATAGATCCAGCACCACCCAATGTGTCATTGCAATTTTCTTGTTCAGCACGAGATAAAAGAAAATCATTAGGATCTGTAGTAGCTGTATTTAATTCAAATTTATATGCAATTACAGCAAAACAAGTGGTAGCTCCAGGACCAGGTATTTTTCGAGATGATTCAAAAGCCAAAAAATTATTTGCCCCAACATCACATGACAATGGACTCAATGAGGATCCGGGATTAAATGTACCAATTTGATTATTTTCACAATGATATTTACCTCCGACGCGCATATCTCGAGACATTGATTCGAGAGCAAAATTAAGGTTAGTGATTGTACTTTGCAAAGTTTGCGCCTTTTTATTGGCACTTACAATACTAACCAAAGCTCCCAAAGATACCGTAGCCACAATCGAAAATATAGCCAATGAAACAATCATTTCTACAAGAGTAAAACCTCGTTTATTTGTATGTTTGAAATAACTCATTTTAATTTAAAACACTGATTTGACCATTTTTCTTAACTACTACCGACCGAGTAGTACCATCTGTACCCAAAATAATTATTGTACCATCTTCATAGGAACTACTGGCACAAGAAAATTGCGTACAGATTATTGATTTTGGTTCAGGACGTTTAAAAGTTATATTTAATTCTGATTCTGAAGTGACACAACTTGTACTATTTACACACAATTTACTTATCGTTGCACCTTTTTTGAGGCTATATGGGCTCGGAGAAATTGCTTCGCCAAGATCGTAAATATTATTATCATTTCTATCAACAAAAAAAGTAAATTGTTTATTTGAAGCTATTTTAAAATTAACCCCATATGCATAATTAAATGAAGGAGAAACAGCATCTGGATTTCTAACACTTAGACCATAAGTTTGAGCTGTACGAATAGTAAGAGCGATATCGTAAGCCAAATTTGTCAGTAAAACACTTTGGTTAAAAGTTCCATATTTTACCACCACCAAACCCGTTAAAAGAGCAAAAATACCGAGTGAAACCACAAGCTCTATGAGACTGAAACCTTTTTTATTTTTTTTCATCGAACCAAAGAGTTTCTTTGACATTTCATACAATTATACTACATAACTAAATAAAAAATTTAGAACATCTATGTTAATTACTTCTATTCCAAACAATAGAACAAGATACATGCCAATTATCATATAAGGTCCAAATGGTATCTCAGTTCTAGGTTTTAATTTTCCATAAGTAAAAAGTAGCCAAATAACACTTACGGCCGCAGCAATCCAAAAAGCTAAAACTATGGCATTTATTCCCCCACCCAAGCCTAGAAACCAACCTATACCTATTGCCAATTTAGCATCACCCAAACCCATCCATTTTCCTTTTGAAACAAGCCAAAGAAGAGCGAAAGGTAACGCAAGTAAAGGGCCAGCCAATAAATCTACAATCGTAGGAATATGCCAAAAAGATGTTCCTCCCACAAAAAGACTTATTAGACCCAATAAACCAAAGATAAAAGCCAAAGAATCTGGAATTATTTTGTGTTTAGAATCATAAGCAGAAATAATCAACAAAATACAGCCGGCTAAAATATGCACGATCGTAAGCAATGTCGCCACAAAAGAGACTGGGGGAAATGTTAAAAATAAAAATACAAAAATTATTCCAGCAAATACTTCAATAATTGGATACTGCCAAGATATTTTGCTTTTACATTTTTTACATTTACCAAATTGAGCAACAAAACTTACAACTGGTATCAACTCTTTCCATGTGAGTTGATTATTACAACTCATGCAAGCAGAACGACCATTTACTCCCCTACCAGTATTTAATCTCAAAGTCACTACATTCAAAAAACTACCAATTACAACACCAAAAATAAATGAAAATGCTAAAGAAATAATATTAGGAATAATAGTCATAAATAAACTAACTACTGTGAAGTAACACAATAATCTCTCTCTGAATTTCCTTCACCATTAGACGCTGTGCCGCAAGCAATAGAATACTGGGTACTATCAAAATCATCTTTTAAAACTTCACTATAATCTTCCAATCGAGCCTTGAGAACATAATCAGTTGCTGCAGCATTTATACCATAGTTATAAACTGTCTGAGTTGTACCTGTTGTAGGAGTAGGAATTGGACTCAAAAAAGTATTAATTGTTATAGTTGAACCACTTGAAGTTGTACAAGAAGTATTTGGGCCGCTAGTACCTATGGTTTGAGTTAAACCTGAACCAGTGACAGCTGGATAAAAATTACACCGATCAAAAAATAACTCTAATGCCAACTGAATCTGGCCAATATCTGAAATTCTTTTTGCGTCACGAGCCTTTTTACGTGATGACGTAAGATTTGCAGTAATAATACCAGTAAGCAGAGCCATAATAGCTATTGTGACCATAAGTTCAACGAGCGTAAAACCTCGGATAGATAAATTTATTTTTTTCATATAGCAATTGTAACATGGATAGCAAGAGTAGGTCTTGCTATTTGCTCACAGATTCATGCTTTATTTAATCTAAATTCAGCAAAATTTTATCCACGGATGGTATTTTGGCAAGAGTAGATCTCGACCATGGTCGAGACCTACTCTTGTTGGGGGTCTAAAAACAAAACCGTCCACCAATTGGTGGACGGTAAAAGAAAATTTTTTTTAGGAAAATCAGCAACCGCCTGGGTTTACTGGACTACTTGTAGCTGAGTTTGTTGTTCCGTCAGAAGCTAAGCAGAAATAAAGGGTTGCGTTTGATATCAAACGTCCTGCAATTGCATATCTTGTTGCAACAGCGTTGTCAGTTCTAATAACAAGAGTACTTCCTTGAGCCCAAACATCTTTAGCCAAAGTATCGATATCTGTACCAATTGCAGCAACCGTAGAAGTTCCGTTTAGATCAAGATATGTATATTCTGTACCGTTATAATTACTTTCCAAGGCTGTTCTCATTTGGTTTACACTTGCGATAACACGAGCATCTTTACCTTTGTTTCGAGCTGTGTTCAAACTAACCAAAACTACTGAAGACAAAATACCAATAATTGCGATCACTACAAGCAACTCAATAAGGGTGAAACCCTTTGTGTACTTTTTCATATTAAAATTATGAATAACCTGTTAATTAATCTGACTAATAACTAACCTTCTCTGAAATAATAAGGTTGTTGATAATATTATAACACCGTAGAGGAATAAGTATCATAAACAAGATGTGGATAACAAGGGGAAACATCAAAGTTTAGATCTGCTGCTGGACATCGCTTCACTTTACTATTACTGAGTACTAGCAATATTGTAAATAGGAATAAGTACCGAAGCTAAAAGTACAGCGACACCACCTCCCAACATCACAATCATAAGTGGTTCAATAAGTGAAACCAAAGAATCTACCGCGGTTGTAACTTCGCGAGTATAAAAACGTGACATAGTTTTTAGTATTGATCCGACCTCACCAGTTTCTTCACCAACTTTCATCATTTGAACCATAATACCTGGTATCTCATGAGGGCTACTTGATAGAGATTCCGATAACGTCTTTCCACCTTTAACTTCTTCAACTGCTTGTGTAAGAATTCCTTGATAAACTCCGTTATTGATAACACTTGAAGTAAGCTCTAGAGCACGAACCATTGGTATACCTGATATAAGCATAGTATTCATGTTATCCGCTAAACGAGAAAGATATAATTTTTTAAATAAAGTAGAAACATAAGGAATCCCTAATTTAAATTCATCAAAAACTAACCTTCCTTGAGGAGTACGGACAAATCTGACAAATAAAAATCCAAGAATTAAAACGCCTGCCAAAAGAATAAAACCGTAACTTAACAAAAAATTACTGATGCCCAAAACTATCTTTGTATATACTGGAATTTCTTGACCAGATTCTGTCAAAATTGTACTGATTTTTGGAATTACCATTGTGAACATCAAAACCATCACCGTAATAAATGTCATGATAATAAAAGCTGGGTAAATAAGAGCGCCTTTTACTTTCGAAGATAGCTCGTAAGAACGGTCTAGATAATCTGCCAAATACAAAAATGTTTCATTTAATTTTCCAGATTCTTCACCCGCTTTGACCATGTTCACATAAAATGGAGTAAAAACTTTTGGATGTTTTGCTAGAGCATCAGATATTGGACTACCTGCCTGAAGATCATCTGCAATAACTTGCATTTTTGATCCTAATACATGATTTTCTGTTTCTGAAGCCAAAAGTCTAAAAATACGCAAAGCTGAAATCTGTGCCTCAAACAATGTAGATAATTGTCTAGACAAAATCACAACATCTTTTGGTGATACCCTATCAAAAATAGCGATATTTTTTCCCAAAAGCGAACTAGGAGCATCGGATTCTTTTATACCAGTGAGAGTTAATCCTCTTCTCTGTAGAGAAAGTATCGCGACATCAGAATTAACTGCATCTATAGATCCAGTTTTCTTTGCACCTGTAGCATCAACGGCTTCGTAATTAAAAAGCATATTACTATTATATCATTCTTTCTAATGTCTTTGGGTTTAAAGAATTTGCATGAGCACTTTCGACTGTTATTTCCCCAGAACGTACCAATTCAGCTAAAGATCGATTCATATCTATCATACCTTCTTGAGAACTTGTTTCAATGACTGTATTTACTTCATATGTTCTCCGTTCACGTATAAGGTTAGAGACTGCGTTATTATTTATGAGTAATTCATAAGCCGGAATAAGCCCACCCGAGATTCGAGGTATAAGACGTTGTGAAAAAATACCCGTAAGCGAACTGGCCAACTGAACACGTATTTGATCTTGCTGAGTTGAAGGAAAAGAATCAATTATACGATCGATTGTCTGAGATGCATTGTTTGTATGTAAAGTGGAAAATACCAAGTGTCCAGTCTCAGCAGCTGTTACCGCTGTAGAAATAGTCATAGCATCACGCATTTCTCCCACCATGCAAACATCGATATCCTGACGAAACATAGCAGTAAGAGCACTGTGAAAATCGGGTGTATCGATACGAACCTCACGTTGATCTATGACAGATTTCTTTGATTCAAAAAGATATTCAATCGGATCTTCGATCGTCATAATGTGTTCGGTTCTCGTCTGATTTATCATTTCAATTAACGTAGCCAGAGTGGTGGTCTTACCTTGACCAATAGGGCCAACTACAAGAAAAAACCCTTGAGCTTTTCTAGTAAACATATCCAAAATAACAGGTAAATTTAGTTCCGGTAGAGTCCGAATTGCTTTTGGAATTAATCTTAAAGCAATAGACAAAGTTTCTTGTCTATAAAAAGCATTACCACGAAAACGTGCGTTGTCCATACCAAAAGAAAAATCAACATCTCTGGCTTTCTCCAAAAGTTCAATATTAGCCTCGGTTAAAAAGACTTTTTTAAAACCTTGCATATCAGCCATAGTCAAAGCAGGTTTTTTAAAAAGAGGAATCAATCCACCAGACACACGAATAATAGGCGAACGTCCGACGGATAAATGTAAATCAGATGCACCTTCTTTTATTAACAAACTAACCAATTCTTCAATTTCTTTATTATAGTCCATGGAAATATTCTATTTATTTTTTATTTGAACGAATTTTTTCGACTTCATGAAGCACTTCGGATGGTATCGTTGTTGCTTTTACAATATAACCATCTGCTTTTAAAGCTTTCGCTCTAGCAATATCTTCTGACGAACCCTGGTTGGTGAGCATAATAACTATAGCATTTTGTGCCAACCTCTCTTTGCGAATACGTTCAACAAATTGCAATCCGTCCATATCAGGCATAACGATATCAGTGAGTAAGATGTCTGGAACGTAACCAGAAGACAAAATACGCAAAGCTAATTCTGTAGAATCAGCAGTCTTCACATCATAACCAGCTTTGCTAAACTTCAAGGTATACATATCCAACAAAAACTTATCATCATCGACGAAAAATATTTTTGGACCCGATGCTGATTGAGCGTAGTTTTCAGTATGAGAAACAGCTTGATCTACAACCATGCAAACATTATATCAGGCAACACGGTTATATGCCCGTGGATAAAATATTACATTTTATTTACTTCTTCAAAAGGAATTTTTTTCTCAAAAGCTTTTATAATGGCATCTTCTTTGATAGTTATCATTCCTTTAGTACGTAATAACTTACTAATGGCTAATTCTGTTGGTGAAGTTAATATCACTTGTTCAATTTCTTTATCCATTTCAAACATTTCAAAAACTGCCATTCGACCACGAACACCTTTTGGTGATTCTGGGGTTGGTTTAATTTTATAAACAGTGTCCGAAAATGTTATTTCTTTCTTGTATTTTTCTGGCAAATCTTCAAATTGACGATCTATCATCGCTTTAATACTACCTTCTACTTTTACCGGTTCTCCACCACCAGGTACTAACATACCAGCCAAACGCTGACCCATTGCTAAGATAAGCGTAGGGGCGATCAAGTAAGGATCAACTCCCATATCTATAAGACGAGGAATAACACCCGCAGCATTATTTGTGTGAAGGGTAGAAAAAACTAAGTGACCAGTAAGAGCGGCTTGAACAGCCAGTTGTGCAGTCTCTTTATCTCGAATTTCTCCCACCATGATAATATCAGGATCTTGACGCAAAGTTGTTCTCAAACCAGCTGCAAAAGTATAGCCAATTTCTGGTCGAACCTGAGATTGACTAACCCCTTCAATAGAATACTCAACAGGATCTTCCAAAGACAAAACATTGTAACTCTCGCGATCTATTTCACTCAAAAGTGAGTAGAGTGTTGTTGATTTACCAGATCCTGTGGGACCAGTGATCAAAATCATGCCATAAGGTTTATTTATCGCATTACGAACCATCTCAAGATTTTTTGCAGAAAGACCAATTTGGTCCAAAGTTCTAACACCTTTTGCTTGATCAAGAATACGCATCACGATCTTTTCACCATAATATGCAGGAAAACTAGAAACACGAAAATCGATACGTCTTGCATCTATACGTGCAGAAAAACGACCATCTTGAGGTTTTCGTTTTTCATCTAAACGCATATTCGAGAGCACTTTTATACGAGCAACTACCGCCGAATGAACTTGTGCGGGCAAAACCAGACTTGTATTTAACACGCCATCGACACGGAAACGAACCCGAACTTTGTCGCGAACATGTTCTATATGCACATCGGAAGCTTCACCTTCTACAGCATAACGAACAATTGTAGCTACGATTTTAACTACCGGAGCATCTTCTATAATTACAGTATTTTCATCATTATTTTTTTGAGCATTTTCACTAGAAACGTTATCTGATTTTACAGAATCAGTTTCGACAGAAAGTTCGGTCTCGAGTTCAGAAAGCGCCTTGGAAACTTCCCCAGTCATTCCTTTATACATATCAATTACTTTTTTGAAATCATCTGAAGTTACCAAAAATATTTTAAAAGGAATGTTCTTTTTTGCGGCCAAAAAATTCATAGCATCGCGAGCCTCCATATTATCAGGATCAGTAACTCCAACCTCTAAAACACCATCTTTTATTCCAATTGGCACAAAACCATACGTCTTAGCAGAATCTTCTGGAATATAATCCAAAACCTCAAAAGAAACTGAGGTATCAGCCAATGAACGGACTGGAATATTTAAAAACTCTCCCCGAGCAGCAATAATATCCTCAGGCTTTACTCCTTTAGAAACAAGAGCCTCTTCTAAAGTTACTCCGGCAGCAGTTTGTTTACGAACTTCACGTATCGCATCCCGAGTAAGGAGATTTTTTTGTAATAAAATATCAAGAACAGACATAAAATATTAACGTGTTGGGGCAAAAGGATTTGTTCTACCAATATCTTGTGGTGGAATCGGAACAGAATAATCAACCAAAGTTCTGTACACCGGCTCAGAGAACATGGCCGAATCGATCTTTAACGATTGGATCTGATTGAGAAGCGCTAATACTTCCATACTAATATTATCGGATAATTCTGGTGAACTTCCTTGTAGCAATGCTGAATTATTATTTGAGTTTCCATTTAAATAAAAATAAATGAATGCTCCCACGACCACGATTATTATGAGTATGATAGAAGTTTTTTTCATATGTTATTGACGAAGCCAATAAGTCTTGAGCTCGACATTAAATTCATAATCACCCACATCTTTTGCGGACACAGAAATTTTTGTTGGATCCATAATACGCAAATTTGCCTCTATATCTTGAAGAAAACTAATAAATTCAAGATACGGTGCAGTGACACTAAACGAAACAGTTACGGTGTCCAGTGTTGGAATTGATATTCCACCGGGCCTATTTGTTGTTGCACCTCTCGTGTTAGCAACTTGAGTATTTTTTGAACTTGGAGCATTAGCTTTGATATTTTTTAATGAAAAACCATGCTTAAAAGCAACTTCATTTAGATCAATTATTAACCTGATATTATCCACCGTACTCGGAATCATTTTATCGAGACGAATCTGATCTTCTTCAGACAAAGCTTTATATTGGGCCAAAACCTCATCGCGTATTCTTATAAGTTCAACCGCCCCCTTTAGAGCCGAAGCATATTCATCATTTACAACTTTTATTGCTTTAGCTTGAACTAATTGTCCACTAGTAAAAGTGAAGTATATACCGATAGCAAGTATTATTAGTATTAAAGCTGTAGTATTTCTATTCATATTTTTATTGTGAAGCTGTTGGCAAAACGGTATCGGTAACTTCAGAACCAACAACTAATTTTTCGTAAGAAACCGACTTAGGATCTATAGAAGCTGAGAAATTAAATGATACTGTGCCTTTATCATCTTGACTCGGATCAGACAAAATAGGATTTTTGACAATTTTTCTAAGACCTAATTGCTCTAGCTGAGCCAAAACATCTGACTGAAAGGCTACTGTGCTGTAATTAATACCATTACCTCGTAAACTTATTTTATATTCAGAATTACTGACACCTTCTAATTGAGTAGCTGAAACATCCATATCAAAGAAACGAACTTTTTCAGCTGTAAGTCTGGAAACGATGTCAAATATTTGAGAAAGTGCAACGTGGTTTGACATAAGTTGACGAGCCAAAGTTATCTTTATGTTTACCTGCTTTAATTGTTCAATGAGATCTAAATTGAACTGTTCCTTTCTCTGATTCAACTGTTTTTTGTAATCTGCCTGAGCAGAAATAAGATAGTATTTCCAACCATAAGATCCAACTGCAGCAACCAATGACAGGAGAAACAAAATTGTTGCTAGCGTCATTAGAATACTAGATTTTTGTTTGCGTGCTGCAGGTGAAGAGCCTGAAACCCCTATTGGGGTTGGTATTTTTTTGGGTATAAAAGAAGTTTGGAATTTGGTCTCCATATTTCTAATCAATTATAACAGAAATAACTTATGAAAGGCTGTGTATATCCAAATACAAGAAGCGCTAATTGAGTTCGGCCAATCTTCTTAAAGCAACACCGATTGCAACTGCAAATTCTGGTCCAGCTTTAGAAAATTCTTCAGCTAAAAATGCTGGTGTCTCGAGTTTCCCAAAAGGATTGGCATAAACAACATCCATTTGAAAACTCATTTTTGCTAAATCAGTAAAACCCTTCAATAAAACTCCACCACCCGTCAGAATGACTTTATTTATATTTTTATTTGATTTTTTCTGATAATTTAACAACGTAGCATTGGCTTCATAAAATATATAATCCAAATTAACTGTGATAATCTCGGTAAGTTCTTTATATTCTGGGCCACCTTTGAGTCCGTAAACTCTTTTCATAGTCTCGGCCTGACTAACTGAAATAGAAAGGGCCTTAGAAAGAGCGAGGGTTATATCCTGACTTCCCTTATTTATAATATGAGAAGAACGCAATATGCCCCTCTCTACTATATATAGTTTTGTAGCTCTGGCTCCCATATCTATAATCATGGCTGTGTTTACACCCTGCTCTACAACAGCACGAATCGAACTGAAAACTTCAATTTCATAAAAACTTGGTTCCAATCCACTGCTTATCATTGTAGATTGATAACCAGAAATATATTCATTATGTATGGCCACAACCAACACATCTAAACCTTTTTTTTCTGTTTGAGTACTTTGATCTTCGGTCACATAACCCTCTTCTTTTGGAATAACAGAATAATCTAATAAAACTTCATTTAGTGGTACTGGTATATATTTTCTAGCCTCAATAGAAACCACATCACTTATCTGTTTATCGGGAACCGGTGGAATAGATAAAAATGTTATCAAACTAGCAGACATGGGAAGGCTAGCACCACAAATTTTGGTAGTGGTTTTTGATTCACGAAGCAAATCTTTGAGAGCCTGAACAAGTTGGTTTGCAGGTAAACCAACGGCTCTACCAACTTCTATATTTGCATAAGGACCAAATGCGAGCTCGCCATACGTCTCCAAAACAGCACGACCGCGCTTTTTTTTGAGTTGAATGACTTTAATGGCCGATGATCCAACATCAATGCCAAGCACACTAGATTCCCCCTTGAAAAAAGACGAGAAAAAAGAAGCCATGTGAGTATTATATACTATAATTCCAACTCATGTCGCTATTTAATTATTTATACAATATTTTTTTAGAAGCTCTTTTTCCACTTTCTGAAAAAGAAAAGGAGTTATTTTCATATTCACCACAAGAAGCTTATGTAATACTGACTCGTGCTAAACAATTAGACCCCTCTAGCCTAAGTTCAATTTTTGCTTACAAAGACGAAAGGGTCGAAAAACTTATCTGGAATATAAAATATAAAAAATCAGAATTAGCAGTAAAAATTGGTGGGTACGCTCTTTTTAAAGAATTAACCTTAAAAACTAAATGCTCAGGTTCAATAACCTTAATTCCTATACCAATAAGCAAAAAACGTTACCGCGAAAGGGGTTTTAATCAATGTGAATTACTCGTCAATGAGATCTCTCGACTCGATACAGAAAAAATTTTTACTATTCGAAAAAATCTCTTGATACGTACCCAACACACCTCGAGACAAACCCTCAAAGACCGACACGCTCGGCTCGAAAGTGCTAGAGGAATATTTCAGGTAACTATTGACTCTGGTCGAGACCTACTCTCGTCCAACCAAATAATTATCATTGATGATGTTATTACTACCGGAAGCACTATGACTGAAGCAATTGACACCCTCAAAAAAGCAGGATTTCCAAATGTGAGAGGCTTATCTCTTGCTCACTGATAAAATTTCTAATGAACTAGACTTAAATAATGATTTTAACAAATCTTCTTTTACCAACTTTCAAAACCATAGTTTCAGTCGGCATAAAGTTTGGATCAGTGATTTTTGCATCATCATTTTTTACTGCACCATCCTCAACCAACCTTCGCCATTCAGTCTTGGAAGGAACAATACCTGCTTTAATCAATACTTCAGGTAAACTTTGCCCTTTTTCTAATTTTAATTCTTGAACATCCTCAGGAACGCCCTTGTTTGAAAATGTATTTATAAATTGATCTTCAGCTGATTTAGCAGCCTCTTCACCATGAAGACGCTTAACAATGTCAAAAGAAATTTGAGCTTTCGCATTACGTGGTCCTAGAGATAACAATGAACCTTTTTCTGCCAACGGAATACGAGTACAGTTCATGAATAATGGTTCAATCATAGCGTCGGGCAAAGCCATGATGGCTCCAAATAGTTGTGCAGGTGCTACATCAATAAATACACCAGTGCCATTGGATTTTGACATAAGCTCTCCTGTCACTGGATTTGCAATAAGATTAAGTGCGATGACAAATTTATCTTTATTTTTGAGACGCTTGAGTAATGTACGTCCTGCTAATGCATTAAATATTTGATCGGTACCACAGAGCTCTGCATCAACATCCATGGCGACACTGTCATACCCTTGCAGTAATGGATATAAAAATTCATGGAGATGAATCGGCGTGCCCGCTTGATAACGCTTTTCGAACATATCACGCTCTAACATTTGTTGAACGGTAAAGTTTGCAGAGAGTTCAATAATCTCTGCCATGGTTAATTTTGAAAGCCAGGCATTGTTATATTTTATTTCAACCGGATTTTCTTTATCATCAAAAGAAATAAGTGGTTTGATCTGTCGTACCCAATCGGAAACATTGTTCTGTATCTCTTCTGGAGTAAGTTGTTTACGGACTGCTGCTTTGCCTCCTGGATCCCCTACGCGTGCAGTAAAGTCTCCAAATAAGACAATAACTTTGTGACCGAGCTGGCGTAATTCTTCTAAGAAAATAATATTTTTGGCATGACCGAGGTGAATAGCCGTATGCGTTGGATCAAGACCATAGTAAATAGTGATCTGATCACCTGAGGTCAGCTTTTCAAGTAACTCTTTTTTGGAAGGATAGGCTTCAACCAAAGTTCCTCGTTCGAATATCTCTTCAATACGTTGTCTGTCAGTAATTATTTTCACGATGCGAATATTCTAGCATTATTTAGTCAGCGGGAAAAATAATATGAATTAAGCTTATCTTCTAGTAAATTTTAAAGTTTATGGTAATATCCTCGTCAGATAACTAAACACCAACAAGAAAGAACTCTCTCATGAAGACTAAAAAGACTTCATCTTCCAAAACAATAAAGCAAAAGGTGATCGCTCTGCGCAAAAAATTTGAACAAGTACAGAGACAAGCCGTAAAAATTGAACAGGCGGGACGCGAGATCAAACAACAAATCCGAGATTTGCAAGCCATGTGTAAACATAAGCACACCAAAAATGAATGGGTAACGGATGTTGCAGAAATGAAAACGAGAAAATTTTGCACTGCCTGCGGGGCTCAATGCTAACAATTTACATAACCTTCCAAGGTTTCAGCCATACTACTCATAAGAGTGGTGTGGTTTTTTGTTGGGGCACAGATCAACTGCGGAGAGAGTGGGATTCGAAGCTTACAGCTTCAGTACAGTCTTCGTCCCGATGGCCGTCGGGAAGCTCAGACTTTTCTCATCCCACCCGCAAAGCGCGCAGAGGCTTTGCTTCTCTCCTTACTCATTCACTTCGTTCATTCGTGGCGGCAGTTTTTACTTGAAGTTCGAACCTGGTTTGCGGAGAATCCTCAAAATTAAGGAAGGAGGCGGCACGGCAGGAGGGGTGTGGGGAGGAATGCCGTGCCGCCTTCCTACTGTTTCTTTCTTTTCCGTCATGCCCTTGTGGAGCTCGGACGGATGCGGAAGCTCGTAGTGTGGGGCGAGCTGTTTCCGCACCGTCCT
>CAZQUI010000009.1:0-17525 GCA_964596595.1 uncultured Candidatus Saccharibacteria bacterium
CATCTGCCTTCCCGGTAGGAGGAGCTGGCGGATCTTTTTCGAACCGTGGCTCTAATTATATAGTAAGCCGTATTTTGAGCAATAGGGATGTTAACATTGACATATTATTAAAATAAATTTGTAATTTATTAAAAATAATTTAATTTTTTACCTCGCAAACTCTACTGTTCTTAATTCACGAATAATTGTAACTTTAATTTCACCTGGGTATTTTAGGTCTTTTTCGATTTTTGAGGCTATATTACGAGCGAGGTTTTTTGCTTCAAGGTCACTAATTTCTTCTGGTTTTACAAATATTCTTATTTCACGACCAGCTTGAAGAGCGTATGATTTTTCTATTCCGGGGAAAGAATTTGCTAATGCCTCTAGATCGCCTAAACGTTTTAGGTAATTTTCTACGTTGTCGCGTCTGGCCCCGGGACGTGCTCCAGATATAGCATCAGCAGTTTGGACAATACGAGATTCAACTGTTTCGTATGGGTATTCTTCATGGTGAGCTTGCATAGCCTTTATTATCTCTTCGGAAGCACCAAATTTCTGTAAAATACGACGACCAATTTCTACATGGGTACCAACAACTTCGTGGTCTAAGGCTTTACCTAAATCGTGGAGTAGGGCACCTGCTTTTGCAATTTGGACATTGGCTCCTATTTCTTCAGCTATCATTCCAGCAATATGAGACATTTCTATGGAGTGTTGCAGTACGTTTTGACCATAACTTGTTCGAAAATGGAGGCGTCCAAGTATCATCAAAATTCGAGGGTCTAATCCTAAAACCCCACATTCGTAAGCGGCCGCTTCACCTTTTTCTTTTATGGTTTTATTTATGTCTTGTTTTGCCTTTTCTACAACCTGTTCGATTTTTGCTGGTTGAATACGGCCGTCTTTTATAAGCTCTCTTAAGGCAATTGCCGCTGTATGGCGACGAATTGGATCAAATGAAGAAATGGTAATTGCGCCTGGAGTATCGTCAATCATGACTTCTACCCCACTCATTCTTTCAAAAGCTTTTATATTACGGCCTTCTTTACCGATAACTTTACCTTTAACATCATCGCTCGGTATTTCGACAGTTGTAGACATTACATCTGAAGCTACAGAAGAGGCGAGTCTTTGTATGGACATCGCCAGAATATCCCTAGCTTTACGGTCTAGCATTTCTTCTCCTTGGCTTTCTAGCTTGTTTATACGAATCAATAAATCTTCTTCATTTTGTTTTTCTATGAGTTTTATAAGGACCTGTTTTGCTTCTTCTGTGGATAGACGCGATATTTTTTCGAGCTCTTGGCGTTTTGAAATTTCTAATTGTTCGGATTTTTCACGAATCATTCGGATTTCATTGACCTTTTGTTTGACGGCTTCAACTTCTTTGTCTATATCTATTTGGCGACGATCGAGAAGGTCTTCTTTTTTTATTAAACGTTCCTCTGTGTGGCGGATTTTATCTTCTTTTTCTCTTATCTCTTGTTTTGCCCCATCTATGGTTTTACTGGCGCGTATTTCCGCGTCAGTGGTGATTTTCTTGGCTTCTTCTTTGGCTGCCAAGAGCATTTCTTTGATCTCTATTTCCATTGAGCCTTTTTTACCCAAAGAAATAATCAAACGCAAATAATAACCGATAGCTATACCGGCTATTCCTGCAATTGATAGCAAAAGTGCGACTAGTTTTAAGGACATATGCGGTATGAACCGCTTCTTTACGGACTACATTGAGGAGAAGTATGAGCTTTTATAGATTCAAGGTGAATAGGAAATTTTTCAGTAACAGGGAAGCAGAAAATCACGAATGTTGGAATTGTTTGCTGAATAAGCTGAATGTTTAAAGGTATCATATGTTCAATATCATGCAGTGCCTAGAAACGGTGTCAAAATTAAAAATTACTAACAAACCAATCATATAATAGTTTAGGTTTGATGTCTATGTGTTGAGTTTGCTTAAAATCACCGGTCGAAACTTGTCAAAAGACACCACATAGTGTATATTATGTCAATCAGATAGAAATAATATTTGTGATATATTCACCAGGTCTGTAATTATCTTTAATCTTTAATATATTCTCATGCTTATCCCTACAGTTATAGAAAAATCTAGTTTCGGAGAAAGAGCTTATGATATTTATTCACGTCTACTTCGTGACAATATTGTATTTCTCGGTGGTCCAATAGATGACCATGTTGCAAATTTGGTAATTGCTCAACTCTTATTCTTGCAATCGGAAGATCCAAAAAAAGAAATTTCTCTTTATATAAATTCTCCTGGTGGTCATATTCATTCTGGTATGGCTATTGTCGACACCATGCAACATATTAAAAATCCTATCTCGACCGTTTGTGTCGGTATGGCCGCGTCAATGGCAGCAGTTATTCTTTCTTGTGGTGATAAGGGTAAGCGATATGCCTTACCAAATTCTGAAGTTATGATTCATCAGCCTCATGGTGGTACAGAAGGTCAGGCGTCTGATATCGAAATTAGTGCTAAACATATTTTGAAATTAAGAAATAACTTAAATAAGATTCTTGCAAAGAATACTGGTCAATCACTTTCTAAAATAGAAAAAGATGTTGATCGTGATTTCTTCATGGATTCTGACGAAGCGAAAAAATACGGCATCATCGATCAAGTAATGGCTGTGAAGAAGTAATTAAAAATTGAAAGAAGTAAAATTAAAAGATTAATTTTTCAATTTTCAATCTTTTAATTTTGAATGCTATGCGCTTACACAGATTCTATACAACTGAAAAAATAGACGAAAAAAATCCATTCACGATAAACTCGGCTGAGCTTGTTAATCAAGTTCGTCGAGTTTTTCGTCTAAGGGAAGGTGACTCGGTTATTCTTTTTACAGGAACACAAATTGACTATGAATGTAAGATTGACGATTATGATACAGAGAGTACTATAGTTAGCGACAAGAGCATACGACTGCAGGTGACTTCTATGAAGCGCAGCCGGTATTCACCCCAACAAAGAATTTTTTTGTGTGCCGCAATAACTAAAAAGGATACGTTTGAATGGATAGTAGAAAAAGCTACGGAGCTCGGCGTAACAGACATTGTACCTGTTATAGCTGAACGAAGTGAAAAGAAATCCTTGAGTGATCTGCGCTTGAAAAAAATTTCTGTTGAGGCGAGTGAGCAGTCGGGTAGAGGTTCTATACCTATGATACATCCGATCATAGGGTTGGTTGACGTGGATGATTTCTTTAAAAATTTAAATGAAAAAGATTTACAAAAAATAGTGTTTCACACAGAAGGGGAACGTTTATCGATGTCCAACATTGATAAATCAAAACCCGTTGCTGTTTTCATAGGACCAGAAGGTGGTTGGTCTCCAAAGGAGCTAGAGATGTTTCACGAAAAAAATATTTCGGTAAAGTGTCTCGGTGATCAAGTTTTGCGATCAGAAACAGCTGTTATTGCTACCCTCTCGCAACTGGTGTTCGGTAAATAATTATTTTCACGGCTATTTTGTCGGTTGTGTAAATATAATATAAATGTGTTTCACACATAAAAACGCCAGACAAAAGTCTGGTGTTTGAGTTCAATCTCTCAACTTTACGGAAGAAAAATAATCTTCTACATTTTCGTGACTATGGATCAATAAATTCATGGATTGAAGAGTTGATCGAATGTGGATAGGTGATCTCGATGTGTTGCAACAAGAGCGGGAATTGATTCGTTTAACTCTTTGATACAGACGGGACACATATCTGCTGCTCGGAGAAAAGGGTGACCACATGTTTCACAAGAACTTTCGATCACGAACTTAGATCTTTTTAAGTCTTGAAGGGGAATAACTTTAAAAGCATAAAAGCGGTCTTTTTCTTCCTTGTTCATTATTTATTTTCCTTTCTGATTTTATTTTATCATATATAAAAAAATGGATGCCGAGCATCCATTTTTTGTAGTTATTTATTTTTTGATATTTTCTAAAAACTGAAATACTTTTTCATTTGTTAAAACTGTTTCTGCATAAACTGCTGCTCTTTCTCGGTCGGCATCTTTGTAGTGTTCAACTATATGACTTACTTCTTTTTCAATTTCTTCTTTTGACGGAGAGAGATTTTCTTTCTTGGAAATCTCATTTAATATTAGTTGAAGTTTTGCTTTTTTCTTAGCATGAGGACGCCATTCATCACGTAGTTCTTCGATTGTCTTTTTTGCATGTTTTAGATAGTCGTCTATTTTTATTCCCATGCGTTCGATGTCATCTTTGAATTGCGCTTCGGTGCGTCTAAGTTCACTGTCTATCATGATGTCTGGAATTTCAGAATTTGTTTTTTCAGAAATAGCTTCTGCGATTTTTATACGAGTTTTTTCATTTAGAGAATTTTTCTTTTCTTCAGAAACCATTTCGGAAACCTTTTTTCTGAAATCAGCAACATCGGTAAATGATCCGAGAGATTTTACAAAAGCATCATTAAGTTCAGGAAGATTTTTGGTAATAATTTTTTCATGTTCTTCTGGTGTTATTGAATCATGATCGTGATCTTCGTGTGATACTCGTGACTTACGAATTCTTAAAATTGCATCTTCAATATCTTTTTCATCCACTCTTGCTTCATCGGGATTCATTTTGGAAATTTCTTCAGTAGCAATTTTTTTATAGTCAGGAAGTGTTACTGTTGGAACTATTGCCGTGATGGCAATAAATTCTAGAGGATTATCTTTGGCTAATTTTGTTAGACGGATTTCCGGCTTACCAATAGCATCAATTTTTTTGTCGATGAGAATATCTACATATGCACGTGAGATTGCAAGTTCTGCCATCTCTTCGAGAATAGCCATTTCTCCCACTTTGTTAATCAAAATATTTTCTGGAATCATTCCTTTGCGAAAACCATCGATACTTATAGAATCGTTAATGTTTTTTAAAGCAGTTGGACGATGTTTCATCCAATCTTCTGTATCTATTGATCCAGTAATTTCCACACGAGATTTGTCGAGATTTTTTATCTCAGCTTTTATTTTTGATGTTTCTTTTTTTGACATAAAAAGCAGTCTACATCAAGTGTTGCTGTCGGGCAAGTTGGTTGGTAGTTCATAATAATTTTCATTTATATAAAAAACCACAAGATTAATCTTGTGGTTTTTTGTGTAAATAATTGATTTTGATTTTAGAAACTTTGCTGGTCTAAGCCTTCCACTGAAGCATTTAAGTCTGTCTCTAAATCTGAAACATTATCAGATTGATTTGTTATATTTTCAACTTCAACTACGGTCTCATTTGGAGTTTTGTATTCAGTTGGAATAATAGGAGCTTCTGTTCTTGAAGCAAACATATACAATAAACCAATAATCAAAATTAAGATGATAACTAAGATGCTTATCATTGGTCCTGTGTTTTTGTGTTCAGGTGCAGGATTAACTGTTTGGTTGTTGTTCATTGGTGTATTAGGTTGATTATTTTGATCCATGGTTATTAGTTAGTTTGATTAGTAGTTGTTGCTGTTGGATTTGCTACACATCGTATTTTATCGTTATCATCACTTCTTTCGCAACGTGCCCCCATATTGTGAGCGATTGACACAACAACATCAATCAAAGCTTTGTGAGCATTTTTTATTGCTTTAATAGCAGCTTCATTGATTTGGCGAGGTTTTGTTAGATCTATTTCTGCTGAATTGGTGGTCGATGCGTTTGTTTCAGTGGAGGTTGCATTTGTTGGAACAAATGCGGAAAGCTTCGCTACTTCATTTACCGCAATTAGGATTTTAGCATCTGCTGTAACCAAAAGAGTCTTAGCTTCAGTCATATTTTTACCGGCAGTCTCTGCTTTTTCTATCCGAGTAGCAATTCTTGCACGAATTTGTTTTAGATTATTTGTTG
Organism: uncultured Candidatus Saccharibacteria bacterium; assembly: GCA_964596595.1. Classification (GTDB taxonomy): domain Bacteria; phylum Patescibacteriota; class Minisyncoccia; order Phycocordibacterales; family PALSA-1337; genus C7867-002. Next base: position 5,830 of record CAZQUI010000009.1, read on the forward strand.
CTAGTGTTAATTGTGAAATTAGACGAGCTTTTTGAGCCTTAAATATGTCTAAACGCATCTGTTTTTTTATTTCTTTTCTTTCCATTGAAGATGTGGCATTTTTTATCATCATTTTGCCATCTTCTCTAATGTTTTTTATTTCACCACGCATTTCTTTTTTTAGTTCTTTCATTTCGGCTTTTGTAGAACTGGCTAATCTGCGTAGATCCTTTATGTTTTCTTCACGTCTTCCGCTATTACTCCTTATTTTTTCTCGAATTGAGTTTTGTTCAATTTCAACTTCTGTTTCCACAGATTCATTTGATTGACTGTCGTCACCGCTTTCCGCCGATACAATTATTGGACTAAATGATAATCCGACTAAACAAAAAACCGTTATTACTAGATAGTAGTATTTATTCATATATATTTTAAATTAAATAAGCCAATTCCACATTAAAATTGGAATTGGCTTATTATATCATTTATTTTGATTAACTGAGTAGAGCAACAATAAGTAAGGCTACAATGTTCAGAATTTTGATCATTGGGTTTATGGCAGGACCAGCTGTGTCCTTGTAAGGATCGCCAACGGTGTCACCTGTAACTGCTGCTTTGTGAGCATCAGAGCCTTTGCCTCCGTGATTACCTAATTCTATGTATTTTTTAGCATTATCCCAAGCACCACCACCAGAAGTCATAGATATGGCTACAAATAAGCCAGTAATAATAGAACCAACTAATAGTCCTCCAAGCGCTATTGGTCCAAGGACAAATCCTACAAGTATTGGAGCTAAAACTGGAATAAGCGCAGGAACAACCATTTTCTTTAGGGCATCAGATGTGACAATATCTACACAGCGTCCATAATCTGGCTTAGCTGTTCCTTTCATGATTCCTGGTATTTCACGGAATTGTCGACGAACTTCTTCTACAACTTTTCCAGCGGCTTTACCTACAGCTTCCATAGATAGGGCACCAAAGTAATAAGGAAGCAAGCCTCCAATAAATAAACCAACTAAAACTTTTGGATCCGAAAGGTCAAAAGAAAGATTTGGTACAAGATTTGTATATTCGGTAAATAGAACCAAAGCAGCCAAGCCAGCTGAACCAATAGCGTAGCCTTTTGTTACAGCTTTTGTTGTGTTTCCTACGGCATCTAGAGGATCGGTAACATCACGAACTTCTTTTGGCAAGTGTGACATTTCAGCAATACCACCAGCGTTGTCTGTAATGGGTCCATAAGAATCTATGGCAATAATAATACCTGCAACTGACAACATACTTACTGCTGCAATAGAGATACCGTATAGTCCTGCAAATTGATAAGCTGCTAATATTCCGGCAACTATGGTTAAAAGAGGCCAAGCGGTTGCTTTCATTGAGATCGCTAATCCTTGGATGATGTTTGTTCCGTGGCCAGAAACGGAAGCTTGCGCGATTGATTTTACAGGACTGTATTTTGTTGAAGTATAGTATTCGGTGATGATTACTAACAGAGCAGTAACAACTAATCCAACAATAGTACAAGCAAATAGCGCCATAACACTGTATTTGCCGTTATCTTTCATTAGGGCTGAAGTTATAGGATAGAAAGCTATTGCAGAGAGAATGCCTGTAATAGCAAGGCCTTTGTACATTGCACCCATTATATTTTGGCTTTTACCCATTTTTACAAACCAGGTACCAATAATAGAAGCGATTATAGCTACGGCACCTAATGCTAATGGATAAACAGGTGCATTTACTAGACTGTGACCAATAAGACCACCTGGAAGTTTGATTGTAGCTGGGAACGTTGAAACTCCAAGCATCATGGCTGCAATAGTAGTAACAGCGTAAGTTTCAAATAGATCAGCTGCCATGCCTGCGCAATCACTCACATTGTCACCTACGTTATCAGCAATAACTCCAGGATTACGAGGATCGTCTTCAGGAATACCAGCTTCGACTTTACCAACAAGGTCAGTGCCAACATCGGCTGCTTTGGTAAATATTCCTCCACCTAAACGAGCAAACACCGAGATAAGAGAAGCACCAAAAGCTAAACCAATAAGTGAATGGGCATCTTTGGTGATGTTATAAAAGAGGGTGGTACCAAGAAGAGCCATACCGACGACCATGAGACCGGTGACTGAACCCCCACGGAAAGCGAGAGAAAGAGCTGCAGCCAAGCCGTTTCGAGCAGCTTCAGTTGTTCTGACATTGGCTCTAACTGAGATATTCATACCGATATATCCAGCTATTGCTGATAGTACCGCACCAACCACAAAACCTATTGCAATTGTGAAGTTGAGAGTGAGCCATAAAATTATAAATAATATAATGGCAATAATTCCAATAGTTCGATATTGTCGATTTAGATAAGCTTTAGAGCCAGCTTGAATTGCAGCGGCAATTTCTTGCATAGCACTATTTCCTGTAGGTTTTTTTATTATAGAACTTATAAGGAAAAAACCGTAAATAATTGCGATAACTGAACTAACTATAGCGAATATGACATACGGATTCATGATAATGATTATGTGCGCTTTTTATTTGAGGCGCTTTTAACTCACTGATAATAAAAACAACGATGCTGGCATTCTATTAAAAAAAGCTTAAATACGCAAGATTTAAGCCTTTTGTTGGATTTTATTCTGTAATATTGCAGTCGTCGCCAAGGTTGTTGACCCCGTTACCTGGATCATGTCGCGCGCCTGTCAATAAAATAGATGTTCCTCGACTATCGATGCACCAAAATGTACCAGTCTTTTTTAATGGTAAAGATATTGCATAACCCGCGGCTGTTGAACTACACCAACCTTTTGTTGCAGCAGTTGAGACATAAGAAGGGTAATTTGAAGCTTTTAAGAGTTCACTTATTCCGGTTTGGCTAAATATTCCCTCATTGCAACTATAACCAACGCTAGAACCAGGAGCTTCTGAGCCGCCCGCGACTGGTGTTCCGTAGTCACCATATGTTTCAAAATAATTTTGGGCGGCAACTCGAAAATTAGCCATTTGGGATTTAATTTTTTGATCACTTGCTTTGCTGCGGGAATTACTGAGATTTGCCATAACTATACCGGATAATACGCTAATTATGGCAATCGTGACTAAGATTTCAATTAGAGTAAATCCTTTTTTCATATTTTTATAATCATAACATAAATATTTTTTACATTATTTTTTATTTATGGTATTTGTATTATTAAAGTGGAACATTGAAAATTAAAAACTGTAAAAAATATGAAAGCGTTACTCCTACTGGGTATGTTTGTTTTTGTGGTTGAAGCAAAGTCTCTAACAATAATTCGAGAGTATATTGGTGGTGTACCACCAACAAATAGTGTTGGACAGGGAAGTTTGACTAATATTTTTGATTTAGCTTGCAAAGTTTGGGAACTGGCAATTCTTGATGAATACAAGTTAACGCTCCGTTTTGGTTGGGCAGATATTGGTGCTGGGCAGCATACTTTAGATGAACAAGCTGGAATTCCGAATAGAGAGACAAAAGGCACGGTACTTTTTAATAATGACAATGTTGTTGGTCATGCAGCCTGGTTTATAGATCCTGATCCTCTTAATTTTGAAGGCTTAGCATATGTTGAATCAACGGCTGATTTGGGAATGGTTATTAATGCCTCGCGGTACTTTAGGTGGAATTTTAATGGAAACGAATCTGATTTGTTTACGGCGGCGTTACATGAGATTGGTCATTCACTCGGTATGAGTTTTGGTAATTTTAGTTTCAACTCGGAGAGCTTGGATCAAGATATAGATATTAGTAGTGGTGTTTTTGCTGGCATGTCTGTCCCGCTTCAAACTAATAGGTTTGGAGTTGTTAGTCATTTGGCTTATGTTGCCGATAGGCCGCTCATGACCGGTTCTTATGCTCCGGGTGAAAGAGTGATTCCAAGTGTTCTGGATATTGTTGTTTTGGCAGAATTAAGTAAGTTTAAAAATCTTAATATGGATTTGTTGCCAGTTCTGAATATTAAGCTTTTAACTAAGCCAGATCTTGGTCAATTGATCCATTTTTCTTGGATTCAGTTATTACCATTAGGTAAAAGTTATAAATTGCAAAAATGTACTGATTTGCAACAGGGAAATTGGGTAGACATAAATACAGAAATTAGTTTTATTCAGGGTACTTATTTTGCTACAGTACCAATTTCTTCTGAGGTTTCTTTTTTTTGTTTAAAATCAAATTAGTCAAACCGAAAACCCTCGTCATTTTTATGACCAGGGTTTATTTTATGGTGTTTTTATTAAATTAATTTTTTTCTGAAGTTTCAGGTTTTTCTTCCGGTTCTTTTGTTGCACTAGGACCAGTTGATTTTATATCTATTTTCCAGCCGGTAAGTTTTGCTGCCAAACGAACATTTTGTCCACCTTTACCAATGGCGAGTGATTGTTCATCTTCGGTGACGGTTACAATCGCCTTATGTTCTTTTTCGTCAAGTTCAATAGAGATTACTTCTGCAGGAGATAGGGACTCTTCGATAAATAATGCAGGATCAGCATTCCATTCAACGATATCTATTTTTTCTCCAGAAAGTTCGCTGGTTACTGTTCCTACTCGAACTCCTCGTTGTCCAACGAGTGATCCGATAGGATCTATATGTGGATCATGTGATATGACTGCGATTTTTGATCGCGCACCAGCTTCACGAGCAATAGCTTTTATTTCGACAATACCCTGGGCTGTTTCTGGAGCTTCTGTTTCAAATAATTTGGATAAGAATTTTGGATGGGCACGAGAAAGTTTTAGTACTATACCCCTTGGTGATTCTTCTACAGCGTACAAGTATGCACGGATACGATCTCCAGTTTTCCAGCGCTCACTTGGAATTTGCTCTTCGTAAGGAATGACTCCAATAGCACGGCCCATGTCTATAAATATGGTGCCGCGCTCTATTCTTTCTACTGTTCCGGAAACAATTTCACCTTCACGTTGACCATATTCACTCATAACAGAAACTTTTTCGGCCTCTCGGATTTTCTGAATGATTACTTGTTTTGCTGTTTGTGCAGCGATTCGTCCAAAATCGGCTTTATTTTCTAGTGGAAAAACGAGTTCGTCATTTACAGCTGCATCACGTTTTATTTTTTTAGCATCTTCAAGAAGCATATGCTGCTCCGGGTTGAAACGGATTTTGATATCTTCGGTGACGGCATCCTTGAGTTCTTCATGAGTTGCCTCTTCATCTCCTTCCATTATTACTTGGTTACGATCGACGACTATTTTTACTTGCCAAAATTCTACAGAACCACTGTTTTGGTCAAATGAAGCCCGGACGATCTGACCTTTTTTACCATATTCTTTTTTGTATGCAGTTGCGAGGGCCATGGCAATAGCCTCAAGACTTTTATCTTTGGGAATGCCGCGTTCTTCTTCTAATTGCTGAACGACTGAATTGATTACTTTGAGATCAAACATAGTATTAAGTTGTTATTTTGTTATATAAATTTTCGCACCTTTCCTAACTAAAATGTTCGCCGGTGGGCGAACTTTTACTTACTTACTATATCACAGTATTTGATATTTTGCCATGATTTACATAAGAAGAGTAAAATATATCGGTTGTGTGGATATTAAATATGGGAATATGATGTAAAATGTAAAAAAGATTTTTTAATGAAAAAAATTCCAAAAAAATTTGGTTTTACTATAATTGAACTTTTAGTCGTGATTTCTATTATTAGTATGTTAGCCAGTATAGTTTTTGCTTCTATTAGTACCGTAACTCAAAGAGCAAAGATTATTAAATTTAAACAAGATCTTGTTCAGTTGAGAAATGGTATTGTTCTTTATCGATCTCAAAATGGTGGCACCTGGCCATATTTACTTAGTCTCGATACTATTGCTAGCGATTTATATTCACGTGGGATATATAATTATACTACAGTCACAATTCCTGGTGGAATAACAGCTCCTGCTGTTGGTGCGGGCTTGAAAAACGGTGGAGATGTCGGTTGTGGTAGCGCAACAAGTTATCTTACAAGTGAATATGTTTTTTATTTTGATTATCCAAATCCGATAACCAGTTCGATCGGTCAATATATTGCTTCACAGTTTCCAGAAAAATATCACGGATCCGTTTCCTACGGAGCTTTAAATCGCTGTTTTGAATTTTATTGATAATAATAGAATTCGTGTATACTTTGTTGTATGAAAAAAGACACAACATGGGGTTCTGTTGCCGATTGGTATGATGAACTTTTGGAAGAAGGTGGGGGTACTTATCAAAAAGAAGTTATTTTGCCAAATTTGTTGCGTTTGGTTAATCCATCCGTAAGGGATGATATTTTAGATATTGCTTGTGGGCAAGGATTTTTTTCACGGGCTTTTTCTGAAAAAGGTGCAAAAGTAGAAGGTGTCGATATTTCTCCAGAACTTATTGAATTTGCAAGGAAAAATAGTAATAGTCATGTTGCTTACGAAGTTTCAAAATCGGATAATATGAAATCAGTAACAAATAATTCATTTAATAAAGCAGTTATTGTTCTGGCAATTCAAAATATCGAAAATATACAAGGAACTTTTGCTGAGGCTTTTCGTGTTTTAAGACCCGGAGGCAGTCTTTATCTCGTTCTCAATCATCCAGCTTTTCGAGTTCCAGGGAGTAGTGATTGGTCTTGGGATGAAAAGAATAATAAGCAATTTCGTAGAATAGATAGTTATATTTCAGAAAAAACTCTCAAGATAGACATGAATCCGAGTGAAAAAAATGAAGATAAAAAGAACTATACGATTTCGTTTCACAGGCCGTTGCAGATTTATTTTAAGGCCTTAGGTAAAGCTGGTTTTGCGGTAACTCGTTTAGAAGAATGGATTTCTCATAAAAAAAGTCAAAAAGGTCCCCGAGCGGCCGAAGAAGATCGGATGAGAAAAGAGATACCATTATTTTTGTATATAGAAGCAAAGAAAATCTAGCTTTGAGAAAATAAAAATAAAAAAGCGCCTCTCTAAAAAGAGGTGCGCTTTGTTTGAAAGAATTGATTTTACAAACCAAGTCTTGCTGCTACCGCAGCAGGGTTGCTCATGTGCTGATCGTGGACCGAATCCGGGGTGTCTATGATTTTTACCCCGGAATATGTTGAGTCGCCAGTGAGAAGTTTGTACAGGGCTTGTTGCCGGGGCAAACTATTGAAAGGGTCCATGGCCCCAAAGACTACACGGATGGTCGTACCTTTATTTCTAAAGGCATTCGCCCTGATCGTAGGACGAAGATTTGCCGTACCTAATGTCTGCAAAGAGGCTCCGTATGCTTCGTCAGCTTTGTATCCAAGGTTTACCACATCGCTCAGGCTCGGTGTTCCCGGAACAAACGAGTTGTTGAGATCGGTCGTGAAGAAGAACGTTAAAAATGATCCAGGATCAACAGATGCTATATTTCCTCTAATTGGATCTTGCACGGTGTATAGTGATAACAAGAACAAACCATTGCCATCTTCCAAGAATGGGTCAGGCAAGTTGCCGGGGGATGAACTTCCTAAAAGGGTTACTTTGTTAACCCCAAGGTTTTTCAACGAAGATCCATTTTGAATCAACGCCTCTTGTGACATCTGTACAACCAGCCCACCCATACTATGGGCGATGACTACTGACGGGGCAATATTGTAATAATTGTAATTAATTAAGGCCTGAATAAGTACCGCCGTGTAATTTTCCAAGGTTAAATCACCATATGGAACAGCGTTGGGTCCATAAGGTAATCCACTACCGCCGCGCCCGGGCATGTTGAGAAGCAAGATCCTCTTGATTCTTCCACCAGCAGGTGGATGGCAGAATAATTCGTTTGCTAGTGGCCGGAAACTATTTCCGGTGTGAACTAGTCCATGAACCATGAGTATTGTTCTTCCAGGCCCGGGGGTAGGGTTGTCCAAAACATCAGTTTGGACATCTACGTAAGTCCCTGGTCCAACCAGAGCCCGAAACATTTTCGTTGAGTCTGCCTGAACCTCCATGGCAGTCACCGCGATCAACACTCCTAAGATGATCATCAGCCAACTTTTCTTTTTCATTCTTTTTCCGTTTTGTATGTAATGAGCTTTCCCCGCTCATATGAGGGGATGTATACCCAACAACGTTGGCCTATACAATCTAAGCGGAAATTAATCATATATTGTTGTAAATGTCAAGGAGCTTAGGGAATTTACTTAGTTTTTTATTATGAATTTTTAATTCTTATTAACAGGGTAGACTTGAGAGAAGTGATATAATAAAAAATATTTTGATTAAGTATATATTAATATGTTTTCCACCATATCTACTCGTAATGGACTTGCTATTTTAGGAATTGTTTTCTTGTTATCCATGGTGTTTATTTCTCGAATGGGAAGTAACATTGAATACGTTTTTCGATATACTTTCCCTCAGAACCAGCTAGCTCAAGTGAGTGGAAGTGGTTCGGGTTTGATTGGATGGTGGAAATTTGATGAAACTTCAGGAACTACTGCCGATGATGCCAGTGAGAATGGTTTTGATGGGATAGTGACAACAGGTACTAGTTCGGTATCGTGGGTTAGCGGAAGAGTTGGTAATGCTATAGCGTTGGACGGACAGGATGATTTTGTGGATATTGGAGTTCAGAGTTCTTATGGAAATATGAATGGTCTAACATTGAGTGCTTGGGTTTATCCAAAAAATCGTTGGTTAAGCCAGTACCCTTTTATTGGTCCTAGTATTTCTAATTTTGGTATGGGAAGTTCCTGGAATGGAGATGCATCATCGCGTTTATGGATAAATTCTATCGCATATGATTTTAATGCCACTGTACCAGAAAAAGATGTTTGGACTCATATGGCTTATACTTATGATGTTTCTAAAAATGAAGTTACCTATTATAAAAATGGTATTGCTGTAACTACAAAATCTGGTCCAGGAGTAAATATTGCAGCTGTAACAAAAAATTTTCTAATTGGTAAAGATGCTACCGGCAGGCGTACTTTTAATGGTTTTATTGATGATGTTCGATTGTATAATAGAGCTCTTTCATCGGCTGAAATTTCTAACGTTTATAACTATACAGGTTCTAGTGCACCAGTTGGTCCTTCTTCTGATACTTCAGCACCAACTGTTCCTGGAGGTTTAAATTCTTCAAATGTTACAGATAACGCAGCTACAGTTAGCTGGCAAGCTTCAACTGATGATACTGGTGTCGCAGGTTATACTATTTATCGTAATAATGTCCAAGTTTCAACCGTAACTTCAGGAACTAGTTTTACTGATTCGGGTATTTCAGCGGGTACGACTTTTGTATACAGAATTTCAGCGTTTGATGCTTCTGGAAATAAATCAGCACAATCTGATGGTTTATCTGTTACCACTAGTGGTCAGTCAGAGACAACTTTTGGTACGACTCAAATAACTTTGCCTCATGTTATTCAAGGGCGCCAATCTTACGCATCTCAACATGGAATGTGGCGAGACACAGAAGGTACAGTTCATATCTTGGGAGCATTTGGCGGTGCTGATGTTAGTGGAAGTGAGCCAACTTATATTCATTATGTAAATACTAAAACTGGTGCACATGCGTTGGTGCAAGGTGGACCATGTGCTTTTGGTCGCCAAGGAAAGGTTGTATACAGCTCTTTTCATAATAAAATTTATTGGGGTGGTGAGTATTGTTCAAATTCAGCAGGAGGTTCTTTTAATGAATTTGATCCTGTAGCTATGACTAATAAGATTATTAAACTTGGAGGTTCAGAGTGGTTCAGTACCATGAGAGTTGTAGAAGGAGAAGATCATAAAATATATACGATTGCTATGCATTCCAATGGTAAACCAGCACATCTTTATTCATATGATCCTTCCGTTGGGGCTAGTAGTTGGACAGATCTAGGTGTACCTTATGGGCCGAGTAATGGTATTGGACCAGGGTTGACCATCGATGCTACCCATATTTATATGGCTTGGCAAGATAATACTTCCAGTGGTTATTGGCATTTTGTAGTTCGTCCAGTTGATCAAAATGGCTCTTGGACCGAAATAAATTTTGGAGACAATAAGTATCCAATCGGGTACAATCTCAGGATTTTTAAAGATGCTGCTACTAAAAAATTATACCTTTATCGTGTGGTTGATGGGGTAACTAAATACTATTGGTTAGCTAACGGTCAGGCTATTTTAATATCAGGAAATATTCCTTCACCCGGTTCCGTTACAGAACAAATAATAAATACAGATTCATACGCATCAGTTATGGGTTATGGTGATTACTCTCTATTTCCGACAGTATATAATTATGATATGAATTGGGATAAATTAATCCCAACAACAGCAAACCCTGTGAGCACCATATCGTATGGGCCTCACAGTTCTTGGAATTATCCAAATTCTGGATTTACAGATTCTACCCTTACTTATACTGGACCTTGGTACAATTTGCCAATTGCTGATGTTATACCTTTGAGTGATGGTCGTAGTTTTTATGGGTTAGGTGAGGTTGTGTCAAAATATGATTATGTTAATCAAACAAATGCACCCGTTGGAGTATTTCCTCCGGTGTCACCGTATTATGGAATCATTGTTCCAGCAAGTTATTCACCTTTGGGTGTTCCAGAAGTTTATTATTCTGGTTATCCAAATCAAGCACTTCGTTGGAATCCATCAGTTCCAATTACAGGAACTCTAAATAGCACGAATCCTCTCGGTATAAAGTTTCAGCTTCATATGAATTATCGGGTGTTTATGGATTATGATTCGGAAGGAAAAATTTGGTTTGGAGGAAATGCTTGCGGCGCATCAGTTCCTTGTACTGATTATGGTTCAGTTGCTTGGTATGATCCTCGAAATAATACAACGGGTGAAATTTTTTCTGGTATTTGGACCGGAGGGTCAGGAGGGGGTAACGGTATAAGGTATAGAAATCTCGCTATGTCTAATAATCGTTCCAAGGTGGTAGTATCTAGTTCCGATGGAAAACTCACTGTTATCAATGCTTTGACCAAGGCAATAGAAGGTACTTATCAACTCGGTGCTAGTGCGTGGATGATTGAAATTGCAGATGATAAGGTTTTGGGAGTTACAGCAAAAAGTTCTAATTCTGAATCGGTTGTTTTTCTATTCCAACCATCAACCCGAACAATGTTAAAAGAACCTCAACCAATTGGTGTAACCGGGTATCCTTTTGGTTCTGGTGATGGGGTAATTGCCCGTCGAGAATTTAAATTAGAAAAAGGTCCAGATGGGTATGGATGGTTATATGTAGACAAAAAGATTTATCGCATAAATCCTGAAAATTTGAAATTTGAATACGTAGTTACCGATTCTACAGATGCCAATAAAATCAGATGGTCAAGTAATGGTAAAGATCTTATTTCTTATGGTAAGACTAGTGTAAGTTATTTTCCTAATCTTCTTGCCGGAAGATTAAGTTCGCCGTCTGTTCCAGCTGAGAGGTATACGCTCGATATCAATAAATCTGGAAATGGTTCAGTTTCCAGCTCTCCTTCTGGTGTTGATTGCGGCTCTAATTGCTCGTACTCATTCCGTGCAGGTTCTGTTACTTTGACAGCTTCTCCAGCTAGTGGAAATATTACTTCTTGGTCTGGTTGCGCTTCTGAATCGGGCAATCGTTGTACGGTAGATCTTTCTACAAACACAACTGTGACGGTTTTGTTTTCTCCTTCGGCTTCAGAACAAAATAATCCCAATATAAACCAACCTTCTACCCCCAACACCCCACCATCACTCTCTATAATCTCTCACAATCTGACAGACGTAG
>CAZQUI010000010.1:0-2904 GCA_964596595.1 uncultured Candidatus Saccharibacteria bacterium
ACTAAAGGTAAGGCCAGTTGTACCACCTGAAGCTTGGACGGAAGTAACGGTGCCATTGGTTGCTCCAATACAAGTTCCGTTAATCGAGAAACAGCCACCCGCCAAGGAGATACCATTTGCAAAGGTTGAGGTAGCGGAAGATCCGGTCACATTGAGGTAAGTGGTTTGGATTCCTGCTCCAAAGGTAGAAGTTGCAGTTCCTAGAATGGTCGTCGTTGCTGTGGTGCCGACGTAGAGACCAGAATAAACCGATGCTATTGTAGTAGAAGCATTTCCAAACTGCCATAAACCACTGATTATTTCATTTTGAGACTTACGAGTAATACCTGAATTAACATAATCAATTGCAATATCGGCTTCAGAACCGTCAGCCGTAACTGTAAAATCATTACTCAAAAAATCTATAGAAAGTGCTGATGTAACAACACTAGAGTTACCTTCTTCTATAGTACTAACACCTGAACCAGATGCTCCAGCATCTGTTCCGCAAGAAAATTTACCTGTAGAAGAATCATACAAAACTGTATTGGATTCATCATTACAATTAAGAAAACCATCTTGAAACAATCCCAGAGAAACTCTTAAAGATGAAGTTGTTGCAAAACCAGAAATTTGGAGTCCGTTACCAAAAATACCACCAGCAAATGTTGAAGTTGCATTTGATTCACCTCGAATAGTAGTTGTTGCTGTTTTACCAATGTACAAACCATTCAAAGCTGAAATAACTGTTGTTGAAGCTTGCCTTGCAGACAAAACACCAGAAGAATCTACCGAAACCACATTTGTTCCAGTTGAATCTTGAACCTGAAGAATATTTGCTGATTGACCAAAAAATGCCCTAATTGAAAGAGGTACTGATTCTGTAGAAGTTGCTTCGATAGTAACTACAGACAAACCAATTGGAGATGTTGTTCCAAACGAAGAAGGTCTATCTGCACCACTAACTGCTGCACTTAACTGAGAAAAAGCTGAGGAATTTATACGCTGACGTGGTGTAAGTGTTTGAAAAGATATATTATCTGACGAAACTTCAACCTGAAGATATACAGCCTGATTTGAATTAAAATTATAATCCAGGGCATGAGGATACCCTGATCCTGTATCTCCAATATTTACAGTAAAAACTCCCTGACGAACAATCTGGGAACTAGATGAAGGACTAACACTTGGCCACAACCTTGAACCAGATCCAACTGTTGGATTGTCCCAAATGGAAAATTTAAAATAATAATTAGTACCAGAACCACCCAATAAATTTCCACTCGAATCAGTCAACCTTCCCTGATAACTTAAAATAGTTGGCACACCAGAAGCAGCGTATAATTTTGTATTTACAAAAAACGTAGACAGTAATATTGCAGCAAATAATAGCCCTAAAATTAATCTTATTTTTTTTGTAAAAAAATATTTCACAGGGTACACCATTAAAATGACCTACTAAATGTAAGTATTTAGGTAATTTTAACATAAATAATTCTCAATTTTCTTAATATTTATCCCCAATTTTTAGGAAAAATTTAATATTTTCTTATGACTCCCTTTACAACAGCACCTATGTGCAAATCGTATTCAGGATATATGGCAGAATAGTTTTTATTGGCAGGTTCAAGGTAAGTAATATTGCCCTTTTTACGAAAATATTTCATTGTCCAGCCACCATCTACTTCAGCAATAACAATATCACCATCTTTAGCCTCGTTTCTACGTACAGCGATAACCAAATCACCTTCATGAATGCCAGCCTCGATCATTGAGTCACCTTTAACCCGAAGCATATAAGTTGAATCTTTTTCTCTAATTAAATAATCTTCAATATTCATAGTATCAAGATCCTCTTGTTCTGCTGTTGTAGGAATACCGGCTTCAACCAAACCTAAAAGTGGTATTTCTCCAACTAAACGTTGTGGAATAAGTCGACCATTTTTATCCTTTGATAAAACTCCCTGTTCAACAAGTTTGTTTACAAGCTTATAAACTGCATTTTTTGATCTAAAGCCTAATAATTTCATAATCTCAGCGTAAACAGGCATACGCTTATGATCGTAATAAAAAGCCAGAATTTTATCTTTACAAACAGAAGACATGTTATATACCCAATAAAGATGTGAAGTTCATGGACCTGCTAAACCACGAATGACCAGATGAAGAAATCTGAGCCAATTGCCTCATGAGAAACTTGTGACGACGAGCTTGTCTGGCATATGAAACTCCTTTTATAATACGAAGATCAATATCTTGATTTAAGCGCTCTATTTCTGAACGAATAGTACGAAGTGTTTGGTGTTTACTCATATATTTTTTATTAAAATTTAATAATTCTTTTATAAATATATTATAGGTGAACGATGGTTCACCTTGCAACAAATATCTGTGGATAAACCAACTTTATAAGTATTTTATTATTAAATAATATATAATATCCAAATGAATGAAACCTTAAATAAAACTAAAAAAGTTTTACTCATTGAAGATGATGCTACCTTGAGAGAATTTCTAATAAAACGTTTTATTGAACAGGGCATCAAAGTAGATTTTGCAACCGATGGAGAAGAAGGATTAACAAAAATGTTAAGTTCTGAAATTGACGCTGTAATTATAGACGTAATGTTACCTAAAAAGAATGGATTTACAGTAATTGATGAATTTAGAAAAAAGAAACCTGATAGCCCAACTAAAATTATTATTTTAAGTAACTTAGACGATATGCAATATGCCGCAAATGCAATAGAGAAAAAAGCGTTCGCCTATATTGTAAAATCTGATCAAAGCTTAGATTCTTTAGCCACACTCATAGAAGAAAGACTTACTTTAGAGGCAAACGTAACGTAAATTTGCTCCCCTTTTCAATTTCAGACCTAACCACAATATCTCCACCATGAGTACGAGCAATGCGTCTAGCAACAT
>CAZQUI010000010.1:2914-11606 GCA_964596595.1 uncultured Candidatus Saccharibacteria bacterium
TGCTTGGTTGGCTTCACAAAGCTCTTTAGATAAATATAAACCCAAACCTGTACCTTCTTTTTCTTTACGCGCATCATCTGTTCGAAAATACCCATTAAATATTTTAGAAATGTCTTCTTCACTAATACCAGGACCCTGATCATCAATAGTAATTTCGTGAAAATTACCCATTCGTTCATAAGTAACTCCAACTTCAGTTCCGTCTTTAGTATATTTCAAAGCATTAGAAATAAGATTAATGAGAACGTGGCGTATTTGTTCAGGATCACAAAATATAAGTAGGCTTTTATCGAAATCAGATCTGATAACCAATTGTATCTTACGGGCAATGGCTGTAAGTTTTAAGGTTTGAAAAATATCATCAATTATTAATCTCAGGGACACATAACGACCATGCATAGATTTAGATCCCAATGCTTGCAAAGCTGACATGTCTAAAAGATTATTCACTCGATTTATAAGGTTATTGGAACTTTCTAATATTAAACCTATAGTTGAACGAGAAGGTTCATCAACTAAAGTTGAGCGTCTAGACAACAATGTTTCTGAAGCCCAACGAATAGCGGTAAGCGGGGAACGTATTTCATGAGAGGCAACAGAGACAAATTCTGCTTTTTGAGCAACAAATTTTTCTTCTCTACGTACAATATGTTGGATAGAGGAAATAAAGATCAAAACAATGATAGAAAGTAAAATAGGAGGACTAGCATAAGCTATAATATCCCCAATATATTTTGTACCGGGCACATCCATACCAACCGAAGCGATAACTTTTTTTCCTTCATAAGGATCATATATAGGAACCAAAGCCGAAGCCCATAAACCCCATCGATCGCGGGCTATTTCGAATCCATTTTCAGTATAACCAGATAAAATGGCGCGCATAAGAAGGGTAGCTTCCCCGTAAATTTGACCTGGCGGAGAATACTCAGGCGAATTCTCTAATTCAGAATCAACCAAAAATACAACATCATCTCCCGTTAAACTATTTAGATAAATAAAGCGTGCATCTGGATTTACAAGTCGAATATTTATTAAGAGTTTTTTTAAATTATCATAAGCAGGTGTACCAATATCATTTTTTGATACCGAAAGTGTCAATAACTCATGAACATTAATCGCTTTAGCTATCGTATTGACTCTAGAAATGAGGTCGCTTCTATTTATTTGATATGCTTTATTTCCAGCATATATAGACGTTAAAATTCCAAAAAAAGTAACCAAAACAAAAACAATACGATATATCAAACGCAATCTACGTTCATAAAAAAATGAACCAGGAAGGAGCATGAGTCAATTATAACAATTTATCTCAATCCTACATTGAGGATAACAAGCACCCAGTTAATAAGTGTTATAATCAAAAAATGATTATATTAAAAAATCCTTTAGAAGTAGCCGATGAAGTAGCACAGCATTTCGTGTCTCTATCAAAAGTAGCAATAGCAGATCATGGAAAATTTAATGTTGCCCTGGCAGGAGGAACAACTCCAATCTTGGCTTATAATTTACTCGCAACCAAATACTCAAAAGATGTAGACTGGAACAATGTATATATTTTTTGGAGTGACGAACGTTTTGTACCACCAGATCATCAAGACAGTGGAATAAAACCCGTTAAAGAAGCTCTCATTGATAAAATAAGTATACCTCCCGAAAATGTTTTTCCTTTTCCTACAGTAAACTGCACTTTAGAAGAATCGGCACAAATATACTCATCAACACTCAAAAAACATTTCGACTCTGATCTTCCGAAATTTGATCTAATAATGCTTGGACTTGGTTTAGATGGTCACACAGCTTCACTTTTCCCCAATTCTCAAACTTCTGATTCAAAAGAATTAATTTCTATTGAGAGAAACTC
The DNA here is from genome assembly GCA_964596595.1 of uncultured Candidatus Saccharibacteria bacterium. Lineage (GTDB taxonomy): Bacteria > Patescibacteriota > Minisyncoccia > Phycocordibacterales > PALSA-1337 > C7867-002. The sequence continues at coordinate 4,779 of CAZQUI010000010.1, forward strand.
GCCCAAACCTCCACCAATCAGACTGACTTTTACTCACAAACTTATTAATAATGCCAAAAATGTGATTATTATCGTCACCGGAAAAGAAAAATCCTTAATACTCGAAAAAATACTTTACGGCGAAAAAAATATTAAAAACTTGCCAGCCCAAGGCGTAAATCCAACAAATGGAAAACTGGAATGGATAATAGACGAAGCAGCAAACTCATCCAAATAACCTATCTATTAAGATACGTTATCGTTAGTTGTAAAACAGTAGCAAATGATACCCATAACAAATACGGTAAATTAACATACGTAACCCAACGTAAACCTGAAACTTGCCAAATTGCTACAAGTGCCCAAATCAAAGTTGTTAATATTAGCAAAATATCTACAGAAGCCAATACATTATTTTTTAGTCCAAACTGAATAGGGGTAAAAGCAAAATTGAAAATTAAATTTAAAACAAAAGGCAAAGCGACTAAAAATGGTATTTGTTTTGTAAAAAATTTATAGAAAACAGTACCAAATGAAATAGTTATTATAATATATAAAACTGTCCAAACGGGACCAAAAAGCCAGCTAGGTGGTGCCCAAAAAGGTTTGATAAGTTGTGAATACCAATTGTAATTATTCATTTATTTACATTTTAACATTAATATTTAATAATTTATTTTGATTTACTAAGATTGATTTTTCTATTCTGTTAATTTTTAAATTATATTTTTTCTTTTTCTTGTTTTAATTAAAGTCTAATATTCATCTTATAAAAAAGATAGTTCATCTAATTATTATGAGTATTTACAAATACAGTACTCTTCAAACTTAAAATCTATTTCACTCTCTATCATGTTGCTGCGGGACTTGGACTCGAACCAAGATACCGGGATTCAGAGTCCCGTGTCCTACCATTAGACGATCCCGCAAGGTAAGGTAAGGTAACGTCACTACAAAATACGTTAAAAATAGACATTTTTCAAGTGTCTGAGTATACAACCTCCCACCAGTATAATCTTGTAAAAATACGACTAAAGGAGTATAAAAGTATCAGAATTGACAACAAAACACTACAACTAAAATCAAGAGAGGACTCATATATGGAAACCATGGAGTTGGATCTTTACCGAGTAAACTTTCGAGCCAATGCACCAAAATTGGAATACCACGAACACGAAATCAGTCGACTTCTCGAAAGCAGCAACATACCTTGGACCAGATGGAAAAATGAGGGATTTAGAACCCTAGATGATCTTCTGGATCTTATCAATAACCACCAGATAGAACTGATCATTGAAAACAAAAAACTTTTGCTCATCAAAATTCATGTGGCAATCGTAAGAGTAATTTTTCGCACTGGATCTAAAGTTGTGGAATTGACCGAAGAGAAACAAGTAGGAACCCTCAACGAAACAACTCTTTACCGGAATTACGAAGGTATTGGTGAAACAGTCCGATGTGGCGAATTGGCCGATGAAGCAGCTCGACGTGGTTTGAAAGAGGAACTAAATTTTAGTGATCCCACCAAATATAAGCTTGCAAAATTTCCACAAAGTGAGTGGACCGAGCCAAGAGAATCAAAAAAATGGCCCGGCATCACCATGACATACTATCGCAGAATTTTTAGCTGCACTATTGATGAAGAGCTCTACTTACCAGATGGATATATCGAAGAAAGAGAAAGCTCTAAAATCCATTTCGTTTGGAAAGAGTCTTCAACTTAATCAACCCTCTATTTTCCTCACACAACTCCTGACTTATCAGGGGTTTATTTTTTATAATTTAAGGTATAGGTACTCAAAATCTCTTCAGGAGCAGTTAGCATATCTTCTGCCGTATCTGGTTTACGATTTTTTGCTACTTTTATAAATCTGGTAAATAAAGGATGCGGATTTAAAGGTCGAGCCAAAAATTCTGGATGAAACTGAGTACCCACAAAGAAGGGGTGGGCACTTTCAGGTAATTCAGCTATTTCCATGAGATGACCGTCTGGAGATTTACCTGAAAATACTAAACCTGCTTCTTCTAATTGTTTGATGTAACGTGGATTAACTTCATAGCGATGACGATGTCTTTCATGAATCAAAGATACCGGAGCAAATTTTTTATTGTTTTCCTCTTTTATTCGAGCCTCACGATACGCCAGTTCTGCCACCGAGTCCTTGGTTAATTTTGCTGGATATAATCCCAATCGCATCGAACCACCATAATTCCCTTCAGCAATCTTTTTCTTTTGCTCAGGCATTATATCTATAATAAGATGTGCGGCTTTCGGATCAATCTCGGCTGTGTGACCCCCCTTTAAACCAACTACATTACGCGCATATTCGATGGTCATAAGTTGCATACCGTAACAAAGTCCAAAATAAGGAATATTATTTTCTCGACAATACCGGATCACATTGAGCTTACCTTCTATACCGGTTTCTCCAAATCCCCCTGGCACGATAATTCCGTGATATGTATCTAATATTTTATAATCAATTTTTGATTTTGGATCTTTGATTTTTGACATCTCAAAGTCTCGGGCATTTACCGTATGAATATTTACCCGAACATTATTAGCATAGGCAGAAAATTTTACTGCTTCCAAAACAGAAAGATACGCATCCGTCAAAGTAAAATCTCCGGTATTAAAATATTTTCCGACAATAGCAATATCGATAGCAGGTAATTCTTGATTCTTAATTCCCTTGGCCATCTTTTTCCACGCTTTGAACTCTTCAGTTGTCTTGTGTGGTTCCATTTTGAGTGCCTCCAATACAATCGAACCTAAATTATCTTTTTCAAAATTTCCTGGCACGTCATATATACTCTCAATATCAGGAGCGGAAATCACTCGTTTCGAATGAATATTGGAAGCAATAGCAATCTTTTCTTTACGACGTTCATCGAGGGGAGTTTCAGCCCGAGCAATGATGATATCAGTATTTACTCCATACGAAGCCAACTGTTGCACCGCATGCTGAGTTGGGCGTGTTTTCATCTCTCCGAGTTTTCCTGGAGTTGGTAAATAACTCACCATAATAAAGATTACATCATCAGGATGACGCATCTTGAGTACTCGAGCCGCTTCGATGAACATGATATTTTGATAATCTCCTACTGTGCCTCCAATTTCCAAAATAGAAATGTCTGATTTATTGGTCTGAGCTGCATGTTCGAAACGACGAACGACTTCATCACGAATCTGTGGAATAGCTTCAACACATTTACCCCCATAACCCAAACTACGCTCTTTCTCGATAACATGACGATAGACCATACCACTCGTAATATAGTCATCATTATTGAGATCTCTTCCTAAAAATCTTTCGTAGTTTCCCATATCTTGATCGGTCTCTAATCCTGAATCTAAAACAAAAACCTCACCATGTTCGGTGGGGTTCATTGTTCCGGCGTCGACATTGAGATATGGGTCGACTTTGACGAGATTAACCTTGAAGCCTTTGGCGGTGAGAAGGGTTCCCAGAGATGAACTGGCGATCCCTTTGCCGACTCCCGACATCACTCCGCCAATAACGAAGATGTATTTATGCGCATTTCGTTTGGCTTGTTTCTTCATTTAAGCATTTTACGAAAAATATGTTGAAGCTGTCTACTTGCGACAGTAATTCTTTTATGCTGGATTATATTTTTTCTTTTAGGTAAATAACCGCTTCACTTATTACACTTTTAAATACCTCCTCACTGCTATATAACTCGAAACTGCTCCTAGAATAATTCCCGAACCCATTATTAAAATAAAGATCTGACCGAAATTTTGTACAAAATAATGAGATAAAATATTTACCACTAATTCAAAATCAGAAGCAACTTGGACTCCAGCTACTTTTAATATCAAAGCATCACTCCAGTATGCAAAGGCTGCCATCAGGATGAGGGTAATGATACCGGCAGTAATACCATACATAATACCCGAAACAACCAATGGTCCGCGTACATAGATATTACTAGCACCTACTAATTTCATCACCGAGATTTCATCTCGAGCAGTAAAAATAACAAGCCTGATTGTATTAAAAACAACTATTATCGCTACTAAAGCCAGAACAGTTGCAATAACTGTACCAGCTTGTTCTATAGCGGGAATAATTCTTCCGAGACGATCAATAATGAGTTTATTTTGTTGGTAATTTACTTTTTCTATAATAGGTGCACCTTCTTCATTCACGGGATTTTTTTGTTCCAAGAAATTTGAAATGCTGCCATATTGACCAGGGTTAACGGCTTTAATATTTAAAGCGGCAGGAAAAGGATTATCACCGATTTCATCTAAACCTTGCATAATAAGAGCGTTATCTTTCCACTTTTCCTTGAATTGCTCTAAAGCTTGGTCTCGAGAAACATATTCTACTTTACTAACTTCAGGTAAAGCTTCGATTTCTTTTTGAACCGCTAAAATATCTGATTCAGGAGCAGATAAAACAAAATAAGCGTTAATATCGACTTTTTCTTTAACATCAGCCAACATACTCCGCGCAAAAGCACTGGCTAAAATCAAACCACCAAATACCGACAAAGAAAGCGTGATCACAATAATAGCAGCAAATGACAAAAAGCCATTGCGCCAATAGTTTACAAAGCCAGTCCGCGTTATTCTTTTGAAGGTTGTAAAAATCATACTGTATTATAATACATATTTACCATGTTTATCATCTCGCACAATCTTGCCTTTTTCCATAGTGAGAACACGACCTTTTACAGTATCAACCACACCTTTATTGTGTGTCGTCAATAAAACTGTTGTGCCAAGTTCGTTAATTTTTTGTAAAATCCGAACGATCTCATATGTACTTGTCGGATCAAGATTACCTGTTGGTTCATCGGCCAAAATAATATCAGGTTGAGTAACTATAGCTCTAGCGATGGCAACTCGCTGACGTTCACCTCCAGAAAGTTCTTTTGGAAAATTCCAAATTTTATGACCCAAATCTACAAGCTCTAAAACATGAGGAACATCGGAAGCGACCTCAGAATCTTTTCTACCTGAAACCTCCATGGCAAAAGCTATATTTTCATAGACAGTTTTATTTGGAATTAAACGATAATCTTGAAAAACGGTACCGATACGACGACGAAGTTTACTTACTTCAGATTTGCTTAATTTATGTATATCTGTTGATTCAAAGAAAACTGCTCCTGCTGTAGGCCAATCTTCAGCAATAAGCATTTTCATAAGAGTAGTTTTTCCAGCCCCAGAATGACCAACAATAGTTACAAATTCTTTTGGTTCAACACCAAAACTAACATCTTCAAGTGCAACTGATTTATCAGGATATATACGGGTTACTTTGTCATAATAGATCATGTGTTTTAGTATACCATTTTAAGATTTAGATTTTCTAATTATATCTCTTTCTCCGCTTCAATAAACATATCCAGATCTCCTTCTAAAACTTTATCAACCTGATTGGTTTCAACCTCGGTACGATGATCTTTTACCATTTTATAGGGATGCAAAACATATGAACGAATTTGATTCCCCCATTCTATCGAAGTTGTAGAGGATATTTGCATGCCTCGTTCTTTAGCTTTACGATCGTCTTCTAATTTTTTCCATAATTTACCCCGTAAAATATCCATAGCTTTTTCTCGATTTTGAGCCTGAGAACGCTCCGACGTAACATGAATAGAAATACCCGTAGGTTTATGGAGAAGTCGTATAGCTGTTTCTCGCTTATTTACATTTTGCCCTCCTGGTCCACCAGATTTCGCAATACTGATCTCGATATCTCCTTCTGGTATAACGAGATCAGCGGCAGAATTTTTTTCAAATTTAGGGATAACTTCTACCAAAGAAAAAGAAGTGTGACGTTTGCCATTGGCATTAAAAGGAGAGATTCTCACTAAGCGATGAACTCCCGATTCATTTTTGAGTAATCCATAGGCACCATTCCCCGCTATTTCTACGGTAATATTACGATAGCCTCCGTGATCATTTTCATTGCTATGTATAACACTCCAACCCCACCCTTTTCCTTCTACATAGCGACGAAACATTCTTACTAAGATAGCTGAAAAATCTTCTGCATCATCTCCACCGGCCCCAGAGAGAATGGTCATGATTGCATCCCCACGATCATATTTTCCTACACCTTCAAGTTCAGCTTTGAGATTTTTATGCTCAGTAATTATTTCTTGAGCTTTATGCTTATCGGTCCAAAAATCAGGAGCCAACATCGCTTCTTCTATTTCAGCTATTCTCTGTAAGATTTTTTCCTTTTTATCCATTGCTTAAGAGTATCAGAATGACGTAATCAAGACTAGTCAAAAGAAAAACCGACGCAAGCGTCGGAATAATTTCACAAAAAAGAAAGGGGGTTACCGGATAGTAGGAGGAATTTCCTGGTGTCAGACTCAATGCAGTGAAGAATGAGCGGGGATTTCAGAGGCAGGATGACAGAAGCTATCCGGTAACCTTGCGGTGTGTGTTAGGACTAAGCAAAAGTATAAACTACCTGTATATCTTTTGCAAAGAAAAATATAGTGGATAACAATAATGTCTAGGCAACGTGCTTATACTCTCTTGCTACAAGAGCCAAAGGTGGGAATCGAAGCTTACAGCTTCAGTACAGGTTTCGTATGGTGCTCATCCTCGCCTGCTCGGATTCCGCTCCATATACTCAACCTTTTCGATTCCCTTTACGAACGTTGCGCAGGCAACGTTCTTTTTAAAAGATAAACAAGAGCCAAAGGTGGGAATCGAACCCACGACCCTCGCTTTACGAAAGCGATGCTCTGCCAACTGAGCTACTTTGGCAATAAACTGTTTCGATTCAAACTACCAAAACAGCTACTTTGGCAATAAACTGTTTCGATTCAAACTACCAAAACAGCTACTTTGGC
>CAZQUI010000010.1:11706-14789 GCA_964596595.1 uncultured Candidatus Saccharibacteria bacterium
AACAAACTGTTTCGATTCAAACTACCAAAACAGCTACTTTGGCAATAAACTTGTTTGGTATCCATCTAATTAACATAAGATTAGCATAAATTTTAATTTTCTAGGTTATAATATAAAATAAATTGAAATTATGAGTATCAAAACCACTCACCAATTACATAAAGGATTTACTGTTATTGAACTACTAGTGGTTATAAGTATAATTAGCATGCTATCAACTATAGTACTCGCTTCTCTAAAAGGAGTTCGAAATAAAGCTGATAACTCTTATACTATCCAAACTGTTAGACAGTATATAATTGCCTTTGAACTCATAAAAAGTACTAGTGGATATTATCCAACCATCAGTTCTGCAAATCCGGAAGGTTGGGTTTGTCTCGGAAAACCACCTAATGGTATTTACTGTTTATACAATGATATATTACCAGACGCTTCTTTTAACACACTACTTAGTAGATATTATCCTGGTTTACCGAGCCCAAATCCTAAAATTATTTTTAATGAAAATATTCCAACCGGATACGGTGGACCAAATATGTCTGGTAGCGCCTACGCTCACACTTGCCCAACCTGCGCAGCCAGAATAATATTTTTACTTAAAGGAAACAATCAAAACTGTGCCTTTTTTGGCGCCGCCCAATCTAGCCAATACGGAGAAGGTACTTACTGTGATTTAAGTATTCCTCAGTAAATCTTTTAAATAAAAACTAAAACCGAGAGCCAATGTCCGGGATCGAACCGGAGACCTCGCCCTTACCATGGGCGTGCTCTACCAACTGAGCTACATTGGCGCACTAATTTTCTATGAGCCACTTTCTGTTCAAACTATGATTTTCTAATTCAAATCTAACCTTGGAATGGTAATACACTTAAAATATATTTTCAATCTAAATTAAGTAAAAACCGCCTAAAGCGGTTTTGTGTAGGAATATAGAACTGTATGAAAGTTAACGAATTCTTTCCAAGGTTCTCTGCATCTCAAACCAATTGGCGTTGGTAGACAAGTAACCATGAAAAACAGAGATGATTTTCAAGCGGAGATTTTCAGTAAGGATCTTTTTTACTTTTTGATGCTCAACTATCTGTTCAAATGTAGCCGACTCAGGAAGACCGAGAATTTTTGCTATATGAGGACGAAAATCTTCTGCTGTGGCATCTTTTTTCAAATGGAACATTTCTATTCCTTTTTTACGGTAAGCATCGTACGACCAGAGATATATCTGTTGTTCCAAATTCCATAGGACTTTTCTTTTAACCACCACCGGCACAGCAGGATTGATATCACCTTGAACAATCTTCCTCGAATGAGGAATACAGCCCGCAGTTATTGCAAAAGCAATGAAACATAATATTGTTTTCATACGTAACTCCTTCTAAAAAGGAATACTAGCAAAAAGAAGCTTCCCAAGCTAATAACTTTTTTTTACGATCCATTCCCCATCTATATCCGCCTAAATCCCCAATAGAAGTTAAAACTCTATGACACGGCACAAGAAAAGCGATTGGATTTGCTCCACAAGCAGTTCCTACGGCCCTTACAGCCAGAGGTGAACCACAACGCTTGGCTATATCAGCATAACTCGTTACTTCACCAAAAGGGATAGAAAGTAAAGTCTCCCAGACTTTTATCTGAAACTGAGTACCAAGTAACTGCAAATATATTTTTTCTCTTGGTTTTTTTAGACTAAATACTACGTCCAAAATTTGTTTAATTCTTCTATCATTGCGTACAATATCCGCTTCAGGAAAAGCATTTTTTACCTCTTCAATAAAATCTTCAATTCCATTTTCAATAAAAGCCAAACGAAAAATATCATCTTCAATACAGGCAACAAAACACATGCCAAATAGCGACGAACCTACTCCATAAGTAATATCTTTTCTCATGTCATTCAAATAATTATTTACCTTTCCACCTTGGAGCAAATGCAATCATTTTAGAAAAAAACCAAGCTTTTATAGGATTCATTCCACCATTTTGAATCATATTCTTTCGGCAAATTTCTTGAAAATCTTTTAAATTACCTTCGTAACACAGCTTTCCGTTTTTAAAACACAATGAACAGTATTTTTCATTTTCTCTTATACCAGCATCCTTGGCAAAAGGCATTAGACAACTCTGGCAATGACCTTTTTCGCATGATCTTTCATTTACTTTTGTCATATAAAATTAACTATTTATTTTAGCTTGATCTATTTTATGATAAGAAATATAAGAAATACAAAGAATAACAATCGCGACCATAGGGGCAATTAATCCTACACCAAAACCATCAACTGACCAAATACTTATAAAGGCAAAGATAAAATCAAAACCAAATCCAGCATACGCCCATTCTTTTATAAATTTTGGAATTTTTGGAACAATAAGAGCTATAGAACCTAGGACTTTAAAAATTACAAGGGCAGTAAAGAAGTATCTTGGATATCCTAAGTGAATAATTCCATCTATAGCCATTTCATTATTGATCATAAAAATCTCTACAACACCTTGAGTTAAAAATATAATTCCCGTTGTAATCCAAAACATTATTTTAAATTTTTTCATAACTATTTTCTTTTTTAATTAAAAATTAATAAATAAACATACAACCTTATCAATATTATATTTTTCTAGAATCATATGCCCAATGCAGCAAAGCTTGTCTTTGACGAGGTCTACAAAATATATCCCCCGGTCGACAATTATTTTTAATTTGCATTATATGTCTACGAATAGCTAACCATCTTTTTATTTGACGCTGATCATCGTCGGTCCTTCGTCCCAAATAATATCGACAATACCACTGAAACCAGCCTCGAGGATCTTGGGGATTTATCCAACCTTTCGCTTTCCAAACAGAAAGTGGTTGGCTAGCATTTACTCCAAAAAAATTAAGTTCCTTATGACGTTTTCCATCTGGTGAAAGTTTTGCATTTACAAACCAATCTCGCGGAAACTCTTTTGGCTTATCTGAAAAATATAATCCCCCAAATACCCCCAGTTCCAACATTTCTTTTGGAGTTAACTCTGGTTTAAATAACTTATCAAAATCTGAGGACATTTAATTTGCGCGGCCAAGCGGGCTCGAACCGCCAACCTC
>CAZQUI010000011.1:0-13574 GCA_964596595.1 uncultured Candidatus Saccharibacteria bacterium
AATACCTTTGCAATAATTTAATTTAAGGATATATTATCCACAGAGAACTTGAATGTTTCTTGTTCTTAAAAAAACCAATAAACAAAAGGAGATCACATGATCGCACCCCAAATGAATAGAATGCTCCGGAATGCTAGCTATGGACGTCGACAATCTCGAAAACACGAAAGAAGCTCACATTGTACAAGCCGATGTCGCGTTTTTTCCTACAATGAACTGTTACGACAAAAAAATATTCCCGTGCTTAATTCTAAAAAAGTTGAGCGCGAGCAAGAAGAATACAAAGATACGTTCTGCCAAGAAGAGGCCGAAAGAAAAGCTAACCAGCTTAACCCTCTTCCCAAAAAACCAAGGATGATTATTGTATTGATTTCTATCACAGGAATGATAGCGGCGACTCTATTGGCACCCCTACTTGCCGCTCTATCGTTCTTAAATCTGGAACCAAAATCAATCTATATTTCATACGCACTGATCGTGATGTTGGTTTCCCTAATCGCATCTTCAAAAGTTTTCAAAATAAAAGTGGTCCAATACGAAGAAGAAACAGTTAAAGTTCTTCAAAAACGTCAAAATGAGAAAGACCATCTTTACAATAGATTACTAAAAGAAGCAAAATGGCTGAGTTATGATTTAAAAGAATTTTCAAGGCAATTCAAGGATCAACCAGTGCCAGCGGTTCATCTCCAAAACGCAAGAACTATCATTGAGGAAATTGACTCTGAAGCAGAGATTAATGTGGATAGTTTTTACGAAGATCCTTACATTTTCGCCATATTCAGAACTGGAGAAAAAATCTACTTTGGTCATTGGGAATAGTACCATGCCAGTTCCGTTCACAACGTCGCCTTGAGCGACGTTTTTTGTTGTATAGGCTTTAATATAGGCCTATAAAGTGAATACGCGGTCATCTTGACTTAATACTATATATAGTATATAATATGTAACAGTTAGGGCTTTTTTACAGCACAATAACGTAACAACAACAGAACAACAAAAAGAGTCAGCAAAGGCTGGCGCAACACAGAAAGACTAAAATGAACAGAATCTCGATCGTGAATCGCCGGTCCTTTCGGTTTGACTACCAAGATGGTTTGAAATTTTTTAAGGTAAAGGTTGTTGAAATCAATTCCACAGGTCATGTAAGTTTCAGATACGAAGACCTGGTCACCGGACGGGAGTTCGACATCCTCCACACGTTTTTCAGTCCATTGGAAAATGGTGAAAAAGAACCAATTCTCAAAGGTGACGGCAACTATGAAATACTGGTTGTTGCAATCAACGAGACCATGGAAGAAATAGCTGGAACAAATTCCTGTCTCGAATTTCATCTCCTCGAGGGATGGCTGTTAGCTGGGAAAAAAGTTGGAGATACACTCAATATTCCTACTGAATCAGGGGAACCGGGTATTAAATTACCCGAAGTTCCTCAGGAAACTCCCCCAACACACAGTGAACCTGAAAAGGTTGCAGAGCAATCCGTCTTACCTGAGCAACCCGAAAAACAAAAAACGACATCCCCTGAAACAGAAGAGAAGAAAGAAGGAGGAAATGTGAATAGAATCAGTCCAATCAGTTTCGACAGTCGGTTACTCAGCTTCCATGTTTTGGAAAATGCAAATGCTAAAACTTTTGCAATAAGGGTTTTCCGAAAGGAAGATCCTTCTGGACACATCTTCGGATCAGAAAAGCTTCAAAAGCAATTGGATCAACAAGGGAATCCTGTAGCTGTGAACAGCTACAGGCTGACCTCACTAACACTTACAAGAGAAGTAACCGCAGGCGAGTTTAGAGCAATACTCCTGGCCTTCGATGAAAAAGGAGCTCCCATTGAAGGAGTAGAATGCTCCTTCAACCTTAACGAGAGACAAGTGGAAATCATCCGCGACGAACTTGCAGCAAAAAAGCAAACTGAGATTGCAGTCATCGAAAATCTCATGATAGTCGATGTCGGTAACGACAAAGGCAAGATTGTGCGGTGGACAGCACTACCCTCGAACAAATACTTGGTTCGAATCGTGAGGTTGAATGACCGTACCCATGTAATGATGGGTAAAGACCAAACACTCGATGTAAACAGAGTCCCATTTGATGGACTTACTAACGGTACAACCTACAAGGTCTCAGTTGCTGGTTATAACCGTGAGGGTCACCGAGGGCCTTGGACATCTCTCATCTTCCACGTGGAAGATGAGAGAATGATTCCTGGCTATGCTCCACAGAGAAAACAGGAAGCTCAACTTCCCCTTCCTCCTACGCCGGCGCCTCAAGCAAAGGAACAAGGAAAGAAGGAGGAACCTGCTCCTACGCCTCCACCTCAACCTGATCTAGCTGTTAAAAAGCTGGAGGAAGAACTGAGAAAAGAGAGAGAAGAAAACAAAGGGTTGAAAGAAACTCTTGAGAAGAAAGTGGAACAACTGCTGAATACAGCCCAACAGGAGCAAGCGACGTTCGAACAGACCATGAAAGAAAGAATCGAACAAGAACGACTTGCTCTCGAGAAACGCCTCGAAGAAGAACGGCAACAATATCAGCAACGCGAAACCACGCGTCAAGCACACTTCGAACAGACGGTTAAACGTCTGCAAGAAGAAAAAGCCGAAGTGGAGCGGAAAGCAGCGACAATCACAAACGAAGCTGCACTTCCCGCACCTCAACCAGCCACTCCTCCTGTGACACAGCCACAACCAGCGGTCACTACGACCACTAGTACCACTCCACCTTCTCCATCTACTCCTAGCACAAAAACTGCTGGAGAAAATGGAAACGGGAATAGTAAACCGTCGGGACCTACAAGTATTCCGACGGCCACCCAATGGAAGCCCTGGGAAAAGATGGTTGCTGGACTATTGGTCACATTGCTCCTCCTGGGAGCGCTGGCGTTGGGTATCTGGTTGGTGAAGAAGCCAACGGCTGCAGCGATCGATCCTAACCAAGTAGTGCTCCAAAACCAATTGGCAGAACATCAGGCACTTATAAAAAAATTGCTTGAATCTTCCAACACAATGGCTAGAGGACAAGCACCAGTCACACCTCCCTCCTCATCACCTACCGACATTCAAGTTAGTAGTGAAAAGATTAATGTTCGTCCGACAGATCCTTCCCGATGGGCGAACAAGGGTGGAAAAGTCAGTCATAGTGGCAACACTACCACCGCTCACACCATCATTGGAGTAGTCAACAATGGCGAGATTAAAAACTCGACCATACGAGTAATGTCTTCGGAGGTTTGGACCTCCGAATGGACACCGACTCTTCCCACGGTGACTTGTGGGAAAGAAGTGAACGCTGGAACAAATGAGTTTGTTATTGGACCTCGAGAGGTTCAATGTATCATGGTTCCAATCGGTTGGTTGGTTCAACCATGTCTCGAAGACCTGATAAACATTGACATGATGTGTGGTGATGATGCTGTGGCAAGAACTTATTTGCCCGGCACCAAAGGACAACCTCCTTTGAAAGGTAACCAAATGAGATTCCGTCTAAAGTCTCATATCAGCCAAGAAGTCACTGTTCGTTTCAGAGTCATAGCTCCGTAAGTAACACTTTCCGAGCTATGACACACATCCCCGATTTGCAGTAATGCACGTCGGGGATTTTTTATATTTGACTTTTACATAAAAATATGATAATATATATACAGATAACGATTGCTGCGAATAGTTCGCTGACAATTTAAAAAGTAAAAACGGTCGAGACCTACTCTCGTCCAAAACAACAAAGGAAAATCAATGACAACGTTCTTGGCAGTATTGGCGATGGTAGCAATGACTATTTTGGCAATAGTGCTTTTCGTGAAGGTATTCAAACCAACACCAAACGCTACACCGGATAACGGAAATGGTAACGGTGGTAGTTCAATCCATGGCACGGAAGCTGATGAGATTGGAGGTTTTAATAACCCAGTCACATTAACTATCCTCATCACACTCATTCTAATGTTTGTTGGTGGTTTATACCTAACGTGGCTTGGAAAATATGTAATAGGAGCAATCCTAGCACTTGGAAGTGGGGGTCTGGCAGCAGCTGGATACACTTCCCACTCTCCAGAAAAACCCAAGGAAATTGGTTTGATCACATTTTGGGATAAGCCACTAGTAATTGGGAAAAGATACTTTACCGTAGCCGGTGATGTATTTTTACTTCCCTTTTTTCCCTTCAATCTGAAAACCATTAAGATCACAATAGATAATACTGACGAAGTATTTAAAGGAGACGACTTTGTCTTTCAAACCAATGATGGTGTCTACATAACACTGGAAATCTCTGTTACAGCAACTCCTGATCCAATAGATCTGATCGACTACATCCAGGCTGGGGCGGACATGAAAAAAGTTTTTGATCAGATCCGTGAAATTCTTTATAGAGAAGCTCAAAATATCATCAAAGAAAAAGAAATGGATGCTGAGGATGTTCAGAGGGAAGTAAAAAGATTCTCTGAAGAACTGAAAACCAGCTTGAAAGAAAGCGGATCATTTGGAATCAAAATCAAAAAACTCCAAGTGGTTCCGGCACTACCAAAAGGATACCGTGAGAAAAAACAAGCCTTCGCTGAAGAAATACTGGAACGAAAATCGGAGTTTCAAGACTACGAAACGATGATGGATATGGCAAAAAAAATGCAGGATGAAATGATTCTCCAATTTGTTCCAGGAATCGACTCAATGGATCCGGTAAGCAGATCTCGTGAGATAACGAAGCTAGTAAATGAAGAAAAGGTCTACAGCTTACAAAGATGTATTGAGGAGGTAAAAGCTATCAGACTTATCCGTCAAGGACAAACTGTTGGGATACAAGGAAAAGGCGCGAGGCCAATCATAGTTCCCAATCCTAACACTGGAGGTAAGCAATGAAAAAGAACAAAACAATGATTCTCAAGATTACCGCGGGGCTATTCCTGCTCGTGTTGGTCTTGAGTATTGTTAATCAAGTAAAGAGTGGGAAAATTGAAATCCCCACCCTCTACCGTGAGGACCCTGTAGCTTTGGGTACCTATACAGTCGGCAAGATCGAACTCGGTGAGCAATTCTCACGAAATTTCATCCTCAACCCGGCCATCGGGCAAAACATTGCGTTTAGGCTCATGGAAGGATCGGTAGATGGTGAGCTTCTCGTTAACGAAGGTTCACCCACCCAACGAACCATTCCCATGCGCTTCTCAGCCAATCCATGGGCTGAGAAAGTAAAGATTGATGGACCGGTAACTTCCCTTCGGATGCGGCTCATGGACCTCAACCAGTGTCGAACCGAGGAACAACGGAAATTGGTGTACGTCATACACCTTACCCGAGAACCTCGTCCGGACTGGTACACCGAGGCCGCTGATGCCCCGCTTGAAAAATAGTGGCGGCCCGTAACAAAAAGTTAAGTTAGAAATCAAAAAACCCCATCTCGTAAGAGCTCTGGGGTTTTCTTTATTTAGCAGGATTAAAACTTACTTCTACCTCCCTATTTGACCAACAGTATTTGCTACGAGGTTAATAATTCCCCAGGCTGATAACATAATAAACATACCGATAACCCCACCAACCATATGTCTTTTGCCTTTAGAACGAGCATCAGCATCTGCACCACTTATAAACATTTCTACTACTCCAAAAACAAACACAACCAATCCGACAGCAAACATGAGCATTACTATAGGATTAACAATATTGTTCAGAATAGGTTCTATTGCTCTACCAAAAGCATCCGCGGCACTAGCCGCTTGAGCTTTCTCTACAAATAAACCAAAAATATTCATACTCTAAACTTAACTTAAAAAATTAAGGAATACGATTTGGATATTGAACCTGAGGGAATTGATTGACTGGAGCTGTGGTATCTGTACGGAAAGTATTTGTAAGTATACGTACAAGTCCCCAAATAGAAAGGATAACGAAAAGACCAACAATACTCCAAAGAATAGCTTTACCGATAGAAGATCTCTCTTCTGGAGAATCTGACTTTAGAACAAAACGAACTGCATTGAAAATAATAATAATGACAGCGACAGCTATAAGAATCTGGATGAAGGTATTACCAATATTTGTCAGTTTATAGGTAAGACTATTAACGTCTGTTATTGGTTGAGCAAAAACAACTACTGGAAGAAATGTTGCAATGGAAGCTATGAGCTTTTTCATATGGTTAAATTATTACTAATGGCTAATTACTATGATTTTAATTATATCTCACACCTCTACGTAACGCTATCAAGTCTGTGGATTACAACTACTGCCTTAAACCTGATTCAGGATCATTTTGAGTCCTAATATTATTATTTTGAATTGATCCAGTACCCATAAAACCAGAACCATCAAAAGTTGGTCCCGATGAACTATTTCTAGATCCAGGAAATAAATTACTAAAAGAAGCCCAAGAAGCTGGTCTATTACGATCATTTTTTAAACCAAAAGTATTTTGAAGAACATTTACTATCCCCCAAAAAGATAGAATGACAAAGAATCCGATGACGCTATATAAAACATAAGACCCGGCTTCAGAACGGTCAGAATTTGGTAAAATAAAATACTTGATTACATAATAAACAAACACCACTACTGCCACACCCATCATTAATACCAGAAAGGTATTCAGGTAATAAATAATCAAATCAATCAAACTAGCCAAAGTTGGCCCCGCTGCAAAAGTTATAACTGGCAATAAAATAAAACCTAAGCCGCAAACATTAATTTTTGATTTAAAATTTATATTTTTCATATTTTTACCTACGATTATTAGCATTTTGAGCACTTTGAATAATTCCTCTGTCTACAACACCTGTCGCTTCTAGTGTATTTATAACTACCCCAACTAAAATTCTAGCCCCTATAACTATTGCTATACCAATAACAATATATAAAAGCCATGAACTCATTTTTTTCATTTCCTCAGGGTTGCCTCTGGCCAAAATATATCGCAAACCTACATATACTAAAGATAAGACTGCCAAAATAACAACTAAATAAGTAAATATTTCAACAAAAGCCTCGATCAGACCACCAATAGAATCAACTTTGAGAGGATTTTGAATGGAAAAAACACTTCCCCTGTTTGTAGTCCCGACGGTACCACTAGGAGTTGGATTAGCAGTACCAACCTGAGCAAAAGAAACAACAGGAGCAATCAAAAAAGCTAAACAAAGTATAGTGATCATAAAAACTCTCTTACCCATTTGATTTATATTTACATTTTTCATTTTGACTTTTAAATTATATATTTGCTTTTACGGTGTTCCCAATAAAGCCTTCAGGCCGGGATTTCCAGTCAACCAATCTAATATCTGATAAACCATAAACCAAGCAATTAACATAATTATAAATCCTATAGCCACTTTTCTAAATATATCTTTGGCTTTATTAATATTTCCTGGCACACCTGTTATATAAAGATACCCAGCATAAGTAAATCCGATTATTGCAGCAAAAACACCCAGAACAATCATGGTATTGATAAGATGTTGAGCTTGGATAATTACACCTTTGAAGTTACACGGAATGAAATTTGGATCTGGTTTCCAATTTGGCGGATCAAGCTTTAAACCACCTCTTCCATCTGGAATCATATGCGTTTTAGCTTGGTTTAATTGTTCTGGACCATCACAAATCGCTAATCTAAACTTGGAACTATTTGGATTTGAAACTTGTGGATCCAAATTTTGCGCCAATGAAAAAGCTGGAAATACAAATAAAACAAAAATTAATATTGATGCAATAAAAATTGCACTAAATTTTTGATTTTTGATTCCTTGCCTTCCTGTAGCTTTAGCGGAGGCAGGTTGTTTTTTATCTACATTTTGCATTTACTTTATTGCTTGTTTTAATATCACATCATACTGATCACCAGCATCTTGTATTGCTTCATTGACTGTCTTACGACCAGTCGTTATAGAAGTAATCATATCAGAAAAAATCTTAAATGAACTAAGTGGATCAGCATCTAACCAAATTTTTGAAACCAAAGCAGCTTGACCAAAAATAGAAATGTAAGGATCTTTGGAGCCAGTAGCGATTAGATCTCGTCTCACTGGGGGTAAATACATTTTCTCTGATAAACCTGCTAGATAATTTGGTGAAGTAAGAACTGATAAAACTTGATAAACAGCGTTTGGATTTGGAGTTGAATGAACAATAGAAAATCCGTACATCCGAGCATATGTGGCTTTTACTCCATTTTCTCGAGCTTGAGGAATAAGTGCTGCATCAAAATTTAAATTTGGATTTTTGGCGCGCAAATCAAATAATTCCGAAGCAAAACCGAAATATGTAGCTAGTGAACCAGCCAAAAATGCTGATTTAGAAGTTGGCATACCCCTATTCCAAGAATAATCAGGATTTGAGGGATTTACAAATTTTGTAAAAAATTCAAGAGCAGCAACCGGACTTGGATAAGAATTTATTTTAAAACTACTTTCTAATTGACCATCGATATCACGAGCAGTTACCGGATTTCCACTCTGAAATAATAATGTGCCAAGAATTTCTCGAGCATTAGTGATATTACTAAAATCACCCAATGCAATAGCGCTCTTTCTAACATTACCATTTTGATCTTTGACCGTAAGCACACGATTTAATTGAGAAAATTCATCCCAAAAACGTGGATAAACTGCAACACCAGCAGTATCAAACATGTCTCTGTTCCAATACATAATCAAAGGATCCAGAGTAAATGGTAAAGCCGCTATGCCATTTGGAAAAATATATAATTCGGCTTCTTGAACAAAAGTATCTTTAAAATCACGCTGTGGAAAAGCACTAAAAGGTATCAAAGCTAATTTATCACTATGTGGATACAAGGCGTCAGCCGAAATCAAGATTGCATCTGGACCCTGACCACGAGCAAGAGCTGCGATAAATTCATTAGAAAAAGTATTTGAATCTTTTTGTTCATACTGAATAACCAAAGGTTGTGGCAAAGTATTATTAATTTCAGCAACGTATTGATTTAATGTAGCAGCCGGAAATGTTCCCCAAATAGTTATCGCCGGTAACTGTTCAGTGGTATCACTACCCCTATAAAGCGCAAAAGAAGCTACCCCAACGATAATAAATACTACAAATAAAGTTAAAGTTATAAATTGAAATTTTGACATAATTATTGTCTAACAAATACTATTCCATAATGATGGTCTCCCGCATCAAACTTTTGATCAAGTTTAAAGCCTGATTTTTCAAAAAGCATAACAGCTTTATCTGAATTAAAAAGGTTTTTCGGGCTAATTGTACTAGCTTCACTCCAGTCTATAAGCAAAACTTTACCGCCACGTTTTAAAATGCGTTTTATTTCTAAACAAAACTCATCAGGTTTTTCAACTTGAAATAAAACATTGGAAGCAATAACCGCATCTGCAATTCCCTCTCTAAGTTTTGTTCCACCAATTTTTTCTATATTTCCCCAAACAACTTCTATATTACGAATACCTTGCGATATTGCATTTGAACGTAATCTCTCTAAGAGATCTTTTTGCACATCTACAGCATAAACTCGACCACTAGTACCAACTCTTTTAGCCGCTTCGTAAGAATAAAAACCAGAGCCGGCACCTAAGTCTACTATTTTCATACCGTCACTTATGACCAACCTCGAAAGATTTACTGAGGGTTCAGAGAACATATCACAATTATACAATGAAATACTAAGGTAGTGGATGTGAGGAGTGGGGATACAAAATACAACCTAATGATTAGTGAGAAAAAATTCATTTCGCATCGAAGAAAATTCTCTGGCTGTCATACCTGCCAAATCTTCTATGTCTGATTTTAGTTCAATTTTTACTTCATCTATCTTTTTATCTAATTTTTCAAGTTTATTTTCGATCCGATCAAATCTACTATCTATATTATTAAATTTAGTATTTATAACATCAAATCTAATATCCATAGTATCCAACCGCTCATCTATAGCGTTGAGTCTAATGTCCATATTACCCAACCGATTATCAATAGAATCTAATCTTGTGAATCCTTTTATAACTAATTCTTTAATTATCTTTAAATCATCACTGAGTATTTTATTTGATATCATATGTTTTTAAAAAATTAAAATTAGTAAATATCATTAATAATTAGCTAATTATAATTATAATAAAAAGAACGATCAATATTACAAGGTCTCAGAAAATATTTTGTAATACTACAAACAAATAAGGCTCGCCAGAGAATCTCCTTCGCGTAATTTCATAACTCGTACTCCTTGAGTCGCACGACTCAGCGCTGGAATTTCTTTTATATCGACACGGATAACTTGAGATTTTTTAGACATAGCGACTATCTCCTCATCATCATCAGTGACAACTTTTGCTGCCATAAGTGGACCGGTTTTTGAAGTTACATTCATAGTTAGAATTCCAGAACCACCCCTATTTTGTATCTTATATTCCGAAAGATCAGTTTTCTTACCATAACCATTTGCCCCCATCACAAATAATGCAGGATTTTTTGCATCCTTGGAAACAACGTCAGCAGAGATTACTGCGTCGTTTTTATCTAGACGAACCACTCGGACACCAGCAGCACTTCGGCCCATTTCACGAACATCGTCTTCTTTAAAACGAATAGACTGACCTTCTTTTGTAGCCAACATTATACTTTCACCTTTTGAAACAAAAGATACAGAGATAAGCTCATCGCCCTCATCAAGAGTAATAGCAATAAGTCCAGAACGACGAACATCATGAAAATGTTTAGCTGACGATTTTTTACCAGTACCACCACGTGTGACCATCATTAAAGATAGTCCATCTGCAGCTTTTTTGTCTTTTGGCATTGGAAGAATAGAGGTGACCCTTTCCCCTTCTGCTAGAGATAAAAAGTTCATTATTGATTTGCCCCGTGTCGCACGTTTACCTTCTGGAATATCATACATTTTTATTTGATAAGCCTTACCTTTGTCACTAAAGAAAAGTAAATCGTTGTGCGTACTAGCAAAAACTAAATGAGAAATAAAATCTTCTTCTTTTGTATCCAAATCCACAACCCCCACTCCACCACGCTTCTGTTTTCTATACTCTGATGGATCTGTACGTTTTATATAGCCGCCTTTAGTAAGAACCAACACGGATTCTTGATCAACAATCAAATCCTCTGGATTAAACTCCTTAACACTATGTTTTACAATTTTTGTACGACGTTCATCCCCGTATTTTTCTTTGATTTCTTTGAGCTCAGAAACAATAATACCGCGAATTTTCTTTTCACTACCCAAGATACTTTTTAGTTCTTCAATAAGAGCCTGAATTTCTTTGAGTTCATCGAGAACTTTTTTGCGTTCTAGACCAGCCAATTTTTGCAAACGCATTTCCAAAATAGCTGTGGCTTGCTTATCACTAAACTTAAATCTCTTCATCAAATTCACATGCGCTTCTGGAGCATCTTTTGATTCACGGATGAGAGTAATAATCTCATCAATATGATCAAGAGCCTTTTTGAGACCAAGTAAAATGTGCTCACGTTCTTCGGCACGATTGAGATCAAACTGTGTACGACGACGAATAACTTCGATGCGATGAGCAACGAATTCTTGAAGAATTGATTTTAATGAAAGAGTTTGAGGAACACCATTTACGAGGGCCACAGTGTTCATATGAAAAGACTCTTCAAGTTGTGTGTGTTTGTATAGTAGATTTAAAACTTTTTCTGGATATGAACCTTGTTTCAAATCTATAACAATACGAATATCTTTTGCCGATTCATCACGTAAAGCTCTAACACCTTCTATTATTTTTTCGCGAACAAGATCAGCAATACGGATAATAAGTTCTGATTTATTAACTCGATAAGGAATAGAAGTGATAATTATCTGATACTGACCTTTTTTATCTTCAACTATTTCAGCTTCACCACGAACCACAATACTTCCACGACCTGTCGCATAAGCATGTTGAATATCTTTGATTCCATACATTACAGCTCCCGTAGGAAAATCTGGACCTTTGATGAACTGAAAAAGATCTTCTGAGGTAGCATCTTTGTTATCTACAAGATACATAGAAGCATCTAAAACTTCACCTAAATTGTGTGGAGCAATATTTGTGGCCATGCCCACTGCAATACCTAACGTTCCATTTAAAAGAAGATTTGGAACAGCCGTAGGAAGAACGGTTGGTTCTTTTTTGGTACCGTCATAGTTTGGTCTAAAATCTACCGTATCTTTGTCGATATCTCGAAGAAGCTCGCCGGTAATACGAGCCATTTTTGCTTCTGTATAACGCATAGCAGCCTGAGGATCACCATCGATATTTCCAAAGTTACCCTGACCAAAAATGAGCGGATAACGCATGGTAAAATCTTGAGCCATTTTTACCAAAGAATCATAAATAGCTATGTCTCCATGAGGATGAAAATTACCCATAGTTTCTGCTACCGGTACAGCTGATTTGCGAAATTTAGCTGAATAAGTCAGACCATTTTGATGCATGGCGTATAAAATACGACGATGCACTGGCTTGAGACCATCACGAACATCTGGCAAAGCACGATCTGTAATAACCGACATTGCATAGTCCAAAAAAGACTCGCGCATTTCTGTAGTTATAGATCTAGGTAAAACACCACTACCAACTCTTGGGGTTTCATTGTTTATTTCGGGCTTATTGTCCGAAGATTTCTTGGCCATATAGTTGAACAATTATAGCAAAAAATATCACTGCTCGCATCTTGACTTATACTTTAAATATTGGGTATTTGAAATAAATATTATTTATGACTATCTACTTCCTGGTCCAACTTCTACAGTAGAAAATTCTATTTTCTTAGGACTAAATATTCTATCTCTAACAGAATCATAAAGAGAACCTACTGCGGCGAGCATTGATTCCAATGGAGGATTTGGTTGGGCAAGAGCTTTAGATATTACAACTGAAGGCGAAGGTTTGGAAAGAGAAAAAGAAGCCGACCAAAATACAAAAATTATTGCAGTAAGACCAAGTGCTGACCAAAAAGCAATATGTTGTCGAATATGAGGAGGTTTATTGCGCAAATTATGTAAATGCGAATTAAAATCCATAAGATAATTGTATCACAAGAAGATTTATTCTGCTTCAAGAACCATAACTTCAGCCTCTTTACCCTCTAGGTCTTTTTTCTTAAGAGTTAATTTTGCTACTGGAGTTGGATTTTCACCGGCTTCTTTTAGAAAAACCTTTAGAGCATCTTTGGTTCCAACGTTTCCATAATGAATAGGTATAATAATTTTTGGTCCAATACTTACAGCCAATTTATAAGCCTTGGAAGCATCTAGAACTCCTTCACCACCAACTGGTACAAATAAAATATCTACTTCATCTATCGCTTCATCTGTTTCTGATGGAAGTTCAGGATTATTCAAAGCACCCAAAAAACAAATATTCATACCTTCTAGAGTCACCATATATATAGTATTTATACGTTTTTCTCCACCGTATTCTGATTGTGAAGGTAGGCCTTTTATAAAAACTCCACCCGCTTCGTATTCTCCTGGACCAGATATACTAAAAGCTTTTTTGTCACCAAAAGAAACCTGATCAGCGCCATTCATGTCTGGATGATTGAGTGTTGAAAGCACCACGTTGGCGCCAAATTTTGAAGTTTTGAGTTTCGAATCCTTTGAAATAG
>CAZQUI010000012.1:0-7877 GCA_964596595.1 uncultured Candidatus Saccharibacteria bacterium
GAAAAGTGGCAGGGGCGAAAGTTCCTCGGGAGTTCGAATCTCCCTCTCTCCGCAAATTCCCAATCTAATTATTTGTTGCTTTATTATTTCCAATCATAAGTAACAGTGCTCCAAATATACCTATATCTCTGATCAAAATAAGTCCTGAGACACTTGCTATTACACCAATAAAACTTAAGGCCAAAATATATAATGGCCATTTACCACCAAGTTTGAATAGTATAAGAAGGGCACAGATAGTTTCTAAGGCCCCGTGAATAATTACTAAAGTTCTGGCATTTAAGATCGATGTAATGAAGTCGGGAATAAGATTTGTAAAAGTTTCTGGTTGGGTCATACCGTGAATTCCGAAATACAAAAATACTCCAACAATAATCCATTTTCCTAGAATTAAAGACAATTTGCTTATTTTTTCATGAGCGTTCATTTTTGTTGTTTTTATTGTACTAATATACCAATACTAAATCCTTCTAATGTTGAAAGTACTTTTGGATCACGCTTATGCTGTTCATTAAATGCTGAACTTCCGTCTTTACCACAAATACTTAGAATTGCCTTGTTGCCACCTGGATGTTTTTTTATCCAGGCTGTTAGGTCGTATACGAGACCGTTTATCGCTGAATAACAATCAGTTTCGGTATTATGAGTTGCTACTTGAGCTAAGTTCAATTTTTTATTCGTTATAGAACCTATAGTAGTTGTGTCGGTGGTAGTTGTAGAACTCGAATTTATTGATTCTGTAGGACTATTTGGTGTAGTAATTTCTGTTTTATTAGAATCTGTGTTAATCATAAATACTCCAAAAATAGCAACAATGATGATTATTAATATAAGCGTTAGTTTTTTCATGTAGTTTTTGTGGGTATATTTTATATTAATTAATTATATCGAATTATTGGCAATAGTGGTATTTTGGTTTTTTGGTATAATTTTGACTCGGGGATTTTGCTAAATAGCCTGCCGGCTTAAGAAATGAAAAAATATAAAAAATTAATTAGGTTATTTTTGACAATTTTGTTAGTAACTATTTTTTTGCTTTCAGAACAAAATTTCTTTCAGCAAAATAAAGATCTTGATCCTGATATTTTTTATCAAGTGGCTTCTGTAATAGATGGTGATACTTTTGATATTATAAAAAATGATAAAAAAGAGACTATTCGTATTTTGGGTATAAATACCCCAGAGACTGTCGATCCTCGGAGGCCGGTCGAATGTTTTGGTGAGGAAGCTTCAAATGAAACTAAAAAACTATTACTTGGAAATAAAGTCAGATTTACTTTAAGTCCCAATAGAGAGATTAAAGATAAATATGGCAGGTATTTGGCTTACGTTTATCGTGAAGATGGTTTATTTATAAATCAGTATTTAATTGAACACGGGTATGCCCGAGAATATACTTACGGAAAAGCTTATTCTATGCAAAAGATTTTTAGACAGAGTGAAAATAAAGCGAAAAATAATAAAGAAGGATTGTGGAATAAGTGTTTATAGCATGTACTTATACACTATATTATAATTTTTTAATTATGTAATAATATACACATATCTATATGTTTAAATTTAAAAGAGGTTTTACGATAATTGAATTAATGGTGGTAATATCTATTTTTTCTGCTCTTTCTTCAATAGTTATGGCTAGTCTAAATACCGCTAAATCTAAAGGGCGTGATAGTTTTCGTGTTTCTCAAATCAAAGAAGTTCAAAAGGCTTTAGCTATTTATTATAGTAATCATTCAAATTATCCTCCAAATCTGTATTCTTATCCATTACCTTCTACTGAACAAATTCCAGAAAGTTGGTCATACATGATACAAGCGTTAAGTGATGACAAATTGATCTCGGCAACTTTTTCAATGGCTGATTCTGAAATCAAGTTATATCCAATACTGATTAAAACTGCTTTAGCTAGTCTGGGATTCACTTATTATGGTTGTTCAATTCAGGATCCTCTATATCGAACAGGTGAGGATTATTCTTTAAGTTTTGCTTATGCTGCTTCCGCGGATCAAAAAAGTTATAAAATCAGAGTAATTTTAGAAAATTCCAATAATCCTGTACTTAATAATTCATATTCAGGGACATTTCTAGATACCAGTTCCACGGGAATCACCGCTTGTGATAAGAGTCTTAAACATTATTGTGTAGTCTCACTTCTTTAGTTGTTTATAGATTATTTTGTATTAAGATACAAATAAATATCTTCAATGGCCTTTACCGCATCTCCAGCGGCGATGTTGTTTTGATTGTATAAACCATCAGTCACATCTCCAGCCGCCCATAGACCTTCTAATGAACTCATTTGAGTTTTTGGGTCAACGATGATGTGTTTATAGGGGTCTAATTTTACGAGATTAGATACAAAGTCTGTATTTGGTATAGAGCCAACTTCAACAAATATGCCCGTGGTAGCAATTTCTAAATCTTCATTAGTTTTAGTGTTTGTGTAAATTAAGGAATTTACAAATTTGTCGCCTTTAACTTCTTTAGGTACAGCAAATTCTACAGCTTTAATTTTTGGATTTTTTAGAACTTTTTCTACTGTACCGGGATCAGCTTTAAATTCGCTACGCGAAAGTAGTGTGACGCTTTTGCAATAAGCCAGTAACTGTGATGCACTTTCAAATCCTGCATTTCCACCGCCTATAACCACAACATCTTGGTCTGAATAAAGTGGACCATCACAAGTTGCACAATATGTAACCCCTTTGTGTTCATATTTTGAGGCCCCAGGGACATCCAAGGTTCGTCTACGACTACCGCTGGTTATCAGTACGGTATTTGATTCGTACGAACCTTTGTCAGTGGTTATTTTGAATATTTTTCCTATTTTTTCTATTTTTGTACACCCTTCGGATTCTTTGAAATCAATGATTCCATCGGCATAAGCTTTGACATGGTTTTCTAAATTTTTCGAGAGTTCTAAACCTGATATGGCAATTGTACCAATCCAGTTTTCTATTTTTTCTGATACGTTGCTTTGTCCTAGCCAGTCTTTGGTAATAAAAACAGTTTTTAGACGTTTACGGGACGCGTAAACGCCTGCTGCTGCGCCTGCAGGACCACCTCCTATAATTGCTAGATCATAAATGTTAGACATAGGAAATAATTCTAGCATATTTTTGTCTGACATCGATATCAATCTCTGGTCTCCAGAAATTCATCATTTTTTTAAATAAAATTCATAAAAATTTTATTTAATGGTGTTAAAGTTTTTTATTATAAGTTTAATAATAAATTATATGAATAGATTATCATTTTCAAAAGGTTTTACTTTGATTGAGGTACTTGTGGTTATCGGTTTGATAGCAGTCTTGTCAGCTATAGTGCTTGTGGCTGTAAATCCATCTCGTCAGTTCAAGTTAGCACGAGATTCACAGCGTGTTAGTAATATGAATTCAATAGTAAATGCTATACATCAAAATATGGCAGAACATAGAGGTATTTTTATGTGTAACGGTTTGGCTAAATCTATTCCTGATGCAGCAACTCTTATAACCAGTTCACCAACTGGAGGTCCAGGAGATATTGCTCCTTGTTTAGTTCCAGATTATATATCTTCATTACCCTTTGATCCTTCGATTTCTGGAGCCAATTTTGCTAATAATACAAACTATAATACGGGGTATGAATTTTTTCGGGATATTAATGGTAGAATCACCGCAAGTTCTACGGGGGAGCTAACAGCCACGATATCTTCGACTAGGTAATACACATATCACAATTCTTTAAGATACGTTAGAGTTATAGGTATGTTTGCTCCATATAGAAATTTTCTGATCGTCGCATTTATTTCTATTGGTCTCATGGCATATGCCACGATTACTCAGTTACATAATACTATAAATAAACCATCGTCTATCAATGAATGGATCAACACTTCTGAAAAGTTATCAATGCGTCCAACCACAAAATTTTTTGAAGGAAATAGCGTTAGTTTTTCTGATGTAAAAAAAGTTCAGGAAACAATTATTTCTAAAGCTATTCAATCTATATCAAAAACTCAATCAATTCCTACAAATGAACATGAGGTTTTACCGGGTGTGACGGCTTACGCCTATATCGTAGGCGATGTTGAGACTGGTCAAATATACTTAGAAAAAAATTCCTCAGCTGTTTTACCGGTAGCTTCTATGTCAAAATTGGTGACTGCTTTTGTTGCTACCAATGAATTAAATCTCGATAAGATTATTGAGATTAATGAAGTTGCAGCAGCAGCACCTCCCGATAAAAGTGGTCTAAAAAAGGGAGAAAAATTTACTGTTCAAGAGTTATTGCAACCATTATTATTGAGTTCTTCTAATGTAGCAGCCGAAGCATTAGTATCAATTACAGATCGATCAAAATTTCTTGAATCAATGAGTGGTTATTCTTGGGAAATTGGCATGCCTTCAACCTATTTTGCTGATCCTTCTGGTGTTAATCCAAAAAATATTGCTTCAGCGAGGGATTTATTTGCTTTGGCAAAATATCTTTACAAATCACGATCTGATATTTTAGCTATAACTCGTAATGTTGTTAAAGATATTGCCACAACAACAGAACATGATTCCCATGTTTTTACTAGTACACATCCATTTGCTTCAGATGTACGTTTTCTGGGGGGAAAAACCGGGCGTACTCCAGAAGCTGGTGATACTATGCTAACAATACTAAAATTATCAGATAAACCAATTGCTATCATTGTTTTGGGTTCAAAATATGAAGGTCGAGCAGGGGACACACAATTATTAGCTGAAAGAGTGGAAAAAATTATTAATATTAAATAATATTAATTTTATTTAATATTGATCTTAGAGTTACTTAACCCAGTCTTCAATAAGTTTTTGAGTCTCCTCGGGTCCACTAACTTGAATACAATCTACACCAGTAGCTTTGGCGGGGTAGTCATTGCCACCTTGGTAAAGAGCGTCTCCAACAAAAACCATGTCACTTATGGGTATAGATAAAAAGTGTTCAAGTTTATGAATACCATAAGCTTTATTGACTCCTTTTTTGGTTATATCTATTGAAGTTGTGCCACCAAGCCTGACATCAAAATCTGGTATTTTAGGGCGTAAAATATCTGCTATACGCTCGCGAATTGTTCTGTCTGGGTCCCAAGTCGATTTGGCTTCCAATGGAGCTTTTTGACCTAAAGCAGAAAAGGTAATTTGTGAGCCACGATCTTCAATTGTTGGTCCATAGGTTTTGTTGGGTTTTTCATATTTACCTAAACGAAGTGAAATCTCTAGAGCAGAAAGGATCTTTTTTTTCTCAGATTCAGAAAGGAGTTCGTTATATTCTTCGTGCCAAGAACCTTTCCAGGTTAATAACCGAGTGCCAGATGTCGGTAACAAAAATAAGTTCGCTAATCCTTGAGTGGAGTGAGGTAACGTACGAAGAAATTGAGTTTCAAATTGTGGGTAACCCCCGCCAGAAATAACTGCAACTTTTTTATTTTCTAAAAGTTTCATAATTAATTTTGACATGTCTGGTGTCATGTCTGATTTGCTATGAGCTAGGGTACCGTCTAAGTCGAACATTACGAGTTGTTTTTTTGAAATATTCATTTTATTTTATGAAATTGCTGGAATAGAAAAGCTGAAAGTACTACCTTTTCCAAGTCCATTTGATTCAGCCCATATTTTACCATGATGATGTTCTATGATTTCTTTTGACATATATAATCCTATTCCCATACCTTCGGTATCCGTTGTTTTTGCTAATTTACCACGATAAAACTTTGAAAATAGAAAATTTATTTCTTCTGCTGGTATACCAATGCCGCTATCGGTTACAGAACAAGTAATCATTGAATCTTTTTTAAACAATAATACAGATATATTACCACCAGACGTTGTATAGTTGATAGCATTTTCTATAATTGTTTGGGTGACAAATCTTATTCTGTGATCGTCAAAATTTGCTATTAAGTTTGGTGTAATATTTTTAGATATTTTAATGTGTTTAGAAAATGACTGATTAATAAGTGAATCAGCTACATATTCTATAAGCTCTGAAAGATTCCTTTTTTCAATTTTGTAGTCAGTATTTTTATTTTCAGTTTCTGAAACATTTACAAGTAAGTTTGTAAGTTCTACAAGTTTAGTATTTGCGTTTTGGATATATTCTACTTGCATACGATCATCTGGTGATATCTTACTGGTAGATAAATTTTCGGCGGCCCATTTTATGTGAGTTAATGGAGTGCGAAATTTGTGAGTAACTGTAGTTATAAATTCATATTTAAGAATGTCATTTTTCCTGAGATTTTTCCAAATAGTTACAGCAAATGTTACGGCCAGAAGAGCCGATATTAGAGGGTTGAGCCATGTTGGAAATCCTGGGAATGAAACCTGAATTAGTTTATCTATGTAGTTTAATAAGATAATTATTCCTCCAATTATCACAACTGCTCCACTGTATAGGAATGCTTCAATGGCAATTACCTTCACGCTAAAAAGATTGTATTTTATAGCACCGTAAGTAAATGGAATCATAAATACTATTGTAAAAGCCATACCCCAGAGTGGGTTAATTGGAATATCGTACACTAGAAAATTTGGTATAAATCCAAGGGCATATCCAATAATTATTGTTAAAATAAAATAATAATGTTGATTACGTTCAATTACTGATTTTGATAAGGATCTTGATTTTATTAGTAAGTAAACAATGTATGGAACAATTATTCCATAAAGAAATACTACACGAGTCCAGTTCAATGGCCCTGATTCGTAGTAATTAGGAAAGTACATTTTAGGAGTTGAGTTTACTAAATATAATTCTGGAAAAATTATAAAAAATATAGTAAAAACAGATGCCATGATGTGTACAAATACAATGATTTTTTTATTTTTTAAACTTTTGTCTATAAGGTACATTACAGCGTGAAGATTAAAGGAGCCAATAAAAAATATACAAAGGTTAAACATTAGTATTATTCTTGAAGTGTTCGGATTTGATATGTTTACACCTATGACGTGCGAAATTGTAAAAATTGCAGTTGCAAGCATCATCAAAGTCCAAGTTACGTTTGCAGTTTTGCGTGGCCCATTGAGGTAAGTAAAAAATGCAATACCAAAAAGTGATATTGTAGAAATTATAGAAATAATATTATGGGCAATTAGATTTATGTTCATTTCTGTATTTTTCTAAACCTTCATCATTTCTAGAAGGGTAGACATTTTTACTGTGGCTACTCCGATAACACTATCTCCGCCTCCATAGTAAATGTAAGCAATTCCTCCACGTACTACCATGCCACATGGAAAGACTACATTTGGTACAAGGCCTTTTCTTTCATATTCTTCTTCGGGTTCAAAAAGGGGGATTGCTGTGCGTGAAATAACAATAGTTGGATCTTCCAAATCGAGAAGAACAGCGCCAACTCTATATGTGGTACTCCAAGAAACACCATGATATAAAAGAAGCCAACCATCTTTGGTTTTAACCGGAGGACTAGAAATTCCAACTTTACCCCCATCCCACATACCACGACGAGGAGAAATTATTTCTATACATTCCTTGACTCGTTCTTTAGTGAAATCTAGAGATGTTACAAAATCGGCGCAGATACTTTCGTGAACGCGATGGAAAATCATATATTTTCCTTTTATTTTTTCTGGAAGAATTGCCGCATCTTTGTTTACGACACCAGGAGGTGTAATTGCTTGAGGCATTTCCCAGGCATTCAACTTTCTTTTGAGAAAGTTGTCTACACTAATAGAAGTTACAGCTACTCTTGGAATAGCTCCATCATATCCAGTATAAGTCATATATACACGTCCTTCTATTTCCATAATACGAGGATCTTCGCAACCGTAATTACCAATTTCTTGTCCGTGTCGTTCGAAATCAGCACGAGGGGTATAAATAGGTTTGTCTAGGCGTTCATC
>CAZQUI010000012.1:7887-13204 GCA_964596595.1 uncultured Candidatus Saccharibacteria bacterium
AAAATCCATCGCTACTCGTCGCATATCCAACGGTTGAGACGTTGTCTACCGAACAAGATCTATATAAAATGTGAGTCTTGTTGCCGAGATCTATTGCCGCAGGATTTATAGTTCCACGTGATTCCCATAGAACACCTGGGCGAGGTGTAATAATTGGATTACCTGGAAATCTACGAATATGATTGCGATGTTCATCGGTGATGCTTCTTAGTAAATTATCTAAAGGTATGCTTGCAACTGCGGTGTGAGTATCGGCTGCTCCATAGTAAACTTCGAGTTTATTGTTTCGAATAAGGGCACCAGAAGGAAAAGTTATGTGAGGTACTAAACCAGTATTTTCGTAGTAAGTGTCAGCAACCATAAAGGGTCCTTTGGTGCGACCAATGATTCTTCTTGGATTTTCTAAATCCAATAACAATACTTCAATTCCGAAGGTTACATCACTTTGGCCGTAACGTTGAATGTGTGAATAGACCACAAGCCAGCCTTTATCAGTTTTGAGTGGTGGAGCCCCAACTTCTAAATGATCAGTTGGCAAACGTTGAATATGAATTTTGTGTGCTTCTAGATTTTTCCACCATTTGTCCCAGTATTCTGCTGACCACATATCTTCTGGTTTTTCAAATTCTGCATAACAAATATAAGATGGGCGACGGTCAGGATTTACTGTGACCAAAGCTCCGAGTTTACCTCGAATTTTATCTGGAAATAATGTCATGGCTTTGGCATTGAATGGTGTGACCAAATGTTTTTCTTCAATTTTTTTGAGGTCTTTGGAGAGAGCCACTGCTACTTTTATGTTATCAACTGAAAAAGGGAATCCACTAAGAGCTGTATAAAAGATATAGTATGTATCTCCAATTTTTGTTATACGTGGATCTTCACAACCATAACGATCAAAATCACTATCTGGTTCTATTAGAACTTTTCGATCCTCAAAATGAAAACCATCTGTAGATGTGGCCCTGCCTATCACAGACATTCTTATATGGGGTTCTCTTAATAATTGAGGTTCAGACATGGCACGGTAAACAATGTGTGTTTTTTTACCTTGAATTATCGGACAACCATTAAAAGCCGCCGCTGCTTCCCATGGATGTTCTTTGAGAGGAGATAGTATTGGATTGTGTTCTGATCGAGTGAGTGTAAACATGTTTCCTTTATTTTTGTGGTTTTCCGTAGGTTATTAACCATTCTAATAATGGTGCTAGTTCTGTTTGTGCAACACAGGTATGTTTGTCTCCACCGCCATAGTAAACTGAAAGTATTCCTTTTTTTACAACTGCACCACAAGCATAAATAACCCCTGGTTTCCAATCATTTTCATACCATTCGTCTGGTGTTAGTATTGGTGTTGGTGCACGAGCGATTATTTTTTTAGGATCATTGAGATCAAGTAAAAGTGCACCTAATTTGTAGCCAATATGTGGATCATTTTTATCCATTGCATGGTATAAAACTAACCATCCTTTATCAGTCTTAATTGGTGGAGGTCCGGCTCCACGAACCCAAGTATCCCAAGTTTCGCGTGGTTTTTTCTGACCAAATATACTTTTGATGCTTTTTGTACCGGCGGCAAGTTCTTCTAGGAAATTTACATAATCAATTTGAACTTCTGGAGATATGCTGTGCAGAATAGCGAACTTACCATCTATTTTTTCCGGGAATAATACCCAGTTTTTATTTACCTGATTTGGTGGAGAAATGAGAAATGGTTCTGACCAATCCCACTGCCCATTTAAAAACTTTTTTTCATCGAGTGTTATAACAGCAATGCGGATAAAATCCCAACCATCAAAAGCATTGAATGTTACGTATATTTTTCCGTTTATACAGACCATGCGAGGATCTTCACAACCACCCCAGCTCCCACCAGATGGATATAGTTTAGGGTTGTAACACTTTTTTTCTGTAGGCAAAGACACAGAAGTGTTTCGTGGATTTTTCATAGAAAAAACTGGATAATCTGAACGTGTCGTAAAATGGCTACCATCTTTACTTGAAGCATACCCGAGACGTGATACTCCGTCTGATCCAACTGCGCGATATAAAATATGAGTTTGACCATTTTTATCTATCATTGCGGCTGGATTGAAAGTTCCCGCAACTTCCCATTCTTTTGGATCAGTATGAGGAGTGATAACAGGATTTTTTTGATGTCTTGAAAGTTCGAGAGTCTGAGTTTCTTTTTTTTGATTTGGTTTATTTTGTTTGCGCCAAGACCATAGAGTATAGAAAATAGCTCCGACAATTATTGTTATAGTAAATATTATGACTAATATGCTAATTATTGGGTCCATGTTGATATTTTTGGGTGCTGCAAATCAGGAGCGTCCGTATCGATCTTCTAGTCTCACGATGTCATTTTCATCGAAATCACCAAATGAAATTTCCAATATCACTAATTTTGAAGTTCCGCCTACTATCCGATGTGGAGTTTCGCGGGGTATAAAATGATTTTCACCAATAATTGCGGAAAGGTTTTCATCTCCAATTGTGATATTTCCGTCACCATCTAGAATATTCCAAAATTCATCTCTTGAATGATGAGTTTGTAGGCTCAATGCTTCACCAGGGTTTACGGTAATAATCTTTACTGTTGAGGGGGTATTACGTGTAAACTCTATGAAGTTTCCCCAAGGTCTATTTTCTTGATATGGTTTTGGCGACTGCATGTTAGCGTAGCCTTATTATAGAATGAAAATATTAGATCGTACTGTGTATAACTTTGGTTTTAAAAATTAGCTAATGTGCTAGTGATACTAGGTAACCAATCGTTAGTAGTCCTATTAAGAAGAAAAATAAAATCGAATAAAGTTGTTTGTGGCCAGCACGGTGATGAATTTCTGGTATTAAGTCTGAAGCGGCAATATAAATAAAGATTCCAGCTGTTCCAGCTAGTAAATATGGTAAAGAATTTTCAAAGACACCAATAGTTAAATATCCAATTATGGCTCCTAAAACCGTAAGTAATGAAGATATGATATTTACAATTATAATTTTTCTTTTTTTCCAGCCACTATCAAGTAAAATTGTAAAATCAGCGATTTCTTGCGGTATTTCGTGAGCTGCAATTGCTAGGGCAGTTGGTAAACCAAGTAGGGGATTTGCTACAAAAGCTAAGCCAATTATTATGCCATCAAGAAAATTATGGATACTGTCTCCAAGTATTACCAAGAAAGGTAATGATTCTGTATGTTCGTCGTGTTTTGTGTTTTCTTGGTGTCCGTGATGATTTTTTACATAGCGCATCAGTATTCTTTCTATGGCAAAAAATATGAAAAAACCAATTAACGTAGCCATAAAGATTGGATGAGGTTCGGTTGTAGCTTCTACGGCTTCTGGAAGAAGATCTAAAAAACTAACACCGAGAAAAGCTCCGGCACCAAAAGTGATGAGAGGCGTAATGAATTTCATTACGTTGTGACTTTGCCACATTACAAAAATTCCTCCAATTAATGAAAATAGACCAGCAATTAAGCTGTAGAGAATAAGTTGGGACATATATTTCCTTATATGTATAGCATGAATTAGATAATTGTTGTAGGTAGGTAATGTACTTATTTTTGGTATGTATGTTTAGCATTTATCATGTTATAGTCTTTTGGTGAATAACGATAATGTTATAAAAGGAATAATCTCTACTACTCGTAAAGGAGCTGGATACATAGATTTAGAGCCAAAAAAAAGAGGTTCTGATCGGGATTCTATATATATAGAAGAGGGTAAATTGAATACCGCTTTAAATGGTGATCTTGTTGAAGTTACTTTTTCTGAAAAAAATATAAAAGGTGTCTCCATGAAAGTTGGCACGATAAATAAAATTTTATCGCGCTCCAGAATGAAATTTGTCGGAATTATTGATTATCAAGATAATCAATGCATTGTAGTACCAGATGATAAAAAAATGTATACACATGTTCTGATTTTGGATAATCAAAATTTGGAAAAAGATATAAAAGTTCTTTTTGAACTCAATGAATGGTTAGATTCTTCAAAACTTCCCACCGGAAAGATCATTCGTGTTTTGGGCAAAAAAGGTCTCAATGATGTTGAAATGGAGTCTATTGTTTTGGAAAATGGTTTTGAAATAGATTTTCCTCAAGCCGTAGAAATTGAAGCTGATGAAATAGAAAAAACCAAAATTGAAAGTATGAAAAAGGAAATTCCTTTGCGTCGAGATATGAGGCAGACTGATACGTTTACTATCGATCCTTATGACGCTAAAGATTTTGATGACGCTATTTCGTTTAAGGTTTTATCCGAAGAAGAAACTTTGAAGTTTAAAGTTTCAGGACCTCTGTATGAGATAGGTGTACATATTGCTGATGTTTCTCATTATGTTACCGAAGGTAGTGCTTTGGACAAAGAAGCTGTAAACAGAGGTTGTTCTGTGTATCTTGTCGATCGAACGATACCAATGTTGCCAGAAGTTTTATCAAATGATGTTTGTAGTCTAAATCCTCATGAAGACAAACTAACATTTTCAGCAGTGTTTATTGTTGATGATAATGCAATTGTTCTTGATCGTTGGTTTGGAAGAACGGTTATAAATTCTACTCATAGATTTACTTATGAATCCGCCCAAGCTTCCATAGATGGAGAAGCAAAAAATATTGAAAAATATTCTAAAGGCATACAACCTATTTCTTTGGCCGAATCAGGCATGCAATATCATGATTCTTTGATAATTTTGAATCGTTTAGCAAAAATACTTCAAAAAGAAAAATTTAAAAATGGGGCAATTGAATTTGAGCAAGAAGAAATAAAATTTCGTCTAGATAAAGATGGTAGACCAGTCGGTGTTTATGTATACGAAAGACTGGATACTCATAAATTGGTTGAAGAATATATGCTTTTGGCAAACAGAGAAGTTGCAAAATATATTTTTGAGTCAATCAAGAAAAAAGGTCACAGAGATACGGGGGCTATTTATCGTACCCATGAAGTTCCCGATAAAGATAAAATAAAAAATTTAGCCACATTTGTTAAGGCTCTTGGTTATGATTTGCATATTGGAAAAGATGGAATGGTAAAACCGAAAGATATAAATCACCTTTTAAATCAGATAGATGGTACGCCTCATGAATCTCTAATTCGAACAGCTGCTGTTAGATCTATGCAAAAAGCCATATATTCAACAAAAAACATTGGACATTTTGGTTTAGCGTTCGATTTCTATACTCATTTTACTTCACCAATTCGTCGCTATCCTGATTTGTTGGTGCACCGAGTCCTAGCTAAACACCTCCATAATGAGCCATTTGGAGATCAGGATATACAAGTATTTCAACACATTGCTGAAACTTCTACTGCT
>CAZQUI010000013.1:0-12719 GCA_964596595.1 uncultured Candidatus Saccharibacteria bacterium
ACTAAAGGTAAGGCCAGTTGTACCACCTGAAGCTTGGACGGAAGTAACGGTGCCAGATCCACCACCCCCAGAAATACACACACCATTGATAGCAAAGCAACCTCCACTAAGCGAGATACCATTTGCAAAGGTTGAGGTAGCAGAAGATCCGGTCACATTAAGGTAGGTGGTTTGGATTCCTGCTCCAAAGGTAGAGGTCGCAGTTCCTAAAATGGTTGTAGTAGCGGTCGTACCAACATACAAAGCATTGTAAACCGACGATAATGATGATGAAGCATTCAAAAATTGCTGTAAAGCTGTCCAAGTATTAGCAGTAGATGTATCTATAGAACCGCCGGTTCCACCATCTTCTAAAGCCACAATTCTATCTTCGTGATCATTTATATCATCACTCAAATGATGTAAATTACGATCAATGGTGTCATAAACCACATCAGTCTGAAGAGTCATAAATGGTTTTTTAACTACGAAATTTGTACCAATTATTCTTTCCAACTCACTAATACGTGACAATAAAGACTGATCGACTGAATTTATATTATTTGTTATATATCGTGGCTCAACAATCATCCGATCACCTGGAATGTTAATTGAAGCCTTGGTGGTGGTTGTACTATTATTATATTGAGCAATTTTTGTTACTCCTGTTTGTTTAATAAAAACTGGTTCAGCAGTATTTTCTTTTTCTATAACCACTTCTGTTCCATTATCAGATGAGAACAATCTCGCGAATACCTGACTAACCCAAACTTTAGAAGATTCAAACCAACTACCAACGGAAGAACTAAGCACTGAAGCATTATCATTTATAGTATAAACTTTATCTAAAGCTAAATCTGAATAATAAGCAAAATTATCAGTAATTGTATCAATCTTACTTATTACCAAGTTTTTAGACCCCTGGACTAAATTACCAATATTAATTTTATTAGCAATAACTGTCTGATATCCAAAAGTTGAAACTACAAAAAAAACAAAAACTAACCCGGCCATTATCACCTGTCTAGAACTAACATACTCCCGAGATAAATCCTGAAATATGGGTTTATTGGGTATTTTATTTTCTATCGGTTTTTTAAGTTCTGGAAGCAAAGCCCTATCATCAGGATAGTATTCCAATTTCCAAGATATTTTTGGTACTTCAAATTTATTAATTTCTTTTACAGGAATATCAGATTCAATAAGATTCAGTTCTTTTGGTTCATCATTTTTTAGCTGAGATAATATTTTTAACTCATTTTTTTCCTCGTTAATAATTTCTGGTTTTTTGGAATAAATATTTAGAGCAACTTTTTTTTGTTCATTTCTAAAATCTTGAAGATGCTTTTTAATTTCATTTTCATAAGTCTTCAATGATTCAAGATTCACAAACCATGAACGCCCAACCATTTGAGACACAACTTTTTTTGCTCTGCAGAGCTGCCCGATATAATCATTACTGTAGCCAGTAATTTCTGCAGCTCGTCTAGACGAGATATATTCTGCTCCATCAATTTGCATTGAATTCTTCATTCACCATAAAGTATACAACCTAATCGCCTATACAATCACTGTGGATATTCAAATTAAAAAATATAACTGCTATACTTTTGTTTAGAGAATGACTGATTTAAAAATAAAAAACAAAAAGTTTCGAGATTAAACGCGAACTCTCTAAGAATAGAATTTTTACACCACGAGAAGCGACTACGTTCATTAAATATTTCAAAAATAATTCATTCGCTATAATCTAAAATGTACAGATCCAAGAAAACTATTTAATTACAAACAACCTTACTATTTATTCATTTTATGCAATAATTAACTTAATGATTTATACTCTTTATCAAGGTTTATAATAGTTAAAAATCAATGACTCAAGAACTACCAAAACTTATAAGTATCAAAAAAGCTGCCGAGATTCTTGGTGTTACCCCTCTGACTTTACGTAATTGGGATCGAGATGGTAAGTTAAAGGCCATGAGACACCCTCTAAACAATTATAGAGTTTATAAACGCCAAGATATTGAAAACTTCATAAACTCTATTAATGAAGAGTCTGGCAGACCACAAATAAGCATAGTTAAAAAATCACCCCAAAAAGGACCAATTAAGATTAAAGTTAAGCACGAGGAGGAATAAGATTTTCGTGCTATTATCTTTCTCATGAATGAACAGAAATACATAGCTTCAATAGGGTTAGAAATTCACGCTGAGCTCAAGACTCGTTCAAAGATGTTTTGTCGTTGCATCAACAATCCTGACGAAGAAAAAATAAATATACACGTCTGCCCTACTTGTTTAGCGCACCCAGGTACACTTCCAGTATTAAACCGGGAAGCAATCTCACACGTTCTAAAAATTGGTACGGCACTCGGTGGTCAAATAGCAGACTTTACAGAATGGGATCGTAAAAATTATTTTTATCCTGATATACCAAAAGGTTACCAAATTAGTCAGTATGCTTACCCACTTGTCTCGGGTGGAACTTTATCAAATATAAAACTAGAACGTATTCATCTCGAAGAAGACACCGCTCAGTCGACCCACGACAAACACGAACATAGTCTAATAAATTTCAACCGTGCTGGTGTTCCACTTATGGAACTAGTCACAACTCCGACCATTCATGATGCTGAGACCGCGGTCACCTTCGCAAAAGAATTACAACTCCTCTTACGGTACCTTGGGGCCGGTGAAGCAAACATGGAAAAAGGTGAGATGCGCGTAGAAGCAAATATTTCAGTCTCCCCTATCGGATCAAAAACATTGGGCACAAAAACTGAAGTAAAAAATCTAAACTCATTTCGTTCGGTAGAAAAATCTATAAACTATGAGATTGAACGTCATATTAATCTTCTTGAAAACGGAGAAAAAGTAATTCAAGAAACTCGGGGTTGGGATGATGCTAAAGGAGAAACTTATTCTCAGCGCAAAAAAGAAAGTTCTCATGACTACCGTTACTTCCCTGACCCTGATATACCAAAATTAAAAATTTCAGAAATTCCAGAATTTTCAAAAGAAAAACTTTTAGCATCTTTACCCGAGTTACCATGGATCAAACGTGATAGATATAAAAAAGATTATGCCATGACAGACAAAGAAGTTGCTGTGTTTATAAATGATCCTCGAATTGCAAAATTCTTTGAACAAGTAATTCGCCCTTTCAAAGATGATTCCATCCGGGTTAAACTCGCGATAAATTATTTACTATCACACTATATAAAATACATTGAAACCCAAATAATGCGACCTATTTTATTCTCAGAAGTTATAAATTTACTTGCTGAAAATAAAATATCTTCATCAAGAGCGAAATCTTTAATTGATTTACTTCAGAAAATTCCCAACGCAACTACTTCTTGGCCACATCTTCTTGCTAGCCTTTCAGAAAAGAGTGCTGAAATAACAGTAAATTTAAATGTAGAGTCTATCGCAAAAGAAAATAATTTATTGCAACAGAGTGACACTTCAAGCCTTATTCCTGCTATCGAAAAAGTGATTACCGATAACCCTGGAGTAGTAACAGAATACAAAGGAGGTAAGGTGGCTTCCCTACAATTCCTTATTGGCCAAGCAATGAAAGCAACAAAAGGTTCTGGTAACCCGGAAATAGTAAAAAAAATACTACTAGAAAAATTAGGATAACCTCTTAATTATCTCCTCCCCACACTTCTTTATAGAATCATCATCCAAAACAGTCACGGTTATAATATCTTTATTATACTTAGATAACATTTCTCTGGCTTTCTTTATCTTTTCCGATGTTACAAGATCAGTTTTTGTCAGAATAATAGTTTCTGGCTTTTCGGGTAAACCATCACCATATTTTTCCAATTCACGACGAACAGTGCTGTAAGTATTTTCAATTTCTTCATTTTCCAAAGAAACTAAATGAAGTATTCGTTTTGTACGCTTGATATGACGAAGAAACTTATGACCTAAACCTTTGCCTTCCGAAGCACCCTCAATAAGACCTGGAATATCAGCCAAAATGTAACCTTGTATTGCTCCTAAGTGTGGATCTAGAGTCGTAAAAGCGTATGCACCAATTTTAGAATTAGCGTGAGTAAGAGCGTTGAGTAAACTTGATTTACCAGTATTTGGCAATCCAATCAAACCAGCATCAGCAATAAGACTTAACTCTACTGTAAAATCAGCCTCCTCACCTGGCATACCCGGCGTAGATTGTTCTGGCTTAACATTGGTAGAAGCTTTGAAATGTTCGTTACCCAAACCTCCTCTTCCCCCGTGAAGAATTTTTGAAACTTGTCCATCTTCTACAAGTTCAACAACTCGACCAGTAGAAAGATTTTTTATTACAGAACCTATGGGCAAATTTATATAGATATCTTCACCTGCCGCTCCTTGTTGACTCAAATTACGACCATCTTCTCCTCTTCCAGCAGTAAACTGTTTAACACTTTTATGACGAGCTAAAATATTAGTATCTCGCACGGCTCGAACATAAACATCACCTCCTGGACCAGCATTGCCTCCAGCAGCACCCGAAAATTCTTTACCTTTTTCATGACGCCAACGAACAACACCATTACCACCATCTCCGGCTTTGGCATGGAACTGTATTTCATCGACTAAGGCCATATATTAATATTTACTATAGTTTTATAAACTATATATTAGAGTGACGAGTTTTAGAACTACGATAAATTTCTAGCAATGCAAACAAAAATGCAAGTATTATTGGACCTAAAATAAAACCAATTGGACCAAATAAAATAAGTCCACCTAATACCGATAATAATATAAGAAAAGGATGAATATGTACGCCACGATTGACTAATATTGGACCAAGGAAATTATCAATAAGGCTTACAGCCAAAATTCCCCAAATCAGTAGACCTAGAGCGTAGGGAGTTGAACCTGTAAAAAATAGATACAAAATTCCAGGTACTAAAACTAGAGCCGTACCAATACCGGGTATTAATGCTGCAACAGTAGCTACTGAACCCCATAGAGCAGGATTTGGCACGCCGAATATACCAAAACCTATACCAGTCATAATGCCCTGAATAATAGCAACTACTATACTTCCGGCAAATACCGAGTAAACCGTCTGCTCCATTTTTTGTAGGATACGCTCATCGTCATTATCACCTAATGGACTCAATACAATCACCTGACGCTTGAGTTCACGACCGTCACGTAAGAAATAAAATAATGCCAAAAGCATAATAAATGTACCTAAAGCTATTTTAGATACACCACTAAAAACAGTATCCAAATTAGTAAATATCCATTCAAGAGTACGAGTAAAGATAGAAGTTATATTAAAAGAATCGAATGAATAATCAGGATATAAGCCAAAAAATGTATGCGATAGACTACTTGCAAGGTTATTGAGGATATTAATGAGATTAGAACGATTTGATTCATCAACCAAAAATGTATACATACTCTGAACTTCAGAATACATTTTACCCATAACAAGTAACGCTGGAACAAAGACTATTCCCACTATTATCAATAAAGTGAATAGAGCCGCTGCACTACTCCGTTCTTTGTCTCTAAAAATACTTTTACGAATTTTTGTATGAATTTTTGCAAAAATAACAGACAAGGCTGCCGCTAAAACTATTGGTGTTAAAAATGGTAAAAACATAATAAACGCCAAAACTATAACAGCCAATAAGAGACCGTAGAAAAAATAATTTGATGATACCGGAGTCATATATAGTGATACTATCTTATTTTATCATTTTTAGCCACACAAAAATAAAGACTTATTTTTTCCCATGACACAATGCGTACTTCTTCATGGAACCACAAGAACACATACCATCGAGATTTTCTGAGAAATTTTTAAGAAGCCAAGAGCTTGATTGCATCTTTCCTCCTTTTCCAACCGAAAAAACCATAGTACAACCAAGTTCATTGCAAACTGCTACTTCAGGAATATTATCTCCTGTTCTATCTCCTCCATTAGCAAAAATATCGGGTTTTATATTTTTTAATTCAGCACAAACACTCCGATCAGAAGAATTAGGTTCATGAGAAGTAATAACGACTTCATCTACATCTTTTATCCCTTCCAAAATCTCTTTCCTTTCTTGTTCAGGCATAAAAGCATAACCCTTTTTACTAACAAGCCAATTATCGTTATTCATGATAACCACCAACCTATCTCCTAATGCCGCAGCTTCACGAATCATTCTTACGTGACCAGCATGAATAGGGTCAAATCCTCCACTTACAGCCACGGTAATCTTTTTCTTATTTCGTTTAACTTTGGCTTTTTTTTCAATAACCAACTTTTTTACAACCTTTTTAACTCTTTTATTATTTTTATTTTTTGATTTTGCCATATAAATGTCCTGGTTATATACAAATTAATTTATCCCTATCTTGCGCTCTATTTTCTTAACCCTATTTGTAAGAATTCCATGTTCCCGGACCGTAACATGATTTATAGCTATATTTTCGATCTGGGCTTGAAGACCCTTAAAACCCATGTCCATTTTTGTTTCCAGAGAATCCATGCGTTTGTTTAAACGCTCTTCTAAAGAATCGACTGAGGAATTGACTATAGAATTGACCACAGAATAGAGATTCTTATCAGCTTCCTTAAAACCATTGTTTACCATTACAGCAAGATCATCGATAGTCACCTTTTTTGTTTTCAGTGTAGAAATTTTTTTATTCATATGGTGTATATAGTTATGCTTATAAAATACCTTTTCTTAGCAGGATAGAAAAAGCAACATAATTATATCAACCCTAACAAAAATCAAACAAGATTACAGATAATTAAAAATGTT
This sequence comes from uncultured Candidatus Saccharibacteria bacterium, assembly GCA_964596595.1. Classification (GTDB taxonomy): domain Bacteria; phylum Patescibacteriota; class Minisyncoccia; order Phycocordibacterales; family PALSA-1337; genus C7867-002. Next base: position 6,759 of record CAZQUI010000013.1, read on the forward strand.
TCGTAATGATATCTATAAATATCAAATTACTTCCTGACTCCATGACACTTTTTATACTTTTTTCCAGAACCACAATAACAAGGATCATTTCTACCAGGCTCATTTTCTTTTTTAATTGACTGAGAATTTGATTTTGAAGAAGAACTATCTGCAGCACCGATAATTTGAGCATTTTCATGTACTTCTTTAAGTGAGCTACCTTCCGGAACGGTACTTGAAGCAATTGGAGTACCATTAAAAACTGGCTGAATATGAGGAATAAGTCTGGCCACCTGTTCTTTTATTGCAGCATTCATTTCTCTAAAAAGACGCAGGCCTTCTTTTTTGTATTCAACTAGAGGGTCACGCTGACCATAGGCTCGAAGATTAACACTTGAACGAGTATAATCCATAACCTCTAAATGCTCGACCCAGTACATATCAATAGTCTGTAATAAAATAATTCTCACAGCCGACAGAAAAGCTTCACGACCGTATTCTGCAATCTTTTTTTGAACAAGACCTTGAGGTGAATCTGGGTCCTCGCCTTCAAAACCAATTATCTGATTCAATTCATTCTCTACGTCATCAATAGTACCGAGTAATAATTTTCGACGACTACTATATATAGAACCACGTTGATGATTTATAACATCATCAAATTCCAAAACATTCTTACGTGAATCAAAGTTGAATCCTTCTATTTTTGCTTGAGCACTTTCTAGAGAGCGAGAAATGAGTTTATGTTCTATAGCTTCATCTTCAGGCATGTTTAAACGACCCATCATACTCTTCATCATATCCGAAGCAAAAACACGCATTAATTGATCTTCCAAAGAAACAAAAAATTGAGTTTCTCCAGGATCACCCTGACGACCAGCACGACCACGCAGTTGATTGTCTATACGACGCGCCTCATGACGTTCGGTACCCAAGACAAATAATCCACCGAGAGATTTTACTTCTTCATATGATTCTGGAGTATTAGGATTACCACCAAGCTTAATATCGACACCACGACCAGCCATATTTGTAGCAATTGTTACAGCTCCTTTCTTTCCCGCCTGAGCAATTATTTCTCCTTCTCTTTCATGGTTCTTAGCATTTAAAATCTCATGGGGCACACCTTCAGAACGAAGAAATTGTGAGAGTAATTCATTTTTTTCAATAGAAACTGTACCAATAAGCACTGGTTGACCTTTGGCATGAAGTTCTTTGACCTTCCGAGCAATTGCTTTGTATTTACCTATTTCTGTACGGAAAATTTGATCATTACTATCTATACGAACAGCGGCTTTGTTTGTAGGTACACTATAAACTTCAAGTCCATATACTTTAAAAAACTCTTCGGCAGATGTGGCAGCTGTACCCGTCATACCAGAAAGCTTTGGATACATGCGGAAAAAGTTTTGAAATGTTATCGAAGCATAAGTACGAGACTCTTGCTGTACCGACACAGACTCTTTTGCTTCAATAGCTTGATGCAAACCTTCTGACCAACGACGACCAGGTTGTAAACGGCCCGTAAAAGTATCGACAATAATCACTTGATTGTCTTTTACGACATAATCAACATCTTTTTTATAAATAGCCGTAGCCCGAATAGCAGTCTCTAAATGATGGACGTATTTGATGCCTTTATCAGTATAGATATTATCGATACCTAAAGTTTTTTCTGCTTTAGTGATACCTTCAGCAGTCAAAGAAATTGAACGATGTTTTTCGTCTACGGTATAATCTTGATCTTTTACAAAACTCAAAGCCATTGAGGCAAACTGACGATACATATTTTCAGCATCACGACTGGGAGCAGAAATAATAAGTGGTGTACGAGCCTCATCAATCAAAATTGAATCTATTTCATCAACAATTGCATAATTTGGTTCACGTTGTCGTAAACGATTAGCTTGGTACTCTAGGTTGTCACGTAAATAATCGAAACCAAATTCATTGTTGGTACCATAAGTAATATCAGCTGCATAAGCTTCAGTTCGACTAATTGGACGTAAAAATTCATGAACAACTTTAAATGAACCCAAAGCATCTCGCTCTTTATCTAATTCATTTTCATTACCACGAAGAGAAGAATCAGCATTACCACTTTTCTCTATCGTATTGGAAGTGGTTACAGCAGAAGCATCGTATATATAACTAGTTTCATGATTAATAACAGCCACCGATAGACCCAAAGCATCATATATCTGACCCATCCAAGCAGCATCACGACGTGAAAGATAATCATTTACAGTGACAACATGAACCCCTTTACCAGAAAGAGCATTTAGATAAGCCGGCAGCGTAGCAACAAGAGTCTTACCCTCACCTGTACGCATTTCAGCAATTCCACCAGCATTTAGAACCATTCCGCCCAATAACTGAGTATCAAAGTGTCTTTGACCCAAAGTACGTCTTGCAGCTTCTCTAACCACCGCAAAAGCTTCAGGCAATATCTCATCTAAAATAAGCTTCTCTTCAAGATTCTGAGTCTCCTTATTTTGATTTTTAGTCTTTTCCGAGTGTAATGTTAGAGTTTTTTTAATTCTATCTTTAAATTCTTGAGTCTTAGCTTTCAATTGTTCATCAGAAAGAACCTTAATAGACTCTTCAAAACTATTAACTCGCGCAACTAAAGGCTCAAACTTTTTGACGTTTTGCGTATGTGATCTATTGAATAAACTAGATAAAAAATCCATATGTACGGCCTACTATAGCATAAATAATAAGATTTGATGATTCTAGATAAAAATGAAAATAAAAATTTTAAATCTCTAAACTCCAACAATATTTTTCATATTAAGATTTACATTTTCCACTTATTCTTAACACACCCATTCCACTTCCCCTTCTATTTCTATACCCGTCTTCTCTTTAACTATTTTCATGAGCTCTTGAGCCAAATTTACAACTCCTGAAGCAGTAGCACCAGCATGAGTCACAATAACTAAAGCCTGTTTTTCATAAGTACACACATTATCTATGCACATACCTTTTACGTTACAGACGTTATCTAAAATCCAACCCAATGACACCTTTATTTTTCCATCTGAAGTTGGAAAACCAGGTAAACCAGGATATTTTTTAGAAAGTCCCTCAAAATGTTCTTGTGATATAACAGGGTTCTTAAAAAAAGACCCGGCTGTACCCCAATGTGTCCAGTCAGGTAATTTATTTAATCTGATTACAATAACTGCATCTCTAACTTGTTTAATTGAAGGATTAATATTGACGACTGAACCCAACAAAGAACTGGTGCCGGAAAAATAATTTTTTAAATCTTTGTAACTAATATTTGTTTTACCATTTAAAATTAATCTCATTGAAACATGAGTAATTACATACCTACCTTTTTGTTGTTTAAAAATACTATCTCGATAACCAAAATTACATTCCATTTTAGAAAGTTGAGTGAACTCCATTTTTTTAGTATCAAAAACATCAACCGATACTAAGACATCACAAAATTCTGTACCATAAGCACCAATATTTTGAACTGGAGCAGCTCCAACTGTGCCGGGAATAGCAGAAAGATTCTCTATACCTTGAAGGTTTTTTGCTACACAATCATCTACCAAATCATCCCAAGTTTCACCTGCTCCAGCTTTAACAAAAAAAATTCCTTCTTTTTCTTCTTTAAAAGTAACTCCCATAATTTCATTTTTTATAACCAAACCAGCAAATCCAGAATCTGACACAAGTAAATTTGAACCTTTACCTAAAATAAAAACAGGTAAATTATTTTTCTTAGCAAAATTTATAGCTTCAACTAGTTCATTATTATTTTTTACCGAACAAAAAAAACTTGCAGGACCACCAATCTGAAATGTCGTATATTGAGCAAGTTGTACATTATTTCTAATCTGCATATAGGCAACATTACAACAAACTCATTATTTATCAAACAAAATACTTACTAAAAATATTAAAATCTAAAAACTACCACAAAAAATATTGTACCAACTGATGGCGAGCGGGTGCGAGCTCCAAATAAAATGTCTAAATTTTTTTATGAGTACAGCCGCTCGCCGTCAGTTGGTGCAAAGTCCATCACATATTATAAATGTAAACTGGTCCAATCAGCAAGTTTTTTGATCTAAAAACGCAAAAAGCCGCCGAGGGCGGCACTTTGCGAGACATTTCTTGGAGAGTGCCCACACATGGGTACTCATAGAAATATTTTATCTTACCTTATTTTTATTTGCAATAGTCGAAACTTCAAAAAGATCCAACTTTATTTACTTTCTTGTATTTGCTTTATTAGTTGATTAATACCATTTTTATATTCTGGAAAATCATTCGCAATAGAATTGAGAGTGTTAATAGCATCCCATTTCATGCCAGCAACTTGTTGAACTTGAGCTAAACCGGCACGTAACTGAACGTTTGAAGGATTTGCAGCAATTAACTTTTTATAAAGAGCTATAGATTGAGGAAACTTTCTTAAGGCTGAATAAATTTCAGCAACTGTTTGATTTTCAAATAAACCAGGCTCATCTTTAAATAACATGCGGCCTTCTTTTTCTTTATTATCTATAATAAACATGTTCGCATACGCAGATTTTACCTGATTGTTGTCTGGAGCTGATTCATAAGCTTGTTTCATCAAATCCAAAGCTTCTGCTGTTTTATTGTTATTTGCATAAGAAATTGCCAATTGGATCATGATTGATTGTTTTCTTGGAGAAAGTTTCAGAGCTTCCAAAAGATTTTTTTCAGCATCAGCAAAAGCACCAATAGAATTCATAAATACTCCGGTCAAAGTATAAATTCTTGCGTCCTTAGGTGTAGCTTCTATTTGATTTTTAATTTCACGTCCAATTAATTCAGAAAAAGTACTTTTTGCAGCATTAGGAAGTTGACCATTGAACACTACGGGTCCACAAGAAAATATTTGCTCACGAATTTCCTGATTGGCCGTATAACTATTTATGGCTAGCGCTTTTTCAAATAAATCAACATCTGCACGTCCTGTTGAGCAAGCCTGTAAAGCTTTTAATAAATAAACATTAGCTTGTATTGGTCGAACATTGAACATGTATAATCCCGATATAAATAATATCAAAACTATTGGAGCAACTATATATTCTGTCACGTCAGTAGATACTGGTTTTGTACCTAAAAGCTTAATTTCTTTTCCTTCTTTTAAGGAACTAGCGAAACCAAGAAGAGCAAAGAAAAATACGTAACTAGCCAAGTTATCGAACACAAACACATTATGAATTACATAACCAAAAATTAAACCAAGTAAAACACTTTTTTCAGCAATAGAAAGTGAAGATTTCCAAATCGCTCTACAGAAAAATACATACAAAGCAAGATAAGCTAAAAGTCCCACAATTCCAGACGCTGTTAACCAATCAAGGAACACACTATGGGCACGATCGAACCATTGTTCATGGGCCCACATTTTTGGATCATAATGACCATTAAAAATGTAATTAAAATTCTCTTGACCCCAACCAAAAATTGGTCTTTCTTGCCAACCATTTATAGCCATTGGCCAAATATAACCACGGGCCTGAGTTTTACTCTCTTGTAAAGAAATAGAAGCCATGCGTCTAAGCGCTTCATTGTTCTGAATAAATTGAGCATCGCGATTCATCCAAAAAATAACACCTATAACTACAATGGCACCGATAGTAATCAAGGCTCTCAAACGATATTTTTTTGCTTCTTTTTTTCCAAATATCACATAGAGAAATAGTGAAATCAATACTCCTCCTATTAGTCCCAAAGTTGTACCTCGAGTTGCAGTTTCAAAAAGTAAAAAGGCAAATAGAAATGAAAGAACCCCGTATATCCACTGAGGAAAATCAACACTTTTAATAGTATTAGCTCGAGCAAAGAACAAATAGGCTGCAATAAAGACATGAAACAACATATAAACAGCCATGTAAGCGGCATTACCAAGTGAAGCGTCAATACGAGTACTTCCCTGATGAATAGCAGCCCATCCTAATAACTGAAATATACCGTATACACCAA
>CAZQUI010000014.1:0-12670 GCA_964596595.1 uncultured Candidatus Saccharibacteria bacterium
GGATAACCGCTGAAAGCATATAAGCGGGAAGCCGGCCCCAAGATTAGGTATCGTTACGAGACCCCTAGGAGATGACTAGGTTGATAGGCGTTAGGTGTACGTGCCGTAAGGCATTGAGCCGTGACGTACTAATCCGTCCATCCTGTCGGGAATTCTGAACGTCGCTTATGTTCCAAATTCGTAATAAGAATTTTGGATTACATATTTACTTTGCTTAAAAGTAATTTGAGATATTTGAATTCTCCGTTCTGGTGATTTGGCGCTATGGCAACACCCGTTCCCATTCCGAACACGGCAGTGAAACGTAGTTGCGGCGATGATAGTCCTTTGGGGCGAAAGTAGCTTGTCGCCAGAACAGAGTATTCAATTTATGTGATATACTTATAAAGTCGTTAATTACTTTATTATTTTTGTATTACCATGGAATCTCACTCAAATTCAACTTCATCTTTGTCCACTTTACCAAAAATCACTGGTCCCATAGAGCTTCTATCTTCTAGTTGGATTTTTTTAAAAAAACATTGGAATGTTTTAGTGCCTGTCGCCATTTTGCCTTCAGTTATTACATATATAGGCAATCTTATTCTTTATAATGATAGTTTTTTGATAAAAGCCTTAGGAGTTTTTTTGTCTATTTTTGGTGCTGTATTATCTATTGTTATGATTCCGGCTTTAGTAAATACAATAAATAACATCAAGACAGAACATAGTACACATTTACCTCTAAAAGAAGTATATAAGCGCAATTTAAAGTTTTTCTGGTGGTTTATTCTTATTGCTTTTATTAATGCCTTGATTGGTTTGGGGTCAAGTGTATTTTTGATAATTCCAGCAATTATCGTTAGTATCTATGGCTGTTTTTATATTTATACTTTTGTTTTAGAAGACAAAAAAGGCTTCGCAGCTTTTACAGAGAGTTACAGTTTAGTTTATGGTAGGTGGTGGCCAGTTTTTGGAAGAGTTGTTTTTATTGGTTTGGTAACATTTGTGTTATGGATTATTGTTGGTTTTGTTTTAGGTTTAATTGCCGGAATATTAGGTTTTGATTTCGGTGGCATGAACTCATTGATAGGTGAAGTTCCAAATTTAAAAAATGGTATTTTTTCTGGACTTATAAATATTATTGCCACATCAGTTTATTTACCTTTAAGTATGATTTATACATATCAAATGTATAAAACTCTAAAAAATCACAGAGTTCATAATGTTTCAACTGAAGCATTTAAAAAATGGATAGTCGCTTTTATGGTTATAGGAATTATTTTAATCCCTGTAATAATTGGAGGTTCAATTGTAGCAGCTACATTTTTTAAAAATAAAATAACCCCATCTGTTTCTCAGAGTGCAATTGTGCAAAATAAAATAAGAGAATCAATCGAGGAAGCTTTAATTGAACAAAATACTCCTGAAGCAAAGAAAATGTTAGATCAGTTACATCGCAATCAAATTACTCCTCAGTAAATATTCATGGCATCTTGGTCTAGAAAAAGAAGATTTATTTACGCTTTGGTACTAATTTTGATTACTTTTGTTGTAATAGTTGTGCCAGTTTTTTTGTTTTTTTATAAAGCGCCAACTTGTACCGATGGTATTTTAAATGGAAAAGAATCGGGAATTGATTGTGGTGGATCTTGTCCAAGACTTTGTGCGAGTGCTTTTTTACCATTGTCAGTAGCCTGGTCTCGTTTTGAGCAGGTTGCTCCAGGTTTATATAATGTTGGTGCCTATATAATTAATCCTAATTCAGAAGGTGAAGCGAATTCTGTCCCATATCGCATCATGCTTTATGATAGTAAAGGAGTACTTATTATTGAGGAACATGGGTTAGTTGATATTCGTCCAAATAGAAATACGCTGGCTTTCATGAGGACTATTGATACGGGTAAAAGAATACCAGCAAAATCATTTTTTGAATTTACAGGTTATCCAGATTGGCGTAGTAGAAAAGATCCACTTTCTAAACTAGTAATTGGAGAAAAAAATTATTCTGATGATCAAAATAGTTCATCCTTGACAGTTTCTTTAACAAATACCGATGTGGCAACACCAATTATTTCTTCTCCAGATAAAACGTTGGCGGTGTATGTTGTACTTTATGACATTAATAATAATGTTATTGGTTTTTCTAAAACTTTTGTAGATAATATTCTCCCTGGTCAGACAGTAATCGCTCCATTTACCTGGCCATTTTCTAGAAATGGAAAAGTGATTTCCATTGACGTCTTACCTGTGACAGAATAGCAAGGTATGTTTAATTTTTTAAAGGTTAATTCAACTTATAGACTATCATCTATAGATGAACGTCGAGGTATAGATTGGTGGCTTGTTTTGGCTATTATTCCTATTGTTTTTGGTGGTGTAATAACAATGCATTCTTTTACAGGGGATAGTTCTTTTGCCTCACATCAGCTTGTCTGGATAATTTTTGCATCGGTAGTATTTTTTACAGTTAGTAAATTAGACGTTAGGTTTTTACGTTCAACTTGGTTGTCTGTTGGACTTTTTCTTGTATCGTTATTTCTTTTAACTACTCTTTTTATTTTAGGTACAACTTCACATGGTGCTGAAAGTTGGTTTTCTTTCGGTTTTTTTTCTTTTCAACCTTCTGATTTTGCGAAATTGGCTCTAATAATAATACTGGCAAAATATTTTTCTCGTCGGCATATTGAAATTGCAAATGTAAAACATATTTTAGTTTCAGGTGGTTATGCATTTATTTTATTTCTTTTGGTTTTAGTTAGTCCAGATCTGGGTTCGGCAATGATAATTGCTTTAATTTGGCTAGGTATGGTAATGGTTTCGGGTATATCAAAAAAACATCTTATTGCTATGATCGGGATTGGCTTAATAACTTTTATTTTATTGTGGAATTTTGGGTTTAAAGAATATCAAAAAAATCGTATTAGAAATTTTATTAATCCATTAAGTGATATTAGGGGAGCAGGTTACAATGCTTATCAATCAACTATTGCTGTTGGTTCAGGGCAAATTTGGGGTAAAGGTTTGGGTTATGGTACCCAGTCACGACTAAAGTTTTTACCTGAATATCAAACAGATTTTATATTTGCTGCTTTTGCTGAAGAGTGGGGTTTTGTGGGTGTCACCATACTTTTTTCTTTATATGGAATCATAATCTGGAGGATTTTAGTAAACGCTTCGCTTGGTGCTAGTAATTTTGAAATTCTTTATGGTGCAGGAGTAGCAGTTTATTTTATTGTTCATAGCTTAGTAAATATCGGTATGAATATGCATCTATTGCCAGTTACGGGCTCTCCTTTACCTCTGATGAGTTATGGTGGCACTCACATAACTATTGAATTTTTAGCTTTAGGAATCTTGATGTCTATGCGCCGTTACTCACGCTCAGCTCATCTTTCGGTCGCTAAAAATGAATTCATTGGAGAACCTTAAATGTAATTATCCACTTTTGTGATTAAGAATCAGATTACTACATGATACAATGTATTTAATTCAGCTTTGTTATGCCAAATATTCGCAATTTTAATCCAGAAATATTACCTTCAAATAGTGGTAAATCTGCAGATCATAAAAAATTTATCACTGCAGCTGTTTTTGCAGCAATTGGGATGTTGGTTATTGGTGGATTGTATTGGTGGATGGGGCAAAAGAAGGTGATTGAGGTCTTGGTATCAGATTCGATAAATCAAAATGGAAGGGTAACTTTGAGCCGAGAAGAATCTCAAAGAAAATCAGAGGCAGTTTCAAGTATAAGTTCCGAACAAATAAAACTTACACCTGAAGAAAGGAAGAAAAAAGAAGCTATATTAAAAGCTATGCAGGAAAAATAGTTAAATAGTATAATTATTATAATATGAATACAAAAAATTTACAGACATTAATAAAAAGAGTTTCAGTTATGATCGGTCTGGCTTTAGGAGCTTTTGCGGTATCTGCAGCTGCTCAAGTTTGGAATCCTGCACCACCCAATCCTCCTTCTGGGAATGTCGAGGCGCCGTTAAATGCTGGTTTAAATTCGCAATCAAAACTTGGTCAGTTATCAATTAACACAGATACGATTGCACCTTATGTGACAGGTTTAACAGTTTTTGGAAAATCTGTTTTTGAAGGGAGTATTCAAATTAAAGGCGGAACTCCTGGTGACGGTAAAGTTCTAGTTTCTGATGCTAGTGGAAATGCAACTTGGAATCCCTTGGCTGCTCCGCCACCAAGTTGTCATGATATCAGTTTTGTAGGAGGACCTTTTCCTCCAGGAACAGATTGGTTCAGAGTATCAGTACCGACAGAGTGTATAAATGGAATGTGTTCAGTGGTTTTGAAAGTTTTTGATAGTCCAAACATAAACGCTAATCTTATTGCGATAAAAGTTGCCAATGTTACCCAAATTAGAGAAGGGGCTAACTCAGCAGCATTTGATTATTGGGTTAAACCAGGGAGTGTTAATGATGGTACGAGTTGTACATATGGTAGAAATGGAACCACTGATGGTTGTGATACTCTTGTATATTATAATGACAACCTTAGGTTATTCGACGATCATTCAAGCGCAGAATCTAGTAATTCAAATGAATGGTCATATAGAGATGAGTCTAGTGATAGTAGGTACGGTGTTTTGTCAGTTTGTCGTTAATCAGTTTTCTCTATATATAGTTTCGGTATTTTCTACCATTTTTTCAAAGGAAAACTGAGTGAAAACTGTTTCTCGAAGTGCTCCTCCATAGCGTCTTCTCTCAATTGGATTCTCGATCATAAATGAAAATGCATGAGCAAGTTCTCGTGCATTTTTTGGTTGTACGAGAATACCTGACTTCATGTCTTCAATAATTTCTGGAATACCACCGACAGTTGTGGAGATTACGGGCAAAGATGCATAACCAGCTTCCAAGATTACATAAGGTAGACCTTCTTTGAGAGAAGGAAGAGTAAAAATAGAAAAAGCCTTGAGATATTCTGATGCTTGATCTAGATAACCAAGAAGCGTAAGATTATTTTCTAAACATTTTTCTTGTATCTGTTCACGTAATTTATTTTCTTCTTCTCCGCCACCAATAATGATACCGAGGATACTTGGGTATTCCTTGGCGACCAATGAGAGAGCTTCTACGAAATATGATAAGCCTTTATTTGGATGGAGTTCGGCGACAGTACCTATCACTGTTCTTTTGTTAAATTCAGCAACGGGCATATTGAGGATTTTACTCATAGTCTGCTTCGCACCATCTACCGAGAGAAAAACAGGAGCTTTGATACCAGAAGGGATGAGAGTCAGTTTGTTTTTGAGATAAGGAAAATGTAATGCTTGGTCGTATTCTTTTTTAGATAAGACAATGACTTTGTGAGAAATAAGAGCGGTAATCCATGAAGCAAGTACAATCAAGATCTTTTGAAAAAATGGACGGTTTTCATTAAAAGGCCAACCGTGGACGGTATATATTATTTTTTTAACCCGAAGAATTCTGCCAGCCAATGCTCCTAAGCCAGCTGCTTTGGGGCTATGCAGATGGAGTACATCTGGTTTACGGTGGCGAATAACGGTGAACATTTCCTTGAAAGACAAAGCGTCTTTGTTGACGGAGATGTCGCGCTCCATAGTACTAATAGAGTGAGTATATATGCCGGCAGCTTCGAGTTTTTGTCTTAAAATACCATCTCCACCCAGAGCCACGACAACCTCGTGACCTTTTTCTTTCATACTAGTGGCCAAATCAAAAACATTTCTTTGAGCACCGCCCCAATTTGATTTGGTAATTAGATAGAGTATTCTCATTACTCTCAATGTAGCATTTTAGCCCCTATTACGCAATTATAGGCCTAAAAATATAGGGTATTTTGTTGTTAACAGAAGACACTTGACTTTTGTTATATATGTATGGTAGTATTCTGAACAGATTGTACAGCTACATATCGTTTGTGTCTGTATAAAGGGGGCTATGCTCCTCGACAATAATTCGGTTAAAAGTGAAAGGTTAGAGTTATGAAGAAAGTCTATGTTTGGGGAGTGGCCATTATGGCCCTCCTTGTCCTTGTCGGTTTTTCGCCGGTGACGGCTCAAGTGCCCACGGTTCCACTGGTGATGGATGATCTGCCTGTTACGACGACACCTCTGTTGGTTCCTGTGGTGAATGTGCCCATTCAGTCGGGGAGCGCGAGGGTTAACCTCATGACGGCTATGCCGAAAGCTCTGAATCAACTCGAAGCAGGACAAATCCCTGTAAACTTGGGTATTCCATACCCTAGCCGAGTTGAACTGAGCCTCAACGGCCGGTTCACGCCGGGATCAATATTGGCCTCTACGTTTCCAATGTGGAGGACGTTCGAGATCACTCCGGAACTCGTCCGAATGTATCCGGGGTACACTGTTTTGCAAAAACAGAAAGGTAATACTCTGGGGGCGATCTTTTCTTCGGTCTCCGGACAATATGTTCTGAGTAACACGGTTGCGGAAGCTGTGTTCCAAGATATCGATGGATCCTACCGGTCCGTACAACCTACCGGCTTCTTCTTGGAAGGTTTTGTTGGGGGTCGCAAGACTAAAATTACTAGCCTTGCAAGATTAGGCAATTCGAAGGTCATCGCCGAAAAGGTTAATTTGTATCTCCAATTCGGCACACTTCCTCTCTTGGTTGATCCGATGATGGATGAACAAGAACGTGGATGGCGCGACTCCAATGAGCGGCTTATTGCCGCTCGGAGTTGGGAAACATTGTTTCGTAGGTCAGTGGTAATAATTCGGGTAACTTTGATGGACTCTCAGGGGAATCCTCAAGTTACTTCCACTCTTCTCAGACTCGTCAATGAGCCCGAGCAGTGAGTAACTCGAATTAAGTTTATTCTCACAAGTCGCAAGTTTAACCGCTTGCGACTTTTTTGTTATCCGGCTACCCTTGAAATGAGTATAAAACCATGGTAGTATATTTCGAATGAATGGATTTTCTGGTAATAAAAATACTTCACTTTTAATCATAGGTGATCTTGTTTCTCATATCTTTTCGCTCATTTTTACCCTTGCTATTAGATATGGGGAAATTCCAGATAGAGATTTATTGGGGAATCATACCCCATCCTTTTTTATTTTATGGGCCTTATTTACACTTGTTAGTTTTAGTCTCGGTTTGTATGACAAAAGAATTGCTTTAATAAGAGATAGGTTTTCTAGTTTGGTTTTTAAAGTTCAAGCAATAAATATTTTGATTGGAGTAATATTCTTTTATTTTGCTCCAGTAGGTATTACTCCACGTGCAAATTTGTTTATATATTTTATTATTTCGACCGCAATGATTTTCCTCTGGAGAATGGTCATGTATCCAGTTTTTAGTGTTACTCGTAGACAAGATGCAATATTGATTGGAAATGGTGATGAAATTTTTGATTTATACAAAGAGATTAATGAAGGAACAAAATACGAAGTATTTTTCAAAGAAAAAATCATACCGCAAAATAATGTATCTGACACTGTTGAAGCAATTTCTAAAGCTGTAAAAAATACAGGGGCAAATGTCATTGTTGCAAATCTTCACGATCGGACAATTGAATCAGCTATGCCGTTTTTATATTCTCTTATTTTTTCAGGAAAACAAATTATTGACGCGAGTCGCCTCTATGAAAGTGTATTTGATCGCATTCCATTATCTACAGTAGGAGAACGCTGGTTAGTAGAAAATTCCACCAATGCGCTAGGTAATCGACGTGTTTACGACACTATAAAACGTGTTATGGATATTGTGGTTGCTTCAATTACAGGAATTTTATCTCTGGTTATATATCCATTCATATATGTCGCAATTAAGATCGAAGATGGAGGACCACTATTTGTTTTCCAAGAAAGAATTGGTAAAAACGGAAAAATCATTCGAATTGCAAAATTTCGCAGTATGACCGCAGATGATTCTGGTGCATATCAAAAAAATGGTAAATCAGCTTTAAAAGTAACAAGGTTAGGAAAAATTATTCGTCTTACTCGTATTGATGAATTACCACAATTGTGGAGTGTTATAAAAGGGGATCAATCTCTTATTGGTCCTCGTCCAGAATTGCCAGCATTGACAAGGGTTTACGAAAAAGAAATTGCTTATTACAATGCGCGGCATCTGATAAAGCCTGGGCTTTCTGGTTGGGCCCAGATTTACCATCATGCTCACCCTCATCATGCTGTGGCCGTAGACGATACTCGTGACAAACTTTCTTATGATCTTTTCTATGTTAAAAATAGATCGTTAGGTCTCGATCTTCGTATTGCTTTACAGACAGTAAAGGCGTTGATTTCAAGGCAGGGAGTGTAAATAATAATCAATAACCAAGATACAATAACCAAACGTGAATACTCGGGTTTGGTTATTGTATCTTGGTTATTGGAACTTATGATTGTCGTATTGCTTAATCGTAATAAATCAATATAATGTCTTCATTATGTTAAAACATCGTGCTCGAGCCGTATTTCTACTAATATTTGCAGTATTTATTGGTTATTGGGTTTATGCTTCAGAACAACCGGGTAGTACACATCCATTTCGTCTGGGTTTAGATCTTTCGGGTGGTACACATTTGGTATATCAAGCTGATGTTTCCAAAATTTCTCCAACAGATATTTCTGACGCTATGTCATCATTGAGAGATGTGGTTGAGCGTCGTGTGAATCTGTTCGGTGTTAGTGAACCTCTCGTTCAAACTGAAGAAGGAGTTGCCCTGAGTGATAATCAGACTGCTTATCGCTTGGTTGTGGAACTTCCCGGAGTTACAGATGTAGAAGAAGCTGTAAAATCAATCGGAGCAACTCCTCGTTTGGAATTTCGTTTGGCTACAGCTTCAAGTTTAGAATCTTTTGATTTTTCAAAAGCAACAACTACAAATATTGAAGATTCGACTGATTTTATAAATTTGTTTAAAACTACGGGTCTTACGGGTAGTATGGTCACTAGATCTACTTTGGAATTTAATCCTACAACCAAAGAGCCAACAGTAGGACTTGTTTTTAATAGTGAAGGTACAAACCTTTTTGCTTCGATTACAAAAGATCATATAGGTGATTATTTAGGTATTTTCCTAGATGGTAAACTTATTTCTTATCCCGTATTGCGCGATGCTATTTTAGATGGAAGATCACAGATAAGTGGATCATTTAATGTTAGTACAGCAAAAAACTTGGTAAGAGATTTAAACTATGGAGCTTTGCCAATTCCAATTACTTTGATTTCTAGTCAAACTATCGGACCTTCATTAGGCCAGATAGCAGTAAATGGAGGAATAAAGGCCGGGATCGTCTCTTTCATTATTATTGCCTTGTTCTTGGTGTTCTGGTATCGATTGCCAGGTTTTATAGCAACGATAGCCCTAGCTGTATATATTGCTTTGAACTTGGCGATATTTAAATTAGGTATTTCTCCTGCGGTAATAATTCTTTGTGCCATCTTGATATTTCTTGCCTTAAAGTTTCATTGGAGTTTTGGTTTGGGGGCGGTAGGTTTGTATTTGATTATGACTCAAATATCTGGAGCTTTGTCTCCGGTTACGTTGACGGCAACAGGTATTGCTGCATTTATTCTGTCTATTGGTATGGCAGTTGATGCAAATATTTTGATTTTCGAACGCATGAAAGAAGAGCTTGCTCGAGGACAGGGTATTAAAGAGGCTATACATGAAGGTTTTGCTCGAGCTTGGCTTTCGATTCGTGACTCCAATGCTTCAAGTATCATTACAGGTGCAATACTTTATTATTTTGGTAGTACTTCTGTGATTACAGGTTTTGCCTTGGTATTTATAATTGGTGTATTGGTGTCTATGTTTACCGCTATTACAGCTTCTAGAATTATGCTTTATGCAATTGCTCCTTCCAAGACCACAAGACTTAGTCGATTTCTTATTAGCAATGGATTGAGAAAAATGGAAAATGTAAAATAAAAAATTGCATTACATTTTTCATTTTGATTTTTTAAATTTAAATTATATATATGTGGGTTGTTAAAAACAGAAAAATATTTTACGCGATATCAATCATCATGATTGTCTTGGGTGCGATTTCACTTTCGATTTGGGGTTTAAATCCAGGTATAGATTTTACGGGTGGAACACTGATCGAGGTTTCATATCCGGCTGGTAGACCAAATCAGGAAAATATAATAAAGAATATTTCTATTATTGATCCTGCGGCTTCGGTTCGTCCTTCTGGTAATGATGGTTATATTGTCCGAATGAAAGAAGTGGGTCAGGATGAAAAATCCAGTATCTTTGTCGCCTTATCTGAAAATGGCAAATCTCAATTAGTTGAAAAAACTTTTTCTTCCATCGGTCCAATTTTAGGAGCAGAAGCTTTAAGAAAATCAATTGCATCAATAGTATTGGTTATTGTTGGTATTGTTTTGTATATAACTTTTGTGTTTAGAAAGGTTTCAGAGCCAGTGTCTTCTTGGAAATATGGTGTAACGGCAATTATTGCTTTGGCCCACGATGTCATTATTCCTATTTCAGTTTTCTCTGTCCTCGGTCACTTTGTTGGATATGAAGTTGACACCCTATTTGTAACAGCTTTATTGGTTATTCTTGGTTTTTCTGTTCATGACACGATTGTTGTATTTGATCGAGTTCGAGAGAATCTTCGACATAGTTCGGCTCATAAATCTTTTGAAACAGTTGTTGGAGAAAGTATTAGTCAAACATTTGCTCGTTCCATTAACACATCCCTTACCACTTTGTTGGCTTTAATTGTTTTGTATGTTTTCGGAGGTCCAACTACTCAGCATTTTGCTTTGGCTTTGGTCATCGGTATTGCCGCTGGAACATATTCTTCAATATTTATTGGTTCACCATTGTTGGTAACTATTGAAAAGTGGGGAAGTAAGAAGTTTAAAGATAGATAATTAAATAATCTTTTTATTAAAAATAATTATAGGCTATAATTAACCTGTAATTATTTTTAATTTATGGGAGAAAATACTGTTCCTCAAAATTCTCAATTTCAGAATCAATCTCCACAGTTACAGCCTCACATTGTACACAGGATTTTTTCTTTGCGTGTATTATTCACGACTATTATACTTGTTGTTTTGGCCGTCTGTGTTTATTTATCTGTACTTTATTGGACCGAAACGGTTCCAGCCGATTATAGTATTCGGATAGAAAAAAGTGACACAGTTAAAACTATTGCGAATAGATTGAGTACAACTGGAGTTATAAAACATCCTTTGTTCTTTTATGTTGGATATTATTTGTTTGGTCAAAATGAACCTTTTGAACCAGGAGGTTATCGTTTGTCTAATACTATGAAAGTTCGTGACATTGTTCACGTGCTTCAATCTGAACCGACGAGTAAGTACGTCACAATATTTCCTGGTTCAACCAAATCTGAAATAACAAATGCTTTATCTGAAGAATTGGGATGGGAAGCAATAGATAAACAATATTTTAGTCATACTTATGCAGGAATGCAGTGGCAAGATTACCATGAGCAAATCGAGGAATATTTTAAAGAGAAATACAATTGGGGATTAAGAAACATGAATACGTTTTTGTCCTTATCTGCTATGTATTATGATGAGACTTATGATTTTCTAAATAATATGTATGTTCCTGGTACTTATGAAATACCGGTATCGTATTCAAGAGCTCAAGTTGCAGGTATTCTTATTGATCAGTTTAATAAAGAAAATCCTGATATTAAAAATAATTTAGAAAAATACGCTGATCCTGTTGCTACTGAAAACATTGCTAAGCTTATACAAAATGAAGATGTTTTAATGCCAGATATAGAAGCCTTGCCTCCGAGAGATATAACTATAAAACAAGTCGATGGTCGTATGAAACTTTTATTTAGTACTTTATATTGGAATAAAGGTAGAGGACCTTTGGAGTTAATTGCGGATCCAAAAAGCAAAAGTATGGTAGGTGATAATGTTCGCACTGTCTATCAGCGTATATATCGTTTGGATAGTGATTATACGGATTATTTATCTGGTAAGTTTTTGTGGCATAGTCCACATCTTCATTATCACTTTGAAGATTTTGCTCTGTATTCTTTGGAGCCAGCTTTGACTAATGCTTCAGGTACTCTTCCTAAATTGAGTCAAAAATCAACTTTCTGTATTCGTGATACTGAACCAGTTGATTTAACTCATCCTGGTGCAAATAAGAGCGCTTCATTTATTGTTTGTGGTAAAGAGCGTCAGGGTATATCGGCCGGTTGGGCAGATGCTTATTACTATACTTATGTCGATCAAAATTTTGATATTACTGATTTACCTACAGGGGAATATGTGCTAAAAATCGTTATAAATCCACTTGATCGTTTTAAAGAAATAACTAAAGAAAATAATATCGGTGAAGCTGATATCTATATAGATAAAAAGGCTGGTACAGTAAAGGTTATCTCGGAGAGGACTTATGGTACAAAGTAACTTGACTTTATTTTTAGTACCTGTAGTATAGCTAGCACGCTGCCTAAATAGCAGCGGTACTTTGAAAGTAAAATAATTGAGATATTTATTTAAGTTTGTAAAACAAATTTAGATGAATAAGTGCAAGTTAACATTTATTCCAATATAAATGATTCAAGTATTTGTATATTCAACAAATACGGAGAGCTAGGACTAAACAATGAATTTCAATCTAGATAAAGTATAGTACTTTCTATTTTGTTCCGTTCATTTATAGTTAAGAGTTTGATCCTAGCTCAGGATGAACGCTGGCGGCGTGGATAAGGCAT
>CAZQUI010000015.1:0-8098 GCA_964596595.1 uncultured Candidatus Saccharibacteria bacterium
TGTAACCAAACATCTCGATCCGCAAGATGCTAATACCGAACCTGTAGATCGTAGCGTTTCTTATTGGAAGAGGTTGTGGATGACGATTGTGGCATTATTTAAGTAGAAAATAAACCGAGTCTAAAGTATAATATTAAATATAGTGGTCGAGCATTGTTTCTAAAAAAATTAATTTAACTCACTCATATGGCAAAAAGACAATCATCAAAAAAACGTTCATCACGTTCACGTAAGACAGCAAAACGTCTTGCTGCAAAGCATGCAAAAAAATCTGTTAGAAAGCGTAAATAATACTTTTTAATAAAAATACCTCGAAATTAATCGGGGTATTTTTATTTGTATTTGGTACAATGTTTAAATGAATAATAATTTACAAACAGCAGTTTTTGGAGGAGGTTGTTTTTGGTGTACAGAAGCAATCTTTCAGTCACTTAAAGGCGTAAAATCAGTCGTTTCTGGGTATACGGGAGGTAAAATTGCTAATCCTACATATGAACAAGTTTCTACCGGTAACACTGGTCATGTTGAGTCAATAAAAATTAACTTTGATTCAAGCGTTATATCATATGATGATCTTTTGAGTGTATTTTTTAATACCCATGATCCAACCACTTATAATAGGCAAGGGGCTGATGTTGGCACTCAGTATCGTTCAACTATTTTTTATTCAGATAATAATCAAAAAATAAAAGCAGAAAATTTAATAAAAGAACTTAATTCTGCAAAAGCTTATGAAAATCCTGTAGTAACCGAAGTCTTACCACTTGGAGCTTTTTATGAAGCAGAAGATTATCATCGTAATTATTATAAAAATAATTCCAGTGCTCCATATTGTCAGATTGTAATTGCTCCAAAATTAGAAAAATTACAAAATAGATTTAAAAATTTACTAGCTTAATATTAATGTCGGACGTCCATAAAACATAATTATATGAATGAAGAAGAAATAAAAAATAAATTAACGCCAGAAGAATATGCTGTATTGCGTCAAAAGGCTACCGAGGCTCCTTTTTCAGGTAAGTTGCTACATGAAAAAAGATCTGGAATGTATACTTGCAAGGTCTGTAACAATCCACTTTTTTCGTCAGAAGCAAAATTTGATTCTGGCACAGGTTGGCCAAGTTTTGATCAGGCATTACCTGGTGCGATAAATAATATTGCAGATAATTCTCGTGGTATGAATCGAACTGAAATTGTTTGTGCAAAATGTGGGTCTCATCTAGGTCATTTGTTTGATGACGGTCCAACTTCTACTGGGAAAAGATATTGTTTAAATTCAGTCTGTTTAGATTTGAAAACGGAGTAGATTTTAATTTTATTTTTTCTTGATCTCAATGCCTAGTTCTTTTAGTTGTTTTGGTGATATTTGGCTTGGGGAATTCATCATTAGGTCTTTACCTTCACCAGTCTTTGCAAAAGTTATAACTTCACGAATCGATAATTCATTTTGAAGCAGAGTTACTAAGCGATCCAAACCCCAAGCAATTCCGCCATGAGGTGGTGTACCGGAAGCAAAAGCTCGAAGCATGTGACCAAAGTTTGATTCTATTTGTTCGTTTGGATAACCCATAATTTCAAAAACTTTTTTTAGGGCTTCTGGTTTATGATTACGAATACTGCCACCACCTATTTCAAAACCATTTAAGACAATATCGTACTGAGTTGTTAATATTTCAGAAATTTTTTCTTTATTCATGAGCCAAGTTGCATGTTCAGGTTTTGCGGCAGAAAAAGGATTATGCGTGAAAGTCCAACCGCCTTCTTCTGTTTTTTCGAAAAATGGAAAATCTATAACCCAACAAAAAGCGAGAAGATTTGGATCATTTTTGTCATTACGAATATCTGGTCGGTCATTACCGTATTTTTCCATGGCTTCTTTGTAAGTTATTCTTGGGAAAGGAATTTGTTGAATTTTCTTTTCGGGAAAAATTTTGGTTACGATCTCAATTAGCATTTTCTCGTTTAGAGCCATTACGTCTTCGCGATCGACAAAACTCATTTCCAAGTCCATTTGTGTAAACTCTGGTTGACGATCAGAGCGAGTATCTTCATCTCGGAAACAGCGAGCAATTTGAAAATATTTTTCAAATCCAGCAGTCATAATTAGCTGTTTGTATTGTTGGGGTGATTGGGGTAGGGCATAAAAATTTCCTTGTTCTAAGCGGGAAGGTACAACATAATCACGGGCACCCTCAGGAGTTGATTTTGTTAAGATGGGTGTTTCAATTTCAGTAAAGTTTTCTTTATCTAGAATATCACGGATATATTTTATAACTTTATGACGAGTGCGAATATTGTTCTGCATTCTTGGTCGGCGTAGATCGAGGTATCTGTATTGAAGTCTAACTTCCTCATTTATTTCATGGCCAGTGCCGCGAATATCAAAGGCTGGTGTTTCAGCTTCATTTAAAATAGTTATTTCTTTAAGTTCAATTTCTATTGAGCCATTTATTTCACCTTGAGCTACCATTTTTTCTGGGCGTTTGTTTACAATTCCTTTTGCAGTGACTACCCATTCCGAACGGATTTTTCCGGCAATTTCATGAGCCTCTTTGTTGTTCGGTAAAGCGACAGATTGTACTTTGCCTGTTAGGTCACGAATATCAATAAATATTAATTTTCCGTGATCACGTCGAATATCGATCCATCCAGAAATTGACACTTCCGATCCAACATTGTCTTTTAGGTCTTTAATATAAGTTCTTTTCATGGCC
The DNA here is from genome assembly GCA_964596595.1 of uncultured Candidatus Saccharibacteria bacterium. Lineage (GTDB taxonomy): Bacteria > Patescibacteriota > Minisyncoccia > Phycocordibacterales > PALSA-1337 > C7867-002. The sequence goes on from CAZQUI010000015.1 coordinate 2,715, forward strand.
ATTACTATAGCATATCTATTGGAATATTTTAGGTCCTAGTGCTACGATAGTTTATATGAACCCTAATATTTCCGCTCTTATTAATGAAAAGTCTCCACTTATATTAGCGGAGATTCAAAAAGCTCATTCTATTTTGTTGCATTGTCACCCTTCTCCAGACCCTGATTCTGCAGGGTCAGCCTTGGCTACAAAATTTGTATTAGAACAAATGGGCAAAAATGTGACTGTTATAAGAGGTGATTCTGAAATACCAGAAGCTTTTATGCATTTTCCTGGAGCAAAAGATATAGTTGCAAAGAACTTTTTTGAAATTGATTTGAAATCTTTTGATCTTTTTATTATTCAAGATTCTGGTTCACCAGAACAAATTTCTCGTTTGCAGCCTGTTGTGTTTCCGTTATCTATACCAACTATCGTTATCGATCATCATGTTTCCAATTCTGGTTTTGCTACGATCAATTTAGTTGAATCAAATTATCCTGCTACCGGGCAAGTACTTTTTGATCTTTTTACTTCTTGGAATATAAAATTTGATAAAAATATCGCCTCAAATCTTTTTATTGGTATTTATACTGATACGGGTGGTTTTAAATATTCTGGAACCACAACAAGAACTTTTGATATTGCTGCTGAGTTAATAAAATTTATTCCAGATTTTTCAAATCTTATTTCCGAAATGGAAAATTCTACTACTCCAGCCGATGTTGCTTTTCAAGCCTTGGCCCTTTCTTCCATTGAGACTTTTTTTGATGAAAAAGTAGCTTTAGCAATTGTTTCTAGTCATCAAATAAAAGAAAAAAATATTCCTCTCGAAGATGTTCAGGCTCACAGCATTTCTCCGGTGCTTCGTAGAGTTAAAAAATGGCTAATAACCGGTGCAGTGATTGAACCTGAGCCAGGAAAAGTAAAAGTTAGTTTTCGTAGTAAAGATGGAAATATTTTTGATGTTTCAAAACTTGCCGCGGCTCTTGGAGGAGGGGGACACAAAGCTGCAGCTGGATCAGTTTTGAAAATGTCAATTAATGAAGCTCGCAGTTTGGTTGTTCAGAAGATCAAAGAATTGTATAATCTTTAACCATGAATTCAAAAAATATATTAGTTTTAGTTTTTCTAGTTATTATTTTTGGTGGATGGTATATTTTTGATCGTCAGGCAAAAGATACAATTACTAGTACCAACGATAATTATTATTCAAACCAATCCGTTTCAGTTGATAATTCAAAAAATATAACTGAAATTGCAACTTCTACTAATACAAATCAATCAAAAAATTCTATGAATACAATAACAATCGAAACTTCAAAAGGTACCATTGTGTTTGAAACCTATGATACAGATGCACCAAAGACTGTTGAAAATTTTGTAACTTTGGCAAATAAAGGTTTTTATAACGGAGTTATATTCCATAGGGTTATTAGTGGTTTTATGATACAGGGTGGTGATCCTACGGGAACGGGTATGGGTGGACCAGGGTATAAATTTGCAGATGAATTAAATCCTCAAACTGATTCATATAAGCAAGGATATAAAAGAGGAGTGGTGGCCATGGCTAATGCTGGACCAAATACAAATGGCAGTCAATTTTTTATCATGCACAAAGACACACCACTTCCAAATGCTTATACTATATTTGGTCACGTAATTTCTGGTATGGAGGTTGTTGATGCTATTGCCGCATCTCAAGTAAATGAAAATGATCGTCCTCTCGAAGATATTGTAATGAAAAAAGTTACCGTAGTAAAAAAATAAACTGATATTTTCATGGTATCATTCTTGCATGTCTGAATACTACAAACCTCGTCGTACACGTAATATTTTTGATCCAAATAGTTCAGAACCATTTCGTATTAGTCGATCAAAGATCGATTTGTTTATGAATTGCCAACTTTGTTACTACTTGGATGCAAGGCTGGGCGTTAGTCGTCCTCCTGGTTTTCCGTTTGCTTTAAATTCGGCGGTAGATACTTTACTTAAAAAAGAGTTCGATATTCATCGAACTAAAAAGCGAGCTCATCCTCTCATGGCTTCCTATGGTTTAGATGACGTTATCCCTTTTTCTCACGAGGATATGGATCTTTGGCGAACAAATTTTAAAGGAATTACTCATGTTTTTGAACCAGCAAATTTTTTAGTTACTGGAGCAGTTGATGATGTGTGGGTTAATTCAAAAAATGAAATAATTATTGTTGATTATAAATCAACCAGTAAAGAAGAAAAAGTTACTTTAGATAAAGAATGGCAAATTGGGTACAAACGACAAATGGAAGTTTATCAATGGTTGTTTCGTCGTAATGGTTTTACGGTTTCGTCTACTGGATATTTTGTCTATTGCAATGGAAAAACTGATAAAGAAGCTTTTGATGCAAAATTAGAATTTGATATTGATCTTATTCCTTATACTGGTAACGATGAATGGGTAGAAAAAGCTCTGGTTGAAATGAAAAAATGTCTTACAAATCAAAAATTACCAAAACCTGCTGCAGAATGTGATTATTGTGCTTATCGTAAAGCTGCCCGAGATGTGCAACTTGAAGTTAAAAAATAACTTTCAAGAAATTTTTAATAGTTTATGATATTATAGTTACATTAATTATTGAGATAATTTTATTATGTTTATGAAAATTTCAAGATTTTCTTCTTCACAATATCCAAATATAGGTCTTTTATTACTTCGTCTTGGTGTCGGTGTGACATTTTTAGTTCATGGTATTGGGAAATTGAACAATATTTCAGGAACAACTATGTTTTTTGAATCGATAGGTTTAAATGGTTTTATGGCCTGGTTTATTGCATTGGTTGAAACTATTGGTGGCGCAATGCTTATTTTAGGTGTTTGGACTTTGGTTCCCGCATTGCTTTTTGTTGTGATTATGTTGGTCGCCATATTTAAAGTAAAGTGGGGAGGTTCTTTTACTGGACAAGGTGGTTATGAATTAGATTTTGTCCTTCTTTTGTCTTCACTTGCTATTGCTTCACTTGGTTCTGGAAAATATTCCTTAATAAAGTCTCATCTTTGTGGAAACTGTAAAGAATGTGCTTGCGCATGTCATCCTGATAAAGCCTGTGGTCCAGATGGAAAATGTGCTACTTGTAAGTGTTAAAAAAGATCTGGTATCGGTTTTTTGATTGGAATAATGATTTGACACAATGCACCACTAGTTGGTGCATTTGTGATTGAGATAATTCCTTTAAGTTCATCTTCGACTATGGAACGAACAGTTATAAGTCCTATACCAAGACCATCTTTTTTTGTGGTAAATGATTTTTTAAAAATAGTAACTAAATTGTTTTCAGGTATTCCTTTACCAGTATCTAAAATCGTAATAAATATTTTTTCTTTATTTGAAGTAATTTTTATTGAAATTTTTTTTATAATATCATCTGTATAATCTTCGAAAGATTCAATTGCATTTGAAATTATGTTTAAGAATAATTGTTGGAGGCGAATAGGATTAATATTTAGTTTATAGGATCGTTCGTGAACTATCTCTATTTTTACATTAGCGGTACGAATTTTATAAGCTAAAAGATCTAATACTATAGATAAACAAGTTTTTGTTTCGGCAAAAATTTCTTGGTTTTTGTTTGTATTTATAATATTTTTTATACTATTTAAGTAAGTGCTCATCCTTCGAGAGGCTTCAACAGCTTTACGGAGTATTGTTGCTGTTTCGTTGACTGTGGATTTTTTATTGACTAATTGTTCAATTGACAGTGATGCTGCAGAAAGTGGGTTTATGAGATCGTGAAATAATCCTTGAGAAAGTTCTCCAAAACGAGCAACTCTTTCAAGTTCTTCTCTTTGTTTTTTTCGGAAAGATATAAGTTCTAATGTACGTTCGGATATACGTTTTTCTAATTCGTCCCTTTCTTTTTCTAGTAATTCAATAGAATGTAAAGATTGATATTTTGAAGAGCGAAGTTGTTTATCTACAAGAAAAAAGATAAAAATAAGTAAGATAAAGATTATTGTAATGGTAATAATGTCAAATAGAGGGACGGTGTTTGTTGTTTGATCATCGAGACTATCCAATGGTAAAACCAGATAAATCGATGTAATAGGCTTTATGCCCAGCTGCCACGCTAGCAGCTGGGCACGAGACCATATTTTTTGCGTAAACCTGCCAAAATACGAAAAAATAATGATCTTTTTTATGCCTTTGGGTTCCATATTATTTCTCCCAAGTAATTAATATTCGTGGGGAATATTACTAACATACATCAATGTTTATAGTTATGTCGACACATAACCAAATTAATTTTAATGGTAAGAGATAAATTTTTAGTGAATTTTGTCTCAAGAAATAATGAATTTAGGCTAAAATATTGTTTAATTTTCATCTTAGATTTTTTAATTTTTCTGGAGAATCTATTACATAACCTCTACCTGGTATGTTGAGGATAAGATTTATTTGTTTTTTGAAGTTTATTTTCTTACGAATATTTCGAATATGAGCTTCTACAGTATTTGAAAATGGGTCACTTTCTGCGGTCCATACATATTCCATGATTAAAGATCGTGACATAATGATGCCTCGGTGTAGCATGAGGTATTTTAAGATGTTAAATTCTTTTTTTGTTACATGGACGTTTACCCCATTACGCGATACTGTTTGTTTATTTGTATCCAATATCAGGTTATCTATGGTCAGAATGTTTGATTTTATTTCTGGAGCTCGACGAGTAATTGCGTCTAAACGAGCTTCAAGTTCGGCTAATAAAAATGGTTTGGTTACATAGTCATCGGCACCATTTTCTAAAGAATTAATTTTTGTTTCAGTGTCAGCTGTTACGGAAAGAAATATAATTGGAGTTGATTTTCCTGAAGCACGAATTTCTTTACAAACAGTCAGGCCGTTCTTTTTTGGTAAAGAGTTGTCCAAGATGATGGCGTCATAATTGTAGCTTCTTCCTAAAAATGAACCATCGGCTCCATCGGTTGCAATATCTACCACGTGAGATTTTGCAGATAATCCGGAGCGAATATTTTCAGCAATGTCACGATCGTCTTCAACAATTAGTACTTTCATAGTGAACATAGGATAGCAGATTATAATTATCATTGTCTACTGTCACAAGATCAAAAATTAAATTCTTAAAAGTTTACATTCAAAATTGTAGTTTCATGTGTTAGTCTTCTAATGCGACTGATTTTTGATTTTATATCTTTGATATTTGATTTTGTATTTCGCCCTCGTAGTTCAATGGATAGAATAGTTCCGTCCTAAGGAATAGATGTAGGTTCGATTCCTACCGAGGGCACCAATGGTAAAATACACTGCTCGCCAATTTTTATCTAATTTGCTATAGTGTTTTTATGACGCCAGAAGAACGTTCCTTGCTAGAAAGAACACATAAACTTGCAGAAGAAAATAACGAGTTAT